>NZ_JADDRL010000269.1 GCF_021538895.1 Streptomyces olivochromogenes | reverse complement strand
CCTCCACGCCGATGTACGCGGCCTGCTCCGGGCGCAGCGTCGTGAGCTTGACGCCGAGGGCGTCGAGGTGGAGCCGGGCGACCTTCTCGTCGAGGTGCTTGGGCAGCGTGTACACGCCGATCGGGTACTCGGACTGCTTGGTGAACAGCTCGATCTGGGCCAGCGTCTGGTCCGCGAACGAGTTGGACATCACGAACGAGGGGTGTCCGGTGGCGTTGCCCAGGTTCAGCAGACGGCCCTCGGACAGCACGATGATCACCTTGCCGTCCGGGAACGTCCACGTGTGGACCTGCGGCTTGACCTCGTCCTTGACGATCCCCGCGACCTTCGCCAGACCGGCCATGTCGATCTCGTTGTCGAAGTGACCGATGTTCCCGACGATGGCCTGGTGCTTCATCCTGGCCATGTCGGCGGCCATGACGATGTCCTTGTTGCCGGTCGTGGTGATGAAGATGTCGGCCTTGTCGACGACCTCGTCCAGGGTGGTGACCTGGTAGCCGTCCATCGCCGCCTGCAGCGCGCAGATCGGGTCGATCTCCGTGATGATCACCCGGGCACCCTGGCCGCGCAGCGACTCCGCACAGCCCTTGCCCACGTCCCCGTAGCCACACACGACGGCGGTCTTGCCGCCGATCAGGGTGTCGGTGGCGCGGTTGATGCCGTCGATCAGTGAGTGGCGGCAGCCGTACTTGTTGTCGAACTTCGACTTCGTCACGGCGTCGTTCACGTTGATCGC
>NZ_JADDRL010000268.1 GCF_021538895.1 Streptomyces olivochromogenes | reverse complement strand
CTGCGCCCGGTCGTCCCCGGGGTGGCGGGCGAGCTGTACATCGCGGGTCCGGGTCTGGCGCGTGGCTATGTGGGCCGGCCGGACCTGACGGCGTCCCGTTTCGTCGCGAGCCCCTTCGCCGTGGGTGAGCGGATGTACCGGACGGGCGATGTGGTGCGCTGGACGCCGGACGGGCGGCTGATGTTCGTCGGCCGCGTCGACGACCAGGTGAAGCTGCGCGGCTTGCGCATCGAACTCGGCGAGATCGAGACCGCCCTCGGCGCGGTCGCCGGGGTCCGCCAGGCGGCCGTACTGCTCCGCGAGGACCAGCCCGGGGAGAAGCGCCTGGTCGGTTACGTCGTCCCGGAATCGGACTCCGACTCCGGCTCCGGCTCCGGCTCCGACTTCGACTCCGACTCCGGCCTTGACCTGGCCCGGGCCAAGGCCGACCTGGCGGCACGGCTGCCCGAATACATGGTGCCCGCCGCCCTCGTACCCATGGCCGCCCTGCCCCTCACCGTCAACGGAAAGCTGGACCGCGAGGCCCTGCCCGCCCCTGACTACACCGCCACGGCCACCCACCACGAACCCCGGACCCTTCTGGAAGAGGCCCTGTGCGGCCTGTTCGCCAAGGCGCTGTCCCTTCCGTCGGTCGGTGTCGACGACAGTTTCTTCGATCTGGGTGGGCATTCGCTGTTGGCGATGCGGTTGGTGAATGCCGTGCGGGCGGATCTGGGTGTGGATGTGGGTGTGCGGGCGGTGTTCGAGTCGCCGACGGTGGCGGGTCTGGCGGCGCGGGTGGAGTCGGCGGGTGGGGTGTCGGCGGTGCGTCCGGGGGTGGTGGCGGTGGTGCCGCGTCCGGAGGTGGTGCCGTTGTCGGGTGCTCAGCGGCGGTTGTGGTTCTTGTACCGGTTGGAGGGTGCGAGCGCGACGTACAACGTGCCGGTGGTGACGCGCGTGCGGGGCGG
>NZ_JADDRL010000267.1 GCF_021538895.1 Streptomyces olivochromogenes | reverse complement strand
GGTGAGGGTGTCGTCGAGCCAGTCGTAGATGCGGGCCTGGGACAGACGCATCGCGCCGGGGTGGCAGTGCGCGCCTGCGCCCTCTTCGGCGGTGAACACCATCAGGGTCTTGGGGCAGGTCAGATGGGCGTAGAGCTGTTCGGGCTGGCCCTTGAAGAACATGTCCTCGGTGGCGTCGCAGACGAGGGTGGGGCACTGGATCTGCTCGGCGATGCCGTCGGCGAGGGTGTAGTCGAGGTAGGAGGCGTTGAAGGCGCGGGGGGTGTCGACGCCCATGACGTACATGCCGTGGTTGATCGCCCAGCGGGCGATCGGGTCGCCGGCCATGATGTGTTCGAAGGCGGCGTCGAGTTCGGGTGCGTCCTGGGCGCGCAGGAGTCGTTCGGCCTGCTGTCGGGTGCCGGGGATGTTGCGGACGGAGGTCTGGCCGAGGTCGTAGAGGCCGTCGACGGCTATCAGTGCGGCCAGGCGGTGTTCGAAGGCGGCGGCCCGGGGGGCGAGGATGCCGCCCATGCTGAGACCCAGGAGCGCGATACGGCTGTTGTCGACGTCTGGGAGGGTCTCGGCGAAGTCCACGACGGGGGTGATGACGTTCTCCCAGTCCGGGCGGAAGACCAGTCCCTCGTGGTGGCGTGGGCCGGGCATGCCGGGGCCGTCGAAGACCAGCACGGTGTAGCCGCGCTCCACGCCGGCCATCGCCCCGAAGAAGTGCAGTTCCTCGGTGGTGCCGTCGAAGCCGTTGTGCATGATCAGCGTCGGCCGGGGTGTCCCGGAGTCGTCGACCCGGTACAGGTAACCCGGCAGGGTGGTGTCCTCGTACGGGATGCGGACCGGTTCGATGCGCGGGGTGGTGTAGAGGGCCGCGGCGGCCTGGAAGCATTCCACGGAGCGGTCGTAGGCCTGGTCGTGGCGCGGGTCGCAGGGGTTGCCGTGCAGGAAGAACTCCGCCGACCGGTAGTAGTTCGACGCCCGCAAGAACCCGTCCCGGGC
>NZ_JADDRL010000266.1 GCF_021538895.1 Streptomyces olivochromogenes | reverse complement strand
CCGGTCTCGGCCTTGAGGACCTTGTTGAGCGGCGTGAGGTCGTAGATGCCCTTCAGGTCGGGCTTGTCGAGCAGGCCGGCCTTCTCCGCGTGCTCCGCCTCGGTGTGGAGGGTCGAGGCCAGCGGGTCGTCGAGGAAGGTGACGGACTTCCACGCCGGGTCGATGACGTCGGCGGGCAGTGCCTTGCCCGAGAGCGTCTTCAGTGCCGCGTTGGCGGCCGTCTTCGCCTTCTCCGGGTTGGCGTTGATCCACTCATTGGTCCGCACCGAGCCGCGCAGCACGGCCTCGACGATGTCCGGATGCTCCTTCAGGAACTTCTGCGACACGATGATGTTGGTGATCACGAACTTCTTGTCCGGCCACAGCGTCGACTCGTCGAGCAGCACCTTGCCGCCCTCGGCGACCAGCTTGGACGCGGTCGGCTCGGGCACCCAGGCGCCGTCGATCGAGCCGGACTTGTAGGCGTCCGGGGTGACCTTGTTGTCGGTGCGGACGACGGAGACGTCGCCCTTGCCGCTCTGCGCGTCGACCTTCCAGCCCTGGTCCGCGATCCAGTTGAGGAACGCCACGTCCTGCGTGTTGCCCAGCTGCGGGGTGGCGATCTTCTTGCCCTTGACGTCCTTCAGGGACTTGATCTTCTTCGGATTGACGACGAACTTCACGCCGCCGGAGGCCGAACCGCCGATGATGCGCAGGTTCTTGCCCTCGGACTTGGTGTAGCCGTTGATCGCCGGGGACGGGCCGATCCAGCCGATGTCGATGGACCCGGCGTTCAGCGCCTCGATCTCGGACGGTCCGGCGTTGAAGGTCGACGGCTTGATCGTGGTGCCGCCGAGCTCCTTCTGGATGAGGCCCTCCTGAACGCCCACGAGAGCGGTGGCGTGCGTGAGGTTGGGGAAGTAGCCGATCTTGACCTCGTCGGCGGAGAGCTTCTTGGCGCCTGCCGCGGGCGCGGCCTGCTTGTCGTCGTCGGTGGACTTGGAGCCGTAGCCGCAGGCGGTGAGCAGGAGGGGGAGTGCGGCTATGACGGCGATGGTGCGCAGGGTGGTGAGCGG
>NZ_JADDRL010000265.1 GCF_021538895.1 Streptomyces olivochromogenes | reverse complement strand
GGAGATGTCGTGAGCAACGAAAGCCTGGCCAACCTGCTCAAGGAAGAGCGCAGGTTCGCGCCGCCCGCCGAGCTGGCCGCGCACGCCAACGTCACGGCGGCGGCGTATGAACAGGCCAAGGCTGACAGGCTCGGCTTCTGGGCCGAGCAGGCCCGCCGGCTGGCCTGGGCCACCGAGCCGACCGAGACGCTGGACTGGTCGAACCCGCCGTTCGCCAAGTGGTTCAAGGACGGCGAGCTGAACGTCGCCTACAACTGCGTCGACCGGCATGTCGAGGCGGGCAACGGCGACCGGGTCGCGATCCACTTCGAGGGCGAGCCCGGTGACAGCCGCGCGATCACCTATGCCGAGCTCAAGGACGAGGTCTCCCGGGCCGCGAACGCCCTGCTGGAGCTGGGAGTTCAGCCGGGCGACCGGGTCGCCGTCTACATGCCGATGATCCCCGAGACCGCGATCGCGATGCTGGCCTGTGCCCGGATCGGCGCCGCCCACTCGGTCGTCTTCGGCGGCTTCTCCGCGGACGCGCTCGCCACCCGGATCCAGGACGCCGACGCCAAGGTCGTCATCACCGCCGACGGCGGCTACCGCCGCGGCAAGCCCTCCGCCCTCAAGCCCGCCGTCGACGACGCGATCAACCGCGTCGACAACGTCGAGCACGTCCTCGTCGTGCGCCGCACCGGCCAGGACGTCGCCTGGACGGACGGCCGGGACGTGTGGTGGCACGACATCGTCGGCCGCCAGTCCGCCGAGCACTCTCCGCAGGCGTTCGAGGCCGAGCACCCGCTGTTCATCCTCTACACCTCCGGTACGACGGGGAAGCCGAAGGGCATCCTGCACACCTCCGGCGGCTACCTCACCCAGGCCGCCTACACCCACCACGCCGTCTTCGACCTCAAGCCCGAGACCGATGTCTATTGGTGCACGGCCGACGTCGGCTGGGTCACCGGCCACTCCTACATCGTGTACGGGCCGCTCGCCAACGGCGCCACCCAGGTCATGTACGAGGGCACCCCGGACACCCCGCACCAGGGCCGGTTCTGGGAGATCGTCCAGAAGTACGGCGTGACGATCCTGTACACGGCGCCGACCGCGATCCG
>NZ_JADDRL010000264.1 GCF_021538895.1 Streptomyces olivochromogenes | reverse complement strand
GCCCTGACGCTGACCGACGCCCCGGACCCGGTCGCCGCCGGCGAGCGCCTGACCTGGACGGTCGGCGTCACCAACAAGGGTCCGAACTCCTCCACGTCCACCCAGATCACGACTGAGCTGCCCGACGACGTCACCGACCCGACCACAACCGGCCCCTGCCTGGTCTCCGGCCGGACGGTCACCTGCAACCTCAGCGAGGTGCCGCAGGGGACGCACCGGGAGTACACGATCAGCGCCCAGGTCCCGGCCGACCTGGTCTACCGCAACGGCGGCCCGAAGACGATCACCGCCACCTCTACCGTGGCCAACCTCGCCGGCCCGGACGCGCGGCCGGCCGACAACACCGCCACCGCCGACACCAGGGTGATCGCGAAGGCGGACGTACGGATCACCGACGCCCGGGCCACCAGCCCGCTGGAGGTGCTCATCGGCGAGCCCGCCACCGCCTTGCTGGAGGTCACCGTCGCCAACGCCGGCCCGTCGAGCCCGATCGACACCCTGCTGACCACCACGGCCGACGCGGACGCCGGCGTCACCGTCACACCCGCGACACAGACCGCTCAGCAGACGGCGCTGCGCGTGGGCACGCCGCAGAAGGCCACGTACGCGGTGCAGCTCGCGTGCACCGCGCCGGGCCTGAAGCAGGTACGCCTGGACTCCCGCCTGGCGCTGAAGAACGCGGAGGACGTCGACCCGGACCCGAGCAACAACACCGCTTCCACCTCGTTCCGGATCGACTGCGTGGTGCCCGTCGCGATCAACGTCCGGCCCGGCGGCTTCCCGAACTCCATCAACCTCAACACCGACGCCACCCTGGCCGCGCTGACCACCCGGGTTGGCGAGTACGGCCTGCCACTGGCCTTCGACGCGACAGCGATCGACGTGTCCCAGACGTACTGGGGCCTGCGGGAGCGGCTGTTCAACACCGCCACCCCGGCCGGCGCCCGGGAGGTCCACGGCAGGGGCCACCCCGGTGACTCCTACGAGCTGGACGAGCGCACCCGCGACGGCGACACCGACAACGTGATGCACTTCAAGCCCAGCGAATCGGGGCTGACCCTCACCTCGACCCGCGCCTGTCTGAAGGGCAAGTACCGGGCCCCGGGCGGCCAG
>NZ_JADDRL010000263.1 GCF_021538895.1 Streptomyces olivochromogenes | reverse complement strand
GGTCCCAGCGAGAAGGCGACCGCGGCGCAGCATGCCAAGGGCAAGCTGACGGCGCGGGAGCGGATCGAGCTGTTGCTGGACCCGGGTTCCTTCCAGGAGGTCGAGCAGCTGCGCCGGCACCGGGCGACCGGGTTCGGTCTGGAGGCGAAGAAGCCGTACACGGACGGTGTGATCACCGGCTGGGGGACGGTGGAGGGCCGTACGGTCTTCGTGTACGCGCACGACTTCCGGATCTTCGGCGGTGCGCTGGGTGAGGCCCACGCGACGAAGATCCACAAGATCATGGACATGGCCATCGCGGCGGGTGCGCCGTTGGTGTCGCTCAACGACGGTGCGGGCGCCCGCATTCAGGAGGGCGTGTCCGCGCTCGCCGGCTATGGCGGCATCTTCCAGCGCAACACCAAGGCCTCGGGTGTCATCCCGCAGATCAGTGTGATGCTCGGCCCGTGCGCGGGTGGCGCGGCCTACTCGCCGGCCCTGACCGACTTCGTGTTCATGGTCCGTGAGACCTCGCAGATGTTCATCACCGGGCCGGACGTGGTCAAGGCCGTCACCGGTGAGGAGATCTCCCAGAACGGGCTGGGCGGCGCGGACGTGCACGCCGAGACGAGCGGTGTCTGCCACTTCGCGTACGACGACGAAGAGACCTGCATCGCCGAGGTGCGCTACCTGCTGTCGCTGCTGCCGCAGAACAACCGCGAGTACCCGCCGTGCGTCCCGTGCACCGACCCCCAGACCCGGCGGTCCGAGGAACTGCTGGAGCTGGTGCCGGCGGACGGCAACCGGCCGTACGACATGGCCCGGGTGATCGAGGAGATCGTCGACGACGGCGAGTACCTGGAGGTCCACGAGCGCTGGGCGGGCAACATCATCTGCGCCCTCGCCCGGCTGAACGGCCAGGTCGTGGGCATCGTCGCCAACCAGCCCCAGCATCTCGCCGGTGTTCTGGACATCGAAGCCAGCGAGAAGGGCGCGCGCTTCGTGCAGATGTGCGACGCCTTCAACATCCCGATCGTGACTTTGCTGGACGTTCCGGGGTTCCTGCCTGGTGTGGACCAGGAGCACGGCGGGATCATCCGGCACGGCGCGAAGCTGCTGTACGCCTACTGCAACGCGACCGTTCCGAGGATCTCGCTCATCCTGCGCAAGGCGTACGGCGGCGCGTACATCGTGATGGACAGCCAGTCCATCGGCGCCGACCTGACCTACGCCTGGCCGACCAACGAGATCGCCGT
>NZ_JADDRL010000262.1 GCF_021538895.1 Streptomyces olivochromogenes | reverse complement strand
CGGCTTGTTCAGCGAGCCCTGGACCAGCGAGAGCTGCGGGCTCAGGTCACCCGACGTGGCCGAGTTGCCGAACTCCGACTTGGCGTCGACGCCGCTGGCGGAGGTGGTGCCGCTGTCGTCACCGATCGCGAGCGCCTGGGGAGCGGCCGTGGCCGCGAGGCCGGCGACCGTCGCCGCGATGGCCGCAGAGGCCCACAGCTTCTTCATGTTCTTTCCCTTCGAAAAGCGGAACTCCGGGGAGGGAGATACATGATCGTCAACGGTCCGAGCGGGCCGGAGGATGCGGCCTTTGCCCCGTTCGGACCAGCGCAGTCCGATCAAGGGACAAGCGCCCCTGGAGGGGGGTGCGGCTGGCGCCGACCGTCGCGCCGGAGCGGGCCGGAACGCGACAACGGGCCGCCGAGAACTCGGCGGCCCGCTGGTCGGGACCCGCAGGCGGGCCCGGCTGACGTCCGGTCAGCTGTTGCCCGAGAGGGCCGAGATGTCGTCCAGGATGTGCGAGAGCGGCTCGTCGCCCTTGGCCTGGGTCGAGTTCTCGACACACTGCTGGTTCTGCGGAGCCGACAGGATCGGGATGTCCTGGACGCCGACGTTGGCGAGGGCGAGCAGGCTCTGGACGTTCGCCTTCGCCGGCAGGCCGATGCAGGGCTTGTTGAACGAGCCCTGGATGAGGGCGAGCTGCGGGCTCATGGAGCCGTACGTGGCGGAGTTGCCGAACGACTGCGACGCGCCGACGCCGCTGGCGGAGGTGGTGCCGCTGTCGTCACCGATGGCGAGCGCCGGAGACGCGCCGGCAGCGACGCCCGCGAACGAAGCGGCGACCGCGGCCGAAGCCAGAACCTTCTTGATCACTTGCTGTTCCCTTCTGGAGAAACCCCGTCCACCGGAGCGTCCTGTTTCAACTGACCCCGCCCGCCATTGGTTGCTGGCATTCACCCCATTGGCCCATACGCGGGAATGGGCCCCCGCGATCCGAACGGGTGACGCCGCGCAACCAATCCTCGGACACCCGGTTGATGCGGTGGCAGGAACGTGCTTCTTTGGCCAGCATTGGCCGGGAGCCAGGAAAGGACAGTGAAATGCTCAAGAAGGCAATGGCCGTGGCAGCGGTCGTCGCGTCCGTCGTCGGTGCGTCGGTGGCCATCGCGCCGCAGGCGCTTGCCATCGGTGACGACAACGGCACCACCTCCAGCAGTGGCGTCGGGGCCTCGGAGTCGTTCGGCAACTCGGTGACCCAGGGCAACATGAGCCCGCAGCTTTCGCTGGTCCAGGGCTCGCTGAACAAGCTC
>NZ_JADDRL010000261.1 GCF_021538895.1 Streptomyces olivochromogenes | reverse complement strand
CCACAGCGACGCCGACCAGGACGGCATCGCCGACCGCTACGAACGCTACGGCGTGCGCAACCCCGACGGTTCGATGGCCGTCGACCTGCCCTCCCTCCAGGCAAACCCGCTGCACAAGGACGTCTTCGTCGAACTCGACTACTCGGACGGCTCCCAGCCGTCCCACGAGGCGATCCAGGTCGTCGAGCACGCCTTCGCGGCGGCCCCACTGTCCAACCCCGACGGCGCGGACGGCATCACGCTGCACGTCGACTCCGGCGGCCTGCACGACAAGACGGCCATGGAGGGCCCGCCCGAAGGCACCTGCACCGACGGACTGGACAACAACGGCGTCAACGGTGCGGACGGCTCCGATCCGAACTGCAGCGACCGAGAACTCGGCGTCGAGGACCTCAAGGTGGCCACCTGCAGCAACCACATCGACGACGACGCAGACGGCAGGCCCGACGAGCAGGATCCGGACTGCATCGTCGGCGACAACCTGGGGGGCGGCAACCAGATCGCGTTCCCGCTGAACAACTGCGACGACAAGGACTTCGACACGGAGTACTACAACACGAAGGCGCGCAACATGCAGCTGCTGCGTCAGAAGGTGTTCAACTACGTCCTCTACACCACTAATAGCGCCGGGTGCGCCGCGGGCGGCCTGGGCTCGATTGGCGGGACGGACATCATCCTCTACCGCGCCGACGCCGGGGGCCTCATGCACGAGCTCGGCCACAACCTCGGGCTCGACCACGCGGGCACGGACGCGAAGCCCAACTGCAAGCCGAACTACGTGAGCGTGATGAACTACTCCATGTCTGAGGGCATCCCGCGCGTGGGCGGTGGGCACGTCGTCGACTTCTCCCCGGCCCGGATCACCCTGTTCGGCCGGTCGCCCGGCGACAACCTGCCGGGCCGGTCCCGGGAGGTGCTGCCCGACCTCCAGGAGGACGACCTCCACGAGAGCATCAGGCTCGACCCGCAGGACGGGGTGAACCAGTTCGTCTTCCTGGACGGTGCGGGTGCCGTGCGCACCGTTCCCCTGAACCGGAACCCGGACTGGAACGGCGACAACCCGGGGGGCTTCGGCGACGACGGCGATGCGAAGCAGATCGTCAACATCGACGCGATTCCCGGCGAGCCGGACTGCGCGAACATGACCACTGACGAGTTGCTCAAGGGCCACAACGACTGGGACCGGGTCAGGACCTTCATGCCGAGCCGCTTCCCCAAGGCCGGCGGAGCGCCGGCCGCGAACGAGGACCCGCCCCTGCCGACCGCTGAGGAGGCGGCTCGGATCCGCGGCCTGCGCAACACCACCGACCTC
>NZ_JADDRL010000260.1 GCF_021538895.1 Streptomyces olivochromogenes | reverse complement strand
TCACAGCGACGCTGATCAGGACGGCATCGCCGACCGGTACGAACGCTACGGCGTGCGCAACCCGGACAACTCGATGGCCGTCGACCTGCCCTCCCTCCAGGCGGACCCGCTGCACAAGGACGTCTTCGTCGAACTCGACTACTCGGACGGCTCCCAGCCGTCCCACGAGGCGATCCAGGCGGTCGAGCACGCCTTCGCGGCGGCCCCGCTGTCCAACCCGGACGGCGCGGACGGCATCACGCTGCACGTCGACTCCGGCGGCCTGTACGACAAGACGGCCATGGAGGGCCCACCGGAAGGCACCTGCACCGACGGACTGGACAACGACGGCAGGGACGGTGCGGACGGTGCCGATCCGAACTGCAACGACCGCGAACTGGGCGTCGAAGACTTCAAGCCGGCCACCTGCGACAACGGCATCGACGACGACACGGACGGCAGGCCGGACGACCAAGACCCGGACTGCATCGTCGGCGACGACCTGGGGGGCGGCAATCAGATCGCGTTCCCGCTGGCCAACTGCAACCTCGACACGGAGTACCGCAACACGAAGGCGCGCAACATGCAGCTGCTGCGCCAGAAGGTGTTCAACTACGTCCTCTACACCACCAAGGACGTCGACACCGACGGCGCCGGCCCCGACACCGGGTGCGACAGCGGCGGCTACGGCGGCGGGACAGACGTCATTCTCTACCGCACCGACGCCGGTGCCCTCATGCACGAACTGGGCCACAACCTCGGGCTGCACCACGCGGGCACGGACGCGTACCCGAATTGCAAGCCCAACTACGTGAGCGTGATGAGCTACTCCATGTCCGGGGGCATCCCGCGCGCGGGCGGTGGAACGATCGTCGACTTCTCCCCGGCCCGCATCACCGCGTTCGGCCGCCCGCCCGGCCCGAACGCGCCGGGCCGCTCCACGGCGGTGCTGCCCGAACTCAAGGAGGACGACCTCCACGAGAACCGCGTGCTCGACCCGAACGACGGCGTGAACCAGTTCGTCTTCTCGGACGGCGCGGGTGCCGTGCGCACCGTTCCCCTGAACCAGAACCCGGACTGGAACGGCGACAACCCGGCGGGCTTCGGCGACGACGGCGATGCAAAGCAGATCGTCAACATCGACGCGACCGGCGAGAAAGACTGCGCGAACAACACCACCGACGAGACGCTCAAGGGCCACGACGACTGGGCCCGGGTCAAGGCCTTCATGTCGAACCGCTTCCCGGTGGCTGGCGGAGCGCCGCCCGTGAGCGAGGACCCGCCTCTTCCGACCGCGGAGGAGGACGCTCGGATCCGCGGCCTGGGCAACACCACCGACCTG
>NZ_JADDRL010000026.1 GCF_021538895.1 Streptomyces olivochromogenes | reverse complement strand
GGCGCCCACCTCGACGGTCTCGTCCTCGGCGACCTTGATCGAGGCCAGGATGCCGGAGGCGGGCGCCGGGATCTCGGTGTCGACCTTGTCGGTCGACACCTCCAGCAGCGGCTCGTCGGCCTCGACGCGCTCGCCCTCGGCCTTCAGCCAGCGGGTGACAGTGCCCTCGGTGACGCTCTCACCGAGCGCCGGAAGGGTTACGGAAACCGCCATGGTTTCGGTTGCTCCTTACGAATTGCGGAAGTCTGTGTCGTCGCGCCCGAAAACTGAAGGCGTCAGTCGTGGGAGTGCAGCGGCTTGCCGGCCAGGGCCAGGTGCGCCTCGCCGAGCGCCTCGTTCTGCGTCGGGTGGGCGTGGATGAGCTGCGCCACCTCGGCCGGCAGGGCCTCCCAGTTGTAGATCAGCTGAGCCTCGCCGACCTGCTCGCCCATGCGGTCGCCGACCATGTGGACGCCGACCACGGCACCGTCCTTCACCTGGACGAGCTTGATCTCGCCCGCGGTGTTCAGGATCTTGCTCTTGCCGTTGCCCGCCAGGTTGTACTTGAGAGCGACGACCTTGTCCGCGCCGTAGATCTCCTTGGCCTTGGCCTCGGTGATACCGACGGAGGCGACCTCCGGGTGGCAGTACGTCACCCGCGGGACACCGTCGTAGTCGATCGGAACCGTCTTCAGACCGGCCAGACGCTCCGCCACCAGGATGCCCTCGGCGAAGCCGACGTGCGCGAGCTGGAGCGTCGGGACCAGGTCACCGACGGCGGAGATGGTCGGGACGTTCGTCCGCATGTACTCGTCGACCAGGACGTAACCGCGGTCCATGGCGACGCCCTGCTCCTCGTAGCCCAGGCCCTGCGAGACCGGGCCACGGCCCACGGCGACGAGGAGGACCTCCGCCTCGAACTCCTTGCCGTCGGCGAGGGTGACCTTGACACCGTCCTGGGTGTACTCGGCCTTCGAGAAGAAGGTGCCCAGGTTGAACTTGATGCCGCGCTTGCGGAAGGCGCGCTCAAGAAGCTTGGAGGAGTTCTCGTCCTCGACCGGGACGAGGTGCTTGAGGCCCTCGACGACCGTGACGTCCGAGCCGAAGGACTTCCACGCCGAAGCGAACTCGACGCCGATGACACCGCCGCCCAGGATGATCGCGGACTTCGGTACGCGGTCCAGGACCAGGGCGTGGTCGGAGGAGATGATCCGGTCGCCGTCGATGACCAGACCCGGCAGCGACTTCGGCACGGAGCCGGTCGCCAGGAGCACGTGGCGGCCCTGGACGCGGCGGCCGTTCACGTCGACGGAGGTCGGGGAGGACAGACGGCCCTCACCCTCGATGTAGGTCACCTTGCGGGAGGCGATGAGTCCCTGCAGGCCCTTGTACAGGCCGGAGATGACGCCGTCCTTGTACTTGTGGACGGCGGGGACGTCGATGCCCTCGAAGGTGGCCTTGACGCCGAACTGCTCGCTCTCGCGGGCCTGATCGGCGATCTCGCCCGCGTGCAGCAGGGCCTTGGTGGGGATGCATCCCCGGTGCAGGCAGGTGCCGCCGACCTTGTCCTTCTCGATCAGGGCGACGTCCAGGCCCAGCTGAGCCCCGCGCAGGGCCGCGGCGTAACCACCGCTACCACCGCCGAGGATCACTAGGTCGAAAACGGTGCTGGCGTCGTTCGCCACGTCACGTCCTCCATGCATGTGCGCCACGCCGGTCTTCGACGACCGGTCGGCGGCTGGTGTCCGGCCGCTCTTCTTCGGCCCTGTGGTGGGGGCCCTGTCCTGCCGGGCTCCATCTTCGCACTTGTCGCTTGAGTTCGAGACGCGGGGCTGTGGTGTGAGACAGCCCACGTTCCCCCGTGACACGTTCGAGGGCAGCCCCCTGAGGGGCGCGGGGAACTGCGCGACCAGCCCCCACGCCCCCGCGGCCGCCCTACGACGGAACGGTCCGCGCCGCTAGGCGAACGTCACCCGAGGTCGCCGCCGGCCGCCCGCTCGGCGACCCGCACCAGCGTGCGCACAGCGGAACCCGTGCCTCCCTTGGGCGTGTACCCGAAGGGCCCCTGCTCGTTGAAGGCGGGTCCGGCGATGTCGAGGTGCGCCCAGGTGATCCCGTCGCCGACGAACTCGCGCAGGAAGAGACCGGCGACCAGGCCGCCGCCCGCCCGCTCGCCCATGTTCGCGATGTCCGCGGTGGGGGAGTCCATGCCCTTGCGCAGGTGCTCCGGCAGCGGCATCGGCCAGGCCGGCTCGCCGACCTCCTCCGCCGCCTCGTGCACGGTGGAGCGGAAGGTGTCGTCGTTGGCCATGATCCCGAACAGCCGGCTGCCGAGCGCCATCATCATCGCGCCGGTCAGCGTCGCCACGTCGACGATCGCGTCCGGCTTCTCCGCCGACGCCGCCCACAGCGCGTCGGCCAGGACGAGCCGGCCCTCGGCGTCCGTGTTGAGCACCTCGACGGTCTTGCCGCTGTACATGCGCAGCACGTCACCCGGGCGGACCGCGGTGCCCGACGGCATGTTCTCGGCCAGCGCCAGCCAGCCGGTGACATTGACCTCAAGACCGAGGCGGGCGGCCGCGACGACGGCGGCGAACACCGCGGCGGCGCCGCTCATGTCGCACTTCATCGTCTCGTTGTGACCGGCGGGCTTCAGCGAGATGCCGCCCGAGTCGTAGGTGATGCCCTTGCCGACGAAGGCCAGGTGCTTCTTCGCCTTCGAGTTCGTGTACGACAGCTTCACCAGGCGCGGGGCCGCCGCCGAGCCGCCGCCGACGCCCAGGATGCCGCCGTAGCCGCCCTTGGTCAGGGCCTTCTCGTCGAGCACCTGGACCTTGAGACCGTGCTCCTTCGCCGCGTCCTGCGCGACGGCGGCGAACGCCGCCGGGGTGAGGTCGTTCGGCGGCATGTTGATCAGGTCGCGGGCGCGGTTGAGCTCCTCGGAGACCGCGGTGGCACGCGCGAGGGCCGCCTTGTGGGCGGCGTCGCGGGGCTTGCCGCCGAGCAGCGCGGCCTCGGCGAGCGGGCCCTTGCCGTTCTTCGCCTTCGGGTCCTTGCCGTTCTCCTTGTACGCGTCGAAGGAGTACGCGCCGAGCAGCACGCCCTCGCCGATCGCGCCGACGGCGTCGGCGTCGTCGACGGGCAGCGCGAAGGCGGCCTTCTTGGTGCCGGACAGGGCGCGGGCGGCGACACCCGCGGCCCGGCGCAGCGCCTCGGCGTCGAAGGAGGCCTTCTTCTCGGGCTGCGCGCCCAGGCCGACCGCCACCACGAGCGGCGCCTTGAAGCCCGCCGGGGCGGGCAGCTTCGTCAGTTCGCCCTCGGCACCGGAGGCACCGAGGGTCTCCAGGACGTCGGCGAGCCGGCCGTCGTACGCCTTGTCCACGGCCTCGGCGCCCGTCGCGACGACGGGTCCCTTGGCGCCCTTGGCGACACCGATCACGATCGCGTCGGCCCGCAGGCCGGGCGCCGCGGCGGTGCTGAGAGTGAGAGCAGTCACTGTGGTGAAATCTCGCTTCCGATGTGAAGTTGCTGTGGCCGAACGGGTGGGTCGACCGGGCCCCGGCGCCGACCCTGGGTCGCGGCCCGGGGCGCGTAGGAAACCGGGGCCTTCACCCTGTCGGCGAACACCCGGGACGAGCCTACGCGTGTGTGTGCGTTCGCTCATGCCCGCATGCCGTTCACCCGGCCGTGGCGCCTGCGCCACTTACCGCCCGGGCTCCCGCTTCGTCACTTTTCAGAACGTCCGTGCCACGGGTTCGGCCTCCGCCGCGCCGAGGCCGAAGCCGGTGACCGAGGTGCCCGCCAGCCGGTCGGCGAGGGAGCGGCGGGTGGGGGAGAGCACCGGCAGCGCGTTGACGAGGAACAGGACCACGGCCAGCGTCCACACCAGCACCGACAGCACGAAGTGGCCCTCGATCAGCAGCACGCAGGCCACCGCGTACACGGCGACGTCGGCCGCGGTGGTGACGGCGGCCCGCAGGGCGGCGCGGCGCGGCCGGCTCGGGGTGACGCGCAGTCCGAGCAGGCCCTTGCCGAGGGTGCTGCCGACGAGGGCGAGACAGGCCCACTGGTAGAGGAAGGTGACGACGGCGAGCGCCGCGAAGGCCTCCTCCACGTACAGGACGGCCTTGTTCCACAGCGACAGCCCGAGGTCCGCCGACGCGTCGACGACGTCGCCGCGCGAGGTCAGCAGATCGAACCCGCCGCGGGTCGCGAGGTCCGGCACGTCGGTGACGAGCGCGGATATGCGGTGGAAGGTGAGCACGGCGAGCAGCGAGGCCGCCGCGACCACCAGCCCGAAGTCGATGAACCAGGCCACGGCACGGCGCAGCTTCGGCATGGGAGTCCCCCGATCACACTCATGTGTCCATGTCGGCGGGAGAGCCTAGCCTCCGAAGGACAGGGCCACGAGCGCCGTGGTCGCGGCCGTCTCCGCGAGGCCGCCGAACACGTCGCCGGTGATCCCGCCGAAGCGGCGGGTGCAGTGACGGAGCAGGAGTTCGGCGGCGGCGAGGGACGCGGCGAGGGCGAGGACGGTGTGGACGCCGCCGTAGGGGCCGAGGAGTTGGCCCGCGGCCGCCACCGCCGCCGCGCAGAGCGCCGCCACGGCCAGCGCGCCCGGCACCGGGACCACGCCCGCGACCGCCGCCCCCAGCCCCTCCGGCCGGGCGGCCTGCACCCCGGCGCGGGCGGCCAGGGTGAGCGCGAGCCGCGCCGCGACCGCCGAGACGACGGCGGCGAGCGCGCCCCGGGCCCAGGAATCGTCGTACATCCGGGCCAGCGCGGCCACTTGGGCCAGGAGCACGAGGACGAGGGTGAGCACACCGAACGGCCCGATGTCCGACTGCTTCATGATGCGCAGCGCGTCCTCGGCGGGCTTCCCGCTGCCGAGCCCGTCCGCGGTGTCGGCGAGCCCGTCGAGGTGCAGACCCCGGGTCAGTACGGCGGGTACGGCGACGGTGGCGACGGCGGCGAGCAGCGGACCCGCGTCCAGGAGCAGCGCCAGGAGGCCCGGCACGGCGGCGCAGCCGCCGACGACCAGCCCGACCAGCGGGGCGCTCAGCATCCCGGGGCGCGCGGCCCGACGGTCCCAGCGGCGCACCGTGACCGGCAGCACGGTCAGGGTGCCGAAGGCGAAGCGGAGGCCGTCGAGAGGCGCGGTAGGCGCGGTCGGCGCGGTATCGGACACCGGCGCAGGTTACCGGGCGGTCGCGCGGGGATGTTCAGCTGAACAAAGGATGTTCAGGGCTAAAGTGCGCACATGGGGCACTGGCTGGACCGGAACATCGTCGAACCCGGCAAACTCCCGCTGCTCCTCGCCCTCACCGCGTTCGTCCTGACCTTCGTGATCACCCGTGTGATCACGCGTCTGATCCGGGCGGGCCGGGGCCCGTTCGGCAACGTCAAGGCGGGCGGGCTGCACATCCACCACGTCGTGCCCGGGGTCGTCCTCATCGTCGCCGGCGGTTTCGGCGCCGTCGCCAGCGACCGGAACGGGTTCGGCATGGCCCTGTCCGCCGTCGTCTTCGGCATCGGCGCGGGCCTGGTCCTGGACGAGTTCGCGCTGATCCTGCACCTCGACGACGTCTACTGGTCCGAGGAGGGCCGCAAGAGCGTCGAGGTCGTCGTCGTCACCGCCGCCCTCGTCGCACTGCTGCTCGCCGGGTTCCTGCCGTTCGGCGTCAACGACCTCACCCAGGACGAGCTCCAGGACCGCGGCACCGTCGTCCTGACCATCGCGGCGAACTTCTTCTTCTCGCTGATCGCGCTGAGCAAGGGCAAGGTCCGCACGGCGCTCTTCGGAGTCGTCGTCCCCGTGATCGCCCTCGTGGGAATGGTCCGGCTGGCCCTGCCGGGTTCCCCCTGGGCGCGGCGCTTCTACCGCGACCGCCCGCGCGCCCGCGCCCGGTCCGTCCTGCGCGCCTACCGGCACGACCGCCGCTGGGTCGGCCGCGGCCGCGCCCTTCAGGACTGGATCGGCGGCCGTCCCGACCCGGACCCGGCCCGATTCCCCGGCCACCGGTGACAGCGCCGCCGCACCTGACGGAACCACTGCCACTGGCGCGGCCGCCGCCACCGACGGCGCCGCCACCCCTGAGGCGGCCGCCGCGCCGACCACCGCCGCGACCACTGACGCCGCCGCTGCCACAGCGCGGGCGGCAGCACGCACAGCACCGTCACGCCCGCGATGGCCGCCAGATGCTCCTTGCCGGCGAGGTTCTCCTTGAGCAGCACCTCCACCACCATCGCCGCCACCACCGCACCGGCGGTGACGTACGCCCCGTACCGCCAGCCGACGTACACGGCGAGGCCCACCACGGCGGCCGACGGACCCGTGTCCACGACCCGCGCGTCCGAGGCCGACAGGCCGAGCGGGGCGTCCGGGCCCAGCGCGATGCCGACGCGGGCGTAGAGCGTGCCGGCGAGCGTCGCGACGTACGCGACGGCCAGGGTCCGCCGCCGGCCCAGGCAGAGCTCGGCGATCCCGAACACGAACAGGATCTGGGCGAGCGCGCCCCACACCGGCAGGTCGAGCGCAGGGACGAACAGGGACAGCGGGGTGCGCAGGAGGGCCGACCACAGCGGGTCCTCGGCCCTGACCGTGCCCACGTCCGTTATGAACCGGTACCCCCACGGCCGGCTCTGCGTGAAGTGCAGCAGCGCCGTCAGGCACACCGCCCCGACCGTCATCGGGATCGCCCGCAGGTGCCGCTTTTGCAGCGGCTCGCGCACGGTGACGTGAAGCAGTCCCCATTCGGCGCGGGCCCAGCGGGCGAGCGAGTTCATCTGTGTGTCTCCAGGTGCTTGCGGTGCAGCCACTTGGGCAGCCCCGGCGCCTCCAGGAACCCCTCCGCGCGGGCCGACGCGAGTCCGATGCGCGGCAGGTCCGCGCTCTTCTCGAAGAGCAGGAACCGCGGCTCCCAGATGGGCCGGTACTTGGCGTTGGCGCGGTACAGCGACTCGATCTGCCACCAGCGTGAGAAGAAGCTGAGCAGGGAGCGCCACAGCCTCAGCACCGGCCCGGCGCCGAGACGTGCGCCGCGTTCGAAGACGGAGCGGAACATGGCGAAGTTGAGGGAGACCTGAGTGATCCTGATCTCGCCGGCGCGGCGCAGGAGTTCGATGACCATGAACTCCATCAGGCCGTTGTCCGAATCCCGGTCGCGGCGCATGAGGTCCAGGGACAGGCCGTGCGGTCCCCACGGCACGAAGGACAGCAGCGCCCTGAGCCGGCCGGTCGCGTCCGTGCACTCCAGCATCACGCACTGCCCGTCGTCCGGATCGCCGAGCCGGCCCAGCGCCATGCTGAACCCGCGCTCGGTGGCCCCGTCGCGCCAGTCGTCCGCGCGCTCGATCAGGTACGCCATCTCGTCCGCCGGGATGTTGGCGTGCCGTCGGATCCGCACCTCGTAGCCGGCCCGCTTGACCCGGTTGTAGGCCTGCCGGACGGTGCGCATCGCCCGTCCCTCCAGCGTGAACTCGGCGACGTCCACGATCGCCTCGTCGCCGAGTTCGAGGGCGTCAAGGCCGTGCCGCGCGTACACGGTCCCGGCCTCCTCGCTCGCGCCCATCACGGCCGGGATCCAGCCGTGCGCCCGCGCCTCGGCGAGCCACGGCACGATCGCCCCGGGCCAGGCCTCCGGGTCGCCGAGCGGGTCCCCCGAGGCCAGGGACACCCCGCCCACGACCCGGTAGGCCACCGCCGCCTTCCCGGTCGGCGACCACACGACGCTCTTCTCCCGGCGCAGCGCGAAGTAGCCGAGCGAGTCCCGCTCGCCGTTGCGGTCGAGCAGCGCCCGCAGCCGCTTCTCGTCGTCCTCGGTGAGCGCGTCGACGGCGCGCCGGGAGCGGAAGGCGGCGTACAGGACGGCGAGGACGAGGGCCGTGCTGAGCACGTTGATGACGACGTTGACCCAGTTCGGGGTGGAGATCCCGGGAAAGCGGGACTCGTCGGCGGAGACCGAGATCAGCCGCAGCGTGCCGTAGTGCCAGCGCTCCAGGAACGTCGAGTGGGCGGCGTCCGGGGCCTGGTCGGTGGCGGTCACCAGGAGCGCGGCCAAGAGGGAGGCGACGAGGCCGCCGCCGATCGCGACGGTGGCGGCGAGTTTGGGGTTGGCCCGGTCGCCCTTGGCGTAGAACTGCCGGCGGCCGACGAGCAGCGCGGCGACGAAGGCGGCCGTCAGGCCCAGGGAGATCCAGTTCTGCGCGTACTGCCTGATCTCCGGGAACGCCATGGCGAGCGCGAACAGGGCCAGGAACAGGCCGCTCAGCACGAGGTTCAGGATCCACGCGGCCCGCTTGCGGCGGCGCATGGTGATCGCGAGGAAGGCGGTGAACACGCCGGAGGCGAAGCCGGCGGTCAGCAGGTAGGGCGTGAAGAAGTTCTCGTGGTTGTGCCGCCGCACGTCCTGCCCCAGGGAGACCCACACCGCGCTGAGGAAGTTGATGAAGGCGACGGCCCGCAGGTACCAGACGGCGAAGGCGGCCCCCCACGAGGAGGCCGCACCACCGGCGCGCACCATGTCACCCGGGCGCCCCGGGTTGGCTTCCTGCTCCGCGGCAATTCGGGCATCTCCCATAGAGGAGGATCATATGTGCGCATACCCGGCGAACCACGTCTCCGGGTGGGCGCAACTTTCCCCGAGCCCGAGCCCGAGCCCGAGCCCGAGCGTGAACCCGAACCCGAACCCGCGGGCCGCCGTGCCGTTGCCGCCGGCCCGCTAGTCCTCCTCGGCCTCCGGCGCCTCTGACGTCTCCGACAGCTCTGATGTCTCGGGCTTCTCCGCCGGCTCCCGCTCGGGAAGCTCCGCGGCCAGTGCCGCCGCGGACTGGACCAGGGGCAGGGCGAGGAGCGCGCCCGCGGCCTCGCCGACGGTGACGCCCTGGTCCAGGAGCGGTTCGAGGGCCATGCGGTCCAGCGCCTTCGCCTGCCCCGGCTCCCCGCTGTTGTGCCCGGCCAGCCACCAGTCCGGCGCCCGGAACGCGATGCGCTGTCCGACCAGCGCGCACGCGGACGCCACCACCCCGTCCAGGATCACCGGCAGCTTCCGCACCGCGGCCTGCAACAGGAAACCGGTCATCGCCGCGAGATCGGCGCCGCCCACGGTCGCCAGCAGCAGCAACTGGTCCCCGAGCACCGGCCGTGCCCGCCGCAGCGCGTCCCGCACGGCCGCGCACTTGCGCATCCACGTGAGGTCGTCGATCGCGAGCCCGCCCCGCCCGGTCACCACCGACGCGTCGGTCCCGCACAGCGCCGCCACGAGCACGGCCGCCGCCGTGGTCCCGCCCACGCTCACATCGCCGAGCACCACCAGATCCGTACCGGAGTCGGCCTCCTCGTCGGCCACCGCGACCCCCGCCAGGAAGGCCGCCTCGGCCTCCTCCTGGGTCAGCGCGTCCTCGATGTCGATACGACCGCTGCCGCGCCGCACCCGGTGCCGTACGACCTCCGCCGGCAACGCGTCCGGCTCGCAGTCCAGCGCCATGTCCACGACCCGCACCGGCACCCCGAACCGCCGCGCCAGCACCGCGACCGGGCTGCCGCCCTCAAGCACGGACCGCACCAGCGTCACCGCGCTGCCCGCGGGCCGGGCCGAGACCCCCAGTCCGGCGATCCCGTGGTCACCGGCGAAGAGCACCACCCGCGGCCGGTCGACCGTCCGGACCGGTACGGCCCCCTGCGCGGCGGCCAGCCACTCACCCAGCTCGTCGAGGCGCCCCAGGGACCCGGGCGGCACGAGCAGACGTTCCCGGTGTGCCTCGGCGTCACGGCGCACGCCCCCGTCCGGGCGCTCGATCAGATCGGTGAAGTCGTCGAGATTAAGGGAGCTCATTCGCCGAACAGTACCGCCAGCGAACGAAGGGTTCCGCGCCACATCGCCACCACACCACCACGATGTCTTTGCACCCAAGATCCGGATCCCATACGTTCCGTTTTGCAGCGGATTGTCGTACAGGGAGCCGCCCATGCAGTCCTCGCCCCCCACCCCGCAGTCCACCGACGGATTCCACGAACCGCGCCGCGAGGACTGCCCCTGGTGCGGCTCGACGAGCCTGCGCACCCGGCTGCGCGCGCCCGGCACCCCGCGGTACGGCTCCGGTACCTTCGTCGTCGACGAATGCCGGGACTGCGCCCACGCCTTCCAGAACCCCCGGCTGACCGCGGAGGGACTCGCCTTCCACCACCGGGACTTCTACGAGGGCACCGTCGAAGGCACCGAGGACTTCGCCGAACGGATCCGCGCCGACCGCACCCGCCGCCGGCACCACCGGGCCGCCGCCCGCGCGATGCTGACCCTGCCCGATCCGGAGAGCCGTGAGCCGGAGAGCTGGCTGGACGTCGGCACGGGCCACGCCCACTTCCCGGAGACGGCCAGGGAGCTGTTCCCGTACACCGCGTTCGACGGCCTGGACCCCACCGAGCGCGTCGAGCGGGCCCGCGCGGCCGGCCATGTCGAGGAGGCCCACCTGGGCCACCTCACCACCCCCGAGGTCCTCGCCCGCCTGCGCTCCCGCTACGACGTGGTCAGCATGTTCCACCACCTGGAACACACCCCCGACCCGCGCGCCGAACTCCGCGCCGCCCTGACCGCCCTGCGCCCCGGCGGCCATCTCCTCGTCGAAGTCCCCGACCCGCACAGCGCGTTCGCCGTGCTGCTGGGCAAGTGGTGGCTCCCCGGCGGCGGACCCCGCCACCTGCACCTGCTGCCCCTGGACAACCTCCGCGCGGAACTGGAGTCCCAGGGCTGCACCGTCGTGGCGACCGACCGCAGGGCCGCCCACCTGCCCTACGACCTGTCAGCCGCCCTCTCCCTGGCCCTCGCCCACCTCCTGCCGAAGAGATGGCTGCGGGCGACCACCCCGCTGGTGGTCGCGGCCACGGTCCTGGACCACGCCCTGGCCCCCCTGCTCCGCCGCACCCGCTTCTCCAACGCCTACCGCGTCATCGCCCGCAAGGACACCGGGCCGGGGGCGTAGCCCTCACCCGCGCAGCACCAGGGCCTGGCCCGCGACGACCAGCAGGACCTGCTCGCACTCGGTCGCGAACGCCGCGTTCAGCCGCCCCAGTTCGTCGCGGTAGCGCCGCCCGGACGCCGTGGCGGGCACGATCCCCGACCCCACCTCGTTGGACACGGCGACCACGGTCCGCCGGGTGGCGCGCACCGCCGTCGTCAACTCCCGTACCCGCTCGCGCAGGGCGCGCTCGCCGCCGGCCGCCCACTCCGCGTCGTCCCACGCCCCGACGGAGTCCATCGCGTCCGTCAGCCACAGCGACAGACAGTCGATCAGCAGCGGCGACCCGTCCTGCGCCAGCAACGGCACGAGGTCGCACGTCTCCGTCGTACGCCACGAGCCCGGCCGCCGGTCCCGGTGCGCGGCCACCCGTGCCGCCCACTCCGTGTCCCCGTTGCGCGAACCGCCCGTCGCCACGTACAGCACGTCCGGGAACGACTCCAGCCGGCGCTCGGCCTCCACCGACTTCCCCGACCGGGCACCGCCCAGCACCAGCGTGCGGCGCGGCACGTCCGGGACGTCCTCGTACGCCCCCACCACCAGCGTCGTCCCGTCCGGCACCGCCCGCGCGCCCGCCGCGGCCAGCCGTCGCCGCAGCTCCGGGCCCGGCGGCACGTCATGGTCCAGGTGCACGGCGACGACGTCCGTCGTCGGCCCGACCGAGCCCACCGCCCGCAGCCTCGCCAGCGCGTCCGGGCGCCCCACGACGTCCGCGAGCACCATGTCGTACACCTCGGCGGAGGCCGACCCCTCCTCCAGCCCGGCCGGCGCGCCCCCCGGCGGCAGATACAGCAGTCGCTGCCCGTCCGGCCCGGTCACCGCGTACCCGGTGCCGCCCGCGTCCATCGCCAGCGCGCGCACCCGATGCCCCGTCAGCAGCGTCAACTCCCGCCCGTCCGGCACCCGTACCGGTTGCGGCAGGCCGGCCGGCACCTCCACGGCCGGTCCCTCGTGCGGATGCGAGAGCAGCACTTGGCGTACGCCGCCCAGCGAGTGCCCCGCCCGTGCCGCCGCGAACGCCGCGCCGGGCGTCAGGTCGAGCATCAGCGCCTCGTCGACCAGCAGCGCGGTGGCCGCCCGCGCGTCCGGTCCGAGCGCGGACGCGCACACCGCGCAGGGACAGTCGGAGCGGGGCAGGCCCGCCGGGGCACCGGTGCCGAGCAAAGTCACTTCCACGGACCTGATTTTCGCCTGTCGCCGCTGGTCTTGCGCATCCGACTAGGCTGCGGGCAGGAGCCGGACCAAGATCCGGCTGCTGCTCCGCATGTGCTCAGACCAGGGAGGCGTACATGGCGGCATGGACGTGGCGGTTCGAGAAGGCCGACGGGACGGAGGTCCAGCCCGCGGTGGAGCCGGAGGAGTTCACCACGCAGGGGGATGCCGAATCGTGGATCGGTGAGCACTGGAAGGCCCTGCTCGAAGGCGGCGCGGACCAGGTACGGCTGTTCGAGGACGCCACGGAGATCTACGGCCCGATGAACCTGCACGCCGACGAGTCGTAACGGCGCCGAGGCGGCAGGGGGGCGGTCGCCGCACTCACCGCGAACCGCCCCTCGTCACCGGTGCCGGGACTCGGTCAGCCCCGTACCCCGCACAGGTGCAGCAGCGCCGCCACACCCCGGTAGGGATCCGTCCGGCCCGCCCGCTCCTCCGCGGCCAGCAGGGTGTTCACGTCGGCCGGGATCTCCGCCCCGTCCGCCGCCGTGTCCGTGAAGACCCGCACGCCGTACCAGGCGTGCAGCGGCGCCCCGATCCCGGCCAGCGTCGCCGTCAGGGTGTCCAGCCGGTCGGCCCGTACGTCGAGCCCCAGCCGGTTGCGGTAGGCGGTCGTGTCGAACGCCGCGAGCGCACCCGCCCAGTCCCCGCTCAGCCCCGGCCGGACGGCCAGCGCGTCCCCGTTGCGCACCAGCAGCGACAGCAGCCCGCCGGGCGCCAGCATCCGGGCCAGCCCGGCCAGCAGTGCGTCGGGATCCTCGACGTACATGAGTACGCCGTGGCACAGCACCACGTCGAAGCTGCCCGGCAGGAAGTGGACGCCCGTGTCCCGCCCGTCGCCCTCGACGATCCGCATCCGCTCGCGGATCCCCTCCGGCTCACCGGACAGGGCCTCCCGCGCGGCCGTGATCATCGTGGTGTCCCGCTCGACACCGGTCACCTGATGGCCGGCCCGGGCCAGCCGCAGCGCCTGCGTGCCCTGGCCCATCCCCACGTCGAGCACCCGCAGTCGCTGCCCGACCGGGAACCGCCCGGCTATCTGCTCGTCGAGCTGCCGGGCCACCAGCTCCTGGCGTACGACATCACGCAATCCGCCGAGTCTGCTCAGCCACACGCGTGCCGCGCCCCCCGAGAAAGAGTCTGCGCTCAGGGCCGCTCTCCGCGCTTGACCTGCGGCTTGGGCAGCCGGAGCCGACGCATCTGGAGGGAGCGCATCAGGGCGTACGCGACCGCGCCCCGCTTGTTCGTGTCGGGGAAGCGCTCCGCCAGCCGCTTCTTCAGCCGGAACCCGGACAGGATCGAGTCGAGCACGATCAGCACGATCACGACCAGCCACAGCAGCAGCGCGATGTTCTGCAGCGCGGGCACCTGCACCACGCTCAGCACCAGGATGACCACGGCCAGCGGCAGGAAGAACTCCGCCACGTTGAAGCGCGCGTCGACCCAGTCGCGGGCGAACTTGCGGACCGGGCCCTTGTCGCGGGCCGGCAGGTACCGCTCGTCGCCGCCCGACAGCGCCTGGCGCTGCCGGTCCAGGGCCTGGCGGCGCTCCTCGCGCTGCCGCTTGGCGGCGTCCTTGCGGGTCGTCGGGGTACTGGCGACGCTGCGGCGCTGGGACTGGGCCTCACTGCGCTTGGGCGTGGGCCGACCCTTCGGGGCCTGCGGGTCACGGGGCTGATTGGAGTCGGTCACCGGCGCCTTGTCGGCGGGGGTGGCCTTCTCGTCCTTGGCACGGCTACGAAACACAAAACCCAAGGGTACGGGGTGGCGGGGCGTAGACCCCAGCCCGGTGGGGAACGATCCGGCAACACCGATCGTCAGTACGGGACAGAGGGGACGTTGCAGACGGTTCACCCGGTGGCCACCCCGAGGGTCACCTACTCCCTACGCCGGAGCGGGTACGTACGCAGTCGTCCTTGGGGAGGACAGCATCCGTCCCCGAACGGTGCGGTAATGGATGCAGGGCCCGTACTGTGGGTTCTGTCGCAGGATCTGTGAGCTGGAGTCCGTCAGAAGGGGGCGCGCGAAGCCCATGAGCGGTGTCATGAAGCGTATGGGGATGATCTTCCGCGCGAAGGCGAACAAGGCCCTTGACCGGGCCGAGGACCCGCGCGAGACCCTCGATTACTCGTACCAGAAGCAGCTGGAGCTGCTCCAGAAGGTCCGCCGCGGCGTCGCGGACGTGGCCACCTCGCGCAAGCGCCTGGAACTCCAGCTCAACCAGCTCCAGCAGCAGTCCACCAAGCTGGAGGACCAGGGCCGCAAGGCGCTCGCGCTGGGCCGCGAGGACCTCGCCCGTGAGGCGCTGTCCCGCCGCGCCGCCCTCCAGCAGCAGGTCACGGACCTCGAAACGCAGCACACGACCCTCCAGGGCGAGGAGGAGAAGCTCACCCTGGCGGCCCAGCGACTCCAGGCCAAGGTCGACGCCTTCCGTACGAAGAAGGAGACGATCAAGGCCACGTACACCGCCGCCCAGGCGCAGACCCGCATCGGCGAGGCCTTCACCGGCATCTCCGAGGAGATGGGCGACGTCGGCCTGGCCATCCAGCGTGCCGAGGACAAGACGGCCCAGCTCCAGGCCCGGGCCGGCGCCATCGACGAGCTGCTCGCCTCCGGCGCCCTCGACGACCCGTCCGGCATGGCCAAGGACGACATCCAGGCCGAGCTGGACCGGCTCTCCGGTGGTACGGATGTAGAGCTGGAACTCCAGCGCATGAAGGCGGAGCTGGCGGGCGGATCGCCCCAGCAGGCGATCGAGGGCGGCACGGGCCAGGGACAGCAGTCCCAGCAGCCGCAGGACACCCCGCGCTTCGACAAGCAGTAGCCGACGTCCTGGAGGGCGAGATGGCGGACATGATCGTACGGATCATGGGCGAGGGGCAGGTGAGGCTGGCCGAAAGCCACCTCACCGAACTCAACAAGCTGGACGACGAGCTGCTCGCCGAGATGGAGAACGGCGACGGCCCCGGCTTCCGCCGCACCCTCCAGGCCCTCCTGGCCAAGGTCCGCGACCTCGGCGAACCCGTGCCCGACGACTCCCTCGACCCCTCCGACCTCATCCTCCCGTCCGAGGACGCGACCCTGGAGGAGGTCCGGGACCTGCTCAGCGACGACGGTCTCATTCCGGGGTGAGTCCCGGACACGTACTGTTCCCTTCGTGAGCACCCTTGAGCGCGCCAGGTGCCGCCTGAAAGCACATCCCCTGGCCCTGGACGCGGCTCTCGCGGCCGGCGTCCTCGTGTGCATGGTCGTCGGATCCTTCGCGGACTCCCACGGCGGCAACGGCGTGACCTGGGGCGTGCGCACCCCGGACCTGCTCAGCCTGCTCCTCATCACCATCGGTGGCGTGGCCCTGGTGTTCCGGCGCATCGCCCCCAAGACGGTCCTCGCCGTCACCGGCACGGTCTCCCTCGTCGAGAGCGTCACCGGCGACCCCCGGGCCCCGGTCGCGATGTCCGCCGTCGTCGCCCTCTACACCGTCGCCTCGACCACCGACCGGACCACCACCTGGCGCGTCGGCCTGCTCACCATGACCGTGCTGACCGGCGCGGCCATGCTCGCCGGCCCGCTTCCCTGGTACGCGCAGGAGAACCTCGCCATCTTCGCCTGGACCGGCATCGGCGCCACCGCCGGCGACGCGGTGCGCAGCCGTCGCGCGTTCGTCAAGGCCATCCGGGAGCGGGCCGAGCGGGCCGAGCGCACCCGGGAGGAGGAGGCCCGCCGCCGCGTCGCCGAGGAGCGGCTGCGCATCGCCCGCGACCTGCACGACGTCGTCGCCCACCACATCGCGCTGGTCAACGTCCAGGCGGGAGTCGCCGCCCATGTGATGGACAAACGCCCGGACCAGGCCAAGGAGGCCCTCGCGCACGTCCGCGAGGCCAGCCGCTCCGCGCTCAACGAACTGCGCGCCACCGTCGGCCTGCTCCGCCAGACCGGCGACCCCGAGGCCCCCACCGAACCCGCGCCCGGCCTCAGCCGCCTCGACGACCTCGCCGGCACCTTCCGCAACGCCGGCCTGCGGGTCGAGGTCGCCCGCGCCGACCAGGGCACCACGCTCCCCGCCGCCGTCGACCTGGCCGCCTACCGGATCATCCAGGAGGCCCTCACCAACGTGCGCAAGCACGCGGGCCCCGCCGCGAGGGCCGAGGTCAGCGTCGTACGCGTGGGCCCGAACATCGAGGTCACCGTCCTCGACGACGGCTCGGGAGGGGGCGGATCCGGCGCGGCGGGCGGCGGCTCGACGGCCGTCGGCTCCCCGGGCGACGACCCGGGGGAGGACGGCGCCCCCGAGGCCGGCGGCGGCCACGGGCTGCTCGGCATGCGGGAGCGGGTCACCGCCCTGCGCGGCACCCTCACCACCGGCCCCCGGTACGGCGGCGGCTTCCGGGTCCATGCGATCCTGCCGATCAAGACCGCCACCGCCACGGGGGAGCCCGCATGACGATCCGCGTCCTGCTCGCCGACGACCAGGCACTGCTGCGCAGCGCCTTTCGTGTGCTGGTCGACTCGGAGCCGGACATGGAGGTCGTCGGCGAGGCCTCCGACGGCGCGGAGGCGGTCCTGCTGACCAAGGAGACGCAGGCCGACGTCGTCCTCATGGACATCCGGATGCCCGGCACCGACGGCCTCGCCGCCACCCGGCAGATCAGCGCCGACCCCGCCCTCGGGCACGTCCGCGTGGTCATCCTGACGACCTTCGAGGTCGACGACTACGTGGTGCAGGCACTGCGTGCCGGTGCCTCCGGCTTCCTCGGCAAGGGCTCCGAGCCCGAGGAGCTGCTGAACGCGATCCGGCTCGCCGCGGGCGGCGAGGCCCTGCTCTCCCCGACCGCCACCAAGGGCCTGATCGCCCGCTTCCTGGCCCAGGGCGACGGCGCGGACGACGGCCGCGACCCGGCCCGCGCCGACCGGCTCGACGCCCTCACCGTCCGGGAGCGCGAGGTCCTCGTCCAGGTCGCCGGCGGGCAGTCCAACGACGAGATCGCCGAGCGCCTGGAGGTCAGCCCGCTGACCGTGAAGACGCACGTCAACCGGGCCATGGCCAAGCTGGGCGCACGGGACCGCGCGCAGCTCGTGGTGATCGCCTACGAGTCCGGGCTGGTACGTCCGAGGATGGACTGACCTCCACCCGCGTGTACTGCGACCGGAGTAGGCGCCGGACAAGGAACGGGACCTGGGGCCTACGGATTCGCGTCCGCACATGGTTCAGGGTGTGGGGTGGGCGCTCACCAGTGCCCCTCCGCCGCTCACGGATGTTCACTGAAAAGAGACCCTGACCCATGTCCTGGCTGTCCAGATTCAGCCTCGCGCAGCGGGCCTTGATCGGACTGATGTCCGTCGTCGCGCTCGCCTTCGGTGCGATCGCGATACCCCAGATCAAGCAGCAGCTCCTGCCCACCATCGAACTGCCCATGGTGTCGGTCCTCGCGCCGTACCAGGGTGCGTCCCCCGACGTCGTCGAGAAGCAGGTCGTCGAGCCCATCGAGGACAACCTGGAGGGCGTCGACGGCATCACCGGCGTCACCTCCACGGCCAGTGAGGGCAACGCCGTGATCATGGCGTCCTTCGACTACGGCAACGACACCAAGCGGCTCGTCACGGACGTCCAGCAGGCCGTCAACCGGGCCCGCGCCCAGCTCCCGGACGGCGTCGACCCGCAGGTCGTCTCCGGCTCCACGGACGACATGCCGACCGTGGTCCTCGCCGTCACCTCCGGCAAGGACCAGCAGGCCCTCGCCGACCAGCTCGACACGACGGTCGTACCGGAGCTGAAGGACATCGACGGCGTCGGCCGCGTCCAGGTCATGGGCGTGCGGGACCTCCAGGTCACCGTCACCCCGGACAACGCGAAGCTGGCCCGCGCGGGTCTCACCTCCGCCGCCCTCGGCCAGGCGCTGCAGGCGGGCGGCGCGACCGTCCCGGCCGGCTCCTTCGACGAGGACGGCGCCAACCGCACCGTCCAGGTCGGCGGCGGCTTCACCTCGCTGCGGCAGATAAAGGACCTGATGGTCACCGGCCAGGGCGTGAAGAAGCCGGTGCGTCTCGGCTCGGTCGCCACGGTCGAGGCGCAGCAGGCCACGGCCGACTCGATCACCCGCACCGACGGCCGCCCGAGCCTCGCCGTGAACGTCACCATGGACCACGACGGCAGCGCGGTCGCGATCTCCGACGCGGTCAAGGACAAGCTGCCGAAGCTGCGCCAGGACCTCGGCTCGGGCGCGACGCTCACCGTCGTCAGCGACCAGGGCCCGGCGGTCTCCAAGGCCATCAAGGGCCTGACCACCGAGGGCGCGCTCGGCCTGCTCTTCGCGGTCCTCGTCATCCTGGTGTTCCTGGCCTCGATCCGCTCGACCCTGGTGACCGCGGTGAGCATCCCGCTGTCGGTCGTGCTGGCCCTGATCGTGCTGTGGACGCGCGACCTGTCCCTGAACATGCTGACGCTGGGCGCGCTGACGATCGCCATCGGCCGGGTCGTCGACGACTCGATCGTGGTCCTGGAGAACATCAAGCGGCACCTCGGCTACGGCGAGGAGCGCCAGTCCGCGATCATCGACGCGGTCCGCGAGGTGGCCGGTGCGGTGACGTCCTCGACGCTCACCACGGTCGCCGTGTTCCTCCCGATCGGCCTGGTCGGCGGCATGGTGGGCGCGCTGTTCGGCTCGTTCAGCCTCACGGTGACGGCGGCGCTGCTGGCGTCCCTGCTGGTGTCGCTGACGGTCGTACCGGTGCTGTCGTTCTGGTTCCTGCGCGCCCCGAAGGGCACCCCCGAGGACGCGGCCGAGGCCCGACGCGCGGCCGAGGAGAAGGAGGCGAGGAGCCGCCTGCAGCGCTTCTACGTCCCCGTCCTGCGCTTCGCGACCCGCCGCCGGCTGACCAGCGTGCTGATCGCGGTGGTGGTCCTGATCGGCACCTTCGGCATGGCCCCGCTCCTGAAGACGAACTTCTTCGACCAGGGCGACCAGGAAGTGCTCACCGTCAAGCAGGAGCTCAAGCCCGGTACGAGCCTGGCGGCCACGGACGCCCAGGCGCGCAAGGTGGAGAAGCTGCTCGCCGGAGTGAAGGGCGTCAAGGACTACCAGGTCACCGTCGGCTCGTCCGGCTTCATGGCGGCCTTCGGCGGCGGTACGGACACCAACCAGGCCTCGTACCAGGTGATGCTGGAGGACTCCGCGTCGTCCGACGACGTGCAGACCCGCATCGAGGACGGCCTCAAGGAGCTCAAGGGCATCGGCACGACCACGGTGTCGGCCGGTGACGGCTTCGGCAACCAGGACCTGCGGGTCGTCGTGAAGGCGTCGGACCCCGAAGTCCTGCGTACGGCGTCGGAGGACGTCCGGTCCGTCGTCGCGAGCCTGGACCACGTCACGAACGTGTCGAGCGATCTGTCGCAGAGCGTGCCGCGCATCTCGGTGAAGGCGAACTCCACGGCGGCCGCCGCGGGCTTCGACGACCAGACGCTGGGCGGCGCGGTGGCCCAGGCGGTACGGGGCACCACGGCCGGCAAGGCGATCCTGGACGACACCGAGCGCGACATCGTGATCCGGTCGGCCAAGCCCGCCAAGACGCTGGCGCAGCTGCGCGATCTGTGCCTGGGCGCGGTGAAGCTCGGCGACATCGCCACGGTCGAGCTGGTCGACGGCCCGGTGTCGATGACCCGTATCGACGGGCGGCGCGCGGCCACGATCACGGCGAAGCCGACGGGTGAGAACACGGGCGCGGTGAGCACGAAGCTCCAGTCCAAGATCAAGGCCCTGAAGCTGCCGGCCGGCGCCACGGCGGAGATCGGCGGCGTCAGCTCGGACCAGGACGACGCGTTCAAGAACCTGGGCCTGGCGATGCTCGCCGCGATCGCGATCGTCTTCATGCTCCTGGTCGCGACGTTCCGCTCGCTGGTCCAGCCGCTGATCCTGCTGGTGTCGATACCCTTCGCGGCCACGGGAGCGATCGGTCTGCTGATCGCCACCGGCACCCCGATGGGCGTGCCCGCCATGATCGGCATGCTGATGCTGATCGGCATCGTGGTGACGAACGCGATCGTCCTGATCGACCTGATCAACCAGTACCGTCGACAGGGTCACGGTGTGGTCGAGGCCGTGATCGAGGGCGGCCGCCACCGGCTCCGCCCGATCCTGATGACGGCCCTGGCGACGATCTTCGCCCTGCTGCCGATGGCCCTGGGCGTCACTGGCGAGGGCGGCTTCATCGCCCAGCCCCTCGCGGTGGTCGTGATCGGCGGTCTGATCACCTCCACCCTGCTGACCCTCCTCCTGGTGCCCACGCTCTACGCGATGCTGGAGCTCCGCAAGGAACGCCGGGCGAAGAAGCGGGCGGCGAAGCGAGCGAAGAAGGCGGGCCTGCCCACCGACCCGACCCCGGCCACGGACGAGCCGGAGCCGGCGGGCGTGTGACCCCGTAAGAGGCGCACGACCTCGTAAGCCACAACGGCCGGGTCCGAACTGAGAGTTCGGACCCGGCCGTTGCGCATGCCCGCGGACGGTTGTCTCCGCGCCCGGGTCTTTTCGTATCCTGTGGCCGCGAACTGCCCGACGGGGGAAGGGATTTGAAGCGGTGACACTGCACAAGGACGATCCGCGGTCGGTCGGCGGCTACCGACTCGTCGACCGGCTGGGCGCCGGGGGCATGGGGGTCGTCTACCGGGGCAGGGCGCGCTCGGGCCGTGAGGTCGCCGTCAAGGTGGTCCACGCCCAGTACGCCCAGGACGCCGTTTTCCGCACTCGCTTCCGGCAGGAGATCGCGGCCGTCCGCAAGGTGAGCGGTGCCTTCACCGCGCCGGTCGTGGACGCCGACCCGGAGGCCGACCGGCCCTGGATGGCGACGCAGTACGTGCCCGGGCCCTCGCTCGCCGACCGGATCCGGGTGTCCGGCCCGCTGCGGAGCGCCGCGCTGCGGCCGCTCGCCCTGGGCCTGGTGGAGGCCCTGCGCGACATCCATCGCGTCGGCGTCGTGCATCGGGACCTGAAACCGGCGAACGTGCTGATGGCCGAGGACGGCCCGCGCGTCATCGACTTCGGCATCTCCCGCGCGACGGAGAACCAGACACTGACCGAGACCGGGCACATGATCGGCACTCCGCCTTTCATGTCCCCGGAGCAGCTCACCGACGCCCGCTCGGTCGGCCCGGCCTCGGATGTCTTCTCGCTCGCGGCGCTGCTGGTGTACGCCGTGACCGGGCGTGGCCCGTTCGACGAGGAAAGCCCCTATCTGACGGCGTATCGGGTGATCAGCGAGGAGCCGGTCCTGGACGGTGTGGGCCGGCCCCTGCTCGGGATCCTCGTCCGGTGCCTGGCCAAGGACCCGGCCGCGCGGCCGGAACTCGACGAGCTGGCAAGGGAGTTCGCGGACGCCCTGCCCGAACCGGCGCCGGGCGACCTGCCCACCGTGACCCTGTGCCGCCCCGCCCTCGACGAGGAGTCGCAGCACTACGGCGCCCTCGCGGAGCGGGCGGTCATGTCCCCCGTACGTCGGCGGCGCTCGCGTTCACTGCTGGCCGCGACGGGCACCGTCGGTGCCGTGGCCCTCGGCCTCACGGCCTACTTCGTTCTCGGGCCCGGGCTTCCGGGTGACGCGGCGGACGACGCGGCCGGGACGGGGCGGGTGAGCCCCTCGGCGTCCGCGGTCTCCCGGTGGGGGCCGCCGCCCGCCGGCTGGCGACCCTGGCAGACGACGGTGCGCGAGCGCGCCCCGGTCGGCGCCGCGCAGGCGCTGGACATGAGTCGCCGGGCGACCGGAGGGGGCGGCCTGTCCTGCGAGGTGAGCGCGGGCGCCGTCTACTGCGGGGGCGAGGGCGTTCTGCCGGTGCGTCTGGACGCGCGGACGGGGAAGACGCTCTGGCGTGCCGTGCCCCGACCCGCCATCGGCGCCACCGAGCAGTACACGTCCCGGGTTCTCGGCGTACGGGACGGCGCGGTGCTGGTGACCCAGAGTGCCCCGGCCGAGTCACCGCAGGTCGAGCTCACCCGCGTCACGGCCTTCGACATCGGGACGGGCAAGCAGCTGTGGACCCGCACGGTGAACGACGGTGGCACCGAGATCGCCTTCACCGGCGACCTGGTCCTGACGCCCGGCGCCGACGGCCGGTCGGTGACCGCCCGCGCTCCGCGCACCGGCAGGACACGCTGGACGGCACCCCTCCCGGCGAACCGCTCCTGCGGGCTGGTCACGTTCGGGGAGGGGCTGTACGCGCAATGCGACGCGCTGACGAGCAGGGCGGCCGACACCGACTTCCTCGTCATCGACCCGGGCGACGGTTCGACACGGCGGCTGACGACACCGGCGGGGAGCAGCTGCAAGGGCACCGTCGCCCGGCGGCTGGTGTGCCTGCAGTGGGACGAAGGCGAGTCCGACAACGGCCCCGACAACATGGCGTACGCCCGCATCCTGCTGCTGGACCCGGACACCGGTAAGCGGCAGGAGGTCGAACCGGCGCAGAAGCTGCATGGACAGCCCACGGTCGAGGGCGGCATGTTGTTCCTCGCCAGGTCCAGCGGCGAGGTGACCGCGGTGTCTCCCGGCACCGGCAAGCAGGTGTGGCGTATCCGGACGACGCTGCAGCAGCCGGGCCGGCCGGTCCTCGACGACCGGACCCATACGCTCTACCTGTCCAGCGCCGCCGGCCGGGTCGCCGCCCTCGACGCCCGCCGGGGCACGGTCCTGTGGGAATCGCCGCCGCGCGCCGAGCGGGTGACGGGTGCGGGCTGGGACCTGGCCGATGTGCTCGTCGACAAGGGCACGCTGGTCGTCGATACCCCCGACGGCACGGTCTTCGCCCTGGACCCCGGTCACCCCACCAGGAATCCGGTGGCGGCGGGGTGACCGGTGTCGGGACGTGGCTTACGGCAGGGCCAGCATCCGTTCCAGGGCCAGCTTCGCGAACTTCTCCGTCTCCCGGTCCACCTCGATGCGGTTGACCAGGTTGCCCTCGGCGAGGGACTCCAGGGCCCAGACCAGGTGGGGGAGGTCGATGCGGTTCATGGTGGAGCAGAAGCAGACCGTCTTGTCGAGGAAGACGATCTCCTTGCCCTCGGGCGCGAAACGGTTCGCCAGGCGGCGGACCAGGTTCAGCTCCGTGCCGATGGCCCACTTGGAGCCGGCCGGGGCGGCCTCCAGGGCCTTGATGATGTACTCCGTCGAGCCGACGTGGTCGGCGGCGGCCACGACCTCGTGCTTGCACTCGGGGTGGACCAGCACGTTCACGCCGGGGATCCGGGCGCGCACGTCGTTCACGGAGTCCAGGCTGAAGCGGCCGTGGACCGAGCAGTGGCCGCGCCACAGGATCATCTTGGCCGCGCGCAGCTCGTCCGCGGTCAGCCCGCCGTTCGGCTTGTGCGGGTTGTAGACCACGCAGTCGTCGAGGGACATGCCCATGTCGCGGACGGCGGTGTTGCGGCCGAGGTGCTGGTCCGGCAGGAACAGCACCTTGTCGCCCTGCTCGAAGGCCCACTCAAGGGCCCGCTTCGCGTTCGACGAGGTGCAGATCGTGCCGCCGTGCCTGCCCGTGAACGCCTTGATGTCCGCGGACGAGTTCATGTACGAGACGGGCACGACCTGGTCGGCTATGCCGGCCTCCGTCAGCACGTCCCAGCACTCCGCGACCTGCTCGGCGGTGGCCATGTCGGCCATGGAGCAGCCGGCGGCGAGGTCGGGCAGCACGACCTTCTGGTCGTCGGTCGTCAGGATGTCGGCCGACTCGGCCATGAAGTGCACACCGCAGAACACGATGTACTCGGCCTCCGGGCGGGCCGCCGCGTCGCGCGCCAGCTTGAAGGAGTCGCCCGTGACGTCCGCGAACTGGATGACCTCGTCGCGCTGGTAGTGGTGGCCGAGCACGAACACCTTGTCGCCGAGCTTCGCCTTGGCCGCGCGGGCGCGCTCGACCAGGTCGGGGTCGGACGGCGAGGGCAGGTCGCCGGGGCATTCGACGCCGCGCTCGCTCTTCGGGTCGGCCTCACGGCCGAGGAGCAGCAGGGCGAGAGGAGTCGGCTGGACGTCGAGCTCCGGGGTCTGGGCGGTGGTCACGACACGCACCCTTTCTTCTTTTCGTCTAACTGACGCTATCTATCATAACCTGCTTCACGTCACTTTGACGATGGTCATAGCGTCTATGTGACGTGAATCCCGGCGGACCCGACCGTCGCTCACTGTCCGCTCCACCGCGTATGTGCGAGCATGAGGAGGAAGAGGACGCAAGTGCTCGGCCCGGAATGAATCCGCGGGCCCGACGGTTGCACTCGTCGGCAAGCAGTCTCCGTACAACCCGGGAGAGATGTAGATGTCCGTATCGGACGAGACCAGCACCGTCACCGACGGCATCGTTCTGACCGACGCCGCCGCGTCCAAGGTCAAGGCCCTGCTCGACCAGGAAGGCCGTGACGACCTCGCGCTGCGCGTCGCCGTCCAGCCCGGCGGCTGCTCCGGCCTGCGCTACCAGCTGTTCTTCGACGAGCGTTCCCTCGACGGCGACGTCGTGAAGGACTTCGGCGGGGTCAAGGTCGTCACCGACCGCATGAGCGCCCCGTACCTGGGCGGCGCCACCGTCGACTTCGTGGACACGATCGAGAAGCAGGGCTTCACGATCGACAACCCGAACGCGACCGGCTCCTGCGCCTGCGGCGACTCCTTCAGCTGAGTCGCACCCTGAACACCGCGAAGGCGGCGGCCCCCTCCGACAGGGCCGCCGCCTTCGTGCTTTCGTGATCCGCCCGAAGAGCCCGGGCCTTAGCGGGCCGAGGGCGGTGCGGGCAGTCGGGCTCCCGGCTTGGTGAGCGGGACGGCCGAGCCGTCCGTGCCGACGACCTTCCGGGTGCCGAGCGGCTGGTCCAGCCGCACGGTCTGCGCGTACTGCTTGGCGATCAGGATGCAGACCTTGTCCGGCCACGGCGTCTCCGTCACCCTGACCGTCACCTCGCCCGCGCTCTCCTCCGCGGACGCCTTGTAGTCGGCGCACACCCCGCCCATGAAGCTCACGGTCAGTTCCCTGTCGTCGGACGTGTAGCCGTCCACCTTGACGTTCCGTGCGGTCGGCGCCTCGGTCGCGGTCGGCCGGTCGCCCGGCGAGGTCGGGGCCGCGGACGGCGCCGTGGACGGTGCCGACGCCGGCGCCAGGTACTTCGGGTCGATCGCCGGATGCGTCACCGTGAAGGTGCCCCGCGCGTCCTTGCCCCGCACCTCGAACAGCCAGGACGGCACCAGCGCCTGCCGCCCGTCCACCGAGTGCGAGGCCAGCCCGAACACCGCGTGCTCGACCGTCACCGCGGCCGTGTCCTGCTTCGGCGCCGTCGTCGAGGAGCCGCACGGCTGCTCAAGACGGTCCTTCATCGGTACGGGGCTGGCGCAGCCGCCGATGCCCATGCGGTCGTCGGTGTGCGGCGCCGCGTTCATCAGGTCCAGCGTCTTGCGCGCGCTCAGGACGGGGTACGTGTCGCTCTTGGCCGGCGACTTCAGCAGCCCGTTGCCGCCGATCACCTCGCCCTGCTTGTCGACGGTCAGCCCCGTCGTCCAGCCGTACGTGGGAAGTCCGCCCACCACCGGGTCGGCGTTCACCACCCGCTGGGCGCCCATGACCTGGTTCGCGTCCACCTTCGCGTCGTCCTGGCCCAGCGCCTTCAGGATCGGCGCCGCCGCCTTCTTCGCGGCCGTCACGGTCACCGGGTCGTCCGCCGGGGCGGCCGGGTCCTGCGCGCAGACGAGGGTGCCCTTGCAGTTGTCGGTGCCCGGCGCGTACCGGCTGAAGGTCCAGGAGCCGGGCGCCTCCTTGTTCACCCGCAGGCTCGGCCCCATGGCGTCCCGGCCGACCCGCCAGGTCTGCCCCTCGGCCACCGGCGTCCCGTCGATCCCGAGCGCCTTGGCCAGCCGGGCCACCTCGTCCCGGGTGACCTGGCCCTGCGCCCGGTACACGGCCGCCGAGCCGGGGCCGTCCGGCAGCGAGCCGCCGACCGCGTAGCGCACGCCGTACGGATTGGGCTCACCGGGCGCGATGCCCTCCGTACCGCCCTCGGAGACACCGTCGAGCGCGAGCGGCGGGGGAGTCCCGTCCCCGCCGGGCGCCGACGATCCCGTACCGCCGCGGGAGTCGCCGCTCGCGTGGGCGGCCAGGTACGTCCCGCCGATGCCGACCAGCAGTACGGCGGCCGCGACGGAGGCGGCGACCAGCGGAGACTTCCGCCGCCCGGACCGCTCACCGCCGTCACCGTCGACGTCCCCGTCGGCCGCGACGACCCCGGTCTGCACGACCGGCGCGTCGGCCGCAACAGGTGCCTCGGCCTCAGCAGAGGGCTCAGGGGCAAGAGGCGGCGTCTCGGCATCAGCAGAGGCCTCACCGTCAACAGAGGCCTCAGCCTCGCCGGAGGCCTCGCCATCGACAGGCGTCTCGGCCTCGCCAGAGGCCTCACCGTCAAGAGGGATCTCAGCCTTGGCAGAGGCCTTGCCGTCGGCAGAGGCCTCAGCGGCAACAGAGGCCTCACCCTCAACCTCGGCGCCGGCCACGGCGCCCGCGTCGTCGTCGTGGTCGGGTCGCTCGGTGTTCACCGCATCGCTCCTTGTGGGGTCGTATCGCGCATCCCCTTCTCGGGGGACGGCGATGGGACGCACCGGGGGAGCGCACGGTTCCCTGATCGGGCGCCGGTTCAGCCGACCGGCGCAGTCTCAGTCCCCGTAGTCGGACATCGCGTCCAGGAGCCGCGCCGACTTGGCCGGAACGGACACCCCGTGGATGAGTGACGGCGACACCGGGCGGGAATGGACGTGAGGGGGAACCGCCCAGTGGGGGGCCATCCGGGCACAGTCACCGCGCAGCGACGCGAGGTCGCCGTCGGGGTCGGCCGGAGCGGGGGCAGAGACCTTCAGGTTCGTCATAGGCGCCACCGTAAGCACGCCGAGGCGCGCGAAGAAAGATCTACTATCGGGTAGTTTTGCCAGCTTCAGACCCTTGCCTGAACCCGGTAGCGTGAACTGTCAATCCACCTCCCCTCAGGAGCGTCCACGCCGTGCGCATCGCAGTCACCGGCTCCATCGCCACCGACCACCTCATGACCTTCCCCGGCCGATTCGCGGACCAGTTCGTCGCGGACCAGCTGCACACGGTCTCGCTCTCCTTCCTGGTCGACAATCTGGACGTACGCCGGGGAGGCGTCGGCGCGAACATCGCGTTCGGCATGGGGCAGCTCGGCTCGAAGCCGATCCTGGTCGGAGCCGCGGGCTTCGACTTCGACGACTACCGTGCCTGGCTCGACCGGCACGGTGTCGACACCGACTCGGTCCGTATCTCCGAGACCCTGCACACCGCTCGCTTCGTGTGCACCACCGACGCCGACCACAACCAGATCGGCTCCTTCTACACCGGTGCCATGAGCGAGGCCCGGCTCATCGAGCTGAAGACCGTCGCCGACCGCGTCGGCGGCCTCGACCTGGTCCTCATCGGCGCCGACGACCCGGAGGGCATGCTCCGCCACACCGAGGAGTGCCGCTCCCGGAACATCCCGTTCGCCGCCGACTTCTCCCAGCAGATCGCCCGTATGGACGGCGAAGAGATCCGGATACTGCTGGACGGCGCGACGTACCTCTTCTCCAACGAGTACGAGAAGGGCCTGATCGAGTCCAAGACCGGCTGGACCGACGAGGAGATCCTCGGCAAGGTCGGCCACCGCGTCACCACCCTCGGCTCGCGCGGCGTCCGCATCGAGCGGGCCGGCGAGGACCCGATCGAGGTCGGCTGCCCCGAGGAGGAGCGCAAGGCCGACCCCACCGGCGTCGGCGACGCCTTCCGCGCCGGCTTCCTGTCCGGCCTCACCTGGGGCGTCTCCCAGGAGCGCGCCGCCCAGGTCGGCTGCATGCTCGCCACCCTCGTCATCGAGACGGTCGGCACCCAGGAGTACCAGCTGCGCCGCGCCCACTTCATGGACCGCTTCACCAAGGCGTACGGCCACGACGCCGCCGCCGAGGTCAAGCGGCACCTCGCCTAGCTCAGGACACCCGGCGGACCACATAGGCCGAGCCGTGGTCCGCCGGCTCCTCGCCGACATACTCCTGGCCCCGCATCTCGCACCACGCGGGGATGTCCAGCCGCGCGGCCTCGTCGTCCGCCAGTACCCGTACCGTGCCGCCCACCGGTACGTCCCCGATGACCTTCGCCAGCTCGATGACCGGGATCGGGCACCGCTTGCCGAGGGCGTCCACGACCAGCACGTCGGCCTCGGGGGCCGTGGTCGCCGGCGCCGGGGCGCCCAGCTTCTCCCGCACCCCCGCCACCACGCCCGGCAGCACAGCCAGGAACCGCTCCACGTCCTCCCGCGCCGTCCCCGGCGGCAGCGACACCCGGACGTTCCCCTCGCTCAGCACCCCCATCGCCCTCAGCACATGGCTCGGCGTCAGCGTGCTGCTCGTACAGGACGATCCGGACGAGACGGAGAAACCCTCCCGGTCCAACTCGTGCAGCACGGTCTCCCCGTCGACATAGAGACAGGAGAACGTGACGATCCCGGGCACCCGCCGCTCCGGATCGCCGACCACCTCGACGTCCGGCACCAACTCCGGTACCCGCGCCCGGATCCGCTCCGTCAGTTGCCGCAGCCGCACCGCCTCCTGGGCCGCCTCGGCCCGTACCGCCCGCAGCGAGGCCGCGGCCGCGACGATCGCCGGGAGGTTCTCGAACCCGGCCGCCCGCCCCGACTCCCTTTCGTCCATGGGCCCTTGGGCCGCGAACCGCACCCCCTTGCGCACCACGAGCAGCCCGACCCCGGACGGCCCGCCCCACTTGTGGGCGCTCGCCGTCAGCAGCGACCAGTCGCCCTCCACCCGTCCCCAGCCCAGCGACTGGGCCGCGTCCACCAGCAGCGGCACCCCGGCCGCCCGGCACACCTCGGCCACCTCCGCCACCGGCTGCGCGGTGCCCACCTCGTGGTTGGCCGACTGCAGGCACGCCAGCGCGGTGTCCGCGCGCAGGGCGTCGGCGTACGACGCCGCGGTCACCGCCCCCGTCCGCAGCACCGGCACCCGGGTCACCGTCCCGCCGTCCGCCTCCCACACCTCAGCCGAATGGAGCACTGAGGAGTGTTCGACCGCTGACACGATCAGGTGACGCCCGACCCGCCGCCGCCCAGCCAACGCCCCCGCGACCCCGCTGTGCACGGCACGCGTACCGGACGAGGTGAACACCAGCTCATCGGTCCGGCACCCCACGGCCTCCGCGGCCGCCTCCCGCGCGGCGTCCAGCAGCAACCGCGCCCGCCGCCCTTCCCGGTACAGCCGGGACGGGTCGGCCCACCCCTCGTCCAGGGAGGCCAACAACGCCTGACGGGCCACAGGATGAAGGGGAGCGCTGGAGGCGGAGTCGAAGTAGGACATACAGCAACGTTAAAGCTTCCGCAGGTCAGGCAGGGGTGCGGGACCGTGCTCAGGTGCGGCTGGGCCGCGTGGACGCGGGCAACCACGGCGATCCCGCACCCGCCAAACCACCCGAACCCCCGAGCTACTAGGCGCTTTCGGGTGACCCGTAGCGCGTATGGCACCCTCCCCGCGAACCCCCCGAGGGCGTCGGCTAGGGTTTGGTCCGCATAAACATCCAAACCCCTGCCCGACGCAGGGCGGCGACCGACCAGCGAGAAGGCCGCAGCCGACCGCGCGGGCGAGACTCTCGGGAAGGCGCTACGTGAGTCCCAACGGCTCCGACCGCTCGCCGCGGCGCCCGATGCGGCGGAAGCTGCTGCAGGCATTGACCGCGGGCCTGGTCCTGGCGACCGCTACCGGTTGCACATACAAGGACTTCCCCCGCCTTGGTATGCCCACCCCGGTCACGGAAGAGGCTCCGCGGATCCTCTCCCTGTGGCAGGGCTCCTGGGCTGCCGCGCTCGCCGTCGGCGTGCTGGTGTGGGGCCTGATCCTGTGGAGCGCCATGTTCCACCGGCGCAGCCGCACCAAGATCGAGGTACCTCCGCAGACCCGGTACAACATGCCGATCGAGGCTCTGTACACGGTGGTCCCGATCATCATCATCTCGGTCCTGTTCTACTTCACGGCCCGGGACGAGACGAAGCTCCTGGATCTCTCCAAGAAGCCCGACGTCACGGTCAACGTGGTCGGCTTCCAGTGGAGCTGGGGCTTCAACTACATCGCGGACGTCCCCGGTTCCACCGGCAACGCCAAGACGTCTCCGGAACTGCTCGCCATTCCGGACCGGTTCAAGAAGGAATTCCCGGCGAACGCCGGCGGTGTCTACGACGTGGGCACGCCGGGCACGAGGAACCCGCAGACCGGCAACCCCGGCCCGACGCTCTGGCTCCCCGAGGGCAAGACGGTTCGCTTCGTCCTCACCTCGCGTGACGTCATCCACTCCTTCTGGGTGGTGCCCTTCCTGATGAAGCAGGACGTCATCCCGGGCCACACCAACGCCTTCCAGGTGATCCCGAACCACGAGGGCACCTTCATGGGCAAGTGCGCCGAACTCTGCGGCGTCGACCACTCCCGGATGCTGTTCAACGTGAAGGTCGTCTCGCCCGAGCGTTACGAGCAGCACCTCAAGGACCTCGCCAAGAAGGGGCAGACCGGTTACATTCCCGCCGGCATCGCGCAGACGCCGCACGAGAAGAACCGGGAGACGAACAACCTGTGAGCATCCTCAACGAACCCCAGGGTGCCGGGGCAGCCGAAGACTCGTATGAGAACGAGCTGCCGGTCAGGCGCAAGCAGCCCGGCAATGTCGTGGTGAAGTGGCTGACGACCACCGACCACAAGACGATCGGAACGCTGTACCTCGTCACGTCGTTCGCGTTCTTCCTGATCGGCGGCGTCATGGCGCTGCTCATGCGCGCCGAGCTGGCCCGTCCGGGCCTGCAGATCATGTCGAACGAGCAGTTCAACCAGGCGTTCACGATGCACGGCACGATCATGCTGCTGATGTTCGCGACGCCGCTGTTCGCCGGCTTCACGAACTGGATCATGCCGCTCCAGATCGGCGCCCCCGACGTCGCGTTCCCGCGGCTGAACATGTTCGCCTACTGGCTCTACCTGTTCGGCTCGACGATCGCGGTCGGTGGCTTCCTCACCCCGGACGGCGCGGCCGACTTCGGCTGGTTCGCCTACTCCCCGCTGTCGGACGCGGTCCGCTCGCCGGGCATCGGCGCCGACATGTGGATCATGGGTCTGGCCTTCTCCGGCTTCGGCACCATCCTCGGTGCGGTCAACTTCATCACCACGATCATCTGCATGCGTGCCCCGGGCATGACCATGTTCCGGATGCCGATCTTCGTGTGGAACGTGCTGCTGACCGCCGTCCTGGTCCTGCTCGCCTTCCCGGTCCTGGCCGCCGCGCTGTTCGCCCTGGAGGCGGACCGTAAATTCGGCGCCCATGTGTTCGACGCGGCAAATGGCGGAGCACTGCTGTGGCAACACCTCTTCTGGTTCTTCGGACACCCAGAGGTGTACATCATCGCGCTGCCGTTCTTCGGCATCATCTCCGAGGTCATCCCGGTCTTCTCCCGCAAGCCGATGTTCGGCTACATGGGTCTGATCGCCGCGACCATCTCGATCGCCGGTCTGTCCGTGACCGTGTGGGCCCACCACATGTACGTCACCGGCGGTGTGCTGCTGCCGTTCTTCTCCTTCATGACCTTCCTGATCGCGGTCCCGACCGGTGTGAAGTTCTTCAACTGGATCGGCACCATGTGGAAGGGCTCGCTCTCGTTCGAGACGCCCATGCTGTGGGCCACCGGCTTCCTGATCACCTTCACGTTCGGTGGTCTGACCGGTGTCATCCTGGCCTCGCCGCCGATGGACTTCCACGTCTCCGACTCGTACTTCGTGGTGGCGCACTTCCACTACGTGGTCTTCGGTACGGTCGTCTTCGCGATGTTCTCCGGCTTCCACTTCTGGTGGCCGAAGATGACGGGCAAGATGCTCGACGAGCGCCTCGGCAAGATCACCTTCTGGACGCTGTTCGTCGGCTTCCACGGCACCTTCCTGGTCCAGCACTGGCTGGGTGCGGAGGGCATGCCGCGCCGTTACGCCGACTACCTCGCGGCCGACGGATTCACCACCCTGAACACGATCTCGACGATCAGCTCGTTCCTGCTCGGCCTGTCGATCCTGCCGTTCCTCTACAACGTGTGGAAGACGGCCAAGTACGGCAAGAAGGTCGAGGTCGACGACCCGTGGGGCTACGGCCGTTCGCTCGAATGGGCGACGTCCTGCCCGCCGCCGCGGCACAACTTCCTCACCCTGCCGCGGATCCGCAGTGAATCCCCGGCGTTCGACCTGCACCACCCGGAGATCGCCGCCATGGAGCAGCTGGAGTTCGCCGGTCACGGCACCAGCGCCATCGCGGGCAACAAGGAGGCCGGCAAGTGAAGATCCAGGGCCGGATGTTCATGTGGCTGAGCGTCTTCGTCCTCGCCATCGCGATCGTGTACGGCGTGTGGTCGAAGGAGCCGGCCGGTACCACGGCGCTCTTCCTGGCGTTCGGCCTGTGCATCATGGTCGGCTTCTACCTGGGCTTCACCGCCCGGCGGGTCGACGCGGGTGCTCAGGACAACAAGGAGGCCGACGTCGCGGACGACGCGGGCGAGCTGGGCTTCTTCAGCCCGCACAGCTGGCAGCCGCTCGCCCTCGGCATCGGTGGCGCGCTGGCCTTCCTCGGTGTGGCGGTCGGCTGGTGGCTGCTGTACTTCTCGGCACCGATCATCCTGGTCGGCCTGTTCGGCTGGGTCTTCGAGTACTACCACGGTGAGAACCGCACCCAGTAGCACGCGCCGAGCGCTTCGGAAGCCCGGACACCCCCTCGGGGAGTCCGGGCTTCCGCCTTTCCCGGAGGGCTCCGGCGGGGCCCGTACGACGCTCTGGGCGCCCTTCGGGTGCGGCCGTTCCCTCGTCCGCCTCACCCACCGCGCCCCGGCTCGCGAACCTTCCTAGCGTGAGGTCATGAGCACCTCTCCGCGCACCCGCACCGTCGTCGGCTGCACGCTGCTGGTGACCGCCCTCGGCGCGGCCGTCACCGCCTGCAGCGCGGACGGCGACCCGCTGTCCGCGAAGCCGTACGACGCGGCGGACCAGATCTCCTTCAACACCCCCACCCAGGCGGGGAAGAAGGCCGACCCGGACAAACCCCTGGAGATCACCTCCGAGAGCGGTGACGGGCGCATCACGGACGTCACGGCCACGGACGCCACGGGCCGCTACGTGGCGGGCGAACTCGACGCCGACGGCAGCCGCTGGCACAGCACCGCCCCGCTCGCCGCCAACGCCCACTACACGGTGCGGGTCAGCACGGAGGACGACGACGGCGCACCCGGCCGCAAGGTCATCACCTTCGACACCAGCGCGCCCACCAGCCGCAAGACCCTGGACGTCACCTTCGGGCCGAAGGCGGGCCAGTACGGCGTCGGGCAGCCCATCACGGCCGACCTCAACCAGCCGGTCAAGGACAAGGCCCAGCGTGCCGTGGTCGAAGGCGCCCTCAGGGTGGATTCCACGCCCGCGGTGGCCGGCTCCTGGTACTGGGTGAGCGACAAGCAGCTGCACTTCCGCCCCAAGGACTACTGGCCCGCGCACGCCACCATCCAGGTGCACAGCAACCTGGAGGGCATCCGGGTCGCCGACCGCCTGTGGGGTGGCAAGGCCAAACCCCTGCGGATCACCACCGGGGACAAACTGCTCGCCGTCACGGACGCCGCCACGCACCAGATGAAGGTGTACAAGAACGGCCAGGAGATCAACCAGATCCCCATCACCACCGGCAAGGCCGGCTACGAGACCCGCAACGGTGTCAAGGTCGTACTGGAGAAGCAGTACTTCGTACGCATGCGCGGCACCACGGTCGGCATCTCCGAGGGCGACCCCGACTCGTACGATCTGCCGGTCTACTACGCGACCCGGGTCACCTGGTCCGGCGAGTACGTGCACGCCGCGCCCTGGTCCGTCGGCTCACAGGGCTACGAGAACGTCAGCCACGGCTGCACCGGCATGAACAACACCAACGCCGAATGGTTCTTCAACACCTTCCACCCGGGCGACCTGGTCCAGGTCATCAACTCCAACGGCCACGTGATGGAGCCGTTCGGCAACGGCTTCGGCGACTGGAACGTCGCCTGGGCGAAGTGGCGCACGGGCAGCGCCCTGGTCCAGGGTAAGAAGGACAGCCCGAGGCCGGAGGAGGCGGACCGGCTCCGGCCGACGGCCGTGTGACCCGTCCGGACGGCCGTGAGAGGCGGCCGCACGGCCACGAGAGGCATCCTGGGGTGCGGGGCGTCCAACACCCCCCCGCACCCCGCTCCGCTAGGCCCTGTCGTCAAACTCCCGCCTGCCTCGCGACGCCATGCACGCACTCTCACCGCACCGGCCCCTGACCCAAGTACATCCAGTACGAGGGCCAGGAGCCGGCACGCCGAGAGCACGCACCTGACGCCGCAAGGCCCGCCCTGCGGGCGGACGACGTGAGTTTGACGACAGGACCTAGGCGCTCAGCAGCCTCTGTCGGCGCAGCAGGGCGGCCAGGGCCTCCGCGAACTCCACGGGCTCCACGGGCAGCGTCACAGCCCCGTCCGCGCGGCTCCACGTGGCGAGCCAGGCGTCCTGCGGGCGTCCGATCAGCAGGAGCACCGGCGGGCAGTTGAAGACCTCGTCCTTGATCTGCCGGCACACCCCCATGCCGCCCATGGGCACGGCCTCGCCGTCGAGCACGCAGACGTCGATCCCGCCCTTGTCCAGTTCGGCCAGCACCGCCTGGGGCGTCGCGCACTCCACGAACTCCACCACGGGGACGTCCGGAGCCGGCCGCCGGCCTGTGGCGAGCCGGACTTGTTCGCGGGTGTTGGAGTCGTCGCTGTAGACCAGCACCGTGGCGGTCGGCTGCATTGTTCCTCCGGGACGTCAGCGTCGTACGGACAGGACCGATGCGGCGGATGCTACCCCTTCCGACACCTTGTCAACACTGGCTCGGACACGACTTCGAAGGACCCCTTGATGGGCCATCCGGGCAGTACACACGGTACGGACACTCCGAACGGCACCCCCCGGAGTGAGGGCGGGATAAGCGACCGACATAATGTCGGTCGTGGCGACAGCAACGACAGTAGATACCGGGCACGCGCACCCGTCGGTCAACCGGCCGAACCTCACCAGCGTCGGAACCATCATCTGGCTGAGTTCCGAGCTGATGTTCTTCGCGGCCCTCTTCGCGATGTACTTCACCCTGCGATCGGTGACCGGTCCCGAGCACTGGAAGCACATGGCCGAGGCCTTGAACTTCCCCTTCTCGGCGACGAACACCACGGTCCTGGTGCTCTCCTCCTTCACCTGCCAGATGGGCGTGTTCGCGGCCGAGCGCGGCGACGTGAAGAAGCTCCGGGCCTGGTTCATCGTCACCTTCATCATGGGTGCGATCTTCATCGGCGGTCAGATCTACGAGTACACCGAGCTGGTGAAGAAGGACGGGCTCTCGCTCTCCTCCGACCCGTACGGCTCGGTGTTCTACCTGACCACCGGTTTCCACGGCATGCACGTGACGGGCGGCCTCATCGCCTTCCTGTTCGTCCTCGGCCGCACCTACGCGGCGAAGAGGTTCACCCACGAGCAGGCGACCGCGGCCATCGTCGTGTCCTACTACTGGCACTTCGTCGATGTCGTCTGGATCGGCCTCTTCGCCACGATCTACATGATCAAGTAGCCGGGCCCGATCCCGCGTGCGTTCCAGAAACGCACTTCCCAGAAGCATCGACGCAGAAGATCCTGACACCGGGGTAATCCGTGAAAAAGCTCTCCGCACGACGACGCCATCCGTTGGCGGCGGTCGTCGTCCTACTCCTCGCGCTGGCGGCCACGGGGGGGCTGTACTCCGCGTTCGCGCCCGCGAGCAAGGCGCAGGCAGATGAAACCGCCCAGTCCCTGACCATCGAACAGGGCAAGAAGCTCTACGAGGTCGGCTGCGCCAGCTGCCACGGCACCGGTGGCCAGGGCTCCTCCGACGGGCCGAGCCTGGTCGGCGTGGGCGCCGCGGCCGTCGACTTCCAGGTCGGCACCGGCCGTATGCCCGCCGCCTCCTCCCAGGGTGCCCAGGTCCCGCGCAAGAAGCCCACCTACACCCAGCCCCAGATCGACATGCTCGCGGCGTACATCGCCTCGCTGGGTGCCGGTCCCGAGGTGCCGACGAAGGAGCAGTACGGCCCGGAGGGTGCGGACATCGCCGCGGGCGGCGAGCTGTTCCGCACCAACTGCGCGCAGTGCCACAACTTCACCGGCAAGGGTGGCGCGCTGACCGACGGCAAGTACGCTCCGACCCTTGAGGGTGTCGACCCGAAGCACATCTACGAGGCCATGCAGACGGGCCCGCAGAACATGCCGTCCTTCCCCGACACCACCATGACGGAGAAGAACAAGAAGGACATCATCGCGTACCTGAACGCGGTCGACGGCAGCGGGACGGAGAACCCCGGCGGTCTCGAGCTGGGCGGCCTCGGGCCGGTCACCGAGGGTCTGTTCGCCTGGATCTTCGGCCTCGGTGCGCTGATCGCGGTCGCCGTCTGGGTCGCCGCTCGGACCGCAAAGGCCAAGAAGTCATGAGTAGCCAAGACATTCCAGATGAGAACCTGCCCGCTGAGCAGGAAGCCGCGCACGGCGCGGTAGGCGTCGCGGACGAGAAGAACCCCTTCGCCAACCCGGGCCTCCCGCCGCACGAGCACCGGATCCAGGACACCGACGAGCGGGCCGCCAAGCGGTCCGAGCGCGTCGTCGCCCTGCTGTTCACGGTGTCGATGCTGGCCACCGTCGCCTTCATCGCCGCGTACGTGGCGATCCCGTCCGACAAGTCGATCTTCGTCTTCCCGATCGGCCACCTCAGCGCGCTGAACTTCGCGCTGGGGCTGACCCTCGGCACGGCGCTGTTCTGCATCGGCGCGGGCGCGGTCCACTGGGCCCGCACCCTGATGTCCGACGTGGAGATCACCGACGAGCGTCACCCGATCGCGGCCCCGGCCGACGTCCGCGCGAAGGTCATCGCGGACTTCAAGCAGGGCGCCAAGGAATCCGCGATCGGCCGTCGCGGTCTGATCCGCACCACGATGTTCGGTGCGCTCACGCTGGTGCCGCTCGCCGGCGTCGTGCTGCTGCGCGACCTCGGCCCGCTGCCCGGGACCTCGCTCCGCCACACGCTGTGGTCCAAGGGCAAGCTGCTCGTCAACATGAACACCAACGAGCCGCTGCGTCCCGAGGACGTCGCCGTCGGCTCGCTGACCTTCGCCAAGCCCGAGGGCCTGGAGGAGACCGACGAGGAGTTCCAGACCGAGATCGCCAAGGCGGCCCTGATGATCGTCCGGCTCCAGCCGGACAACATCAAGGACAAGCGCGAGCTCGAGTGGTCGCACGAGGGCATCGTGGCGTACTCGAAGATCTGCACCCACGTCGGTTGCCCGATCTCGCTGTACGAGCAGCAGACGCACCACGTGCTGTGCCCCTGCCACCAGTCCACCTTCGACCTCTCCGACGGTGCCCGAGTGATCTTCGGTCCCGCCGGTCACGCCCTGCCGCAGCTCCGCATCGGCGTGAACGACGAGGGCTACCTCGAGGCGCTCGGCGACTTCGAAGAGCCCGTCGGTCCTGCTTTCTGGGAGCGCGGATGAGTACTGCAGCGAACGAAGAGACCCGCAGCCGCGGGAAGGCTCCGGCCGGCGAGCGCGTCGCCGACTGGGCCGACGGCCGACTCGGGATCTACGCCCTGGCCAAGTCCAACATGCGCAAGATCTTCCCCGACCACTGGTCGTTCATGTTGGGCGAAGTGTGCCTGTACAGCTTCCTCATCATCATCCTCACGGGTGTGTACCTGACGCTGTTCTTCCACCCGTCGATGAACGAGGTGGAGTACCACGGCAGCTACGTCCCGCTGCAGGGACAGCTGATGTCCGAGGCGTTCAGCTCGACCCTGCACATCTCCTTCGACGTGCGCGGTGGTCTGCTCGTCCGGCAGATCCACCACTGGGCCGCGCTGATCTTCCTCGCCGGCATGTTCGTGCACATGATGCGCGTGTTCTTCACCGGCGCGTTCCGCAAGCCGCGTGAGATCAACTGGCTGTTCGGCTTCCTGCTGTTCGTCCTGGGCATGTTCACCGGCTTCACCGGTTACTCGCTCCCGGACGACCTGCTCTCCGGCACCGGTGTCCGCTTCATGGAGGGCGCGGTCCTGTCCGTGCCGATCGTCGGCACGTACCTGTCGTTCTTCCTCTTCGGCGGTCAGTTCCCCGGCCACGACTTCGTCGCCCGGTTCTACTCGATCCACATCCTGCTGCTGCCGGGCATCATGCTCGGCTTGGTGGTGGGCCACCTGATCCTGGTCATCTACCACAAGCACACGCAGTTCGCGGGTCCCGGAAAGTCCGAGAAGAACGTCGTCGGCATGCCGCTGCTGCCGGTGTACGCGGCCAAGGCCGGTGGCTTCTTCTTCCTGGTCTTCGGTGTCATCGCGGCCATCTCCGCGATCGCGCAGATCAACCCGATCTGGGCCATGGGCCCCTACCGTCCGGACCAGGTGTCCACCGGCGCCCAGCCCGACTGGTACATGGGCTTCTCCGAGGGGCTGATCCGCTTCATGCCGGGCTGGGAGATCAACTTCTGGGGTCACACGCTCGTCCTGGGCGTGTTCATCCCGCTGGTGATCTTCCCGCTGGTCCTGGTCGCGATCGCGGTCTACCCGTTCATCGAGTCCTGGGTCACCGGCGACAAGAGCGAGCACCACATCCTGGACCGCCCGCGCAACGCCCCGACGCGCACCGGCCTCGGTGTCGCCTGGATGACGGTGTACCTGACGCTGCTGATCGGCGGCGGCAACGACCTGTGGGCCACGCACTTCCACCTGTCGATCAACGCGGTCACCTGGTTCGTCCGGATCTTCGTGTTCGTCGGACCGGTCCTCGCGTTCCTCATCACCAAGCGGATCTGCCTCGGCCTGCAGCGCCGGGACCGGGACAAGGTGCTGCACGGTCGCGAGACCGGCATCATCAAGCGCCTGCCGCACGGTGAGTTCATCGAGGTCCACGAGCCGCTGAGCCAGGAGCAGCTGCACACCCTCACGGCTCACCACCAGTACGAGCCGGCCGAGATCGGCCCGCTGGTCGACGAGAACGGTGTCGAGCGCAAGGTGGCGGGCACGCAGAAGCTGCGCGCCAAGCTCAGCGACGCGCTCTACGGCGAGGACTCCCAGATCCCGAAGCCCACTGTCGAGGAGTACAAGGAGATCACGAGCGGCCACGGCCACCACTGATCGCTGCGCACGCCACGCCACGGCAGGGGCCCCGTCCGGTGTTCGGACGGGGCCCTTCGCCGTGTCCTGCGGCTGGATAGGGTGGACCTCGTCGAGACTCGCGTCCCGGAATCCGGGACCTCACCCAGGAGCGGCTTATGAGCGCTGTGACCCCCGCTGGAGGCGACACCGCGGCGGGCCGTTCCTGGCCCGAGGTACTGAACGCCCTGCTCGACGGCCGTGACCAGAGCGCCGACGCGACGGCCTGGGCCATGGACCGGATCATGCGCGGCGAGGCGACCGACGCGCAGATCGCCGGGTTCGTGGTGGCCCTACGGGCCAAGGGCGAGACCGTCGAGGAGATCACCGGTGTGGTCCGGGCGATGTACGAGCACGCCAAGGTGATCGAGGTGTCGGGCCGCACGGTCGACATCGTCGGCACCGGCGGCGACGGCGCGAAGACGGTGAACATCTCCACCATGTCGGCGCTCGTGGTGGCCGGCACGGGCGCGAAGGTCGTCAAGCACGGCAACCGCGCGGCCTCGTCCGCCTCGGGCTCCTCGGACGTCCTGGAGAAGCTCGGCGTCAACCTCGACCTGACCCCCCAGCGGGTGGCCGAGGTGGCGGAGGAGGCGGGCATCACCTTCTGCTTCGCGGTCAAGTTCCACCCGGCGCTGCGTCATGTCGCCGCGGCGCGCGGCCAGTTGGGCATCCGGACCGTCTTCAACGCCCTCGGCCCGCTGACCAACCCGGCGAAGGTGAAGTCCCAGGCGATCGGTGTCGCCGACCCGCGCATGGCGCCGATCATCGCGGGCGTCCTCGCCGAACGCGGCAACTCCTCCCTGGTGTTCCGCGGCGACGACGGTCTCGACGAGCTGACCACGACGTCCACCTCCCACGTCTGGGTCGTCCGGGACGGCAAGGTCTCCGAGGAGACCTTCGACCCGCGCGACGTCGGCCTCGAACTGGTGCCGGTGGACGCCCTGCGCGGCGCCGACCCGTCCTACAACGCGGAGGTCGCGCGGCGCCTGCTGGACGGCGAGAAGGGCCCGGTACGGGACGCGGTGCTGCTGAACTCGGCGGCGGCCCTGGTGGCCCTGGATCCGACGGGGGAGCCGCTGGCCGAGCAGCTGCGGGCCGGCATGGCCAAGGCGGCGGAGTCGATCGACTCGGGGGCGGCCAAGCGCACGCTGGAGCGCTGGGTGGCGGTCAGCAACGCCTGACCCCCGGCACGATGTGACGCGGGGCGCAGTCCGGATGCCGGACTGCGCCTTGCGCGCCGAAGATCGTGTGGCAGGATACTGAACCAGGTCATGAGTGACAGTCATTCGGCCCCGGCCGACTGTCCGGCAACCCTCCGTCCGTGGCGGGGTGCCCCGGGTGAAGACCAGGTCGCAGGCAACGAGGTCTGCGGCAAGCGCGGACCCCTCGCCCGCTCCGCAGGAGCGCAGTACCAGGGGTCCTGGTCGTCGAGGGAGCCTTCCGTGAGCAAGCGAATGCGATAGGGCCGCAGAGCCCCGCCTCCGCACACCCCTTTTCACCCTTTCCCACGTCGAGCCGTGCCCGAGGCACGTGCGCTCGCGTGTTGTTCACACCTGCCTCACGGGAGTACCCCCATGTCTGTCTCCACCGCTGTCCCCGCCCAGTCCGTTTGTGCCCCGCTGCCCGTTCTGGGCCGGGATGTCACCGTCCCGCTCGTGACCGGCGGCGAAGTCACCTACGCGGCCCTCGACTACGCGGCGAGCGCCCCCGCCCTCCAGCGCGTCTGGGACGACGTGGCGGCCTACGCGCCGTACTACGGCAGCGTCCACCGCGGCGCCGGCTACCTCTCGCAGCTCTCCACCGACCTCTTCGAGAACGCCCGCAGGACGGTCGCCGAGTTCCTCGGCTGCCGCGAGGCCGACCAGGTGATCTTCACCCGGTCCACCACCGACTCGCTCAACCTGCTCGCCGCCGCGCTGCCCGCCGACTGCCAGGTCTTCGTCTTCGAGACCGAGCACCACGCCTCCCTGCTGCCCTGGAAGGACGCCCGGGTCACCTACCTGGACGCCCCGCGCACCCCGCGGCGGGCCGTCGAGACCCTGGAGCGCGCCCTGGCCGACCGGGACCCGCACGGACCGGCCCTGGTCTGCGTCACCGGCGCCTCGAACGTCACCGGCGAGCTGTGGCCGGTCCGTGAGCTGGCCGCCGCCGCGCACGCGCACGGCGCCCGGATCGTCCTGGACGCCGCCCAGCTGGCCCCGCACCACCCGGTCTCCGTCCAGGACCTCGACGTCGACTGGGTCGCCTTCTCCGGGCACAAGCTGTACGCCCCGTTCGGTACCGGCGTCCTGGCCGGCCGCGCCGACTGGCTGCGCGCGGCCGAGCCGTACCTCGCGGGCGGCGGCGCGAGCCGCGCGGTCACGCGGCGCGAGGACGGGGGAGTGGACGTGGAGTGGCACGAGACCGCCGCCCGCCACGAGGCCGGCTCGCCGAACGTCATCGGCGCCTATGCCGTCGCGTCCGCCTGCAAGGCGCTCACGGAGGCGGGCTTCGACGCCCTGGTCGCCCGCGAGCGGTACCTGGTCGACACCGTCCGCGCGGGCCTGGCGGAGGTCCCCGAGGTCAGGATCCTGTCCCTCTTCGGCGACGACGCCCCCCGCGTCGGCGTCCTGTCCTTCGTGGTCGAGGGCTGGAACAGCTCCCACTTCGCCGCCGCGCTCTCCGCCGAGTACGGCATCGGCGTGCGCGACGGCCTCTTCTGCGCCCACCCGCTGGTGCGCACCCTCCTCGGCGGCGACCCGCAGGCCCAGGGCGAGTGCGGCGCCCCCGAGGCCGCCCCCGGCGAGAAGTCCCTCAACGCCATCCGCGTCAGCTTCGGCGCGGGCACCCCGGACGAGCACGTCGAGCGCTTCGTCGGCGCCGTACGGGAACTGGTTTGCGACGGCGCCAAGTGGCAGTACCGCACCCAGGACGGCCGCTGCGTCCCGGCGGTCTGAACCCGGTACTACGCCCCGGGGGCGCTCGCAGCGGCGCCCTCGGCCGGGGCGCCGGGAGGCGGGTGCGGAAGGCACGTCGAGTGCTCTGTCGGTGTCGTGAAGGGACTGGTCCTTGACGGCGCCAAGTGGCAGTACCGCACCCAGGACGGCCGCTGCGTCCCGGCGGTCTGACCGCGGCACCACGCCCCGGGGGCGCTCGCAGCGGCGCCGGGGCGTGGTGCCGCGCAGGCCCCCGGCCAGGGGCCGTCCTAGTTGTCCAGTCCGATGGAGAACGCCGCCTCCAGGTCGTGCTGGGAGTACGTGCGGAACGCGACGTGCGTGTCGGTGGCCTCGACGCCCGGGATCTTGCTGATGCGGCCGGGGATGACCTCGGCCAGGTCCTCGTGCTGCTGGACCCGGACCATGGCGATCAGGTCGTAGGTGCCGGTGACGGAGAAGACCTCGCTGACGCTGTCCAGCGAGGCGATCCGCTCCGCGATCTCGGGGATCCGGTCCACGCTGGTCTTGATGAGCACGATCGCGGTGATCACGGCTGGTTCTCTCCCTCGGAGGCCGGCGTCGCTGGGGCGGCCTTCACTCTAGTCGCCCGTCCGAAACGCACCCACGCGAAGACGAAGCCCAGCGAGAAGCCCACCAGGTGCGCGAGATAGGCCACCCCGGGCCCCTGGGGAGCGCGGCCCGCCGCCAGCCACTGCAGGGCCACCCAGAAGGGCAGCACGACCCAGGCGGGGAAGCGCAGCGGGAGGAAGAACAGGAACGGGAGGAGACTGGTGACACGGGCTCCGGGGAACAGGTAGAGGAAGGCGCCGAGGACCGCCGAGATCGCCCCGGAGGCGCCGACCAGCGACTGCTCGGCGGTGGCGTTGGCGGCCGCGTAGCCGAGCAGGGCCAGATATCCGCAGCAGACGTAGAACAGGGTGAACTGCACGCGGCCCATCCGTTCCTCGGTCATCGCCCCGAAGACGTAGAGGAAGAGCATGTTGCCGAGCAGATGCACCCAGCTGCCGTGCACGAACAGGGCCGTGATGGGCGTGAGGGCCTCCCGGGCGGGGCCGTCGAACAGGTCCGCGGGCACGACACCCCAGTGCCGGAAGTACGCCCGCTGCGCCGCGAGCAGCGCGTCGCCGGAGCCGTACGCCGGATTGAGCCCGGATGCCGGGCCGGTCACGAAGACCAGGCAGCACAGGGCGATGAGGGCGTACGTCATCGGCGCCGGGGAGGTCCGGATCGCCCTGAGGGTCCTGCCGGTCGCCGTGCTCCAGTTGCGGATCATGAACACAGAGCATGACGTAACGGGACGCACTGGCACAGACCGCCTCGCCGCCGTGGACAGACGGGCGACGAGTACCCGCCAGGCCGTAGGGTTACGAGCCACACGCGCCGGGCAGACGGCGCGTCACGGACACAGAAGGAAGCGAAGAGCCACGATGCCGGTTCCCCTGCCGACCACCACGACGCGTTGGCGCTGCACCCTCTGCGGCAACCTCACGCGCTTCGACGTGACGCGCTCGTCGAAGGTCGTCGAGTACGTCCATCTCGACCTGGCCGGTGAGCCGAAGGTCGAGGAGCGCGAGGTGGTCAGTGAGACCATCGAGTCGGTCCGCTGCCGCTGGTGCAACGCGGTGGACCAGGTGGAACTCGTGGACAGGCCGGGCGCCGACTCCTGAGCAGGAGCGGCCCGCACAGGTGATGGGGTGTGACGGATGGTGGAGACCACAGGCGGGGGGCCGGGCGACGGCACCGCCGAGGTGCTTGACCGTCCGCTGCCCGACGGTGTGCGACGCCGGGTCGTGCAGATCGTCTCGGACGGTTTCGGCGGGCTGACCGTCGGCGAACTGCCCGCCCAGTTGCGGCAGTACGCCCGGTTCGCCCCGAACCGTCGGGCCAAGTTCGCGGGCAACGCCATGGCCGCGGCCCTGGAGACCGACCCACTGTTCCGGCAGCGCATCGGCGAGAAACTGAGAGAGGCCCAGCCGGAACTCGCCGGCGCTCTCGACTCCGGCTCGCCGCCCCCGGCCGCGGACCCGCTCGACGTGGCGGCCGCGGCCTATGTACTGCGCCCCACGGGCTGGGTGAAGCTGGTGACCGCGGCCGGCGAGGAGGCCCAGCGGGCGGACGCCGAGCGCGCCGACGAGGAGAGCCGGGCCGAACTGGAGCGGCTGCGCGAGGAGCTGGACCGGGCCCGCGAGCAGATCCGGGCCGAGACGGAGCGGCTGCGCGTCGAGCTGGAGTCGGCGAAGAAGGAAGCGGAATCGCTTCATCGCAAGCTGCGTGCGGCCCAGAGCGACGTGAAGCGCGGCGAGGCGGCACTGCGCAAGGCGCACGGCGAGATGGAGGCCGTCCGCACGGAGGGGCACGCGCAGGTCTCGGCCGCCGAGAGCGAGAACCGGCGGCTCAAGGCCCGTCTGGGGGAGGCGGAGGCCACCTTGGAGGCCACCCGCCGGGCGGCCCGTGAGGGGCGCAGCGTCGAGGACATGCGCGTACGGCTGCTGCTCGACACCGTCCTGGACGCGGCCCAGGGGCTGCGCCGGGAGTTGGCCCTGCCGCCCGTCTCGGTGCGCCCGGCCGAGACCGTGGACGCGGTCGAACCGGGACGAATGACCCCGAAGGACATCGCCGCACGGGCGCTGTCCGACAGCGATCCGGCCATTCTCGACCAGCTTCTCGCCCTGCCGCAGGCGCACTTGGTGGTCGACGGCTACAACGTCACCAAGACCGGCTATCCGCAGATGCCGCTGGAGAAGCAGCGGCTGCGGCTGCTCGGTCAGCTCTCGCAGCTCGCCGCGCAGACCGGCGCCGAGGTCACGTGCGTCTTCGACGGCGCCGAACTGGCCGCGCCGGTCCTGCTGGCGCCCCCACGGGGCGTCCGGGTGCTGTTCTCCAAGCCGGGCGTCACCGCCGACGAGCTCATCCGCCAGCTCGTCCGCGCGGAGCCGCCGGGCCGCCCGGTGATCGTCGCCTCGACCGACCGCGAGGTCGCCGACGGGGTCGCGAAGGCCGGTGCCCGACCTGTCGCGTCTGCGGTACTTCTCAAGCGACTGTCCTGAACATTCAACGCGCATACGCAATGACCGAATTGGTCGAATCGTCGCTCGACGTAGCGTCAATCGGGGATCACCGCGTGTGAGTTGTGTGCAAAGAATGGATTGCGGGACAGGATTTTTTGGTGTGAGGATTTGAACTGATCACAGCAAGGTCACTAGGGTCTGGGCTCGAACCTCCACACGGGTGATCACTCAAAAGAAGGAGCCCGTCTCCGTGGCGTCCCACCGTCGACCCAAGCAGCCGAGCCGCACGCGCGTGACCGTGCTGACCACCGCAGCCGCCGCTGCCGTCGTCCTGAGCGCGAACGCCGCCAACGCGGCACCGAGCGAGAAGCTCAGCAAGGACGAGGTCAAGGCAAAGGTCGACAAGCTCTACGAGCAGGCGGAGCAGGCCACCGAGAAGTACAACGGGGCCAAGGAGAAGCAGGAGAAGCTCCAGAAGGAGATCTCCACCATCCAGGACAACGTGGCCCGCGGCCAGGAGGACCTCAACAAGCTGCGCGACGGCCTGGGTTCGATGGCCACCGCCCAGTACCGGTCCGGCGGCATAGACCCGTCCCTCCAGCTCTTCCTCTCGTCCGACCCGGACAACTACCTCGACAAGGCCTCCACGCTCGACCAGTTGAGCGGCCAGCAGGTCGAGGCCCTGAAGAAGATTCAGGACAAGCAGCGCGAACTGGCCCAGGAGCGGACGGAAGCCACCGACAAGCTCAAGGACCTCGCTTCCACCCGCACCGAGCTGGGCAAGAAGAAGAAGGAAGTCCAGGGCAAGCTCGCCGAGGCGCAGAAGCTGCTCAACACCCTGACGGCCAAGGAGAAGGCGGCGCTCGCCGCCGACCAGGCTCGCGCCAGCCGTTCCGCCAGCGAGCGCGTGGACCTCGGCAACGACACCCCCGCCTCCGGCCGGGCCGCCGCCGCCTTCGCCGCCGCCAAGAGCAAGCTCGGCTCGCCCTACGTCTACGGCGCCTCCGGCCCGTCCTCCTTCGACTGCTCGGGCCTGACCTCCTGGGCCTACGCCCAGGCCGGCGTCTCCATCCCGCGTACCTCCGAGGCCCAGGCCGGCGCTGGTACGCGCATCTACAGCCAGAGCGACCTCCAGGTCGGCGACCTCGTCATCTTCTACGGCGACGCCCACCACGTCGGCCTCTACGCCGGCAACGGCCAGGTGCTGCACGCCCCGCACACCGGTGCCGTCGTGCGCTACGAGGCGATCGGCAACATGCCGTTCCAGTTCGGCGTCCGCGTCTGACCCTGCGGCTGCCGCCCGAACGGGCGATTCGCGACAACCCAAACTGACTCCACGCCCCGCCGGTGACCTGCGTCATCGGCGGGGCGTCGCGTTGTGCGGCCCCTGTGGCCTTTGGACGGTGTGTGTCCGCGCGGCTACTGTCTGGCGAGCTTTCGAGCAGTCAGACGTCCGCCAGCGGAAGGAGCGCGGCTTCCCGTGGGGTTCCATCGCCGCCTTGTACCGTCCGGGTTCGACCGGGGAGCCGTAGCCCTGTGCATGTTGTCCGCGGCGGCCGCCGCCTTCGGCGCCGTACCGGCGAGCGCCGCTCCGCACACCGACACCCGTGCCGAGGTGGACCGCCTCTACACGGAGGCCGAGCGGGCGACCCAGGCCTACGACAGGGCCGGGGAACGCGCGGGCGTGCTGCGCCGGGAGGTGGGCCTGGCGCAGGACCACATCGCCCGGCAGCAGGAGCGCATCAACACCATGCGGGAGGCGCTCGGTTCGCTGGCCGGCGCCCAGTACCGCTCCGGCGGCATCGATCCCACCGTGGCCCTGCTCTTCTCCGACGACCCGGCCGACTACCTCGACAAGGCGTCCACCCTCGACCGGATCGGCGCCCGTCAGGCGGCCGAGCTCAAGGAGCTCCGGTCGGCCCTGCGCCAACTCGCCCAGGAGCGCTCCGAGGCCGCCGGGAAGCTCGCCGAGCTGGAGAAGAGCCGGACGGCGGTCGCCACGCACAAGCGGACCGTGGAGCAGAAGCTCGCCAAGGCCCGAAGGCTGCTCAACTCCCTGCCGAACGAGCAGCGTGCCGCCTACGAGCGGGCCTCGCGCGACGGCCGCCTGCACTTCCCCGACGTCTCGGGCGTGGTCGCCCCGGACGCCCGCTCCGCGTCGGCTCTCGCCGCCGCCCGCTCCGCGCTCGGCCGCCCCTACGTCTGGGGCGCCAACGGCCCCTCCGGCTTCGACTGTTCGGGCCTGATGCAGTGGTCGTACGAGCATGCCGGGATCCAGCTGCCGCGCACCTCGCAGGAGCAGCGGTACGCCGGCCGGCAGGTCCCGCTCTCCCAGGCCCGGCCCGGTGACCTCGTCGTCTACCGCTCCGACGCCAGCCATGTGGCGATGTACGTGGGCAACGGCCAGGTGATCCACGCCCCCTATCCCGGCGCCGCGGTCCGCTACGACCCGGTCGGGATGATGCCCGTCTCGTCGGTCACCCGGGTCTGACCCCGCGGCGGGCCGTACGATCGGGAAGTGGCTGGTCGTAGACGGGCGTGGCGTTCCGCGGTGGCGGGGCTCTGTCTGCTGTTCGTGCCCCTGGCCGGCTGCGGCGGGCGGCCCACGGCCGACACGGCGCGCACCGAGGTGCAGCAGGTGCTCGACCGCCGGGCGGTGGCCCTGCTCGGCCACGACGAGACGGCGTACGGCCGCACGGGCACGCGCGCCCCGTACGAGAACGTCCGCTCCGTCCCGTTGGCGTCCTGGAGCTACCGGCTGACCGGCCTGCACCGCGACGGCTCCGCCGCCACCGCCGACGCCGAGCTCAGCTACCGCGTCGGCGGCTACGACCGGGCCCCGGTCACCGCCGCCCGCACGCTCGGCCTCAGCCGCACCGCCGACGGGCACTGGTACGTCGCCTCGGACCGGCCCGCGAAGAAGGCCGACGAGCTGTTGTGGGACCAGGGCGAGGTGGCGGCCGTCAAGGGCGAGCACAGCCTGATCCTCGGGGTCGGACAGACCGGCCACACGCTGCGCGGGTACGCGGCGCTGGCCGACCGCGCGGTGCCGGCCGTGTCGCAGGCGTGGGGCACGGACTGGGCGCGGCGGGTCGTCGTGCTCGTACCGGACTCCCTGGAGGACATGGCGGGCCTGCTCGGCTCGCCCGCCTCCTCCTACCGCGGGATCGCCGCGGTCACCACGGGCGAGGCGGGCGGATCGGGCAGGGCGCCCGCGGACCGGATCGTCGTCAACCCGGAGGCGTACGCCCTCCTAGGCGCTACCGGCCGGCAGGTCGTGCTCACCCACGAGGCGACCCATGTGGCCACCCGCGCGGACACGACCGCGGCCACCCCGCTGTGGCTCTCCGAGGGCTACGCCGACTGGATCGGCTACCTCGGCACGGGCCGTACGGCGGTCCAGGCCGCGCCCGAGCTGGCGCGCGCCGTCCAGGAGGGCAAGCTGCCCCGGCAGCTGCCGCCGGACCGGGACTTCGGCTTCAGCGGCGAGGCCACCAGGCTCGCCCAGGCCTACGAGAGCGGCTGGCTGGCCTGCCGGATGATCGCCGACCACTGGGGCGAGGTCCGGCTCGGCGAGTTCTACCGCGCCGTCGGCAAGCACGGGAAACGGGCGGGCGCGGTCGAGGAGGCGCTGCGCAAGGTGCTCGGGACGACGCCGGAGGAGTTCACCGAGCGGTGGCGCGACTACCTGAGGGCCCAGCTGGACTGAGCGGGCCGCGGGTTTCAGGAGGTCCTCGCGGCCGACGGCGGTCAGTGAGAGCACGCGGCGCGGGGCGGCACTCGCGCCGTCCTCCGTGCACTGGTCGAGCCTGCCCGCGGCGCCTCGCGCCGGCGCTCGCGGCGGCGGTGCAGTGCGCGGCCGTCGCGGTGCTGCGGCGGCGGGCCCGGCGTCAGGAGGAGACCGGGCTCTCCTTCGTACGGGCGGCCTGAGGTGGCACGGGGACCACCGGAGCCCCGGAGCCGGTGGAGCGCCACAGCCGCCGGGCCGCCAGGACGCCGGCGACGGCCAGCAGGCCGTTGCGCAGGGCGAGGAGTCCGACGCCGTACGCGTCGCTGGACACGACGTGCGCGAAGCCCGCCGGGAACTCCAGGACTGTGACGAGGGCCGCGGCGAGCAGCAGGAGGGCGGGCGGGCGCATCCGGCTCTCCCGGTGGCACAGGCAGACACCGGCCAGACCGATCAGCCACACCAGGTACTGCGGGCTGATCACCCGGCTGGTGACCGTGAACAGCAGCACCGCCGTGAAGGCCGCGTCCGCGAGCGTGTGCGGCCCGAAGCGGGTCGCCCGCAGCCGCCACAGCAGCAGCCAGCCGAGGGTCGCGCCGGTGAGGGCGAGGGCGGCCGTGCTCACCGCGCTCACGTACGGGCCGAGGAACTCCACCGAGCCGTAGTTGAGCAGCATCTCGCCGCTCCAGCCGAAGTGCCGGGCCACGTGGAAGACCAGCGCGCCCACCGACTCCACCTCGGTGCCCCGGTCGCGTTGGAAGGCGAGGAAGGCGAAGGCCCCGGGCATGGCGGTGGCGAACAGCGCGGCCAGCGCGCCCGCGGTCACCGCCGCCGCGGACCACGCCCCCCGCCGCACGGCCCCCACGAGCAGCAGCGCCGGCCACACCTTCACCATCGCCCCGAACCCCGCCAGCGCCCCCATCACCCGCGGGTGCCGGGCCCCCGCGAGCAGCGCGGCCACCGCCACCGCGGTCACCAGCACGTCGTAGCGGGCGTACACCGTCGGGCCGAGCAGCGGGACGCCCACGATCCACACCCAGGCGCCGTGCGGGCTGCGGCCGGGGCGCCGGCCCGCGGACAGCAGCGCGCACAGCACGGCCAGGTCGGCGAGGAGGGCCAGCACGAAGAAGGCGATGGCGTAGTCGAGGAAGGGCAGCAGGGCGGGGGAGAGGATCGCGAGCGCGGCGGCCGGCGGGTACTGCCAGGTGACGTCGTCCAGCGGGAAGGTGCCCTGGCACAGTGTCTCGTACCAGCCCTGGTAGATCACCCAGACGTCGGTCGTGACGTCCACGCCCGGGAAGACGAACACCCGCAGGACGTAGAGCAGCAGGACCGTCCGGGCGGCTCCCCAGACCACTAGCGGCAGGACCAGGGACCGTGCCGCGCCCGTTCTCGCCACCTGAGCCCCTGTCGTCGGTCCGCCTGGGTGCGGCCACATGATCCCCCGCGCACCTGTGCGAGGCCCGTGAGGCGCGGCCGACGGCTCCCCCGAGCGGTCGGTCACCCGGGTTGGGTAGGGTCGGCGGCGATGCACAAGACCCTGATCGTGACCAACGACTTCCCGCCCCGGCCGGGCGGCATCCAGGCGTTCCTGCACAACATGGCGCTGCGGCTGGACCCGGACCGGCTGGTCGTCTACGCCTCCACCTGGAAGCGGAGCCGGGAGGGCGTCGAGGCCACGGCCGCGTTCGACGCCGAGCAGCCCTTCACGGTCGTACGGGACCGTACGACGATGCTGCTGCCCGCGCCCGAGAAGACCCGGCGGGCGGTCGGGCTGCTGCGCGAGCACGGCTGCACGTCGGTGTGGTTCGGGGCGGCCGCGCCGCTCGGGCTGATGGCGCCGGCCCTGCGCAGGGCCGGCGCCGAGCGGCTGGTGGCCACCACCCACGGGCACGAGGCCGGGTGGGCCCAGCTGCCCGCCGCGCGGCAGCTGCTGCGCCGGATCGGGGAGTCCACGGACACGATCACCTATCTCGGCGAGTACACGCGCTCGCGGATCGCCACCGCGCTGACCCCGCAGGCGGCCGCCCGCATGGTGCAGCTGCCGCCCGGCGTGGACGAGAAGACCTTCCACCCGGAGTCGGGCGGCGCCGAGGTGCGCGAGCGGCTCGGGCTGACCGAGCGGCCGGTCGTCGTGTGCGTCTCCCGGCTCGTGCCGCGCAAGGGCCAGGACACGCTGATCCGGGCCATGCCGCTCATCCTGGCCAAGGAGCCGGACGCGGTGCTGCTGATCGTCGGCGGCGGGCCCTACGAGAAGGACCTGCGCCGGCTGGCGCGGGAGACCGGGGTCGCCGCCTCCGTGCGCTTCACCGGCGCCGTTCCCTGGTCGGAGCTGCCCGCCCACTACGGCGCCGGGGACGTCTTCGCCATGCCCTGCCGGACCCGGCGCGGCGGCCTCGACGTCGAGGGGCTGGGGATCGTCTACCTGGAGGCCTCCGCCACCGGGCTGCCCGTCGTCGCCGGCGACTCCGGCGGGGCACCCGACGCGGTGCTCGACGGCGAGACCGGATGGGTCGTCCGCGGCGGCTCGCCCAAGGACGCCGCCGACCGCATCGTCACCCTCCTCGGGGACGCCGAGCTGCGCCGCCGGATGGGCGAGCGGGGACGGCAGTGGGTCGAGGAGAGGTGGCGCTGGGACCTGCTGGCGGAGAAGTTGAAGGCGCTGCTGTAGACATTGCTGTCGCGCGGCTCTAGGCGGAAGGAGAAAATCCGCCCATGCTGCGCACATGACAGCAAAACTGATGCAGCGTCAGCTGACTAGACGTCAAATCCTCGGCATGGTCGCCCTGCAGACCGCCGCCGCGGCCGGTCTCACCCGCATCGGCCTCCAGTCCGCGCGGGCCGCCGAACCGGCCGCCACCGACAACGCCCCCGCCATCGTGGTGGGTTCGGGCTACGGCGGCGCGGTCGCCGCCCTCCGCCTCGGCCAGGCCGGCATCCGCACCCTCGTCCTGGAGATGGGCCGGCTCTGGAACACCGTCGGCTCCGACGGCAAGATCTTCTGCTCCACCAGCGCCCCGGACCAGCGCTCCATGTGGTTCCGGACGCGCACCGAGGCACCGCTGGCCACCTTCCTGTGGCTGGACCTCGTCAACAAGGACATCGGCGCCTACCCCGGCGTGCTCGACCGCGTGCACTACGCCGACATGTCCGTGTACGTCGGGCGGGGCGTCGGCGGCGGCTCCCTGGTCAACGGCGGGATGGCGGTCACCCCGCTCCAGTCGTACTTCACCGAGCAGTTCCCGACCGTGGACGCCGCGGAGATGTACGGCACGTACTTCCCGCGCGCCCGCTCCATGCTCGGCGTGAACACCGTCGACCCGTCCTGGTTCGAGTCGACCGAGTGGTACAAGTTCGCCCGCACCTCACGCAAGGCCGCCGGCAACGCGGGCCTGAAGACCACCTTCGTGCCGAACGTCTACGACTTCGGCTACATGCAGCGCGAGGCGGCCGGCACCGCCACCAGGTCGGCGCTCGGCGGGGAGGTCATCTACGGCAACAACTACGGCAAGCGCAGCCTCGACAAGACGTACCTCGCCGCCGCGCTCGGCACCGGCAACGTCACCATCCACACGCTGGAGAAGGTGCGCACCGTCAGCCGGGCGAGCGACGGGACGTACGTCCTGACCGCCGACCGGATCGACAACGCCGGCAAGGTCGTCGAGACCAAGCAGTACGGCTGCACGTACCTGTTCCTCGGCGGCGGCAGCCTGGGCACCACCGAACTCCTCGTCCGCGCCCGGGACACCGGCACCCTGCCCGACCTGAACGCCTCCGTGGGCGCCGGCTGGGGCACCAACGGCAACACCATGCTGGGGCGCGCCAACCACGTCTGGGACACGGTCGGCGCCAACCAGGCGACCATGCCGGTGCTCGGCATCGACGACTGGGCCAACACCGCCAATCCGGTCTTCGCGGAGATCGCCCCGCTGCCCATGGGCTTCGAGCACTGGGTCAGCCTCTACCTGGCGATCACCAAGAACCCGGAACGGGCGTCGTTCACCTACGACGCGGCCTCGGGCTCGGTGAAGCTCGGCTGGACGGCGGCGCAGAGCGCGGTCTCGGTCGGCATGGCCAAGAAGCTGTTCGACCGGATCAACTACGCCAACGCCACGATCTACCGGTACGACCTGTTCGGCTCGACGAGCAAGGTCTTCGCCGACGACTTCACGTACCACCCTCTGGGCGGCTGCGTGCTGGGCAGGGCGACCGACGACTACGGAAGAGTGAAGGGCTGTTCGAAGCTGTACGTCACCGACGGCTCGCTGGTGCCCGGCTCGATCGGGGTGAACCCGTTCGTCACCATCACCGCTCTCGCCGAGCGCACGATGGCGCGGGTCCTCGTCGAGGACACCGCGCCATGACGCGCCGTCAGGGGCCGCCCTACTTCTGGTAGAGCGCCTCGATCTCGGCCGCGTAGTCCTTCGCCACCACGACACGCTTGAGCTTCAGGGACGGCGTGAGGTGGCCCGACTCCTCCGTGAACTGGGAGGACAGAATGCGGAACTTCCGCACCGATTCCGCCTTCGACACCGCGGCGTTGCCGTCGTCGACCGCCGTCTGGATCGCAGCGATCAGATCCGGGTCGTCACGCAGCGACGCCGCGGTGGAGCCCGTGGGCTTGCCGTGCTCGGCGGCCCAGCGGTCCAGGAACTCCTCGTCGACGGTGACCAGTGCGCCCACGAACGGCCGCCCGTCGCCCACCACCATGCACTCTGCGACCAGCGCGTGCGCCCGGATACGGTCCTCGATCACGGCCGGGGCGACGTTCTTGCCGCCCGCGGTGACGATGATCTCCTTCTTGCGGCCGGTGATCCTGAGGTAGCCGTCCTCGTCGAGGGTGCCGATGTCACCGGTGTGGAACCAGCCGTCGGCGAGCGCCTCAGCACTCGCGCCCGGGTTGTTCCAGTACTCCTTGAACAGGTGCTCGCCGTGCAGCAGCACCTCGCCGTCGTCCGCGATCCGCACCACCGAGCCCGGCAGCGGCTGGCCGACCGTGCCGATCTTCTGCCGGTCCCAGGGGTTGAACGCGGTCGCCGCGCAGGACTCGGTCAGACCGTAGCCCTCCAGGACCGTGAAGCCGATGCCCCGGAAGAAGTGGCCCAGGCGCTCGCCCAGCGGGGCGCCGCCCGAGATGGCGTACTCGCCCCGGCCGCCGAGCACCGCGCGCAGCTTGCTGTAGACGAGCTTGTCGAACGTCTTGTGCTTGATCCGCAGGCCGAGGGACGGACCCGACGGGGTGTCCAGCGCCTTGCTGTAGGCGATCGCCGTGTCGGCGGCCTTGTCGAAGATCTTGCCCTTGCCGTCCGCCTGGGCCTTGGCGCGGGCCGAGTTGTAGACCTTCTCGAAGACGCGCGGGACGCCCAGGATCAGCGTCGGCCGGAACGCGGCCAGCTCGTCGGTGAGGTTCTTGATGTCCGGGACGCAGCCCAGCTTGATCGGCGCCATCATCGGCGCGACCTGCACCAGGCGGCCGAAGACGTGCGCCAGCGGCAGGAACAGCAGGACCGAGCACTCGCCGGTGCGGAACAGCGGGCGCAGCCGCTCGACGATGTTGCCGCACTCGGCGAAGAAGGCGCGGTGGGTGAGCACACAGCCCTTGGGGCGGCCGGTGGTGCCGCTCGTGTACACGATGGTCGCCGGGTCGTCGGCCTTCGCCAGCGAGCTGCGCTCCTCGACCGTCGCGTCCGCGACGTCCTGACCGAGCCGTCCGAGCTCCGCCAGCCCTCCGGCCTCGATCTGCCAGACGTTCTTGAGCGCGGGCAGCCGGTCGCGCACCGACTCGACGGCGGCGGCGTGGGTGTCCAGCTCCACGAGCGCGGCGGTCGCGCCCGAGTCGCCGAGGATCCACTGCACCTGCTCCGGGGAGCTGGTCTCGTACACCGGCACGGTGACCGCGCCCGCGCTCCAGATCGCGAAGTCCAGCAGCGTCCACTCGTAGCGGGTGCGGGACATCAGCGCGACCCGGTCGCCGGGCCGCACGCCGGAGGCGATGAGGCCCTTGGCGGCGGCTCGCACCTCGGCGAGGAAGACGGTCGCCGACACGTCCTGCCAGGCACCGCCCACCTTGCGGGCGATGACGGCGACGTCGGGATGCTGCGCGGCGTTTCTGCGGACGATGTCGGTCAGATTGCCGTCCGCAGGGACCTCGTACAAAGCCGGAAGGCTGAACTCGCGCAAGACTGCTGCTCCTCATAGGGCGCCGGCGCCACGACGTTGTGCGATGCGACGGTGCGGTCCACGGCTCGGGCTCGTGCTCGAGAGTCCGCCACGAGCCACGCGGGCTCGTTGGTTGAATTCCAGAGCACGATGGGACTGCCCGGACGTTACCCGCCGGTATGGCTTCTTCGACAGGGGGTCCCGGCGAGATGTTCGCTGCGTCACACAGGTTGGTGTTCCTTGGCGTACGGTAGTCCACGCCCTTCCTGACTGGCCAGTAACCGCAGGTCCGGCCGCCACTGTTCACCTGGCCCGCACACCCCTACCCTTGATCACCATGGCACCTACACCCGTCGGCAACCGCAGGACACGCGTCCATGTGGTCAGCGATGTGCACGGCAACGCCCGTGACCTGGCCCGGGCCGGCGACGGCGCCGACGCCCTGATCTGCCTGGGTGACCTGGTCCTCTTCCTGGACTACGCCGACCACTCGCGCGGCATCTTCCCGGACCTGTTCGGGACGGCGAACGCCGACCGCATCGTGGAACTGCGCACCGCCCGCCGCTACGAGGAGGCGCGCGCGTTCGGGGCCCGGCTGTGGGCGGGCATCGGCAACGACCGGGCCGCCGCGATCGAGGGGGCGGTGCGCAAGCAGTACGCCGAGATGTTCGCCGCGTTCCCGGCCCCGACGTACGCCACCTACGGCAATGTCGACATGCCGCCACTGTGGCGGGAGTACGCCGCGCCGGGCACCACCGTCCTGGACGGTGAGCGGGTGGAGATAGGCGGCTGGACCTTCGGCTTCGTCGGCGGCGGGCTGAAGAGCCCGATGCGGACGCCGTACGAGATCAGCGACGAGGAGTACGCCGCGAAGATCGAGGCAATCGGCGAGGTCGACGTGCTGTGCACGCACATACCGCCGGAGGTGCCGGAGCTGGTCTACGACACGGTCGCGCGCCGCTTCGAACGCGGCAGCCGCGCCCTGCTGGACGCCATCCGCCGCACCCGGCCCCGCTACTCGCTCTTCGGACATGTCCACCAGCCGCTGGTGCGGCGGATGCGGATCGGGGCGACCGAGTGCGTGAACGTGGGGCACTTCGCCGGGACGGGCACACCCTGGGCGCTGGAATGGTGAACGGCCCATGCGCGGACGGGGTGAATGCGGCTGGTCGGGCGCGCGGTAGCCTTCACGCTGCACACACGTGCGCACGCCCGCGCACGGCGACCTGACTAACGGCCCGCATCTGGAGGAGCCACGGCGATGGCGGAACACACCAGTTCGAGCATCACGATCGAGGCGGCTCCGGCCGACGTCATGGCGGTGATCGCCGACTTCGCCCGCTACCCGGACTGGACCGGCGAGGTGAAGGAGGCCGAGGTCCTCAAGACCGACGACCAGGGCCGCGCCGAGCAGGTCCGCCTCGTCATGGACGCCGGCGCGATCAAGGACGACCAGACCCTCGGCTACACCTGGACCGGGCAGAACGAGGTCTCCTGGACCCTGGTGAAGTCCCAGATGCTGCGCTCCCTGGACGGCTCCTACCTCCTCAGGCCCGCGGGCCCCGGCGCCACCGAGGTGACCTACCAGCTCACCGTCGACGTCAAGATCCCCATGCTCGGCATGATCAAGCGCAAGGCCGAGAAGGTCATCATCGACCGCGCGCTGGCCGGCCTGAAGAAGCGCGTGGAGTCGGGCGAGAAGTAGGGCGAGAAGCAGGGCGGCGTCCGGGCCTTCCGCGCGAAGGTACCGTTCACCCTCATGCGCACCATCCTGATCACGGGCCCCGGCGGATCCGGACGTACGACCGTTGCCGCTGCCACCGCGCTGCGGGCCGCGCGCGAGGGCAGCGAGACCCTCGTCCTCAGCGCGGACCGCACGGACACCCTCGGGGCGGCGCTGGGCGCGGCGACGGGACCGGTCCCCGGCCCGGTCGCCCCGCACCTGACGGCCTGGCGCCCGGACGCGACCGAACGGTTCCGCGACGACCTCACCGCCTTCCAGGAACGCGCCGCCGGCGTCCTCGACCTGCTCGGCGCCGCGCGCCTGGACGCCGAGGAGGTCACCCCACTGCCCGGGGCCGAGGAACTGTCCTTCCTGCGCGCCCTGCGGGACGCCGCCCTCTCCGAGCGCTACGACCTCCTGGTCGTCGACCTCCCGCCCACCGCGCAGGCCCTCGCCCTGCTCGCCCTCCCGGAGGAACTGCGCCGCTATCTGCGCCGACTGCTCCCGCCGGAACGGCAGGCGGCCCGCGCCCTGCGCCCGGTCCTCGGCCGTCTCGCCGGCGTCCCGATGCCCGCCGACTGGCTCTACGAAACGGCGGCCCGCTGGGACCTCGAACTGGCCGCCGTGGAGGCCGTCCTCACCGACCGCCGCACCGCCGTGCACCTCGTCGCCGAACCCGGCCCGGCCGGCGCCGACGCCGTCCGCACCGCCGGCCTCGGCCTCGCCGTGCGCGGCCTGCGCCCCGAGAACCTGGTCGCCAACCGCGTCCTGCCCGAGAGCACCGCGGACGGCTGGCTCGCCTCGCTCGTCGCCCAGCAGCGCAAGGCCCTCGCCGACTGGCAGGAGACGTACGACGTCCACGCGGTCGCCCATCTCGGCCGCGACCCGCACGGCGGCGACGACCTCGCCGCCCTCGCCGTGCCCGGCGTCAACCCGGCGGCCACCCCGGTCGAGTGGCCGGTCACCGACCGGATCGCCGAGGACGGCGTGCTCGTCTGGCACATCCCGCTGCCCGGCGCGATACGCGACGAACTCGACCTCGTCCGGCGCACGGACGAGCTCGTCCTCACGGCCGGCCGGTTCCGCCGGATCGTCCCGCTGCCGTCCGCCCTGCGCCGCTGCACCGTCGCGGGCGCCGCGCTGCGGGACGGCGAACTGCGCATCCGCTTCGCCCCCGACCCCGAGCTGTGGCCGCGGGAGAAGTGATTCCACCTCGCCCCGCGCCGGAGGGACGAGGGAGTCCGCTCCGCGGGCGGTGAACCACGTACGCCCATTCGGGTAACGTCGTAGAGACGAACCGTAGTCAGGAGTCCGTCATGAGTGAAGAGCACCCCACACCTGACGCCACCGCGGCGGACGACGACGTGCGGGTGACCGACGAGGACGCCTGGGCCAAGGCCTGTGCCGAGGACCTGGAGGCCGAGCGGGCTCGCCGCCGTGCCGAGTACGGGACGCCCCCGGGCTCGGCCGCAGAGGAACTGCGCAAACTCGTCGACGCCGTCGCCGACAAGCTGTCCGGCCTCCAGAACCCGCTCCTCGGCGCGGTCGCCGGGCCCGCCGCCCAGCAGGTGGTGCGGCAGGTCGTGCAGCAGGCCAAGGCCGCCGTCGAGCCCGTCATAGAGCGCAACCCGGACGTCTTCGACCATCTCGCGGCGGCCGGCAACGAACTGCTGGCGGCCTACCGCTCCGCGGTCCAGAACCAGGAACGCCGCTGGACCTCCGGCCCTACAGACCTGAAGGACGACTTCAGCCACGGCAAGGACCGGGGCGAAGGCACCAGCCCCGGCGAACACATCGACTTGGACTGACAGCCCCCTCGGGTACGGTTGGCCGTAGCGGGGCTCGACCGAAACTGAGGGATTCATGGGACTCACCATCGGCGTCGACATCGGCGGCACGAAGATCGCGGCCGGCGTGGTCGATGAGGAAGGCAACATCCTCTCGACCTTCAAGGTGCCGACCCCGGGCACGCCGGAGGGCATCGTGGACGCCATCGCCTCCGCGGTGGAGGGCGCGCGCGCCGGGCACGACATCGTCGGCGTGGGCATCGGTGCGGCCGGATACGTGAACCGGCAGCGCTCGACCGTCTATTTCGCCCCCAACATCGACTGGCGCCAGGAGCCGCTCAAGGAGAAGGTCGAGGCCCGCGTCGGCCTCCCGGTCGTCGTGGAGAACGACGCCAACGCGGCCGCGTGGGGCGAGTACAAGTTCGGCGCAGGCAAGGGCCACCGCAACGTCATCTGCATCACGCTCGGCACCGGCCTCGGCGGCGGCATCATCATCGGCAACAAGCTGCGCCGCGGCCACTTCGGCGTGGCCGCCGAGTTCGGCCACATCCGGATGGTCCCGGACGGCCTGCTGTGCGGCTGCGGCTCGCAGGGCTGCTGGGAGCAGTACGCGTCCGGCCGCGCCCTGGTCAGATACGCCAAGCAGCGCGCCAACGCCACCCCCGAGTCCGCCGAGATCCTGCTCGGCCTCGGCGACGGCACCCCCGAGGGCATCGAGGGCAAGCACATCTCCATGGCCGCCCGCCAGGGCGACCCGGTCGCCGTGGACTCCTACCGTGAGCTCGCCCGCTGGGCCGGTGCCGGCCTCGCCGACCTGGCCTCCCTCTTCGACCCCTCCGCGTTCATCGTCGGTGGCGGCCTCTCCGAAGAGGGCGAACTGGTCCTCGACCCCATCCGTAAGTCGTACAAGCGCTGGCTGGTCGGCGGCAACTGGCGCCCGGTCGCCGACGTGATCGCCGCCGAACTGGGCAACAAGGCCGGCCTGGTCGGAGCGGCAGACCTGGCCCGCGAGCCCGACCCGATCATGTAGCACCACTTTTCAATACATATTGACCGTGCCTTCCTCAGGGGCGCGAGGCTGTGTAGACATGCGGCTGTGCCGCGTGGGCGCGACAAGCCACGGAGATCCGGCAGTCGCACACGAGCCTCGCGCCCCGAGCCATTGGGCGGCCGAACCCCGTCCCCGGCGTAAATTGACGCCATGCCGACACCCCCACCGCTCCCCAACTCCCGCACGGAGCCGGACGGTTCCGCAGTCGTCCGCGTCCTCAGCTACAACATCCGCTCGATGCGCGACGACACCACCGCCCTCGCCCGTGTGATCACCGCCTGCGCCCCCGACCTGGTCCTGATCCAGGAGGCCCCCCGCTTCTTCCGCTGGCGCAAGAAGCTCGCCCGGCTCGCGGCGGCCTCGGGCCAGGTCCTCCTCACCGGCGGCGCCACCGCGGCCGGACCGGCGATCCTGTGCTCCCTGCGGGCGACCGTGGAGCGGACCGAGGACGTCCTCCTCCCGCTCACCCCCGGCCTGCACCGACGCGGCTTCGCCACCGCCGTCGTCCGCATCGCCGGCGCCCGCCTCGGCGTCCTCAGCTGCCATCTCAGCCTGCAGAAGGACGAGCGCCACGAGCAGGCCGGCATGCTCCTCGACCGGCTGGCCGGAATGCACGCGGAGCACGCCGTCGTCGGCGGCGACCTCAACGAGCGCCCCGGCGGCCCCACCTTCCGGCGCCTTGCCGAAGGCCTCCAGGACTGCCGGGCCACCGCCCCCTGGGGCGGCGAGTACACCTCCACCCCCGCCGACCCCCACCAGCGCATCGACGCGATCTTCGCGACGAAGGGCATCGAGGTCCTGGGCTGCGGGGTCCCGCTCGATCATCCCGGCATCACCGAGGCAGACCTGAGGGCGGCCACGGACCACCTCCCGGTCCTGGCCGCCCTCAGAATTCCCGCGGCGTGAGGCCGTAGGACGCCGCATGCCCGCGGCGCCGGCCGGTCGCCCCGCTCAGACGACCGCGCCCCGCCCCGGATCGTCGTCCCCGTCGTCCGTCTTCATGCGCGTGACCAGCGTGACGAAACCGCCGAGGAAGCCGCCGATGCCGAGCGTCGCCAGCCACCACGTCATGTCCCAGCCGAGCAGCACGGCCAGCAGGAGCAGGATCGGACCGCCCACCACGCCCAGCCAGGCGAACTTGGCGGTCGTGTCGGCGGCGGGCAGAGGCGGCGGCTCGGGCGGCACGAAGTGGCCCTCGTCGTCCTCGTCGAAGTCGTCGTCGGACGGCTCCGGCGCCGTGTAGTCCCGCGGGCCCACGCCGGGCGCGAAGGACACGGAGCTCCCCAGCGGCTTGGCGGGCTCCCCCTTGCCGTCCTTGGCGTCCTTGCCGCTCCTGCCGTCCGCGGCGTCCTTGGCGTCCGCGCCGTCCTCGGTCGTGTCCGTTTCGGGCAGCGCGAGATCCTCGACCGGCCTGTACGGCCGGGCGCCCGGCGGGTCCGGCGGCTCCGTGCCGTACCCGGCGACGATCGCCGCCCAGGCGGCCTCCTCGTCGAAGGGCACACCCTTCTCGTCCGGCTCGCGATCCTCGCGGTCGGAGTCGTGCTCAGCCAACTGCGGCCGTCCCTTCCTTGCCGACACTGGGTGCGAGCCGGCCGATGAAGGCGAGGCTCTCCTCGAAGATCCGGTCCGCGTCATGGTCCAACGTCGCCACGTGGTAACTCTGTTCCAGCACGACCTCCGTTACGTCTGTGGAAGACACCCGGCTCAGGATGCGGACCGAGTCGGCGGGCGGCACCACATGGTCCTGCGCGCTGTGCAGGAGCAGCAGCGGCTGGGTCACCTGCGGCAGCTCACCGTCCAGCATGCGGAAGAAGGACCGCAGGGAGTGGACGGCGTGCAGCGGCACCCGGTCGTAGCCCACCAGTGCGGCGCCCCCCTTCGCGATGTCGCTGGCGATGCCCTTCGTCGTGCGCACCAGGTGCCGGGCCACCGGCAGGGCGTACGCGGCGAAGCCGTGCACCTTGTTCGCCGGGTTGACGAGCACCACGCCGTCGACGGTCGCGCCGTGCTTCGCCGCCAGCCGCAGGGCCAGCGCCCCGCCCGCCGACAGGCCCGCCACGAACACCCGCGCGCAGCGCTCGCGCAGCAGGCGCAGCTCGCGGTCCACCTCCGCGTACCAGTCCTGCCAGCCCGTGAGCTGCATGTCCTCCCAGCGCGTGCCGTGCCCGGGCAGCAGCGGAAGCGACACCGTCAGCCCGTGCGCGGCATGATGCTTCGCCCAGGGGCGCAGCGACTGCGGCGAGCCGGTGAAGCCGTGACAGAGGAGAACACCCACCTCCCCGCCCTCGTGGCGGTACGGCTCGGCTCCGGGGAGAACCGGCACTTTTCGGTCTCCTGTCCATGAGTGGGGCGTGAACGACACCAGATGTGCTTCACCGTACGCGACCGCACTGACACCGACCAGGGCCGTCGGTCCCATTGCCCGCACTCCGGGTTAAGGTCTGACCGACGGAAACAGGAGGCACTCGGTTGTTGTACGGCACGATGAAGGTCGCCATCGGGGGACCGCTGAAGGTCGCCTTCAGACCCTGGGTGGAAGGCCTGGAGAACATTCCCGCCGAGGGCGCCGCCATCCTGGCGAGCAATCACCTCTCCTTCTCGGACTCGTTCTTCCTGCCGGCGGTCCTCGACCGCAAGGTCACCTTCATCGCGAAGGCGGAGTACTTCACGACGCCCGGCGTGAAGGGCCGGCTGACGGCGGCCTTCTTCAAGGGCGTCGGCCAGCTCCCGGTGGACCGTTCCGGCGCCCGCGGCGCGGGCGAGGCGGCGATCAAGAGCGGCATAGAGGTCCTGGAACGCGGTGAGCTGTTCGGCATCTATCCGGAGGGCACCCGCTCGCCCGACGGCCGCCTGTACCGGGGCAAGCCCGGCGGCCTCGCGCGCGTGGCCCTCGCCACCGGCGCTCCGGTCATCCCGGTCGCGATGATCGACACGGAGAAGATCCAGCCGCCCGGCAAGGTCGTCCCGAAGCTGATGCGGCCCGGCATCCGCATCGGCAAGCCGATGGACTTCGCCCGCTACCAGGGCATGGAGCACGACCGCTTCGTGCTCCGCGCGGTGACCGACGAGGTCATGTACGAGATCATGAAGCTGTCCGGGCAGGAGTACGTCGACATCTACGCGACCGCCGCCAAGCGGCAGATCGCGGACGCGGCCAAGGCCTCCAAGGAGGCCGAGAAGGCGGAGAAGAAGGCCGAGTCCTAGGCAGGGGCCCCGGACAGGGAGGTCCGGGACGAGCCGAAAATGGGGGGCGGGGGGAATGCCGAAGCGCGAGAGAGTCATGAGGATGTCGGTCGAGCTGCCGCTGTGGCGTGCGCTCACCGCCTACCGGGTCCTGACGATGCTGTACGCGGTCGGCCTGTTCGCCTCCGCCTACCACGAGTACGACCGCCCCGTCGTCTGCATCGTCTACTACGCCGTCCTGTGCGTCTGGACGCTCGCCACGCTGCCCCGGGTGCAGAACGCGGTGGCCTGCACCAAGCGCTTCCTCGCCGTCGACCTGGCGATCGCGCTCACCGGCATCGTCCTCACCCCGTGGGCCGTCACCGACCACCACATCGCCCGCGGCGGCCCCACGCTGCCGTCGATATGGACGGCAGGCTCGGTGCTCGCCTTCGCCCTCAAGGGCGGCTGGCGCTGGGCCGCGCTCGCCTCCACGCCCGTCGCCGCAGCCAATCTGATCGAGCGCGGCCACCCGGCCCGCGACACCGTCCACAACGTGATCCTGGTCTGGGTGGCCTCCATCGCCATCGGGTACGTCGTGGAGGTCGCCCGCGCCTCCGAGCGCACCCTCGCCCGTGCCCTGGAGATCGAGGCCGCGACCCGGGAGCGGGAGCGGCTCGCCCGCGACATCCACGACAGCGTGCTGCAGGTGCTGGCGATGGTGCAGCGGCGCGGCGCGGTCATCGGCGGCGAGGCGGCCGAGCTGGGCCGCATGGCGGGGGAGCAGGAGGTGGCGCTGCGCGCGCTCGTCTCCGGCGGTCTGCTGCCCGTGCCGCGCGTGTCGCAAGACGCGTCCGAGGGGGCGGTCGTACGGACCGTGGAGGAGCCCGACGATCCCACCGGCCCGGTCGACCTGCGCACCCTGCTCGTCCCGTACGCCGGTGCCCGGGTCAGCCTCGCCGAGCCGGGCGCCCCGGTGCCGCTGCCGTCCGTCGCCGCGTGGGAACTGGCCGCCGCCGTCGGCGCCGCGCTGGACAACGTCCGCCGGCACGCGGGGGAGGACGCCCGGGCCTGGATCCTGGTCGAGGACGAGCCGGACGAGATCGTGGTGACCGTCCGGGACGACGGCCCCGGCATCCCGGAGGGCCGGCTCGCCCAGGCCGAGGGCGAGGGACGGCTCGGGGTGGCCCAGTCGATCCGGGGGCGGCTGCGCGACCTGGGCGGTGGTGCCGAACTGATCTCGGTGCCGGGGCAGGGCACGGAGGTCGAACTGAAGGTACCGAAGGACGCGACGAAGACGCGGGGGAAGGCGGAGCAGCGATGAGTGAGCGACGGGACCCGATCAGGGTCATGGTGGTCGACGACCACCCCATGTGGCGGGACGCGGTCGCCCGGGACCTGACCGAGTCCGGCTTCGAGGTGGTCGCCACCGCCGGGGACGGCGAGCAGGCGGTGCGGCGCGCCAAGGCGGCCGCGCCGGAGGTCCTGGTCCTGGACCTCAACCTGCCTGCCAAGCCCGGCGTGCAGGTGTGCAAGGAACTGGTCGGCGCCAACCCGGCGCTGCGCGTCCTGGTGCTGTCGGCGAGCGGCGAGCACGCCGACGTGCTGGAGGCGGTGAAGTCCGGCGCGACCGGGTATCTGCTCAAGTCCGCCTCGACGGAGGAACTCCTGGACGCGGTGCGCCGAACGGCCGTCGGCGACCCGGTGTTCACGCCCGGCCTCGCCGGTCTGGTCCTCGGCGAGTACCGCCGGCTGGCCTCCGAGCCCGCGCCCGCCCCGGACGCGGGCGAGCCGGACGCGCCCCGGCTGACCGACCGCGAGACCGAGGTACTGCGGCTGGTCGCCAAGGGGTTGAGCTACAAGCAGATCGCCGAACGCCTGGTCATCTCGCACCGCACGGTCCAGAACCACGTCCAGAACACCCTCGGCAAGCTCCAGTTGCACAACCGGGTGGAACTCGTGCGGTACGCCATCGAGCGCGGCCTCGACGACGAGTAGAGCCCGTCGCGAGCGTCAACCAACCGCCCCGCATTTCACCGGAATTGCCCTTCCCGCCCATCCCTGTGTGACCGGTATCACCATTAGCGTGACCTTCATCAGGCAACCGCGGCGAAGGGACTTTTCCATGCGGGTCGGAGTACTGACCGGAGGCGGCGACTGCCCCGGGCTCAACGCCGTCATCCGGGGCGTCGTACGCAAGGGCGTACAGGAGTACGGCTATGACTTCGTCGGCTTCCGGGACGGCTGGCGAGGACCCCTCGAAGGCGACACCGTCCGTCTCGACATCCCGGCCGTGCGCGGCATCCTGCCCCGCGGCGGCACCATCCTCGGCTCCTCGCGGACGAACCCGCTGAAGCAGGAGGACGGCATCCGCCGCATCAAGGAGAACCTCGCCAAGCACGAGATCGGGGCGCTCGTCGCGATCGGCGGCGAGGACACCCTGGGCGTGGCCGCGCGGCTGTCCGACGAGTACGGCATGCCGTGCGTCGGCGTACCGAAGACCATCGACAACGACCTGTCCGCCACCGACTACACCTTCGGCTTCGACACCGCCGTCGGCATCGCCACCGAGGCCATCGACCGGCTGCACACCACCGCCGAGTCCCACATGCGGGTCCTGGTCTGCGAGGTGATGGGCCGGCACGCCGGCTGGATCGCCTTGCACTCCGGGCTCGCGGGCGGCGCGAACGTCATCCTCATCCCCGAGCAGCGCTTCGATCTCGACCAGGTCTGCGCCTGGATCACCTCCCGCTTCAAGGCGTCCTACGCCCCGATCGTGGTCGTCGCCGAGGGCGCCATGCCGAAGGACGGCGACGTCGTGCTCAAGGACGGGTCGCTGGACTCCTTCGGACATGTGCGCCTGTCCGGCGTCGGCGAGTGGCTGGCCAAGGAGATCGAGAAGCGCACCGGCAAGGAGGCCCGGACCACCGTCCTCGGGCACATCCAGCGCGGCGGCACCCCGAGCGCCTTCGACCGCTGGCTCGCCACCCGCTTCGGCCTGCACGCCATCGACGCCGTCCGCGACGGCGACTTCGGCAAGATGGTCGCCCTGCGCGGCACCGACATCGTCCGCGTCCCGATCGCCGAGGCCACGGCCAAGCTGAAGACCGTGGACCCGAAGCTGTACGAGGAAGTCGGCGTGTTCTTCGGCTGACCCGGGCCGGCCGAGCCAGGGCCCGCCGCTCAGCGCCGGTCGGCGAAACCCGGTCCGTCCGGCGCTGTGCCCGCCCCGCGCAGCCGGCCGATCAACTCCCGCACGATCACCGCCCCGTTCAGGGTCAGCACCGACTCCGGGTGGAACTGCACCCCGGCGAACCCGGGACCCCGCAGCGCATGCACCTCCCCGTTCGCGGCACGGCTCACCTCCACGCGGTGCGCCGCCAGCTCCCGGAGGACCTCCTCGTCGCAGCGCGCCACGAAGCTGTTGTAGAAGCCGACGGTCTCGGCCCGCCCGAACAGATCGACCGACGTCTGCGCCCCCTGGTACGGCACCTCCTTGCGGACGATCTCCAGCCCCAGCTCGGCCGCGATCAGCTCGTGCCCGAGGCAGACGCCGAGGACGCCGTGCCGGTGCTCCCTGATCACCTCGGCGGTCAGCTCCCGCAGGAACCGCATCTTGGGGTCGGCCAGGTCGGACGGGTCACCGGGGCCGGGGCCCAGGACGACCGGGCCCTCGTGCCCGAGCACCGCCGCGCGCAGCCCCGGCTCGTCGTAGCGCCGGACGGTCACCCCCAGTCCGCTCGACCGCAGCACGTGCGCGAGCATCGCCGTGAAGGTGTCCTCCCCGTCGACGACGAGCGCGTGGCCGTCCAGGGTCTCGGACCGCTCCTGCATCCGCAGCCAGAACGGGGCGAGCGAGGCCCGGCGCCCGTCCAGCGCCGCCCGCACCCGCGGGTCGTCGGCCAGCCGGGGGCGGGTGTGCTCCCCACGGGGCCGGGAGGGCCGTACGCCGAGCGCCGCGAGCACGCCCGCCGCCTTGGCGTGCGTCTCCGCCACCTCGCCCGCCGGATCCGACCCCCGGACCAGGGTGGCGCCGACCGGCACGCGCAGCCGCCCGGCCGCGTCGATGTCGGCGGTACGGATCAGGATGGGGGAGTCCAGGGTCTGGGCGCCGCCGGAGTCCCGGCCGATGAGGGCCAGCGCGCCCGCGTAGTAGCCGCGGCCCCCGACTTCGTGCCGCTCGATGACCCGGCAGGCGTTCTGCACCGGCGAGCCGGTCACCGTGGCGGCGAACATGGTCTCCTTCAGGACCTCCCGCACGTCCAGGGAGGACTTGCCGCGCAGCTCGTACTCGGTGTGCGCGAGGTGCGCCATCTCCTTCAGCCGCGGGCCGATCACCACCCCGCCCATGTCGCCGACCGTGCACATCATCTTGAGCTCCTCGTCGACCACCATCGACAGCTCCTCGATCTCCTTGCCGTCGGCGAGGAAGTCCAGCAGGTGCTCGGGGGTCGGGCCGCCGTCCGGGTAGCGGTACGTGCCGCTGATCGGGTTCATCACGACCGTGCCGCCGGACATCCGCACGTGCACCTCGGGGCTCGCCCCGACCAGCGTCCGCCCACCCGTCTCCCGCCCCCGCCCTTCCAAGGAAGGCCCTTCGGGCCCCTTTCCATTTCCGGTGTGGACGACGAAGGTCCAGTACACGCCCCGCTCGCCCTCCAGCAGCCGCCGGAACAGCGCGAGGGCGTCCGCCCGGCCGAACCCGGGGATCCCACCCTCGTACGTCCGCCGGATCACGAAGTTCGCGCCCTCGCCCCGCCCGATCTCGTCGCGCAGCACGCGGCCGACGATCTCGCCGTACTCCTCGTCGCCCACGTCGAAGCCACCGCCCTCGACCCGCACGTCGTGCGCGGGCAGCTGCGCCAGGGCGTCGGCCAGGGGCAGGGTGTGGGTCTCCTGGGGGATCAGCACCGCCAGCGGTGTCCCGTCGTCACGGACGTCGAAGCCGCGTTCGCGGATCTGCCGGAAGGGGACGAGGGCGAGGCCCTCGTCGGGCAGGTCGGCCAGCCGCTCGTGGGTGGTGACCGGGCCCAGGAACACCTCCACGGTGTTCTCGTCACGGCCCGGGGTGCGGCGGCGGAGCAGGGCGAAAGGGCGTGGGTCGTGCAGCAGGTCCAGCAGATTCATGGGTCGGTGATCCTTCTCGGTCTTCCAGACGGAGAGGAACGACCCCGGAGAACGCCGAAGGCCGCCCCTCGGGCGGCCTTCGCGAAGTCTTGCGTACGCGCAGTCAGTGGGCCGCCGGATGAGCGGTCCACCACCAGTTCTGGGTCGAAAGCGCGAACATGCCAGGCACCCTACCGCATGTCCGCAGTGCGTACTCGGTGTCTCATTTGCTGGGCATCGGCAGGAAGCGGGCACGGCACCCCGTAATGTTGATGACGTGACCGTGAACGCTAAGACCAGCGCGAGCGCTGGCAACACCTGGCGAAACCTGCCCGCGGCGCAGCAGCCCGAGTACCCCGACGCCGAGGCTCTGCGCGCAGTCGTTGCGGAGCTGGAGTCGTATCCGCCGCTCGTCTTCGCGGGCGAGTGCGACCAGCTGCGCGCCCGGATGGCGGCCGTCGCCAAGGGAGAGGCGTTCCTCCTCCAGGGGGGTGACTGCGCCGAGGCCTTCGACGCGGTGTCCGCCGACCACATCCGCAACAAGCTCAAGACCCTGCTCCAGATGGGCGCCGTGCTCACGTACGCCGCGTCCGTGCCCGTGGTGAAGGTCGGCCGCATCGCCGGCCAGTACTCCAAGCCGCGCTCCAAGCCGACCGAGACCCGCGACGGCGTGACCCTGCCGACGTACCGCGGCGACTCCGTCAACGGCTTCGACTTCACCGAGGCGAGCCGGATCCCGGACCCCGAGCGACTGAAGCGGATGTACCACGCGTCCGCCTCGACGCTGAACCTGGTCCGCGCCTTCACCACCGGTGGCTACGCCGACCTGCGCCAGGTGCACGCCTGGAACCAGGACTTCGTCCGGTCCTCCCCGTCCGGCCAGCGCTACGAGCAGCTCGCGCGCGAGATCGACAACGCGCTGAACTTCATGCACGCCTGCGGCGCGGACCCGGAGGAGTTCAAGACCGTCGAGTTCTTCTCCTCGCACGAGGCGCTGCTGCTCGACTACGAGTCCGCCCTGACCAGGACCGACTCCCGCACGGGCCGGCTGTACGACGTCTCGGCGCACATGGTGTGGGTCGGCGAGCGCACCCGGCAGCTGGACCACGCGCACATTGAGTTCGCCTCGAAGATCCGCAACCCGCTCGGCATCAAGCTCGGCCCGTCCACGACGGCCGAGGAGGCGCTGCGCTACATCGACCGCCTCGACCCCGAGCGCGAGCCGGGCCGGCTGACCTTCATCGTCCGCATGGGCGCCGACAAGATCCGCGACAAGCTCCCCGAGCTGGTCGAGAAGGTCACGGCGTCCGGCGCGACGGTGGCCTGGGTGACCGACCCGATGCACGGCAACACCTTCGAGGCGGCCTCCGGGCACAAGACCCGCCGCTTCGACGACGTGCTCGACGAGGTCAAGGGCTTCTTCGAGGTCCACAAGGGGCTGGGCACCCACCCGGGCGGCATCCACGTCGAGCTCACCGGTGACGACGTCACCGAGTGCGTGGGCGGCGGCGACGAGATCTTCGTCGACGACCTGCACCAGCGCTACGAGACGGCCTGCGACCCGCGTCTGAACCGCAGCCAGTCCCTCGACCTGGCGTTCCTGGTCGCGGAGATGTACCGGGACCAGTGACGGGTTCGCCTGTCGTCGGAAGCTGAAGTGGGGCGGGGATCACATACGATCCGCGCCCCACTCCTCTTTTGCCGATCCCGTGGGATGGGTAAGGTTAGGTTAGCCTCACCGATCAATCGGGATGGGCAAGACTGATCGATCCCGTCGGGAGGTGAATCCGCGTGTACGTCTGCAGCTGTTTCGGCGTGACAGAGGCGCAGGTCAAGAAGCACGCGGAGGACGGGGCCTGCACCCCCCGTCAGATCGCCTCCGCCTCCAAGGCCGGCACGGACTGCGGTTCGTGCGTCCGGCGCATCCAGTCGATCCTCGGCCGCGGCACCTGCCCCCGCCGCGAGCTGGTCGACCAGGGCAGGCCGGTCCTCTCCGACCTCCCGTCGGCGGACCTCGAAGAGGCCGCCTAGCTCTCCGGCCGCGGCTAGCTCTCCGGCTGTTCGATCAGCTGGGCCAGGTAGAGCGCCTCACCGAGCTTCTCCAGCAGCTCCAGCTGGGTGTCGAGGTAGTCGATGTGGTGCTCCTCGTCCGCCAGGATCGACTCGAAGATGTTCGCGGACGTGATGTCGCCCTTCTCGCGCATCACCTTGATACCGCGCTTGAGCCGGTCGATCGCCTCCAGCTCGATCTCCCGGTCCGCCTCGAACATCTCCTTCACGGTCTGTCCCACCCGCACATGGAACAGTCGCTGGTAGTTGGGCAGCCCCTCCAGGAACAGGATCCGGTCGGTCAGCACCTCGGCGTGCTTCATCTCGTCGAACGACTCGTGCCGCGTGTACTTCGCGAGCTTGTACCAGCCGAAGTTGTCCTGCATCTTCGCGTGCAGGAAGTACTGGTTGATCGCGGTGAGCTCACCGGTGAGCTGCTCGTTGAGGAATTCGATGACCTCGGGGTCGCCCTGCATCGCGAGGCTCCTTCCGCCTGGGAGGAATGGGGAGGTTGCGGCGGAATGATTGCACCGGCTCCGAAGATCGTCCAGTAAGTGCGTACTTAGTAAGTAAGTCCTTTGTTGTTGCGACTTGTCCGATTCAAGGGCTGCCTGGTCAGATGCACTGCTCCGGGTCTGTCAGGATGGAGTCATGGGTCATCCGGTGGAGCGCGCGTCTGGAGAATCCGGAGAGGCCGTAGCGTCCGTGCTTCCGCCGGGACAGCGACTGCAGCGGGGCTGGCCGGTCACTCACTACGGCCCGGTACCCAAGTTCCGGCCCGAGCGCTGGGAGTTCAGGGTCTTCGGCGCCACTGCCGACGGCGAGAAGCACTGCTGGAACCACGAGGAGTTCACGGCCCTGCCGTACACCACCGTCGTGGCCGATCTGCACTGCGTGACGAAGTTCAGCATGCTCGGCGCCGAATGGGGCGGCATCCCGGCGCGGACCATCCTGGAGAGCGCTCCGCCCGCCCCGAACGTCACCCATGTGATGGTCTGGGCCGAGTACGGCTTCAGTTCGAACCTGCGCCTGGCGGACTTCGCCGCCGACCGCACGCTCTTCGCCACCCACAAGGACGGTGAGCTCCTCACCGCCGAGCACGGCTTCCCGGTCCGCCTGGTGGTGCCTCATCTGTACGCCTGGAAGGGCCCCAAGTGGGTCCGCGGCGTCGAGTACATGACCGCCGACCGCCGCGGCTTCTGGGAGGAGCGCGGCTATCACAACATCGGCGACCCCTGGAAGGAACAGCGCTACTCCTACCAGGAGGAGCCCGGGGACGGCCCCGAGCTCTGACGCCCCCCCGGTCGGCCGCCCGCGGCGGTCGGTGCGGTCAGTGGTGGTACTGGTGCACCACCGCATGGCCCTTGCCCCGGCCGATCGTCCACTTGTTGACCGGCGTCGTGACCACGAAGGCCACCGCGAGCGAGATCGCCAGCGAGGCCCAGAACAGCAGGTCGGACAGCTGGGCGTCCATCGCGTTCGGCCAGAACAGGATCACGCCGTTGTCGATCAGCTCCATCACGGCGATGGACAGGGTGTCCGCGGCCAGCGCGACCCTGAAGGCGGTGCGGAAGTCGACGCCCGCCTTCAGGACGCCGCGCAGCGTCAGCGAGTAGCCGAAGAAGAACGCGAGCACGATCGCCAGGACGGTCGTCGGCAGGTTGCCCCAGCCGAGCGCCGTGCCGATCACCATGCCGAGCACCTCGCCGATGGCGCAGCCGGTGAGGCAGTGCAGCGTGGCCTGCGCGGCCATGGACCAGGAGGCGGAGCCGGCCGCGCCGTGGTGTGCGTGGCCCTCGTGGGCGCTGTGGTGCGCGTGCTCCTGATAGGTACCGGTGTGCGCGTGCTCCTCGTGAGCGTGGTGGAGACCGTGTTCCGTATGCGTCTCATGTGCTTCGTGTTGCATGAGAGTCCCCCAATACCTGACGACGGTTCCTGCACCGGACAGGAACCGTATACCCCCCTGGGGTATTCCTCAACGCATCAGGAATCGCGCAGTTTCTTCAGCCGCTCCACGTCCGCCGCGTGCCCCTCCTTGCCCCCGGGCGTCTCGATGATCAGCGGTACGCCCTCGGTCGCGGGGTGGGTCATCAGCGCCCGGAAGGGATCCTCACCGATGTGACCGGCACCGATGTTCTCGTGCCGGTCCTTGTGCGCGCCGACCACGTCCTTGGAGTCGTTGGCGTGGATCAGCTTCAGCCGCCCCTCGCCGACCGTCTCCACGAGCAGGTCCAGCGTCCGGTGCATGCCCGACGGGCCGGTCAGGTCGTGCCCGGCGGCGAAGATGTGACAGGTGTCCAGGCACACGCCCAGCCGGGGATGCGCGTCCAGCGCCTCGAAGTACGGCCCGAAGTCCCAGGTGCGGGAGCACAGCGAGGCCCCCTGGCCCGCGGTCGACTCCAGCAGCAGGAACGGATCGTCGTCGTGGGTGAGCTCGTCCAGCAGCGGCAGCAGGTACTCGCGCACCTGCTTCAGCGCCACCGACCGCTCACGCCCGCCCGTGGCGCTCCCGGTGTGCACGACCACACCGAGGGCGCCGATCTCGCGGCCCCGCCGCAGCGAGTGCCTGAGCGACTCCACCGACTTCTCCACGGTCGCCGCGGTGTGCGAGCCGAAGTTGATCAGGTAGGGGGCGTGCACGTACGCCGGGATCCCCTCGGCCGCGCACGCCGCCCGGAACTCCTCGTCCTGCCGAGGGTTGCCGACCGGGGTGGCCCAGCCGCGCGGGTTGGCGACGAAGACCTGCACGGTCTCGGCCTTGAGGTCACGGGCGTAGGACAGGCCCACGGAGTGGAGCCCGCCGGCCACCGGCACATGGCCGCCGACGGGATTGCGGGAGGGGCCGGGGGCGGCACCGGACTGCTGACTGCTCACCTGTTCAGGGTGTCATGCGGGCCGCCGCCCGAGGTCACCGGATGGTGATCGTGATCGTCGACCCCTTGGGCGCCGTGTCGCCGCCGCCCACCGACTGCTTCTTCACGGTGTCGCCGAACAGCCCGAGCAGCCCGCGGTCCACATCGACCTCGAAACCGGCGTCCTGAAGCGTCCGCTTCGCGTCGTCGACGCTGTCGCCGACCACGTCCGGAACCTCGATCATCTCCGGGCCCTTGGAAAGCGTCAGGGTCACCGTGTCGCCCTCGGCCGCCTCGCTGTCGCCCTTGGGCGTCTGCAGGGCGACCTTCCCCTTGTCGTACTCGGAGTTGACCCGCTGCGGGGCGATCTTCACCTGGAGACCGGCGTCCTGAAGGTCCGACCGCGCGCTGTCCAGGTCCTCGTCGGTGACGTCCGGGACGTCGACCGGGCTGCCCTTGCTGACGACGAGCGCGATCGCCGAGCCCGCGTGCCGCTTGGTGCCGGCGCCGGGCTCGGTACGGATCACCGTGCCCTTGTCGACGCTGTCGCTGAACTCCCGGGTCACCATGCCCGGCTCCAGCGCGTTCTTCTTCAGCAGGTCCTGCGCCTTGTCGAGCCGCCGGCCCGTCAGGTCCGGGACCCGCACGATCTCGGGGCCGAGGGAGATGGTGAGCGTCACGGAGTCGTTGCTGCGGATCCGGGCACCGGCCTTCGGGTCGGTGCTGATGACCGTGCCACGCTTGACCGTGTCGTTGTACTCGTGCTCGACCCGCTTGACGTCGAGCCCGTCCTGCTCCAGCCGCGCCTTCGCCTGCGCCTCGGTCTTGGCCAGCAGCGGCGGAACCCGGGTGAACTGGCCGGAGTTGATGTACCAGACACCGGCGCCGACGCCGAAGACCACCAGCACGGCCGCGATGACCGTCACGAGCCCGCGCCGGGGCCGCGTCAGCCGCCGCGGCGGAGCGGGCGGCGCCTCCAGCCGGCTGGTCCGGTCGACCCCCGCGCCGCCCACGCCCGCGTGGTCGTCGATCGGGTTGACCGGCAGCAGACGGGGCACGGTCAGCGAGCGCGGGATCACACTCGTCCGGTCCTCGGCGCTGTCGTGCTCGGCGGAGATCGCCTGCGGCGGCACGGCGTCCAGCTGGGCGTCGCTGAGCCCCGCGCGGGCCTCCCGCACCAGGGCGAGCAGCGCCACGGCGTCCTGCGGCCGGATGTCCGGGGTGCGCGCGGTGGCCGCGGCGACCAGCTCGTCCAGCGCGTACGGCAGCCCCGGCACGGTGGCCGAGGGCGGCGGCACGTCCTCGTGGATGTGCTTGTAGAGCACCTGGGCCGGGGAGTCCCCGGCGTGCGGCTTCCCGCCGGTCAGCATCTCGTACAGGACGACACCGCAGGCGTACACGTCGACGCGGGGGTCGGCGGTGCCGTGCTCGATCTGCTCCGGCGCGAGATACGACACGGTCCCGAGCACGGCACCGGTGGTGCTGGTCACCGTGTCCACGGACCGCACGAGCCCGAAGTCGGCCACCTTGACCCGGCCGTCGTCCCCTATGAGGACGTTCTCGGGCTTCATGTCCCGGTGCACGAACCCGGCGCGGTGCGCGGCGCCGAGCGCGGCGAGCACCGGCTCCAGGATGTCCAGCGCGGCCCGCGGCTGCAGGGCCCCGCGGTCGCGCAGCACGTCGCGCAGGGTGCACCCGGCGATGTACTCCATGGCGAGATACACGTACGACCCGTCGGTCCCCTGGTCGAAGACCTGCACGACATTGGGGTGCGCCAGTCGGGCGACGGACTTCGCCTCCCGGATGAACCGCTCGACGAAGGAGCCGTCGGCGGCCAGCGTCGGGTGCATCACCTTCAGCGCGAGGACCCGGTCCAGGCGGGTGTCCAGGGCCCGGTAGACCGTGGCCATGCCACCGACCGCGATCCTCGCGTCGACGCGGTAACGGCTGTCGAGCACCTGCCCGACGAGCGGGTCCTGAAGGGTCGTATCCACGCAGGTGAGTGTACGAGCCGAGACCGACACACCCGCCCGTTGCGCCGCACGGGGGACGGAATGCAGCAGACCTGTGACTGTTGCGCGACGGGAAGCGACCGGAAGGCGGCCCTAGAAGGCCGGGCGCTCGGGATCCAGGTGGGCGCGGCCCTCGGCGGGGGAGGAGGCCTCGGCGAAGTGGCGGGGCGGGATGCGGCCCGCCCGCCGGGCCAGCCGCCCCGCCTCCACCGCGTGCCGCATCCCCTCCGCCATCAGCACCGGCTCCTGCGCCCGGGTCACGGCCGAGGCGAGCATCACGCCGGCGCAGCCCAGCTCCATCGCCAGCGCCGCGTCCGAGGCCGTGCCCGCCCCCGCGTCCAGGATCACCGGCACGCGCGCGTGCTCGACGATCAGCTGGAAGTTGTGCGGGTTGCGGATGCCGAGCCCGGACCCGATGGGCGAGCCGAGCGGCATGACCGCGGCACAGCCCACGTCCTCCAGCTTCCGGGCCAGGACCGGGTCGTCATTGGTGTACGGCAGCACCGTGAAACCGTCGTCCACCAGGGTCTCGGCGGCCTCCAGCAACTCGATCGGGTCCGGCAGCAGGGTCCGCTCGTCGGCGATGACCTCCAGCTTGATCAGATCGGTCCCGAGCGCCTCCCGGGCCAGCCGCGCCGTCAGCACGGCCTCGCCCGCGGTGAAACACCCCGCCGTGTTCGGCAGCACCCGGATGCCGAGCCGTTCCAGCACGGACAGCACGGACCCGTGCACCTCGGGATTGACCCGCCGCATGGCCACCGTGGTCAGCTCCGTGCCGGAGGCGGCCAGCGCCCGCTCCAGGACGTCGAGGCTGGGCGCCCCGCCCGTACCCATGATCAGCCGGGACGAGAAGGTCATGCCTGCGAGGACAAAGGGATCGTCGGCCATGGGTCAGCCTCCTTGCACGGCGGTGAGGACTTCCACGCGGTCCCCCTCGGCCAGGGCCGTGGCGGACCACTGCGCGCGCGGGACGACGGTTTCGTTGAGCGCGGCGGCCACCCCGGACGGCGCCGGGGTGAGGGACCGCACCAGGGTGTCGAGAGCGGTGCCGGGCGCGATCTCCCGGCGCTCGCCGTTGACGGAGATGCTGACGGAGAGGATCATGCGGGCTGCTCCGTGAGGACGGCGCCGAAGCGCTGGGGCGTGAAGGGGCGGGCCACCTCCGGGAGTTCACCGGTGGCCAGGACGTGCGCCATGGCGTCACCGGTGACCGGCGTGAGCAGCACGCCGTTGCGGAAGTGCCCGGTGGCCAGCAGCAGCCCGTCCAGAGGGGTGGGGCCGAGCAGCGGCGCGTTGTCCGGGGTACCGGGCCGCAGCCCGGCCCGCGTCTCGGTCAGCGGCAGTTCGGTGATCCCCGGGACCAGTTCGTGGGCGTCGCGCAGCAGCTCGTACACACCGCCCGCGGTCACCGTCGTGTCCCAGCCCAGCTCCTCGCTGGTCGCCCCCACGACCAGCTCGCCGTTCTCCCGGGCCACCAGGTAGACATGGCTGCCGCGCACCATGGCCCGCACGGTGCGGCTCAGGAACGGCGCGTACCGCCGCGGCACGGTCAGCCGCACCACCTGGCCCTTCACCGGCCGCACCGGCGGCAGCACCTCGTCCGGCACACCCGCGAGCCGACCGCTCAGGCTGCCGGCCGCGAGCACCACCTGGTCCGCGCCCAGCGCGGTGCCGTCCGTCGTGGTGACGCCGGCCGCCCGGCCGCGTACCACGTCGAGCCGGTCCACCCACGCGCGGTGGAACACCACGCCCGCCCGCTGGCAGGCGTCCACCAGGGCGGCCGCCAGCCGTCGCGGGTCGATCTGGTGGTCGCCGTCCACCCGCAGCCCGCCGCGCACACCCGGCGCGAGCATCGGTTCGAGGCGGCGGCAGTCCCGCCCGGACAGCCACTCGGCGTCCAGCCCCGACCGCAGCTGCAGGGCGTGCAGTTCGCGCAGATGGGCACGGTCGTCGGCGTCCAGCGCGACGGCCAGGGTGCCGCAGCGGCGGTAGCCGAGGTCGTGGCCGGTCAGGTCGGTGAGTTCGGCCGCGAAGTCCGGGTAGCGGCGGGCCGACTCCAGGTTCAGCCCGAGCAGCGTCTGCTCGCCGTAGTGCAGTTCGGTGACCGCGGCCAGCATCCCGGCCGCCACCTGGGCGGCCCCGCCGCCGGGCTCCGGGTCCACCACGGCGGTGGCGAACCCGCGTTGCGCCGCCCGCCAGGCCGTGACCAGGCCGATGATTCCGCCCCCGATGACGAGGACGTCTGACGTACGTGACGACATGGGCGTCCAGCCCCTCCCTTCGCCGGCATGACCCGGATCAGGTTCGTACGGTCGGAGGCCGCCAGCCTCCCTCTCAGCCCGGTGCGTCCGGGCTCCCGCGAGTGCTTGTACGTTGGCCACCCTAGCCCGTGCCGTTTTCCTCAGTAAGGGAGCCTCCGTTCATGGCCCGCTCGCTCGACGGTCTGATCCTCGCCCCCGTCGCGGATCAAGCCCCAGGTCAGGTGGGTACCCGCACCCGGTTCGCGTACCACGAGAAGAACGGCGAGATCTGGGCCGACTACGCGGGCGGCGACGTCGTGCGCGGGCACCTCGTGGGTACCCGGCAGGGCGACCGGCTCGACTTCCGGTACGTCCAGCTCAAGCACGACGGGACCACCTCGTCCGGGCACTGCGTCTCGACGGTCGTCGAACTGCCCGACGGCCGGGTGCGGCTCGACGAGAGCTGGGAGTGGGAGTCGGGGCCCGGCAGCGGCACGAGCGTCGTGGAAGAAGTCGCCGCGCAGGAAGCCGTTGTGGAGCACGTCACTCGGCCTGAGCGCTGACTGACGGTTCGTCAGTTGTCTATGGTGATCAGGTGAGCGAGCAGACGCAGCAACACAGCAGGTCGCAGGGGCGGCGCGTGGTCGTCGTCGGCGCGGGCATGGCCGGGGTGCAGACCGCGGTGGCCCTGCGGGAACAGGGCTTCACCGGCACCGTCACCCTGATCGGCGCGGAGCCGCACCAGCCGTACGACCGGCCGCCCCTGTCCAAGGCCGTGCTGCTCGGCAAGGCCGAGGGCTCCGCCTTCGAGGTGGACTTCGACGCGCTCGGCATCGACCTCCTGCTGGGCCGCGAGGCGCTCGGCATCCGCCCCGGCGACCACGAACTGGACACCGAGGCCGGTCCCGAGCCGTACGACGTCCTGGTCCTCGCGACCGGTGCTGAACCGATGCGGCTGCCCGGTGCGGAGGGCGTCCCCGGGGTGCACCTGCTGCGCACCCTGGACGACGCCGAACGGCTGCGGCCGGTGCTCGCCCGGCAGCACGACATCGTGGTCGTCGGCGCGGGCTGGATCGGCGCCGAGTTCGCCACGGCGGCCCGCGAGGCCGGCTGCGCGGTGACCGTCGTCGAGGCCGCCGACCGCCCGCTCGCGGGAGCACTCCCCGCCGAGGTGGCCGCGCCGATGACGGCCTGGTACGCCGACAGCGGCGCCGAGTTGCGCACCCACGCGCGCGTGGCGCGCGTCGAGCCGGGCGCGGTGCTGCTCGACGACGGCACGCGGCTGCCCGCCGGCGCCGTGGTCGTCGGCATCGGCGCGCGCCCCGCCACCGCATGGCTCGCGGACTCCGGCATCGAGCTGGGTGACCGCCACGAGATCGTCGCCGACGACCACCTGCGCACCTCGGCCCCGGACGTGTATGCGGTCGGCGACTGCGCCTCCTTCCCGTCCCGGCGGTACGGCGAGCGGCTGCTGGTCCACCACTGGGACAACGCGCTCCAGGGCCCGCGCACGGTCGCCGCCAACATCATCGGCGAGGCCCCGGCGGTCTACGACCCGGTCCCGTACTTCTGGTCGGAGCAGTTCGGCCGCTTCGTGCAGTACGCAGGTCACCACCCCGCGGCCGACACCCTGCTGTGGCGCGGCGACCCCGCGGGGCCCGCCTGGTCCGTGTGCTGGCTGCGCGAGAACCGGCTGGTCGCCCTGCTGGCGGTGGGCCGGCCCCGCGACCTGGCCCAGGGCCGACGGCTCATCGAGGCCGGCGCGCCGATGGACCCGAACCTGCTCACCGATCCGGCCCGGCCGCTGAAGTCCGCCACGGTTGCGTCATGAAAACCCCAGGTTGGACGGGTCCGGCTTCCGACTGTCAGTCCGGGATGGCAGGCTGTTGCCGTGACCGAGATTGACGCAAAGATTGATGTTCTCGTCCCCGCCTGGCTCACCCTCCCCGACATCGCCGAACAACTCGGCGTCGAGGTGACACGTGTGCGGCAGCTGGTCAAGGAGGGCCAGCTCGTCGCCGTACGCCGGGGCGAGAACCGAGCACTGCACGTCCCCGCCGCCTTCATCGACGGGGACAAGGTCGTCAAGGGCCTGTCCGGGACCCTGACGCTCCTGAGGGACGACGGTTTCACGGTGGAAGAGATGATCGAGTGGCTCTTCACCCCCGACCCGACCCTGCCCGGCACCCCCGCGCAGGCCCTGAGCGAGAATCGCGGCACGGAGGTGAAGCGCCGGGCCCAGGCGCTCGCCGTCTGAACCGAACACCGTCCGGCTCACGGGCCGCGGCCCGCCGCGGACCCGGGTCACGCCCGAGCGCGGCCCGGGCCACGGCTCGCCGCGGCCCCTGAGCCACCGCTACAGCACCGACAACGGGGGAGACACGCATGCCCGACACCGCCCGCGCCCGGCTCGCCGACGCCCGCGTCTACCTGTGCACCGACGCCCGCAGGCGCCAGGGCGACCTGCCGGAGTTCCTGGACGCGGTCCTGGCCGGCGGTGTCGACATCGTGCAGCTGCGCGACAAGGGCATGGAGGCGGCCGAGGAGCTGGCGCACCTGGAGGTCTTCGCCGACGCCTGCGCCCGGTACGGCAGACTGCTCGCGGTCAACGACCGCGCGGACGTCGCCCACGCCGCCGGTGCCGACGTGCTGCACCTGGGCCAGGGCGACATCCCGGTGCCCGCGGCCCGCGCGATCCTCGGCGACGACGTGCTGATCGGCCGGTCCACGCACGCCGCGTCCGAGGCGGAGGCCGCCGCCGTCCAGGAGGGCGTGGACTACTTCTGCACCGGGCCGTGCTGGCCCACCCCCACCAAGCCCGGCCGCCACGCCCCCGGCCTGGACCTGCTCCGCCACACGGCCTCGCTGGGCACCGACCGCCCCTGGTTCGCCATCGGCGGCATCGACCTCGGCAACCTCGACGAGGTGCTGGAGGCGGGCGCCCGCCGGGTGGTGGTGGTCCGCGCGATCACCGAGGCGGACGACCCGGGAGCGGCGGCGGCCCAGTTCGCCAAGCGGCTCCGGCACGCGGAGTAACCCCCGCACAGCAGCCCGCATGTCCTCCTCCTGTCCGATTCCTGTCCAAGGGGTGGACAGGAAGTCGGCAATTCGGGCAATTTGCCGCCGCTCGGTTGGGGGACCGGCCACCCCTGGCTAACCTGCCGGTATGGCCCTCGGAACCGCATCGACCAGGACGGATCGCGCACGTACCGTGCGTGACATCCTGGGCACCGGCAAGACGACGTACTCGTTCGAGTTCTACGCGCCGAAGACCCCCCAGGGCGAGCGGAACCTGTGGAACGCCCTGCGGCGGGTCGAGGCCGTGGCTCCCGACTTCGTCTCCGTCACGTACGGCGCCGGCGGCTCCACCCGGGCCACCACGGTCAAGGAGACCCAGCAGATCGTCGTCGACACGACGCTGACCCCGGTCGCCCATCTCACCGCGGTCGACCACTCCCTCGCCGAACTGCGCAACATCATCGGCCAGTACGCGGACGCCGGGATCCGCAACATGCTCGCCGTGCGCGGCGACCCGCCCGGCGACCCGATGGGCGACTGGGTGGCACACCCCAGCGGGCTGACCTACGCGGCCGAACTCGTCCGGCTCATCAAGGAGTCGGGTGACTTCTGCGTGGGCGTCGCCGCCTTCCCGGAGATGCACCCGCGCTCCTCGGACTGGGACACCGACGTCGCGCACTTCGTCGACAAGTGCCGCGCGGGCGCCGACTACGCCATCACGCAGATGTTCTTCCAGCCGGAGTCGTACCTGCGGCTGCGCGACCGGGTCGCGGCCGCCGGCTGCGAGACCCCGGTCATCCCCGAGATCCTGCCGGTCACCAGCGTGAAGATGCTGGAGCGGCTGCCCAAGCTCAGCAACGCCGTATTCCCGGCGGCCCTGAAAGAGCGGATCCTCACAGCGAAAGACGATCCGGCGGCGGTACGCTCCATCGGTATCGAATTCGCCACGGAGTTCTGCGCGCGGTTGCTGGCCGAGGGAGTGCCCGGACTGCACTTCATCACGCTCAACAACTCCACGGCACCGCTGGAGATCTACGAGAACCTGGGCCTGCACCACCCCCCGCGGGCCTAGACCAGCCGCACCAAAATACGACACACTGCGTAGCGGTCACTGGGAGAGGGGCGTACATGGGCTTGACGGTCCTCTACATCGCGTTCGGAATCGTTGCGCTGTGGCTGCTCGGCGAGGTCCTGTTGCAGTACAAGGCGCGTCTGCGCTGGCGGCTGCTCGCCTTCGCGGGCTTCGTCGGCGTCGTGCTCGGTGTCCTGATTCCGTCGGTCGTCGTGATCGGACTGGGCGCCGCCGCCTTCGCGATCGGCCAGACCTACGTCACGCTGTCGTTCCGCCGCGGGTTCGCCTCCGGCTGGGCGGTCAACCGTCCCGACGCGGGCGGCAGCAAGCGCCGCCGCGGCGAGCCGGACCACCAGGACCCCACGCTCGAGGTCTCCGACCTGGAGACCGAGGGCGGCTACGACGACCGGGACGGCTACGGCCGCGACGACGTCGCGTACGGCGACGACGACTACGACCGCGACGACGTGTTCACGCCCTCCGGTGCCGGCCAGCCCACCGCGGCCGAGGCGACCGCCGTCTACGAGCCGCAGCCCCTCCCGGACGACACCGGCTCCTACGGCATATACGGCGACTCCGCCTACGCCTCCGCCGGCCAGGCCCAGTCGCAGGGCCAGGCCTACGCGGCCACCGCCCAGGGCACCGACCAGACCTACGCGTACGACTACTCCGGCTACGGCCAGCAGCAGTACGGCTACGACACCACCGGCCAGCAGCAGTACGCCAACTACTCCGACCCGTACATCGGCACCCAGACCTACGACGCCGGGTACGACACCTCCTACGGCGGCCAGCAGTCCTACGGGCAGCAGTCCTACGGCCAGGACCAGTACGCCACCGGCGGCTACGGCGAGACGACCCCGGCCGGCGGCGTCTGGGTCCCGCAGCAGCGCACCGACGAGACCTACGGCGGCGAACTCCCCGCCGAGCAGCCCTACCCGTACCAGGGCAACCAGCAGCAGCCGGGCAACGGGTACGACGAGCAGTACCGTTTCTGAACGCCCCGGCTCACTGTGAGCCGGGGAACTTCGGCCCCTCCACGATCAGTCCGGCCACCAGCGCGCCCGACATGCCGGCGTGCGGCAGACCGCCGCCCGGGTGCGACCAGCCGCCCACACTGAACAGGCCCTCGATCGCCGTGCCGTTGGCCGGATACAGGGCTGTCTCCGCGGCGGCCAGCGCGGGCGGCGGGACGGCGCCGCCCACGGCCCCCGTCTCCCGCTCGGTGTCCACGGGCGTACGGACCTCGCGCCACAGCGTCCGCTCGCGCAGCCCCGGGACCGCGCGCTCGGCGGCGCCGACCATCCGGTCCGCGAAGGCGTCGGCGGCACCTGGCGCCGCCCAGTCGTACCCCGCCGCGGACGGCACCGTCGCCGTCAGCACCACGGACTCGTGCGCCGCGTCGGGGCGCAGGGCCGGGTCGTCCGGGCGGTGGACCCGGACCGTGGGCCGCTCGGGGCCCACCCCGGTCGCGTACGCGCCGAGCTCGCCCTCGGTGTCGGGCGAGTGCACCACGGTGAGGTGGGCCGCGTCCGGCTCCCGCCCGCCGCGCAGCGCGAGACACACCACCACACGGCCCGGGCGGTCGCCCTCCGCCCGCGGCCGCACGGCGTCCGCGCCGTACAGCCGCCGGCCCGCCATCAGCGTGCCCAGCCGCCCGGGGCCGGGGCCGACCACGAAGTCCGCCTCGGCCACCGTCCCGTCGGCCAGCTCCACCCCGGCGGCCCGGCCGTCCTTGTCCACGATCCCGGTGACCTCGGCGCCGAAGGCGAACTCGACCCGCCGCTTCTCGCACCGCTCGTGGACCGCGCGGGCCAGCTCCCGGATGCCGCCGCGCACGTACCAGGTGCCGAAGGCGTGCTCCATGTACGGCAGTACGGCGGCGCTCGCCGGGGCCGTCCCGGGATCGACGCCGTACGCGAGCGCGTAGCTGTCCAGCAGCGCGGCCAGTCGGCGGTCGCGCAGCTCCCAGGCGCCGATCTCGGCGAGCGTGGCCGCCCGGCGGGTGCGCAGCAGGCGCTTGTGCGGCACGGCCGGATAGGGCTCGCGCTCGGTCAGGACCCGCCAGTCGGCCCACAGGGGCTCCTCCAGCAGGGGCCGCCGGGTGCGGTCCCAGGCCTCGCGGGCCCGTACCAGGAAGTCGCCCCAGCGCTGTCCCGCGCCCGCCCCGAGGGCCTCGTCCAGCGCCGAGACGACGCCCGCGCGCGAGGCGTTCGGCAGGGACACGGCGGTGCCGTCCGCGAAGACGTGCCGGGACGACGGGTCGACCTGGACCAGCTCGACGCGGTCCTCCAGCGGTTCCTTGCCCGTCTTGACGAACAGATCGCGGTAGACGGCGGGCAGGGTCAGCAGACCGGGGCCGGTGTCGAAGCCGAACCCGTCCCGCTCGAACCGGCGCACCGCGCCGCCGTACGTCTCCGTACGCTCGTACACCACCACCCGGTGGCCCGCGACGGCCAGCCGGGCGGCGGCCGCCATCGCGCCCGTCCCGGCGCCGATCACCGCAATCCGTGCCATGACCGCGACTTTATCCGCCGCCACCGACAGTCCCGTCCGCGAGGCCCGGCGCCGTGAGCCTGAGTGCGCAGGACTGAGTATCCGTACCTAGGCGCGGAGATGAGTACGCGCACGGATGGGGAGCGGCCCGCGCGAACGAGACAGTGGAGGCACGGAGAGGGGCGCAGCGCCGGCACCGCCGACACGGGGCGGCGGAACGGAGCCCGCGCCCTTGTTCCGCTCCTTCCGCCGATCCGTCGGCGGAAGCGAGATTCGGGGAAACACGGGAACGGGGGAGCACGACAGGCGCCGGTCCGACGGTGGCCCGCGGGGGACGCGGGCACGGCGGACCGGCGCTTTCGCGTGTACGCGCGCGTGGGGGCCGTGAAGGGTGCCCGGTCGGGCACCGCCTCGGTGGCTCAGCGCCTGCCGCTCACCCGGCCCTGGAGCAGGCGGGACAGCGCCGAGTGGACGTCGTCCAGGGAACGCTCAGGCTGGAACGACTTCCAGTCCAGCGCGGCCACCAGGACCATGCCGACCAGCGCGGCCGCCGTCAGCTGGACGTCGATCTCCTCGCTGAACTCGCCGTTCGCCACGCCGTCGCGCAGCACGCCCTCCACGACGGCGACGGCCTCCTGCCGGACCACCATCAGTGTGGACTGCCAGGCCCGGTTGGTGCGCCACAGCTCCGCCACGTACAGCTGGGTGAAGGCCGGGTAGCGGTCGATGAAGACGAGCCCGGCGCGGACCATCGCGTCCAGCGCGTCGACCTTGTTGCCGCCCGTGCGCTCGGTCAGCTCGGCCGCCTCCCGCAGCGAGGCGGTGAGGAGCCCCACGCCGTGCCGCAGCAGCTCCTCGAAGAGGACCGACTTGCTCGCGAAGTTGTAGTAGACCGTGCCCTTCGCGACCCCGGCCCGCTCGGCGATCTCGTCCACGGTGGTGGCGGAGAAGCCCTGCTCGGCGATGAGCGTGACGGCGGCCTCGTAGAGCTTCTGCCGGGTGGCCTCGCGGCGGGTGCTGCCGCCGGACGTGGCGCTGCTGCTTTCCATGCCCCCGATTCTCACAGGAACGGCCTGCCCGGCGGACCCGGAACCGGGGGCCTCGGGCGAGGTCACAGGCTCAGCTCCGGGTGCAGCCGGTCCAGGGTCCACACCTGGCGGCGGCGGGCGGACAGCGCGGTGAGCGCCAGGGCACCGGCCGTGAAGGCGAACAGCACGGCGCAGGCCTGCCACACCGGGCCGAGGCCGCCGCCCGTGATCAGCCTCCGCAGGGCCGCGACGACGTAGCTCATCGGCAGGAAGGGGTGGATCGCGTTGAAGAAGCCCGGGCTGGTCTGCACGGGATAGGTGCCGCCGGCCGAGGTGAGCTGGAGCATCAGCAGGGCGAGGACGAGGATCCGGCCCGCCGCTCCGAAGCGCGCGTTCAGCCACTGCACGAGCGCCGCGAAGCACGCCGTCACCAGGCACAGGAAGCCGACCGTCCCGGCCGCCCGCGCCAGCTGCAGGCCGATCGCCCAGTGCAGGACGGACATCAGGGCCAGGGTCTGCACCACGCCGACCGCCACCACCGGCAGCCAGCCCGCCAGCGCGATCCGCCAGGCGGCCGAACCGGCCGCGAGGGCACGCCGGTTGAGCGGCGGGATCAGCATGTACGCCACCATCGCGCCCACCCACAGGGACAGCGGGATGAAGTAAGGGGCGAACCCGGTGCCGTAGTTGGGTGCCTTGTGCAGGTCCTTGGCGGCGAGCTGGACCGGGTCGGCCATCACCCCGGTGCGCCGGTCGCGGTCCTGCCGGTCGTAGTCGGGGATCTGCCGCGCCCCGTCGTGCAGCCCGCCGGCCAGCTTTCCGGAGCCGTCGACCAGCTTGTACATGCCGCCGTTGAGGTCCTCGGCGCCGGTCTTGAGCTTGCCGACGCCCTCGTCCAGGTCGGTCGCGCCGGTCCTGGCCGTGCCGAGCCCGGTGTGCAGCTGCCTCGCGCCCGATGCCACCTTGCCGGCGCCGTCGTTCAGCCGGTTGATCCGCTTGACGGCGTCGTCGATGTCCTCGTACAGGTGCGGCGAGCGGTCGGCGAGCCCCTGGGCCTGCTTCTGGAGCGTGCTCAGGTTCGCGCGGAGCGTCTTCAGGTCCCCGTCCTGGTCGGCGATCAGGGTGTTGAGGTCGTCCGCGATCGTCGCGACGTCGGCGGCGGCCTCCTTGGCCTTCTTCAGGTCCGGGCAGATGACGTCGGGCAGCGTCGCGGTCTCGCAGCGCGCCGTGTAGACCTCGTTCAGCGTGGTGGAGGCCGCGTGGGCGGCCTTGGCGGCGGTCGGGGCGGTCCTCACCAGGACGTCGAGGTTGTGGCGGACCGCCTTGGCCGAGTCGGCGACGAGCTGGGCCGTGTCGCCGATGGTCTTCTCGTTGTCCTTCACGAACGGGCCGGCCTTCGCGTAGACCCCGTTGACGTTGTCGGCCAGGGTCTGCGTGCCCTCGGCGACCCGCTTCGTGCCGTCCTCCAGGTCGCCCGCGCCCTTGTTGAGCTTCTTCAGGCCCTTGGAGAGCTTGCCGCTGCCGCTCTTGGCGTCCGTCAGGCCGTCGGCGAGGTCCTTGGAGCCCCGCTCGGCCTTCCCGATGCCGCCGTTCAGCTTGTCGGCGCCCTTCGCGGCCTTCACGGTCTCGCCGTGGATGTCGGAGAAGGAGATGAAGATCCGGTCCAGGAAGGACCGGGACGTCTTGGTGGACGCGGCCGTGCGCACCTCGCTGAACACCGTCCGGGAGATCTGCCCGACGATGTAGTTGTTGGCGTCGTTCGTCCGCACCTGGAGGGCGCCCGTCTCGGGAGAGCTGCCCGAGCTGGAGGCGACGCGCCGGCTGAAGTCGGTGGGCATGGTGAGCGAGAGGTAGTAGGTGCCGTCCTCGACGCCCCGGCGCGCCTCACGGGCGCTCACCTCGTGCCACTCGAAGGTGTCGCTGTCGCGCAGTCCCGCGACGATGTCGTCGCCCGCCGAGACCTTCTTGCCGGCCGCGGTCGCCCCCCGGTCGTCGTTCACGAGCGCCACGGGGATGCGGTCGAGCCGGCTGTACGGGTCCCAGAAGGACCACAGGTACAGGGCGCCGTAGAGCAGGGGGAGCACCGTGAGCGCGACCAGCGCGGCACGCGGCAGCTTCCCCCGGCCGAACCGCCTCAGCTCAAGCGCGGCCAGTCGCGACGAGCGCATCGCCGGCCTCCTTCCCCTCGTTGCCCTCGTCCGTCGTGTTCTTCTCGTCCGCGGCCGTGGCGTCCTTCGCGGCCGGCGCGTCGTCCGCGGACGCTCCGGTGCGCACGACGACGGCGCCCTCGGGGGCCTCGCTGCACACCGCGACGACCGTCGTCCCGGCGTCGGCCAGGGACTTCAGCAGCTTCCAGACCTCGACCCGCTCCGTGCCCGAGAGCTTCAGATCGACGTCGTCCACGCCGAGCAACTGCGGGCGCCCGATGAGGGCCAGGGCGACGGAGAGCCGCAGCGCCTCCATCCGCTCCAGGTCCCGCACGGCCGTCCGGGAACCCTTGGGCAGGTCCTCCCGGTCGAGCCCGGCGGCGGCCAGCGCGGCCTCGATCCGCAGGCCGGCCTCCAGGGACCGCTCCCGGCGCGGCCGCAGCAGCCCGCGCAGCGAGTCCCCGAACCGCCGCTGCAGCAGCGCCCGTTCGCGCAGGTGCTCGCCGACGGTCAGGGCCGGGTCCAGGTCGGTGACCCCGGCGACATGGGCCAGCGCGCTGACGCGGCGCACCGCGGCCAGCTGCTTGGGCAGCCGTGCCCCGGCCACGGTCGCCGACCCCTCGGTGGCCTTCATACGGCCGGTGAGCGCGAGCAGCAGGCAGGTGCGGCCGGACCCGGACGGGCCCTCCACCGCGATCAGCGCGCCGGGCGCGGCATCGACGGTGATCCCGCGGAACGCCCAGCCGCGAGGCCCTTTGAGTCCCAGGCCCTCGGCTGTGACAGCGACGCCGTCCACGGTCCCCCCTTTGTTTGAACCGACTGGTTTTGAACTGACTGGTCAGTGCAAAAACTAACCCGAACCTGCGATCGAAGCAAAAGCCCAGGTCAGAACGGATTGTCAGTGCCATACCTCACGATGGGCACATACGGCATCCCGTATCAGGGCATGCCGTCACCCAGACGACAGGAGGTTCGTCATGGCCAACTCGCCCGCAGCCGCCGCCCGCCGGCGCCGCGCCACCGGCCCTGCCCCCTCACTGAACGGCCCGGCGAGCGACGTGCACCCCGTGCTCCGCCGGGCCACGGCCCCGCCCGCCGCCCTCGACCTGCTCGCCCAGGCCCGTGCCGGACTGGACGAGGCCGCCGTCCTCGAAACCCCCAACGAGCGCTATGCGACGGCCCACCTGGCCGCCCTGCGCACCGCCGCCGCCGTCCTGGCCGCCCTCGGCCGCCCGGAGACCTCACCACGACGCCGCGCACGCATCCGCAGCGCCTGGGAAGTGCTCCCCGAGATCGCTCCCGAGCTCACCGAGTGGAGCGCGCTGTTCGCCGCCGGAGCCACCCGCCGCGCCCGCGCCGAGGCGGGCATCCAGGGCGCCGCCACCCGCCGCGACGCCGACGACCTGATACGGGACGTGGGGATGTTCGTCCGTATCGTCGAGCGCATGCTGGTGCTCCAGCCGGTCCTGCCCCAGCCCCGCCAGGACACGGACGGCACGCAGCCCGCGGACGGCGCCGTGGGCGCTGTGGGTCCGGTGGGCCGAGCCGCCGGAAGGGAGCTGCCGGACGCGGGCTGATCACCCACGGACCACGTGAACGCGTCGGCGCGTCCGCCGTACGAGACGGACGTGGCAGCACACCGGCGCGATGACCGGTCAGGGCACCGGAGGCAATAGGGTGGAGGGCGCCTGAGGCCTTCCCACCTCCCGTATCCCGGGCGGGGGAGGCACCCCCTTCGCGCCGCCGGGCAACAGGCGGTGCCGCGCCGAGGAGTCAACTGCCGTGTCGGACCCGATGCGCCCGCCCGTCTCCCACCACCACCCTCAACCGGCGTCGCTGCGCTCCGACCCCTCTCGGCCCCGCGCCTCTCTCCGTACCGCCGTGGTCTGGGAGGTCCTCCAGGACGCCCTCGACCGCCGCGTCAAGGCCACGGGTCGGGAGTCGCTGGACATCCTCGACACCGGAGGCGGCAGCGGCAACTTCGCGGTGCCCCTGGCCCGCCTCGGTCATCGCGTCACGGTCGTCGACCCCAGCCCCAACGCGCTGTTCGCGCTGGAGCGCCGGGCCGCCGAGGCCGGCGTCGTCGAGCGGGTCCAGGGCGTGCAGGGCGACGCCCACGGCCTCTTCGACGTGGTCGAGCGCGGCGGCTACGACGTGGTGCTGTGCCACGGCGTCCTGGAGTACGTGGACGACCCGGCCGAGGGCGTCCGCAACGCCGTGGCCGCGCTGCGCCCCGAGGGCGTCCTCAGCCTGCTCGCGGCCGGCCTCGGCGGCGCCGTGCTGGCCCGCGCCCTCGCCGGCCACTTCAAAGAGGCCAAGCAGGCCCTCGACGACCCGGCCGGCCGCTGGGGCGCGGGCGACCCCGTGCCGCACCGCTTCACCACCGAGCAGCTCACCGCGCTCGTCGAGGACGCGGGCCTCGCGGTGGGCGCCGTGCACGGCGTACGGGTCTTCGCCGACCTCGTTCCCGGCGTCCTCGTGGACACCGAGCCAGGAGCGCTCGACGCCCTGCTGAAGCTGGAGGCAGCCGCGGCGGAGAATCCGGCCTTCCATTCCGTCGCCACCCAGTTGCATGTGCTGGGCGAGAGCCGGGGGACCGCGGAGGCCTGAGGCGCCTCCCGAGGTGCGCCTGATCAGGGCCGTGGCGGCACATGGAGTACGCCACAGGCCCCCCGATCGAGGGGTTTGCGCCGTATGATCGAGGGAGACCGCCCGGCATGACGGGCCGGCCGCCGGGGAATGGAAGCCTCAGCGAGCCGGGCCGGCCATGGCGGGATTCCGGTTGGCCAATTGGCGTAGAGGGGCGGGTTTCACGGGGGCGATTCCCTGCCTATCCTGAAGGGACCCCCCGGGTCGCCCCGGCGACTGCACGATGAGGAGGACTCCGTGCCGCTCTCGGAGCACGAGCAGCGCATGCTCGAGCAGATGGAGCGAGCGCTGTACGCCGAAGATCCCAAGTTCGCGACAGCGCTTGAGGGAAACGGGCTGCGCACGTACACCCGACGGCGGGTCTACCAGGCGGTCGTGGGTTTCCTCGTAGGTATCGCGCTCCTCATGGCCGGAATGGTCGCACAGCAGATTTGGGTCAGCGTGGTGGGCTTCCTCGTCATGCTGGGTTGTGCGGTGCTCGCCGTAACGGGCTGGCGCAAGGCCCCCAAGCCGGGCGAGCAGCCCGCGGGTGCCCCGCAGCAGGGGCGCCGGCAGGGGCGGCCGAAGCGCTCCATGATGGACCGCATCGAACAACGCTGGCAGCGCCGTCGAGACGAACAGGGCGGCCACTAGAGCCTCGCTCGCGCATCCGCAGTTCTGCGCAGACGCAGTGACACGTACTGAGGGGTGACCACCCGGGTGGTCACCCCTCAGTTCTGTGCCTGCGCCGACCCCCTGCCTCAGCCCCGCTGTCCCGACGGCTTGCCCAGGCTCGGCCGGGCCGCCACGGCCCGGGCCCGCAGCGCCGTCCACCAGTCCGACACCGCCCACAGCACCCGTACGGCGGACCGTGGGGCGAACAGCGCCCGTGCCTGCGTACGGCGGTTGACCGTGGTGCTCAACGCGCTGATCACCTGGCGCGCGTCCTGCGCCAGACCCGCCATCGGCTGCGGCCGGGGAGCGTAGAGGACCTGCTCCACGGCGCCCGCCACCCGCTGCACCGCGGCACCGGCCGCCGCGTCGAGGCGCCCGAGCCGGACGATCCGGGCGGCCGCCTTGCGCGGGGTCTGCGACTCGTCCGGCGGGATGCCGAAGTCCCACGCGGTGTCGCTCAGTTCCTGCCAGACCGCCAGCGTGTGGGCCGCCGCGCCCTGCTCGGTGCGGGCATGGGCGCCCAGGCGCACGGCACGCAGCCGCAGCCGCCACATCAGCGGGGACAGCGGGATCGCCACGACGACCAGGCCGCCGAGGCCCCACAGCGCGTACTGCCACCAGTCCCGGCCGTCGTGGTGCGTGAGCTGTGCCTCGGCCGCGGACGGGCTGGAGCACGCCTCCAGTTTGCGCTGCTGCGACGTGCAGCTCTCGCTCGGCGAGACCTGTGCCGGGGGCAGTGCGGCCGCCGACCGCGAGGGGCGCACGTCGTCCGGCTGGGAGTGGCCGGGCGTGTCCGACTGGGTGTACGGCGGCGCCGTGCCCCGGGTCGGGGTCGGCTCGAAGCGGGTCCAGCCCACGCCCTCGAAGTACAGCTCGGGCCAGGCGTGCGCGTCCGTCAGACCGACCGACACCGTCCCGTCCCCCTGCGGGGTGCCCGGGGCGAAGCCCACCGCGACCCGGGCCGGGATGCCCAGGGCGCGGGCCATCGCGGCCATCGCGAAGGAGAAGTGGACGCAGAAGCCCTGCTTCTTCTTCAGGAAGTTCGCTATGGCGCCACGGCCCCGGCCGACCTCCACCTTGGTGTCGTACTGGAAGCCGCCCGTCACGGCGAAGTAGTCCTGGAGCTTGACCGCCTCCTCGTAGTGGCTCGTCGCGCCCTTGGTGACCTCCTTGGCGGTCTTCGCCACGACCGACGGCAGCGAGGACGGCACCTTGGTGTAGTCGCGCTTCATCGCCGTCGCCTCCGGCGCCGCGGCCAGCTGCTCCGCGGTCGGCTGCACGGACAGGCTGGTCACCTGGTACGTGGCGCCGCGGGTGTTCTGGCCGTGGTCGCCGACGAGCGTCATGCCCACCGGCTCGTAGCGCCACTTGCCGCCGATCTTCACGCTGCTCGGCGGGTACGGCATCGGCAGCCAGTCCTGGGCGTACCAGTCCGCCGCCGAGACGGTCGTCGTGACCGTCCTCCGTTTGATGTCGGGGCCGAGACCGACCGGCGTGGGCAACTGCTTCGGCACGGCGACGATGTGCCGCTGGGACGGCTTCCAGGTGGTGCCGTCGAAGTCGTCCAGCGAGACGATCCGCAGATACAGGTCCGAGATGTCGTTCGTATCGCTCTTCAGCGACATGACCTGGCGGTTCTCGTTCACGTTCAGGCTGTCGCGCAGGGACACCAGGGGGTTGACCGCGGAGATCGTGCCGCCGTTCCCGTTGCCCGCACCCACGCCCGCTCCGGTGCCGTCGAGCAGGCCGCCCTGCATCGCCGGCAGCGCGAGCGGCACCGCCAGGGCGACACCGAGCGCGACCGCGCCGATGCGCCGGCCGGTACGGACCGGCGCCACGGCGCTGCCCTCCGGCCGGCCCGGCGTGCGCTGGGCCCCGCCGAAGACCCGGCCCCACTGCGCGAGCCGCTCCCGGCCCTCGGCGAGGAGCAGCATCAGATAGCCGGCCGCCGCGATCAGGAACCACAGCCAGTCCGCGGCGCCGTCGGACAGGCCGGCGGCGACGGAGTACAGCGCGAGCAGTGGCAGACCGGCCGGGGCCGCGCTGCGGAAGGTCACCGCGAGGGTGTCCACGAGCAGCCCGATCAGCAGCACGCCGCCGATCAGCATCAGCCGGATGCCGTCGGACACCGGGGCCGGGATCGCGTACTCCTGCACGTCGTTCGAGCCCTGCTGGAACAGGTCGGCGAAGTGACGGAAGGCGTCCGGGCCGGGGATCAGGCCGATGAGGGCGTGCTCCCGGGCGAAGACCAGGGTCAGCAGCATCAGCGTGACGAGGGCCTGCGCCGCCACGGTCAACGGCCGGGCCAGCGGCACCCGCCGGGTCGCGGCCCCCACCCCCGTCTGCACCGCGACCAGGAATGTCGCCTGCAACAGCCACGTGGGCTGGTCCACCAGCGGCAGCAGCGAACATGCCGCCATCAGTGTGGCCGCCGCCGCGCACAGCGACAGCCGCGCCCGCCCGCTCATGACAGAGCCTCCCCGCCGCTCGCCGCGACCAGGCCCGAGCGCTCCCGGTCCGCCTGGCGCCACAGTTCGTTCAGCGAGGCGCCGCGCGGGACGCTCACCGCCGTCCAGCCCGCCTCGCGCAGCATGCGCAGGCGCTCGCCGTGCTGGCTGTTGGGGCCGGGCACGTCCGTCGGCTCCCGCATCCACGCGTCGGGGTCCAGCAGGAAGGCGACGGCGCCGCCGCTGCGCTGGCGCATCTTGGCGACCACCGCCGCCTGTTCGTCGTCGAGGTCGCCCAGGAAGGCGACCAGCAGTCCCTCGTTGCCGCCGCGCAGCACGTCGTAGGCCCGGGACAGGCCCGTGCCGTCCGAGTGGTCGATCACCGCGAGGGTGTCCATCATCAGTCCGGCCGCGTCCGCCGTCTCCTGGCTGGCGCCCGCGAAACCGTCGCCGCCCTCGCCGGGCACCGCGTTGCCGGTGTCGGTCAACAGGCGCACCGAGAAGCCGCGTTCCAGCATGTGCACCAGGACCGACGCGGTGCCCGAGACGGCCCATTCGAACGCCGAGTCCGGGCCCGCGCCCCCGAAGGCGATGCCCCGGGTGTCGAGCAGGACCGTGCAGCGGGAGCGCTGCGGCTGCTCCTCCCGGCGCACCATCAACTCGCCGTAGCGGGCCGTGGAACGCCAGTGGACGCGGCGCAGGTCGTCGCCGTAGCGGTAGCCGCGCGGGATCACGTCGTCCTCGCCCGCCAGGGCCAGCGAGCGCTGCCGCCCGTCGCCGTACCCCTTCGCCTCGCCGCTGAAGCGGACCGGCGCCAGGGCATCCACGCGCGGGATCACGGTCAGGGTGTCGAACGTCGAGAAGGACCGGGTCAGTTCGCACATCCCGAACGGATCGGTCAGCCGCAGCTGGAGCGGGCCCAGCGGATAGCGGCCGCGCAGGTCCGAGCGGACCCGGTAGGACACCTCGCGGCGGCCGCCCGGCTCCACCCGGTCCAGGACGAACCGGGGCCGCGGACCGAGGACGTACGGCACCCGGTCCTGGAGCATCAGCAGTCCCGTGGGCAGCCGCGAGACGTTGTCCATCCGCAGATGGACCCGGGCCTCGCTGCAGGCCGGTACCCGCGAGGGCGAGAGCCGACGGCTGCCGGCCACCCGGTAGCGGGTGCGGTAGAGCACGCCCGCGCAGATCAGGGGCAGCGCGGCCAGCAGCATCCCGACCCGCAGCAGGTCGCTCTGGCCCAGCACGTACGCGCAGATCGCGGCGGCGACCCCGGCGGCCAGGAAGGAGCGCCCGCGCGTGGTCAGCCCGGCCAGGGCGGTACTGACGCCGCCTCTCTCCTCACGGTCGGCCTCCGTCTGTCCGGTCCCCCCGGCCGTCATCACAGCCTCCGCGGCGGCTGCGAGGGATAAGCCGGAGCGCCGCGGCCCAGGCCGCCGAAGCCGCTCTGCTGCTGCGGCGCGGCGGGCACCGGAATGCGCTGGAGGATCTCCTGGACCACCTGCTCCGACGTACGCCGGTTGAGCTGGGCCTGGGCCGTGGGCAGCAGCCGGTGCGCCAGGACGGCGACGGCGAGGGCCTGGATGTCGTCCGGCAGCGCGTACTCCCGGCCGCTCAGGGCCGCCGACGCCTTCGCCGCGCGCAGCAGGTGCAGCGTGGCGCGCGGGGAGGCACCGAGTCTCAGGTCGGGGTGCGTGCGCGTGGCCGCGACCAGTTCCACCGCGTACCGGCGGACCGGCTCGGCGACGTGGACGGTCCGCACGGCCTCGATCAGCTTCACGACGTCGTGCGCGTGCGCCACCGGCTGCAGGTCCTCCAGCGGGCTCACCCCGCCGTGGACGTCGAGCATCTGCAGCTCGGCCTCGACGCTGGGGTAGCCCACCGAGACCCGGGCCATGAAACGGTCGCGCTGGGCCTCGGGCAGCGGGTACGTGCCCTCCATCTCGACCGGGTTCTGCGTGGCCACCACCATGAAGGGGCTGGGTAGTTCGTAGGTCTGCCCGTCGATGGTGACCTGGCGCTCCTCCATCGACTCCAGCAGCGCCGACTGGGTCTTGGGCGAGGCGCGGTTGATCTCGTCGCCGATCACGATCTGCGCGAAGATGGCGCCCGGCTTGAACTCGAAGTCCCGACGCTGCTGGTCCCAGATGGACACGCCGGTGATGTCCGACGGCAGCAGGTCGGGCGTGAACTGGATGCGTCGCACCGAACAGTCGATGGACCGTGCCAGCGCCTTGGCGAGCATCGTCTTGCCCACGCCGGGGACATCCTCGATCAGAAGATGCCCCTCGGCGAGAAGTACGGTCAGCGAAAGCCGTACGACCTCGGGCTTGCCCTCGATCACTCCTTCCACCGAACTGCGGACACGCTCCACAGTGGCGGTCAGATCAGTGAGGCTCGCTCGATCGTCATAGGTCGTCACCCGGCCCTCCTCGGCCCGTTCTTACTCCGGGCCGTCGCTCTGCGATGCGGACCGGCCCACCCCGGAACACGGACACCACGCGGGAATGGTTCCGCGTGACGTCACTCCCGCATTCTTGCCGCCGTTACCGATTCGTGTCACTCGACTGTGGACAACTGCCCGCACTATGTCGGACTTACGGCCCTTTCGACCGGCCTTTCGACGTCGGACGGCGGGATGTCGTCGGGGCGGGGGCCGGTCCGGAGCCGGTCAGGCCGGGTCGATCTCGCGCAGCAGACCCGTCCTGACGTCGAACACGAAGCCGCGCACGTCGTCGGTGTGCAGCAGGAACGGCGAGGTGCGCACCCGCTGCATGGACTGCCGTACGTCCTGGTCAACGTCCCGGAAGGACTCCACGGCCCAGGCCGGACGCTGGCCCACCTCCATCTCCAGCTCGACCCGGAACTCCTCGGTGAGGGACTCCAGACCGCAGCCGGTGTGATGGATCAGGACGACGCTGCGGGTGCCGAGCGCCCGCTGGCTGATCGTCAGGGAGCGGATCACGTCGTCGGTGACCACGCCGCCCGCGTTGCGGATGGTGTGGCAGTCGCCGAGTTCGAGGCCGAGCGCGGCGTGCAGGTCGAGTCGGGCGTCCATGCAGGCCACGACGGCGACGTGCAGAACGGGACGGGCGTCCATCCCGGGGTCGGTGAAGGCGGCGGCGTACCGCTGGTTGGCCTCTACCAGGCCGTCCGTGACGGTGTCGTCGCGGGTTATGGCGCCTTCGGGCCCGGCGGGAACTGCTGCAGAAGTCGTCATGGTGACGACGTTACTGTTCACCCGCGTTCCGGTCCTGCTGTGAGAGTGGACAAAGAACGTCATCGTGGCTTGTTGTGAGGTACCCCACACGGAGGGCAAACATGGGCCGGACGGGTGAACAGCGCCGAAATCGCGCTCCGGCCGAGGTGCGGTGCGCGACGCGCAGGCCGGTTGATTGACCGCGAGACAGGGTGGACTAAAGTGACGCGAAGCGGGAGGCGAGGCTCCCTGCTGGACTGAATTCCACCGGAGACCCCGGCACCCGCCCGGACCGTCTCCCCACGTGCGCGGCGCGTACGTACGGCTCGGCCTCCTCCCGCTCCCGGTCGGCTGACGCTTCCGGCGCCGGCAGGCCTCCCCTTCACCGAGCGGGTGGGGACCCGGCGGTGCGTGCGGCCGCGCCGGACCTGAGAGGCCCCCTTGAGCCAGAGTCGACACGTCCCGGTGATGCTCCAGCGGTGCCTGGATCTGCTGGCACCCGCCCTGGAGCGGCCCGGAGCGGTGGTCGTCGACTGCACCCTGGGCCTCGGCGGCCACAGCGAGGCGCTGCTCACCCGGTTCCCCGAGGCCCGGCTCGTCGCCCTCGACCGCGACAAGGAGGCCCTGCGGCTGTCCGGCGAGCGGCTCGCGCCCTTCGGCGAGCGGGCCACCCTGGTGCACGCCGTCTACGACGAGCTCCCCGACGTACTGGACCGGCTCGGCATCCCGCGCGTACAGGGCGTGCTGTTCGACCTCGGCGTCTCCTCCATGCAGCTCGACGAGGCCGACCGCGGCTTCGCCTACGCCCAGGACGCACCTCTCGACATGCGCATGGACCAGACGACCGGCATGAGCGCCGCCGAGGTCCTCAACACCTACCCGCCCGGTGAGCTGGTGCGGATCCTGCGCGCGTACGGGGAGGAGAAGCAGGCCAAGCGGATCGTCGGCGCGATCGTGCGCGAGCGCGAGAAGGAGCCGTTCAGCAACAGCGCGCGGCTCGTGGAGCTGATCCGGGACGCGCTGCCGCAGGCCGCCAAGCGCACCGGCGGCAACCCGGCCAAGCGCACCTTCCAGGCGCTGCGGATCGAGGTCAACGGAGAGCTGTCCGTTCTGGAGCGGGCGATCCCGGCCGCGGTCAAGACGCTCGACGTGGGCGGGCGGATCGCCGTGCTGTCCTACCACTCGCTGGAGGACCGCCTGGTCAAGCAGGTGTTCGCGGCCGGTGCCGCGTCCACCGCGCCGCCCGGACTGCCGGTCGTGCCCGAGCGCTACCAGCCCCGGCTCAAGCTGCTCACGCGCGGTGCCGAACTTCCCACCGAGGAAGAGGTCGCCGAGAACCGCCGGGCGGCTCCGGCGCGGCTGCGCGGGGCCCAGCGAATCAGGGAAGACGTCGTATGAGGTGCGTGAGTGAGCGCGGTCCGGGGACTCACCGGAGGGCATGTGAGTAGGAAACCCGAACTGAAGGGGAGGGCCGCCCGCCTCGCGCGGCTCCTGCCGGCCAGGTCCGCCCAGGCGGCCAAGACGCCGTTCGTCCTCCTCGTCGTCCTGCTCCTCGGCGGCGGTCTGATCGGGCTGCTCGTGCTGAACTCGGCACTCAGCGAAGGGGCGTTCCAACTCGACGACCTGCGCAAGCAGACGAAGAACCTCACCGACGAACAGCAGGCCCTGCAACGCGACATCGACGCCTACTCCTCCCCCGACGCCCTCCAGCGCCGCGCCCGCGAGCTCGGCATGGTCCCCGGCGGCGACCCGGCCTTCGTCGACCCCGGCGGCACCGTCAAGGGCGTCCCCAGCCCCGCCGCCCTGCGGCCCACCGCGACCACCCCCCTCGCCCCCGAGGCGATCACCGCCCCGCCGCGCTCCGTGGCCGCGACCCCGACCACCACCGCGACCACCACCGCGAAG
>NZ_JADDRL010000259.1 GCF_021538895.1 Streptomyces olivochromogenes | reverse complement strand
TTGCTGGTGGTGATGGTCACGCCGACCGCGGCGCGCTTGCCGTCGCCGTCGTTGGGGAAGTTCGGGTCGCCGTCGCCGATGGCGCACACCTGGCCCTGAGGGTTCCCGTCGCGGTCGTAGCACGGCGGGTCCGGGGGGATGAACCCGTAGGCGAGCGAGTCGCCGGTCCAGGTGTCATTGAGGGCGTTGTACGTGAGGTTGAGGTCGATGTCCTGGTTCTGCGGGCTGATGTCCATCCGGTCGTCCGCGAAGTTCGTTCCGCCGTCCTCGTCCTTGATCTGGATGCCGACGGGGAACGTGGTCTGGTCGCCGGAGAGGGTGACCTGCTGCGTGAAGACCCACGGGTTCGGGATGGTGCTGGCATGGAAGGCGTCGTCGGAGACGATCCGGCCCCTCTGGAGCGCGTTGTCCCCGATCTTCACCTCCGGATAGAACTCGCCCTCCTCGTTGATGCCGTCGTCCGGTACCTCGAAGCGCTCGAACCAGTCCAGGCTCACCGTGACGGTCATGGCCAGCGGCGGTGGGTCGGCGGCCGCGGCCGGGGCCGGCAGCCCGGGCATCAGCCACAGACCGGGCAGGATCAGGGCGGTCGCCGCGGCGGCCGCGACCAGGCGTCGTCCGAGACAACGCCGGGCGGACCGCCGGGATGACGGCGGAGCGGCCGGTGGGGCGGCCGGGCCAGTGGAAGATGGGGTGGAGGATGGTGGGGTGGAAGTCGGCATTCTGCCTCCCGCGTGCACACGAATCCCCTACCGGCACACGAACCGGGCGAGTGCGGAGCAAGGGATCATTCGCTGACGCATCGTGCCAGCGGATGCGGTCGCCCGTCCGCACCCCGGGCTCGGGTTCCGCCCGAAGGGACGAAGCCGAAACGTTTCCCAACCCGGCGGAAAGCACTCACCCGGGGGTGAGCGTGAAAGCTCGACCATCCAGGAAGCGGGTGCAGAGGTCCCGTCACTGGTCTGCCGCGATCGTCTACCGTCGCGGCCGCCCCTCAACAGCGGGATGGAGTACTGCCTCGCAGATCTCACGTCGCAGCTCTCCCCTGCTCGGCTCCGCTCGGCCTGAGGCCCGCATCAACCCTTCTAGCGCGACGCTTTAGCATTCCCGCACCTGGGAGGACCTGAGCACCGAAGTTGTCCAGCCGGGCCATTTACCGTGCACGGTCAGGGCTGTAGGGACTGAGCACCGGATCTGTTCAATGAGCACTGGACCTGTGCAGCCTTGTCCGGCTCGTGCTCAGTGGCAGTTGCCGCCCGCGGCGCCAGTGCCTGGGGTGCGGGAAACGGCCCGATCCTGCGGGACTAACGTCGTGATCATGAATCTGAACCTGTACGGCGACGCCATACCCGAGGGACTGTCA
>NZ_JADDRL010000258.1 GCF_021538895.1 Streptomyces olivochromogenes | reverse complement strand
CGAGGTCGACGTGTCGCCGACCGGAGCCAGTGGCCGGAGCGCGAGGCCGGTCACTGTGGCGACGGGCGCGCCCGTGGGGTCGGCCAGGTCGAGCCGGTAGCCCGAGCCCTCACCGGTGACGCGCACCCGCAGAGCCTTCGCCCCCGCGGCATGTACAGCCACGTCACTCCAGGAGAAGGGAAGCTCCGCGCTCTCCGCGGCACCCGCGTACGTCAGGGCGTGCAGCGCCGCGTCCAGCAGCGCCGGGTGCAGCGCGAAGGCGCCCGGGTCCGTGTCCTCGGGGAGGGCGACCTCGGCGTGGACTGTGCCGTCGGGGCCACGCCAGGCGTGGGTGAGGCCCTGGAAGACGGGGCCGTACTCCAGGCCCATGGCGGCCAGGTCGTCGTAGAGGGCGCTGGTGTCGACCGGTTCGGCGCCGGCCGGGGGCCAGGCGGTGAGGTCGGTGGCGGGCTCGACGGCTTCGGCGGACAGGGATCCCTCGGCGTGCAGGGTCCAGGTCCCGTCCTCGCCGTCGGGGCGGGAGTGGACGGTGACGGCGGGCTCGTCCCCCTCGCCGACGCGGACACGGAGGGCGACGGCGCCGGTCCGCGGCACGACGAGCGGGGCGTGCAGGGTCAGGTCGCGGACGGTTCCGAGCCCCACCTGGTCCCCGGCGCGTACGGCGATCTCGACCAGAGCGGCGCCGGGCACGATGACCGTGCCGTTCACGGCGTGCTCGGCCAGCCAGGGGTGGGTGGCCAGGGACAGTCGCCCGGTGAACAACACGCCTTCGGCGTCCGGCAGTTCGACCACGGCATGCAGCAGTGGATGCTCGGCGTCCGACTGCCCCAACTCCGAGGCGCTGCCGGCCCGTGCCGCCGTAGCGGCGAGCCAGAAGGACTCGTGCTGGAAGGCGTAGGTCGGGAGGTCGACGGGGTGCCGACCGGGGCCGAAGAAGGTGGCCCAGTCCGTGCTGTCGAGCCGGGTGAGGGCTTCGACCAGGGCCTGGGGTTCGGTGCGGTCGCGGCGCAGGGTGGCCAGCGCACGCGGGTCGGCGACCATGGCCGTCAGTACCGCGTCGGGGCCGAGCTCCAGGAACGTACCGATGCCCTGCTTGTCCAGTGCCGCCACGGCGTCGGCGAAGCGGACGGCCTCACGGACGTGCCGCACCCAGTAGGAGGGGTTCGAGAGGTCGTCGTACGACACCTGCTCGCCGGTCAGCGTCGACACGATCGGTATCGCGGTCTCGCTGTACGTCAGCTGGGCGGCGATCTGCTCGAACTCCGCGAGCATCGGCTCCATCAGCGGCGAGTGGAAGGCGTGGCTGACGGTGAGTCGCTTGGTCTTCCGGCCCGTCTCGGAGAAGTGCGCCATGACCTGCTCGACGCCGTCCGCCGGTCCGGAGACGACCACGGAGGTCGGGCCGTTGACGGCGGCGATCCCGGTGCCGTCCGGAAGGACCGGCAGGACTTCGTCCTCCGTCGCCTGGATGGCGGCCATGGCGCCCCCGGCGGGCAGTTGCTGCATCAGCCGGCCGCGCGCCGACACGATCAGCGCGGCG
>NZ_JADDRL010000257.1 GCF_021538895.1 Streptomyces olivochromogenes | reverse complement strand
GCGGCGGACTTCGACGCGGACTTCTTCGGGATCAGCCCGCGTGAGGCGGTGGCGACGGACCCGCAGCAGCGGGTGCTGCTTGAGACGTCGTGGGAGGCGTTCGAGCGGGCGGGCATCGACCCGGCGTCCCTGCGCGGCAGCGCCACCGGCGTCTTCGCCGGCGTCATGTACCACGACTTCGCCCCGCGCCTGCACGACGTCCCGGAGGAACTCGCCGGTTACCTGGGCAACGGCGGACTGGGCAGTGTGGTGTCCGGCCGCGTGTCGTACGCGCTGGGTCTTGAGGGTCCGGCGGTGACGGTGGACACGGCGTGCTCGTCGTCACTGGTGGCGGTGCATCTGGCCGCGCAGGCGCTGCGCGGTGGTGAGTGCTCGCTGGCGTTGGCCGGTGGTGTGACGGTGATGTCGACTCCGGACACGTTCGTGGACTTCAGCCGGCAGCGGGGTCTCGCTGCGGACGGCCGGTGCAAGCCGTTCGCCCAGGCCGCGGACGGCACCGGTTGGGGCGAGGGCGTCGGCGTCCTGGTCCTGGAGCGCCTGTCGGACGCCCGCCGCAACGGCCACCAGGTCCTCGCGGTCGTCCGCGGCTCGGCGATCAACCAGGACGGCGCGAGCAGCCAGCTCACGGCACCGAACGGCCCCTCCCAACAGCGGGTCATCCGCCAGGCCCTGGCCTCCGCACGCCTGACCGCACAGCAGGTCGACGTGGTGGAGGCGCACGGTACGGGAACCCGGTTGGGCGACCCGATCGAGGCCCAGGCGCTGCTGGCGACCTACGGCCAGGACCGTGGCGAGGACGAGCCCCTGTGGCTGGGCTCGATCAAGTCGAACCTGGGCCACACGCAGGCCGCCGCGGGCGTGGCCGGCATCATCAAGATGGTCCTCGCCCTGCGCAACGAGGAACTGCCGCAGACCTTGCACGTGGACGCGCCGTCGTCGCACGTGGACTGGTCGGCGGGTGCGGTGGAGCTGCTGACCGAGGCCCGGCCCTGGACGGCGGGGGAGCGGACCCGGCGTGCCGGTGTCTCCTCCTTCGGCATCAGTGGCACCAACGCCCACGTGATCGTGGAGGAGGCTCCGGCCGAGGAGCCGGCGGAGGACGTGGCGGCCGGGACCACGCTGCCGGTGGTCCCCTGGACCGTCTCCGGCAAGTCCGCCGAGGCGGTGCGGGGACAGGCGGCACGCCTGCTCGGCTTCGCCGTGGCCCGGCCGGAACTGGACCCGGCGGATGTGGGCCACTCGCTCGCCACGATGCGGTCGGCGTTCGGGTACCGGGCCGCGGTGGTGGCCGGGGACCGGGACGGGTTGCTGGCTGCGCTGGAGGCCATTGCCGGTGGGGCGGTGACACCGTCGACCGCTGGTGGGTCGGTCGCGTTCCTGTTCACGGGGCAGGGGAGCCAGCGGGCCGGGATGGGCCGGGAGTTGTATGAGGCCTTCCCTGTGTTCGCGGCCGCGCTGGACGAGGTGTGCGCGGCCCTGGACCCGCACCTTGAACGGCCCCTGAAGGACGTCATGTTCGGTGGGGAGGGGCTGGACGAGACGGGTTACACGCAGCCAGCTCTGTTCGCCCTC
>NZ_JADDRL010000256.1 GCF_021538895.1 Streptomyces olivochromogenes | reverse complement strand
TAGCCTCGCGCTTTCATCAGGCGGGCTGTCCGGCTGGTGATCAAGAAAGCAGAAAGTGCCTCTGACCAGCGAGAATGAGGATTGCTGAGGTCCTTGTTCCCGCCACCGCCGGAGGCACTTTCCAGGTGAAGAAGCGTATCGGGTCCTACCCGCGTGTCCGCGTCGAGGGCGGCGGTCGCGGAGTCGTCTCGCAGGCCGGGGCCGTGCTGCTGGTCGAGACGGTCCGCAAGTCCGGTCTGGATGCGGCGATATCGGCGGCGCTCGTGCCGTGGCGCAAGCCGCGGGCGGTGCACGATCCGGGCAAGATCCTGCTGGATGTCGCGCTCGCCGTCGCACTGGGCGGGGACTGCCTGGCCGACGTTGCCGTACTGCGGGCCGAGCCGGCCGTGTTCGGGCCGGTGGCCTCCGACCCCACGGTCTCCCGGCTGATCAGCAAGCTGGCCTCGGGTGGAGATCGGGTCCTGGCCGCGCTGCGCGCCGCCCGTGCTGAAGTGCGCGAACACGTGTGGCGGTTGGCCGGGGATGCGGCGCCGGACGCCGGCGGGCAGGTGATCGTGGACATCGACGGGGTCCTCGTCCTGGCCCACTCCGAGAAGCAGGACGCCGCCGCGACCTGGAAGAAGACGTTCGGACACCACCCGCTGATGGGGTTCGTCGACCACGGCCGTGGAGGGTCAGGGGAGCCGGTCGTGGGCCTGCTGCGGCCCGGCAACGCGGGCTCCAACACCGCCGCCGACCACATCGAGGCCACCAGGTTGGCCCTGGCCCAGCTGCCGAAGCGGTTGCGGCGCGGCCGACAGACTCTGATCCGTACCGACTCCGGCGGCGGCACCCACGAGTTCGTCGCCTGGCTCGCCCAGCGCGGAAGGTGGCTGTCGTACTCGGTCGGCATGACCATCACCGACGCCATCCACCAGGCCGTCCTCAAGGTCCCGGCCTCGGCCTGGACACCGGCCGTGGAACCCGACGGCGACATCCGCGACGGCGCCTGGGTCGCCGAACTCGCCGGCGACTGCCTGACCGGCTGGCCCAACGGGCTGCGGCTGATCGTGCGCAAGGAACGGCCTCACCCCGGCGCCCAGTTGCGCTTCACCGACGCCGACGGCATGCGGTTGACCTGCTTCGCCACCAACACCATTCACGCACCGATCGCAGAACTGGAACTGCGCCACCGCCAGCGAGCCCGGGCCGAGGACCGCATCCGCGCCGCCCGCGCCACCGGCCTGCGCAACCTCCCCCTCCACGACACCGCGCAGAACCAGATCTGGCTGGAGATCATCCAGATCGCCCTCGACCTGCTGGCCTGGATGCCCCTGCTCGCCCTCACCGGCCAAGCCCGCCTGTGGGAGCCCCGCCGCCTGCGGCTCCGGCTGTTCTCCGCCGCCGCCCAGCTCATCACCACCGGCCGCCGCCGCTACCTCCGCCTCGCCAAGCACTGGCCCTGGACCGACGTGATCACCGATGCCCTGGACCGGCTCCACGCCCTCCCGAACCCCGGCTGACCAGCAGCGTTCCGTCCCTGCGAGCAGCATCACCCCGACCGGAGACGTGGAACCCGGCGCACACCCGACGCGACAACCGGGCCATCAGCCTGGCCAGACTCCGAAAACCCCCACCAGCACTCACCACAAAGGGTCCGTCAGCAGGCTGACGGCCCCTCATGAACGATCGAGGCTAG
>NZ_JADDRL010000255.1 GCF_021538895.1 Streptomyces olivochromogenes | reverse complement strand
GCCTGGGCGAGTCGGCGGCGGGAGTTTCGCCCGCCGCCGCTCTCAGAACCGTGCGTAAACCTCTCGGCTTACACGGCTCCCACCGTCCAGTCATTCACGGTCACGGCTTGACGAACTTCCAGTGAGCAAAGAGGCCGGGAAACCGTCTGGCGTGACGGTTCAGGGCCTCTCGCGCTCTCGCTCGCTTCCGTTTGAACCGCTTGTACTTGCGGACGAGCCACCGCACCAGATAGTCGTTGATGCGGTTGAGGGTGGAGAGCAACGCGGACGGGTGGAACCGCCCGAAGTAGTTGATCCAGCCCCGCACGACCGGGTTGATCTCCCGGGCGAGCTCCTCCAGGGTTGTGTCACTGCGCAAGTGCAGCCGCCAGCGGCGGATCTGCACCCGGATCTGCTTGGCGGCCTCGTCGCTGACGGCCGGACTGAAGCCGAAGAAGAAGTCCCCACGCTTCGTCCGGAGTTTCCTCACGCGAAACCCGTACCCCAGGAACGTGAACGAGGTGTGCTCAGCCGAGCCGCGCCTGTTCCTGTCCCGGCAGTACACAATGCGGGTCTTCTGGGGATGCAACTCCAGACCCCCGCACTCGGCCAGCCGCGCGGCGATGGCCTCACGCACGCGATGCGCCTGGACCTCGTTGCGGCAGTGGACTACCACGTCATCGCAGTACCGCTCGAACCGGACACCGGGGTACTCCCGGGCCATCCAGAGGTCGAACGCGTAGTGCATGAAGAGGTTGGACAACACGGGTGATACCGCCGAGCCCTGAGGGCTGCCGCGGTCCCGGGCCTGCAGGCTGCCGTCCGGCCGCTGAAGCGGGGACTTGAGCCATCGCTCCACATACAGCCGGACCCATCGCAGGTCGGTGTGGTGCGCGACCGCCTTGAGAACGAGATCGTGATCGAGGTTGTCGAAGAAGCCCCGGATGTCCAGATCGATCACCCAGTCCGTCTTCCAACACCGCTCTCGGCACGTCGCGACCGCATCCAGCGCACTTCGCCGGGGCCGGTAGCCATAGGAGTCCGGGTGGAACACAGGCTCCACCAGTGGCTCCAGCACCATGGCCACCACCGTCTGTGCGATTCTGTCCGCGACCGTGGGCACGCCGAGGATCCTGACCCCGCGTCCTCCCGGCTTGTCGATCTCCACCATCCGTACCGGCGGCGGGAAATAGCAGCCCGACGAGAGGCGATTCCACAGTTTGTAGAGGTTGGCCTTCAGGTCTACCTCGAACTGCTCGATCGACTCGCCGTCGACGCCCGCCGCGCCCTTGTTGGCCTTGACCCTCAAGTACGCCTCGAACACCAGGTGTTTCGAGATCTCGAACGACTTCGGTCCGTTCGTCCGGCTCATCCCGGGCACTCCGGTTGACCGCCAAACAGACCTGGACGATCCGTCCCCTTCGCTCCGCCCGCATTACCAGGCTTCACCACTACTACGAGACGGTCCGCCCCCGTGCCCCGCGTCGGTACTCGACCCCTCGCGGTTTTGTCCGCTTGGGGCACTCCCTCTCGCCACCACTCCAAAAGGGCAGCAGCAGTATCGGGGCGACAGGTTCCCACGTTCCGTGCAAGAGCCCGGGCCAGGCTCGCGCCGCCTCCATGCCGGACGCCGTCCGGGCAGTCGGCAGGCTCCCCCCGGACTTGTCCCGGAGCCCAGATCAAGCCCCGGTTTCGACGCCATTGAAGAAAGTTACGACACGTCATCAGCGGTTCACTCACGCTCGCCTTCCTGACCCACACCTGACGCGATCACTGTCGCGCCTTTTGCCGCAGCGCTCACCACGACCGGCACTTAACCGACGCAGCCTGCGGTGGTTTGGGGTCTCCCCCTGCAGGGCGACCCCGGAGGACCTACCTCCATCTCCTGCACAGCACCGCTTCCAGAAGCTGTTACATCAACGCCTCCTTCAGTGTTCGTGGCACACGATCTG
>NZ_JADDRL010000254.1 GCF_021538895.1 Streptomyces olivochromogenes | reverse complement strand
TCGGCGACGGTGGGGCTGGTGAAGACCTTCCGGACGGGCAGTTGCACGTCGAGTGCGGCGCGGATGCGGTTGGTCAGACGAGTGGCGAGGAGGGAGTGTCCGCCGAGGTCGAAGAAGCTGTCGTCGATGCCGACCGACGGCACGTCGAGGATCTCCGCGAACAGCGCGCACAGGATCTCCTCCTGGGCGTTGCGCGGGGCGCGGTGGGTGCTGGTGGCCGTGTAGTCGGGCGCCGGGAGGGCCTTCTGGTCGACCTTGCCGTTCGGGGTGAGGGGGAAGGCTTCGAGGGCGAGCAGCGCGGCCGGGACCATGTAGTCGGGCAGACGGGCGGCGAGTTCGGCGCGGATCTCGTCCGCGTCCAGCAGCGCACCGTCCTCGGGGATCAGGTAACCGACGATCCGCTTCTCGCCCGGCTGGTCCTCGCGCAGGAACACCGCCGCCTGCGCGATGCCGTCCACCGCAGCCAGTACGGCCTCGATCTCACCCAACTCGACCCGGAAGCCACGGATCTTGACCTGCGCGTCGGCACGCCCCACGAAGAGCAGATCACCGGTACGAGTCCAGCGGACCAAGTCCCCCGTGCGATACATGCGTTCGCCGCTGGAGCAGGGGTTGGCCACGAAACGGGAGGCCGTCAGATCGCTTCGGCCCAGGTAGCCCCGGGCGAGGCCGGCGCCGGCGAGATACAGCTCTCCCACCACACCGGGCGGGACCGGGCGCAGAGCCTCGTCGAGGGCCAGGAGTGTGGTGTTGTCGAAGGGACGACCCAGCGGGACCTGTCCGGCCGGCTCGTCGTCGGTCGTCCACGGCTGCCCGGTCACGCAAAGGGTCGCCTCCGTCGGACCGTAGGTCGTACGGACGACGAGCTCGGGGCAGGTCTCCAGGACCCGACGCACCGCGGCCGCAGGCACCACGTCACCGCCGGTGGTCACCTCCACCAACCCCGACAACGCCTGCGGAGCCTCCTCCGCCAGCACCCGGAACAGACCCGCCGTCACACTCAGATGCGTGACCTTGTGCTGATGCAGCACAGCCGGGGCCCAGTCACCGGGCGGCGCCACGACGATCCGCGCGCCCACCAACAGCGGCAGCCACAGCTCGTACACCGACCCGTCGAAGGCGTGCGGCGCCTGGAACAGCACCCGCGCGTCCGCGTCCACACCCCACGACGGCTCACGCACCAGATCCAGCACGTTCTGGTGACTGACCCCGATGCCCTTCGGCTCACCGGTCGAACCCGACGTGAACATCACGTACGCCAGCTGATCGGGCAGCACCACCGGCCACTCGTGCGGAGCCTGAGAGCCGGCACCGGCGACGTCGTCGACGCGTCGGCCGTAGTCGGCCCACCGGTCATCCACGAGTACGACGGGGGCGTCGATCCGCTCCAGCAACGCCTCGACCCGGGCCTTCGGATACGCCGTATGCACCGGCAGATACGCACCACCCGCCAGCAACACACCCAGCAGCGCCACCACCGCATCCACCGACCGCTCCATCAGGACCGGAACGACCTGCTCCCGCCCGACCCCGCCCGCCAACAGACCGGACGCGACCGACTCCGCACGCGCCAGCAACTCGCCGTAGGACAACTCACCCCCGTCCCACTCCAACGCCACCGCCTCCGGACACCCGGCGACCCGCTCCCGCAACACCCCCACCACACTCGACGCGGGCGAAACCGTCACCGGTCCGCGTCCCCTGTCCAGCGCCTCCGCGGTCTCCGCCGCCGACAGCACCGCCAGCCCGCTCAGCCGTGACTCGGGATCTGCGACGACCTGGTCGAGCAGCCGCAGCAGGCGGTCGCCCAGTTCCTCCGCCGACACCCTCTCGAAGAGGTCGTGCGCATAGGTCAGCAGCAGTTCGTCGTCCCGGAAGGCGAGGGAGAGGTCGAACTTGGCGCTGTCCTCGGGCAGTACGGCCTCCGTCTCCAGGTCGGCGAGGCGAAGAGCCGGGGCGTCCTCCTCCCAGGTCAGGGCCACTTGGAAGAGCGGGTGCCGGGACAGCGAGCGGGCGGGCTGGAGCTCCTCCACCAACAGGTCGAACGGCACGTCCTGGTGATCGAAGGCCGCCAGGTCCGCGGACCGCACCCGCTCCAGCAGTTCGCCGAACGCCGGGTTCCCACTCGTATCCGTACGCAGCACAACGGAGTTCACGAAGAAGCCGACCACATCGGTCAGCGCCTGGTCGGGGCGGCCGGAGACGACCGTGCCGAGCGGCACGTCCGTGCCCGCGCCCAGCACATTCAGCAACGCGGCCGAGGCCGCATGCGCCACCATGAACGGCGACGCGTTGTGCGCCCGCGCCAACTC
>NZ_JADDRL010000253.1 GCF_021538895.1 Streptomyces olivochromogenes | reverse complement strand
GTTCGCGGCTCAGCTGGGCTCGGCGACCGCGGCGGTGCGCCCGGGGGTGGCGGCGGTGGTGCCGCGTCCGGAGTCCGTGCCGCTGTCGGCGGCTCAGCGGCGGTTGTGGTTCTTGTACCGGTTGGAGGGTGCGAGCGCGACGTACAACGTGCCGGTGGTGACGCGGGTGCGGGGCGGGTTGGACCGTACGGCGCTTGAGGCGGCGCTGGGTGATGTCGTCGCTCGGCACGAGTCCCTGCGGACGGTGTTCGTCGAGGCCGACGGGCAGCCGCTGCAGCGGGTGTTGCCGGTCGAGGAAGCCAGACCTGCGGTGGGTGTGGTGCGGTGTGCGACCGACGAGGAAGTCGCGGAGGCGGTGTCCGCGGCGTGCGGGCACCTCTTCCACCTGGAGCGGGACCTGCCGTTCCACGCGGAGCTGATCGAGCACGACGGCGACGAGGTCACGGTGGTGTTGGTGATGCACCACATCGCCACCGACGGCTGGTCGATGGGCCCGCTGACCGCCGACCTGTCCGCCGCTTACGCCGCTCGTCGTGACGGGCAGGCCCCCTCGTTCACGCCGCTTCCGGTCCAGTACGCCGACTACGCGCTGTGGCAGCAGGAAGGCGCCGACGACGAGTCGGCGGACCTCGACTTCTGGCGCGAGGCGTTGGCCGACCTGCCCGAGGAACTGGTCCTGCCCACCGACCGACCGCGCCCCGCCCGGGCCTCCTACGAGGGCGGGCACCTCGAACTGCCGCTCCCGCCGGAACTGCGCGACGCCATGCGGGAGCTGGCCCGCGCGCAGGGCGTGACGGTGTTCATGGTCGCCCAGGCGGCCCTCGCCACCCTGCTCACCAAGCTCGGCGCGGGAACGGACATTCCGCTCGGCACGGTGGTGTCCGGCCGTGACGACGACGCCCTCGCCGATCTGGTCGGCTTCTTCGTCAACACCCTGGTGCTGCGCACCGACACCGACGGAGACCCCACGTTCGCCGACCTGCTGGCCCGGGTCCGGGCCGCCGATCTGGCCGCGTTCGAACATCAGGGACTGTCCTTCGACCGGCTCGTCGAGGAGCTCCAGCCGACCCGCTCGCTGTCCCGCCACCCGCTCTACCAGATCGCCCTGGCCTGGGCCCCGGGCGGCGCGGACACGCCGGCGCTGGCCGGTGCGGACTGTGTCGCCGTTCCCGCCGAGTCGGGTACGGCCAAGTTCGACCTCGACTTCGAGTTCGTGGACTCGGAGACCGGTCCGGGCATCCGCGTCGGCTACGCCCTGGACCTCTTCGACCCGGAGACCGCACGGCGGCTGGGGGAGCGGCTCGTGCGCGTGCTCGGCCAGGCCGTCGCGGATCCGAAGCTGCGGCTGAGCGCGTTCGAGGTGCTGTCCGAGGAGGAGCTCGAGCGCGTCCTGGTGGACTGGAACCACTCCGCCACGGTCGTGCCGCGGCCCTTCCCCGACCTGTCCGACGAGCAGGTACGACGCCACCCCGAGGGCGTGGCCCTGGAGCACGACGGCGACTCGCTCACGTACCGCGAACTGGACGAGCGGGCCAACCGGCTGGCCCGGCACCTGATCGGACTCGGCGTGGGACCGGAGGTCCCGGTCGCGGTCTGCGCGGACCGGGGCGTCGACTTCGTCGTCGCCATGCTGGCCACCGTCAAGGCGGGCGGCGCCTACCTGCCGCTCGACCCCGCCTACCCGACGGCCCGCAAGGCGTTCATGCTCGCCGACACGGCCCCGGCGGTGCTGCTGGTGGACGACGGGTCCCGCGCCGACGGCCTCCCGCTCGCCCCCACCGTGCTCGGCACACTGGACCTGGCCGGCCTGTCCGCCGCACCCGTCACGGACGCGGACCGCCGTGCGCCGCTGCGCACCGGCAACACCTGCTACGTCATCTACACCTCGGGTTCGACCGGCCGGCCCAAGGGCACCGCGGTCAGCCACACCGGTCTGACCCGCCTGGTCGCCTCGCACATCGACTCGCTCGGTGTGACGGCGGACAGCAGGGTGCTGCAGATGGCCTCGATCGGCTTCGACTCGTCCGTCGCGGAGATCCTGATGGCCCTGCTGGCGGGGGCCACGCTGCGGATCGGACGGGCGGAGGCGCTGCCCGCCGTCGTCCCGGACGACGAGCTGACCCGCGGCGTCACCCATGTCACCGTGCCGCCGTCCCTGCTGGGCGCCCTCCCGGCCCACGCCCTCGCCCCCGGCACGGTCATCATCACGGCCGGTGAGGCCTGCCCGCCCGCGCTGGCGGACCAGTGGTCCGTGGACCACCGCCTGATGAACTTCTACGGCCCGACCGAGACGACGGTGTGCGCGACGGGCACCTTCCTGCGCCCCGGCGAACCGGTCACCATCGGCGGCCCGATCGCCGGCACGGACGTGTACGTGCTCGACGAGGCG
>NZ_JADDRL010000252.1 GCF_021538895.1 Streptomyces olivochromogenes | reverse complement strand
GAGCAGCTCGGCGGCTACCCCGTCGTCGTCCGTCCGTCCTTCACGATGGGCGGCGCCGGTTCCGGCTTCGCGCACGACGAGGAGGAGCTGCGCCGCATCGCCGGCCAGGGCCTGACGCTGTCTCCGACCACCGAGGTGCTCCTGGAGGAGTCGATCCTGGGGTGGAAGGAGTACGAGTTGGAGCTGATGCGCGACAAGCACGACAACGTCGTGGTCGTGTGCTCCATCGAGAACTTCGACCCGATGGGTGTCCACACGGGGGACTCGATCACCGTCGCCCCGGCGATGACGCTGACCGACCGCGAGTACCAGGTGCTGCGGGACATCGGCATCGCGGTGATCAGGGAGGTGGGGGTCGACACCGGCGGCTGCAACATCCAGTTCGCGGTGGACCCCGAGGACGGCCGGGTCATCGTGATCGAGATGAACCCGCGCGTCTCGCGCTCCTCGGCCCTCGCCTCCAAGGCCACCGGTTTCCCGATCGCGAAGATCGCGGCGAAGCTGGCTGTGGGTTACACCCTGGACGAGATCCCGAACGACATCACGCGGGAGACGCCGGCTTCGTTCGAGCCGACGCTCGACTATGTGGTGGTGAAGGCGCCGCGGTTCGCGTTCGAGAAGTTCCCGCAGGCCGACTCGACGCTGACGACCACCATGAAGTCGGTGGGTGAGGCGATGGCGATCGGCCGGAACTTCACGGAGGCGCTGCAGAAGGCGCTGCGCTCGCTGGAGAAGAAGGGCAGCCAGTTCACCTTCGTCGGTGATCCCGGCGAGCCTGACGACAAGGGGCGACTTCTTGAGGCCGCGGGGCGGCCGACGGATGGGCGGATCAACACCGTGATGCGGGCGATCAGGGCGGGTGCCACGCCAAAGGAGGTCTTCGAGGCGACGAAGATCGACCCGTGGTTCGTGGACCAGCTCTTCCTGATCAAGGAGATCGCGGACGATCTGGCGGGCGCCGTCGAGCTGACGCCCGAGTTGCTGGCGGAGGCGAAGCGGCACGGGTTCTCGGACCAGCAGGTCGCGGAGATCCGGGGCTTGCGTGAGGACGTGGTGCGTGAGGTCCGGCATGCGCTGGGTATCCGGCCGGTCTACAAGACGGTCGATACGTGTGCGGCGGAGTTCGCGGCGAGGACGCCGTACTTCTACTCGTCCTACGACGAGGAGAACGAGGTGGCGTCGCGGGAGAAGCCCGCGGTGATCATTCTGGGGTCGGGTCCGAACCGGATCGGGCAGGGCATCGAGTTCGACTACTCCTGTGTGCACGCCTCCTTCGCGCTGTCCGATGCCGGGTTTGAGACGGTGATGGTCAACTGCAATCCGGAGACGGTCTCGACGGACTACGACACCTCCGACCGGCTGTATTTCGAGCCGTTGACGCTGGAGGACGTGCTGGAGATCGTTCACGCGGAGCGGCAGGCCGGTCCGGTGGCGGGTGTGGTGGTTCAGCTGGGTGGGCAGACGCCGCTGGGTCTGTCGCAGGCGTTGAAGGACAACGGGGTGCCGATCGTGGGCACGTCGCCGGAGGCGATCCATGCGGCCGAGGACCGGGGCGCGTTCGGCCGGGTCCTGGCGCAGGCGGGCCTGCCCGCCCCCAAGCACGGCACCGCGACGACGTTTGCCGAGGCCAAGGCCATCGCCGACGAGATCGGCTACCCGGTCCTGGTCCGCCCGTCGTATGTGCTGGGCGGACGGGGGATGGAGATCGTCTATGACGAGACGCGTCTGGAGTCCTACATCGCCGAGTCCACCGAGATCAGCCCGTCCCGGCCGGTCCTGGTCGACCGGTTCCTGGACGACGCGATCGAGATCGACGTCGATGCTCTCTACGACGGCGAGGAGCTCTACCTCGGCGGGGTGATGGAGCACATCGAGGAGGCCGGTATCCATTCCGGTGACTCGGCGTGCGCGCTGCCGCCGATCACGCTGGGCGGCTTCGACATCAAGCGGCTGCGGGCCTCCACGGAGGCCATCGCCAAGGGGGTCGGTGTCCGGGGCCTGATCAACATCCAGTTCGCGATGGCCGGCGACATTCTGTACGTCCTGGAGGCCAACCCGCGTGCGTCGCGCACCGTGCCCTTCACCTCGAAGGCGACCGCGGTGCCGCTGGCGAAGGCGGCCGCCCGGATCTCCCTGGGCGCGACGATCGCCGAGCTGCGAGCGGAGGGGCTGCTGCCGGGCCAGGGGGACGGTGGTGAGCTGCCGTTCGACGCGCCGATCTCGGTGAAGGAGGCGGTGATGCCGTGGTCGCGGTTCCGTGACATCCACGGCCGGGGTGTGGACACCGTCCTCGGTCCGGAGATGCGTTCCACCGGTGAGGTCATGGGCATCGACTCGGTGTTCGGGACGGCGTATGCGAAGTCCCAGGCGGGTGCCTATGGTCCGCTGCCGAC
>NZ_JADDRL010000251.1 GCF_021538895.1 Streptomyces olivochromogenes | reverse complement strand
TGCTGTGCGCCGTCGCCGCCGCGCCGGCGACCGCCGACCCGAACGAGACGTTGACCGTCGATCCGACCGGCCGCGTCACGGCGGACGGCACCGTCACCCTCTCCGGCACCTACCGCTGCACCGGCGCGAAGGGACCGGTGTTCGTCAGCTCCTCCGTCAGCCAGGGCGACGGGCCGGTCAAGTACGGCATCGGCGGCACCCTGGCCGTGTGCGACGGCGCCGACCACACCTGGCGCAACACCGGCACCGTCCCGGCGTCCGCGATCGAGGCCGGCCCGGCCCACGTCGAGGCCACCCTCATGGAGCTGCGCCCCCAGGGCGGCCTCCCGCTGCCGTACTTCCACGCCGTCCAGGAGCAGGACGTGACCCTCACGGCGGGCTGAGCCCGTCGCCGTCCGTCGGCCCGGCACCGCACAGGTGCCGGGCCGACGGGCCGTCAGGCCCCGTGCATCATCGTGTCGTCGGTGCAGGCGATGTGGACGGTCAGGTCGGCGGGGACCGACTGGTGGCTCTTGCCGGGCACCAGGAGCTTGCGCACCTGGGCCTTGCGTACGGTCACGATCCAGCCGCTGGCGTGGTCGTTCGGGCGACTCTCGATGACGTCGGAGGCTTCCGGGGCGAGGCGCGAGTCGCTCCCGGCGCTCACGGTGAACCCGCCACTGTAGACGTGCTGCATGGAGGGGCAGAACACCTCGCGCGGCTTCCCGTCGGCGCCGCCGGCGATGAACTGGGAGAGGTGGCGCGGCGGCTGGGGGCCGTCGGCCAGCGCCGGGGCGGCGCCGCAGACGAGCAGGGCCGCGGCGCCCACGGTCGCGAGAACGGTGCGTGTTCGGGGCATGGACGTGCTCCTCGGAAGGGGGCAGGGGACTGGTCGCGACCATTGCAACCACCGGTCCCGACGGGGACTCCCGCGGACACGCAGCGTTACACCCCATCGGGGCAAAGCGGTCAATCTTTCGAGCAGAAGACCACAATTCGCTACGGTGTGTGATTCACTGACGCCATTCCGTCACTCTGCGTGGTTGCCCCGTGCTGCCCCCATTACCGGCCCGGGGAGCCGCCGCGTCCCCTGAGGAGTCCCCGATGTCCCGCAGAGGGAGGTGGACGTTCGCGACCGGCTGCGCCGCGATCGTCCTGTCCGTCACAGCTCCGGCCGTCCGAGCCGCCCCGGCCCACCTCGTCCCGCTGCCGTCCGCGGCGCGCACGGTCGATCCGCACCCGCACGGGGTGAGCATCACCAAGGAGCAGCTCGCCAAGGAGGTCCGGCCCGAGGAGGTCAAGGCCTTCGGCCGGCCCCGCGCCGAGCAGCTGGCCCGCGACCGCATCGGCCTGCGTGCCGTCGACCGGGGTTATCCGCAGCCGATGCGGACCCGGAGCCTGCAACGGCTCGCCGACTCGCAGAAGGAACAGAACGCGGGCTTCGACGCGAAGACGTTCGGCCGGTTCACCGACTACTTCTCCAGCCCGGACTACGGCGACCACGTCGCCCTGCTGCCCAACGGCAAGGTCCTGCTGTTCTCCTTCGAGGCCGTCGAGGAGAGCCCCAACAAGGAGACGGCGCCCACCGAGGTCATCGGCCGCGACAACGCCGGACGCGCCTTCGTCTGGGACCCCGCGAAGGGCACCGGCCCCGACGCGTTCACGAACGTACAGCCGCCCGTCGTCCCGGTCGACGACGGCCTGGACGAGGACCGCGCGGCGCCGATCTTCTGCGCCGGACACTCCTACCTGCCCAACGGCATGGTGGGCATCTTCGGCGGCAACCTCGGCGGCAACCACGGCGCCGGCGCCCACCTCGCCCTGGTCTTCGACCCCTGGACCAACAAGTGGTACCGGCAGCAGGACATGGCCGAGGGCCGCTGGTACCCCTCGGTCGTCACCGGCGCCGACGGGCGGCAGTTCATCACCTCCGGGCACGGCGACACCGGCTGGGGCAAGCTCTCCCGGTCGATCGAGCGCTTCCCGGCCAAGGGCACCCCCGTGTCGGACGACCCGGCGAAGGGGCCCATCCAGCAGGCGCTCGACACGTGGAAGGTCAAGGCCGAGTACATGGCCGACTACCCCCACCTGTTCTCCCTGCGCGACGGCCTGATCTACGGCTTCGGCCGCAACTACAACGAGCAGTACGTCTTCGACCCGCAGGCCGAGACCGAGAGCCCGCTGCGCAGCCGTCCCGGCGGCGGCATGCGCAACTACGGCTCCGCGGTGGCGCTGCCCAACGGCACCAACGGTCCCGACTCGGTGCTGATCCTCGGCGGCGACCGCAACGACCCCAAGACCTACAAGTTCTCCGGCGGCCGCTGGACCGAGGACACCGCCCGGGCCTTCGGCCGGACCCAGGACGACACGCTGATCTTCCCCGACGGCCGGCTGTTCACCGTCAACGGCGGCTACGACATCCGCGACTACGGCAACGGCCTGTACAACCCCAACGCCGACGAGAAGTACCGCCAGACCGAAACGCGCGGCCTCGACGGCGCGTGGCGGCTCGGCCCGGTCCAGCGGCTGCCGCGCGGCTACCACTCCAACGCCGTGCTGCTGCCCGACGGGCGCATCATGGTCACCGGCGACGAACTGCAGGAGATCGCGAACAACCCGAACATCAAGTCCGGGATGAACGGCACCATCGAGATCTACGAGCCGCCGTACCTGCACCAGGGCGGCGACCGCCCGGTGCTGACGGACGTGCCCGCCGGACGGCAGGGCTACAACGCCGCGCTCCGGATCAGGACGGGCACGCCCGAACTGGCCGAGAAGGCCGTCCTGATGGCGCCCATCACCTCCACCCACTCGGTGGACACCAGCCAGCGCCGCATCGAACTGGACATCACCAGCCGGGCCGGCAACCAGCTCGTCCTGCGGACCCCGCCCTCCGCCAAGGACGCGCCCCCCGGGTACTACCTGCTCTTCCTGCTCGACGAACGCGGCGTGCCCAGCGTCGCCAAGTGGGTGCGGCTCGGTCCCGGCACCTGATCTCGTCGTCCCCTGCCGTCCGACCCCCGGG
>NZ_JADDRL010000250.1 GCF_021538895.1 Streptomyces olivochromogenes | reverse complement strand
GCCGCGGGCGGGGTGCTCACGAGCCGTCCGCCGAGGTGTCGCGGCGGGGTGCGCCCCGACCGGCGTTGCCGTCATAGCGGTGCTCGGTCTTGTCGCCCTGCACCCAGTCCCCGTTGACGATGTTCCCGAAGGCGATCTGGCCGCCCGTCATGTCACCGCCGAAGTGGAGCGAGGGCGACGGGACCGGGCTCCCCGGTTCGGTCCCGCCGCCCGCCCCTCCCGCGGTGCCGCCCGTGCCGGGGGCTTCCCCCGGTCTGGTTCTGTCACGTGGCGGCTCCCCCGAGTCCGCGGGGAGTCCGGGCGGCGCCGGGTAGCCGGGTACGGTGACCCAGCCCCGGCGCGGTTCGCCGTGCTTGGTGACGAAGTCGGCGGGCAGATAGGCCGCCGGGTCGATGCCCGGGTAGCGCCCCCGCACCACCTTGCGGTGCACGTCGTCCGAGACGACCACCACCAGGTGGGCGCGGCCGGCCCGGGCGAGCGACTGCTTGACCGGGCCCGCGTCCACCAGCCGGGCCAGGTCGTTGATGGCGTTGCTGGTCCAGCGCTCGCCGTTCCGGTTGACCAGTCCCTCGTGCAGTCCGACCCGCAGCCGCATCCGGTGGTCGTGGTTGTACGTGTCCCGGTGGTGCGCCAGCGCGTCCTCCAGACCGCGCACCAACTCCCGTAACAGCAGGGTGGGTTTGGTGTCCGGCGGGGCGAGGAGCAGGACGCCGTCACCGCGGTCCTGTACCGCGCAGCGCTCCGGATCGAGCCGGGCGCGGCGTAACGCGAACTCCACCACGTGGTACAGGTCGTCGTGCAGCGTCGCCTGGGTGGTCTCCGCGCGCAGACTGAAGTCCTCGATGTCGAGGAGCACGATCCAGTGGCTGTGCGGATCTTCCGGAACCACCACCATGTGCGACCTCCTGTGCTTCGAGCAGGACCGCGTTCGTCCCGCGCATCTCTGGATAGAACCTGCTGTGGGGAGTGTCTACGCCATCTGGCGCACAGTGCCCTCTTGTCAGCGTCTTCGCCAGCGTTTCCGAAGGATCGTCACACGAACGCGTAATATGCCTCGACGACATTCACGGAACGCCCCGAACAGAAACTGTCGTTCCGTCATAATCTGTGCGGCAGATCGCAGTTCACTGTGAACAGCAAGCGCAGACGGATGGTCGAGGGGGCCCGGGTGCGCCAGTTACGCCTCCCGCCGCAGCTGGTGATCGGCTTCGTTCTCGGGCTCGTGGTCGTCCTGTTGGCCCGCTCCTGCGGCCCCGGTTCCGGCACGTCCGAGGGGGGTTCGGCGGCGGCCCCCGCGGACGACGGCAAGGCACACACCACCCGTGCCGGGAGCGCGCAGGCGAACCTGCCCGCCCTGTGGCCGGCGCCGCGCAGCGTGCGCCGGGACGCGGGCACGGTGCCGATCGGGCACGGCGTGGCGGTGCGCGCGGACTCCGGCACGGACGCGGCCACCCTGGACGCCGTGACCCGGGCGCTGCGGGCGGGCGGCGCGGACGAGGTCCGGCTGGGGGACGGCCCGAAGTCCGGCGAACTGCTGGTGACGGTGACGTCGTCCGGCCCGTCGACCGCCCTGCGAACGCTGGGAGTCGACCAGCCCACCGGTCTCGCCCCCGGCGGCTACGTCCTCGCCGTCGGCCGCGACCACGACCGGCCCCGGGCCGTCCTCGCCGGAGTCGACCCCGACGGCGCCTTCCATGCCGCGCAGACCTTCGCCCAGCTGGTGCGCCCCGTCGGCTCGTCCGCCGCGCGCGGCACGCTGCCCGCCGTCCGCGTCCGGGACTGGCCCGCCACCGCCGCGCGCGGCATCGTCGAGGGCTTCTACGGCACGCCGTGGACCCAGCGCGAACGCCTGGAGCAGCTGGACTTCGCGGCGCGCTGGAAGCTCGACACGTACCTCTACAGTCCGAAGGACGACCCCTATCTGCGCGCCCGCTGGCGCGACCCGTACCCAGAGTCACGCCTCGCCGACCTGCGCGCACTGGCCCGGCAGGCCTCCGCCGACCACATCTCCCTGGTGTACGCGCTCTCCCCCGGCCCGTCCGTGTGCTACTCGTCCGCGAGCGACACCGCCGCGCTGATCCGCAAGTTCCGGCAGCTGTGGGACGACGCCGGGGTGCGGGCCTTCGCCGTGCCGCTGGACGACATCGACATCGACCGCTGGAACTGCGCGCGCGACGCGGCCGTGTACGGCAGCGGGCGGGGCGCGGTCGGGCGGGCGCAGGCGGATCTGCTGAACAAGGTGCAGCGCCAGTTCCTCGACGCGCGCGACGGCGCCGCGCCGCTGATCACCGTGCCGACGGAGTACGACGGGGCGCGGAGCAGCGCGTACAAGGCGGCCCTGGCGGCGGGGCTGGACCGCGGCGTCGAGGTGATGTGGACCGGGCCGCTGGTCGTCTCCCCGGCCCTGCGCACCGCGCAGGCGCGCGAGGCGGCACGGCTGTACGGGCATCCGCTGCTGGTGTGGGACAACTACCCGGTCAACGACTACACGGCGGACCATCTGCTGCTCGGCCCCTATACCGGCCGCCAGGACAGCCTGCCCGGGGCGGTCGCGGGCCTGCTGGCCAACCCGATGAACCAGGCTGCCGCCTCCGACCCGGCGCTGTTCTCGATGGCCGCGTACACCTGGAACCCCGCCGCCTACCGGCCCGCCGCCGCGCTGGACGCGGGCCTGTCGGTGCTGGCCGACGGCGACGCGCGCGCCCTCACCGCCCTGCGCGCCTTCGCCGACGTCAACCGGTCCTCCCGGCTGGACTCCACGCAGGCGCCGCGGCTGGCGGCGCTGACGGCGGCGTACCGGAAGGGTGGCGCGGGGGCGGAGAGCGCCCTGCGCGAGCACCTCCGGGTCCTCGCGTCGGTGCCGGACACGGTGCCCGCGTCGCTGCGCACCTCGGCCGCGCCCTGGTTGGCCTCGGCCCGCGACTGGGCCCGCGCCGCCCTGGCAGCGCTCGACCTCCGCTCCGGCAGGAGCACGCGCGCCCAGGTCCGGTCCCTGCGCGCCGCGGCCCGCTCCCACACGATCGTGGACTGGCAGGGACGCAGAAGCACGGTCGAGGTGGGCACGGGCGTCCTGGACACCTTCGTGTCGAGGGCACTGG
>NZ_JADDRL010000025.1 GCF_021538895.1 Streptomyces olivochromogenes | reverse complement strand
GCGGCAGCCTGACCGAGCCGCAGACCCGGAATCTCCCACCAGCCTGTTCGGCGGCGGTTCACCGTGGCCTCGATACGGCATCCAGGCCGATCACCCGGGCGTGATCGGCCAGAACCCGGCAGAGGATCGGGGAGAGTCCTCCAGGGCGGCACTGGTACAGCGCGGAGCCCCGTGCCTGGGTATCCGCCACCGGGTTGTCGAACGCCGCACGCCCGTGTCGGGGCACCCGCGCGGCAGGCGCACCAACATGCGGACGGCGGAACTTTTCCGTACCGCAGGCCTGGAGCCGACGATCGGCCGGGTGGCGGGAACCCTGGCCCGCAACCGGGGCATCCTCCGGGTCGACACGCTGCACGGCGAACACCGGGAGTGGCTGCAGGAGCCGGTTGTCGGGGCACCGCCCGACACGGTCTGTGTTCGGCAGTTCGCTGCGATTGCCCCCGGAGCGACCTCGAACCGGTACTGCTGCGGGGCACCAGGGAACTCGGCGGGGGCGCACGGTTCGCGACGGAGCTGGTGTCGTTCACACAGGACGATCGTGGGACAGCAGCCCTGGTGCGCGGCACGGAATCCGGTGAGTCCCGCACGCTGCGCGCGGACTACCTGCTCGCCGCCGATGGACCACACAGCACCGTGCGCGAGCGACTCGGCATCGGACAGACGGAACCGGGAGTCCTGTTCCACCGCCTCAGCATCGCCTTCCGCAGCAGGATGCTGCGGAAGGCGATGGGGGAGGACTACTTCGTGCCGTGCTACGTCACCGACCCTGCCGGCCAGGGCGTGCTGCAGCCTGTCGACGACACGCAGCGCTGGGTCTTCCAACTGCCCTGGTTCCCCGAGAAGGGACAGACACCGGAGCGGTTCACGACTACGCCGCTCCGCGGCAAGTGCGGCCAGCCACTGCGCCGCCCCAAACACCCATACGCCGACCGCGGCTATGACCACGAGGTCTACCGGGACAATGTTCGCCGGTTCCAGATCACCCCGCACCTCGCCCGGCGCGGCGCCGGGCACGGCTCCGGCCTGGGCGTCTACCGCTGGGTCGTGGACGGAGCGGAGATGGCCTGCTCGATGCGTCAGAACGCACTCGTAGCAGTCGAGCCCGCGCAGCCTCACAGCCGGGATTTCAGCACGTCGACCTCACAGCCCGGCCCGGCACGGCAGGGGGCCTCCACATGGACCGAGCCCAGATACACAATCCTGACGCTGTGGCACTCCGCGCCGACAATGCGACGGTGAGAACCTTGGCGCTGTCCCAAGGCTTCGCGGCCCAAGGGGCGATCAGTCTGCGAGGAGTGCAGATAGCGGATCAACTGACCTTCGACGGGGCTGTCCTGAACGGTCCAGGCACTGGGCTGGATTGTACAAGGATGCGTACGGGTGCCTTCGTCTTCACCCCGACCGAGCCGCCGTCCGGTCCGGTTGATCTCCAGGGAGCCCAGGCTGCGACCGTCCGCGAAGAGCAGGCGCCTGGCCGGACATCGTGCGATTGCAAGGGTTCACCTACGGCTCCCTCCACGGAGACGACGCCCGTCGGACGAACTCTGCGGCATATCGAGTGGCATGGATATGTCGGGAGCCCGGCTACGCCGCGCAGCCGTACGAGCAACTCGCGGCCTGGTACCGCCAGATCGGTCACGATGATGACGCCCGCAGGGTTCTGCTGGCCAAGCAACGGCATCGCAGGAGAACCCTGGGCTGGCCCGCGCGGACGTGGGGACACCGGCTCGACGCCACCGTCGGTTACGGGTATCGACCCTGGCTTGCGGGCCTATGGCTTGTGGCGCTGGCCCTGATGGGGACGGTGGTCTTCAGCGCACACTCGCCGAAACCGACTCAACCCGGCCAGGTTCCCCCCTTCCACGCCTCTGTTTACACCCTCGACCTGCTGATCCCCATCGGCGGCCTCGGCCAGCGCGGTGCCTGGTACCGGACGGGAGGAGCAACCGCATGGCTGGCTTACGCCCTCATCGCGACAGGATGGCTCTTGACGACGGCTGTTCTCTCCGGAATCTCACGCACATTGAGCAAGAACTGACTATGTTGCGAGACCGTTTGGTTGAGGCGAGGCGTCCACGGCGTCAAGCAGCGTGATCAACGGCCCGTTGTCGGCCAGAGCAGCAGGGCGGCAACAAGTACGTGTCTTGCGAGTTGGAGGGTCAGGTGCCCGCCGATCAATACGTCCTCACGGGCAGCCTTGACCGCGGCCATTACCGCATCGAAGCGGCAATCATTGATCAACTCATTCATGGGGCTGCCCTTGCTCGGGGCAGCCTCCGGCCGCGGAGGAGTCGCGCGACGATCCGTGGGAGTTGTTGCGGTGATGGCGATGCGCCGTAGGTCCCTCAGCACGATCCGAAGCGTGCATCGGCGGGTGTCACCCCCACGGCTTGACGCGTATGTCGGCACGATCCGGGAGCCGATGCTTTCGGCGAGGGCTTCGGTCCCCCTCACCGGTTCCTGGGCCACGATCAGGACATCAAGATCGGACCAGTGATCGACGCCGGCGCCGTTGTCCTCGACGGATCCGTGCGGATACTAGAGCCGACTGCCAGCCCGGTGCAGGAAGCTCATCGCCTGTATCTGTCGCGATCACGTTCAACAGTACCTGTGCTGACTCCAACTCTCATACCGGCTCGGGCCCTTCGTGTATGCGTGACACTCACTTTCCGCTTCCAACCCGCCACCCGCCCCGCCACGCGCTGAATACTTGGGTAACTGCCCTGCCCGTCGCCGAGGAGTTGGGCGCCTAGGCTTTCACCCGGCACCGGCAACCCGAGGAGCGCGAACGTGTTCGACCCCGCACCGCAGCACCCGTACCCCGACGCCCACCGGCCGGACGACGCGCCCACACCGCACGCACTGCTCGAGCCCGTGCTCGGGTTCCTGGGCACATGGCACGGCCGGGGCCAAGGGGGATACCCGACGCTCGCCGGGGACTTCACCTACGCCCAGGAGGTCACCTTCAGCCACGACGGCCGCCCCTTCCTCCGCTACGAGGCCCGCGCCTGGCTACTCGACGCCGACAGTGCACCGTTGCGCCCGTCGGCTCGGGAGAGCGGATGGTGGCGGCTTCAGCCCGAAGGCCGGGTGGAGGCACTGATCACCCAGCCCACCGGCATCGCCGAGATCGCGGTCGGCCAGGCGGCACAGGACACGGTAGATCTCTCCACGCACGAGGTGGCCCTCACTCCCACGGCCAAGGAGGTGAACGCCACCCGCCGCCGCTACACCCTGACCGACGGCGACACACTTACGTTCGTCCACGACCTCGCGGCGGTCGGCCAGCCGTTGCAGCACCATCTCTCCGCAACCCTGCGACGCGCGCGGTAGGTCATACCGCCCGTCATGCAGCACAAAGATGGGTGGTGCCCAGCCGCATGGTGCGTTCGCGGCTCGTGCCGGCGTCCATGCCGCCAGGAGTTACGTGATCGTCCACACCGGCGCCAGGCGCGGCGCGCCTCGGCGGCACGGGGCGTCGGGTCGGGAACCGTGGCCGGGCCGGGTCGCGTCCCCTACCGGGACCGTGGAGGGGACGATCATGAGGATCGACGCACGCCGCCCGTCCGGGCGGTCGCCGTACGGCGGGCCGCGGCCCGGGAGCGACCCGCCGCGGCCTTGCACGCCACTGTGGCGACGGCTGCGTGAGGACGAATGGCCGCCGCTGGGCGAGGTGTTGCGGGGGCGGCGGGAGCAGGTGCGCCCCGGGGTGGTGCTGGTGCTTTTCCTCCCGTGCCTGTGGTGGCTGACCGTACCGCTGCTGGTCGGCTACCAACTGGCCCGTTCGGCCCGCCGTGTGGCGCGCTGGGTCTTCCCCGTGCGCCCGGTTGGGCACGTCGAGGATCCCGAGGTGCTCCGCGTGCAGCGGGTGCGGGCCTGGGTGGCCCTCGCCATGTCGGGGGTGCTGGTGGCCGTGTTCGGTGGCTGGCAGGACGTGGCGGAGGTACCGGAGCAGTTCCTGCAACGGCTCTTGTTCGCGCCCTGGTTGGCGCTGTTGAGTGCGGTGGTGGTGGCACTGCTCTTCTGGGCGGCCAGGCCCGGGGCGCGCCGGGCCATGCGGACGCAGCTGTGGCCGGCCAGCCGGTCGGCCCTGTGGTACTTCGGTGCCTGGACGCTGGTGCCGCTGCTGTTCACGGCGGCGGCCGAGGGGATGGGTCTGCTGCCCAGCGGCACCAACGTGCTGCTCTGGGTGTCCGTGATGTTCGTGTGCTGGGCGCCGCTCTGGTGGGTGATCTTCTTCCTCTGCTTCGCCTCCGGTCCGGCGCTGCGCCATGCCTTCAACCTGTCCGCCCTGCATGCGGCGCTGCCCGCGCTGGTCACCTCCGTCCTGGTCTGGGTGTTCGCCTTCCTCGGCCTGTCGGCGGGCGGTCTCCCGCCGGGCCCGGTGCCGCTAGCGGTCTGTGCGTTCCTCGGTGGGCCGGTGTCGGTGACGGCGGTGGCCTGGTGGGAGGTTCACGGGCTGCGGCGGCGGCACGGGGTGAGGTGGCGGGGTTAGCGCCGCGGAGCTGCGCGTTCAGTCCGGCCGGAGACAGGGAGAAGGGCCGCCCCGGTGCCCGATCGCACCGGGGCGGCCCTTCTGCCGTGTCCGGCGGATTGATATCTGCAGCAGGCGAGCCCCGAGCGGTGATCCGCGGCGCGAGGCCGGGAACGGGGCGTCAGTCCAGCGAGGTCTTTGGAGGAGATGGGTGTGTTCTTCAGTTCGAGCCGAATCGGTTCGGGCATGGGTCCGAGCACGCACACCGGCAGCCATACTGTGTTGTCTGGCGGCTTGAGACCGCGGCAGACGGCGAGCAGCGCGACGTTCGCCAGCCCCCCTGCGGGACGGTAGATGGCCCCGGTCGTCCCGGCCTTTGGCTTGCACTTCACGTGCAGCGCTACTAGTTGATGCCCGCTGACCTTCTCACGGGCGGCGCGCATACTGACCCCGGTGACCTGTTCCCGCTCTCGCCCTCGTCGACGCGCTCACCGAGCGCCGGTGGGGCGTCAGTTCCCGCGAGGGCATCGGAAACTGGTCTGGGCGCTGGTGGGTTGAGCCTTGGCGGTTGCAGAATCCGACGATTGGGCAACAGCTTCCGCGACCGCCCTGGGCGCGCACAACGCCGTCCCGTTACGATCGTGAACCGCATCGGCACACAAGGGGGATCGCAGTGCTCTATTCGAAAAGCCCCACCACACAGGTGACCGCGTTGATCGAGGTCGTCCTCGTGCCTTCCCTGGCGGTGGCCTTCTATCAAATGGGACTCGGCCTGGGCTGGGCGTTGTTCTCCGCAGTGCTCGTCCTCACCGTACTGTGGCTTGCCGTGTGGCTGCTGGCCAAAGAGCGCGCGGCTGAGGCGCCACTCAAAGTCATCACGAAATCTGCCCTGCTCAACGCGGCATTCACCGCCTTCGCGCCGTTCGTTCCGATGGCCCTCTGGCTGAACCGCGATGTGGGCCTGTCGAAACAGTGGTCCGGATTTCTCACCTTCGTGACCTTCGTGGTCACCGTCTTCGTCGTCTTCGTGGTGTCGGCCCTCATACCGCGGAAGGGCGAGAAGGAATCGGCCCAGGCGCGGGCCTCAGCGAAGAGCCGGCAAGAAGGGGCCCCGCGTCCCGCGAGCATGGAAGACATGATCAGGACGTTCCATCCTGATTGGAAACCCGGCGACGAAACCCCCAAATAGTTCCGGACCGCCTTCCCCGGTCGGACGTCAGCCGGGCCGGTCCTCGCCGGTGAAGGCGCTGGCGGAGGTGAGGTCCGGGCTTGATCAAGTTCCGTAGGGGTCCGGATCGTTGTTGGGTGAGCTGTGCGAACGGTTTGACACGCTGCACCTGATCGGGGGCGACGAGGTCACGGCGACCGTGCCGACGTACTGCGGCGAGGGCCGGACGTTCCTGTGACGGCCGGGCGGCGCCATGGTCAGGCGCTGGTGCCGCTGCCGCTGCCGCCGCCGTCGAGGCGCTCGATGCCCTCAGTGATCCACTGCATGTCCGTCACGGACGGGCCCCTGCTGTTGTCGTCGAAGCCGAAGCCGACCAGCAGATAGCGGCCCGCGCCTCCGCGGGTATCGACCTGTGGGATGCCGATCCGCAGCACGTCATCGCCGACCTCTGCAATGCGGTCGGCGACCCCATCTCCGAGCAGGACTGACCGAGTTGATCTTCAGGCTGCGCGGCGCCTGGTCATGCTCGTATTTAGTGCGTCGCTGGTCCTGTTGAGACTTTTCGTCACACCCGGGCTGGTGGTGTTGGCGTTGCCCTTGAGGGCCGTTCATCGTCCCGGTCTCGCCTTGTCCTGTCTCCGGGGCAATCCAGGCTCCGCGTCAGCCTCACTTTCCGGCGGGTGTCGTCTCTTCGCGGCGGCGGAAGAGCCTTCGGTGCCGCGCGTACAGGGCGACGGCGAGGCTGAGCAGCGGGATGACGACGGCAGCGGCGATGTAGAAGCCGGGGGTGGCCCAGGCCGGCCCCGGCCACACGGACACAGCGACGTCCGCCGCGTCATCAGTGGGCTCGGTGTCGCCGCTGGGGCGTCCAGGGTCGCTGTCCGAGACCGCGACCTGGCCGCTGCCGTCGGCGCTGTTCTTGTCGATGCGCAGAGTGAACGGGAACGTCGTCGTGGTCCCCACCGCTCCGGCGCGCGCCGTGCACACGTACCGTCTGGCACTCGGCTGCCTCGCGGAGGCTTCCGCAAGTGGCGTGCCGTCGGCGGTGACGGCCCGGCAGTCCTGGTCGATCACCTCCTCGTCGCGTTCGAAGCTGTACGGCGACGCCATGACAGTGGTGCCCCCGGGCACCGTGAAGACGACCTTCACCGGTGCCGTCAGCGAACCGGGACCGTTGTTTCGCACGCCGATCCGCACGGTGGTGAGGCTGCCGATGGGACCGCGCGCCGTGTCGGCGACCGCGGCCAGCTCGCTCTGGTTGCGGACGGTCATGTGGAGCACCTGTGGATCGTCGCCGACTGCGCTCGCCGCACCGTCGTCGGCCTTGGAGGCCGGAACGAAATGCAGTGGAGGCCCGTTGCCGGGCCGGTACCGCGATGCGATCTCGGCCGGGGGCACATAGTCGGTGCCGATGGCATCAGCACTGAAGGTGACGGTCGGATAGGTGGCATCCCGTGCGGCCCGCAAGTGCTCGCGGGCACCCAGGCCGTACGACCGGCCGGGCGGAATGACGACGTCGTCCGCGAGGAGCCGACACCACGCCGAAGTGCCGCCTCGATAGCGGCAGTTGCGGTGCCGGTCGGCCAGGGTGATGCCGTCGCGTGCTTCCATGCGCAGCGCCACTCCGCGGGCGGGCACGTCGCCGACATTGCGTACGGTCAGTCGGACCGCCAGGCTCCCGCCCGGTTCCACCGGGCCCGGATCGGGGTGAAGCGTGACCCGGAGCCTCGGTCTGCCGACCACGATGAGGGAGTGACCGCTGACGGGCGGCAGGCCGGGCGCGGTCACGCGGTAGCGCAGCACCGCGGAGTCGCCCGCCTTCGCGCCTTTCGCGGGACTCAGGTGAAAAGCCTGCATGCCCCCTCCACCTGTCGGACCCGCCTGCGTGTCGCAGTGGAAGACGGGCAAGTGGACGACACATGCATCGAGCGCCCGCTTGACGGTGACGAGGCCCTTCAGATCACCGGCGTCGAAGGTCACCCTCAGTCTGACCGTCGCTCCGCCGACGCTCTCTTCGACCCGCAGGTCAGATACGGCCTGTTGTGGATCGCGGGAAACGTAGAAGACCGAGGGAACGACCAGCTTCACGTCGACTGTCCCGCTTGAGGCGCACCCGGCGAGGACGGACGTCATGGCGGCCAGCGTGAGCAGAAGGGCGACGGCAGCCTTGCGCGCACGGATGACCGGGCTCGTGTCCCGACTCAAGCTCCTGCGGGGGCGACGGTCCCGCCGCAGAGTGTTCATGTGGGCCACCCTGCCAAGTCGAGATCACGACCACGCCTCGCTACGGTCACGGGAGTCTTGATCGTCGCCAGTCGCATCAACATTCAGGCTCTGGTCCACTTCGTGTGAGGGCGTACTCAGCGGGACCGTCAACCGTCATTTGAGGGCAGTCGAGGCCGCCTGACCATGTAGCCGTTGAGGTATGCAGACCGGCACCGCGTATAGACGCCGCCGTCGCCGGGCGCAGGACCGCGTCAAGGCGGAGGCACCCGCAGACGAAGCCTTGGCCGCCGTTGTCCTGACCACCACCGCCGCTCTGGGCAACTAGGACGGCTACCCCGCTGAGCGGATGCTGCCCCTCCGATTCCGTCGAGTTGCACCCGTACGCACCGTGAAGCTCTTGCCGATGCAACCGAAGGATTTGTTGGTGCACATGGCTGAAGCAGGGCAAGTTTCCTTTCCGAGGGGTTCCTTCGGAGGCGGGCGATGAAGATCATCCGCTGTTGAAATGCTCACTATGCGTCTGTGATTGTCTTGTTCATGACCGTGTGCAGGTATGCCTCTCGTTCCGTCTGTTCGCCACTGCCAACATGTGGGGCCATGGGACACGTTCGTCCCGCCACTCGCATAAGCGTTCCTGCCGTCAGTACTTCGTGTCCTGCGGCAGGCCGACGAGAGGAGCAGACGTGCTAAGCCTCACCCGCCGTGACATGGTGCGAGGGGCAACGCTGGCAGTCGCCGGAGCCGCGCTCGCCGCACCGGCAGCCGCCGCAGCCACCGCGTTACGGCCGCCCGGCCCCCACGGCACACGGCACCATGGCGCCCACACGACGCATATTGCCGAGGCCAACGCGACACGGGTCCGCTCGGACTCCGCACCGGAGCCGTTCGACGAGATGTACCTCGGCCGGCACATCGAGGGCTGGCCCGCCGAGGAGGACGGCGGCGGACACCATCACGGCCAGACGTCCCGGGAGCCCCAGCAGTCCACGGAGTTCGTCGTCCGAGTGGACGACGACGAACTGCATGTCATGCAGAACGCGGACGGCACCTGGATCAGCGTCGTCAACCACTACGAAACACACCGCACACCACGCGACGCGGCCCGCGCCGCCGTACGGGAACTGCACGGCGCCTCACTTGTGCCTCTCACCGTCTGACAAGGAGCGTCGCATGGCAGACCGCAGGAACCAGGCGGATCTCTCCGCCACCGAGAAGCGCGACTTCGTGGACGCCGTGCTCGAACTCAAGAGGCAGGGCCGCTACGACGAGTTCATCACCACGCACAACGCGTTCATCATGAGTGACACCGACGACGGAGAGCGGACGGGACACCGCTCCCCGTCGTTCCTCCCCTGGCACCGACGGTTCCTCTTGCAGTTCGAGCAGGCACTGCAGAGCGTCCACCCCTCGATCATGCTGCCTTACTGGGACTGGACAACGGACCGCTCATCCCGCAGCTCCCTGTGGGCCGACAACTTCCTCGGCGGCGACGGCCGCAGCGGCGACGGCAGAGTCACCACCGGCCCGTTCGCCCTCGGAAGCGGAAACTGGCCCATGAACATACGCGTCGACGGAAGGACCTACCTACGGCGCACGCTTGGCGTCGGTGTCCGCGACCTGCCCACCCGTTCCGAGGTCAACGCCGTCCTCGCCTTGCCCACCTACGACGCCTTCCCCTGGAACAGCGGATCCACCGGCTTCCGCAACTATGTCGAAGGCTGGCGGGGACCAAACCTCCACAACCGGGTCCATGTCTGGGTCGGCGGCCAGATGACCACCGGGGCCTCGCCCAACGATCCCGTCTTCTGGCTCCACCACTGCTTCATCGACAAACTCTGGGCCGACTGGCAGGGTCTGCATCCGTCGTCCGGATACGTACCTGCCTCCGCGCCGCCGGGCGTCGTCGGTCTGCAGGACACGATGAAACCATGGAACGACGTCACCCCCGAGGACATGCTCGACCACACGAAGTTCTACACGTACCGCTAGCTTCGAGGACTCCGGCCCGCGGCAGCCCGGGGCCGCCGGCTCATAGGTTTGTGGTGTCCGGCGCTGACAGGACTGCCGGGTTACGGCCCCGTGCTCGCTTCGCCAGCCGCGCGGGGCCGCTTGCTGTCGTGCCGTGCGGCGGGTTTCCTGGTAAGGCGTGTTGACGAGGGCAGCGCCTATTCAGGCGTGGGGCATACGGTCCTACTGATTGGCCTGGGAAGTACGCCGTTCGTTCTTGCTGGGTGAGGTCACGGTTGACGGCGTGGCAGATCCTCGGGATGGCCACGGAGGGTGGGAAGAGAGCGCCGTTCCACAGGCGCCCTGCCTTGTCTGCGCTGCCGGTGGCGAGGTTTGCCCGTCGGGGCTAGGGCACCAGCTGCGGTTCGAAGGACCCGTCACGGTCCCTCGGAATGGCCAGCGTGACCGCTCCAGCATCGGTCATCGGTGGTCGGTCATCTCCGCGTCCAGGTCCCGCTCCAGCACGGCCCGAGTCACCGCCGTCAGCAGCCCGCCTTCACCCAGCAGGGCAGCACCCGAGGCGTCGGCGCGGTCCAGCAGCCGCTCGATGACCTCATCCACGAGCCTGTCCTCGACCGATTCGACGGCCGGGATCTCGTTGTCATTCATGTGCGTCCGTCCCGGCTGGCCAAAGGCCCAGGTCAGAGCCCCCGGCCAGCCTGTCACAGCACGGACTTACACGATCTTTCAGACACGCTCCGAAGCGGGGCGACGGTTGGTCCGCCGCCCCGCCGAGGGCCGGTGGGTGGCCCGGTCAGGTGTTGTTACGTGCCGTACACCTGGAACTCGTAGAGGGAGATGCCGTAGGGGGTGGCGCGGACCTGGCCCAGGACGCGGACGTAGCGTCCTTGGCCGTTGACGTCGAGGGTCTGGGCGCCGCCCGTGCCGTCGGTGGTGGTGGTGTAGAGGTCGTTCCAGGTCCTGAAGTCAGGGTCGTCGGAGACCTGGACCTTGAACCCCTTGGCGTAGGCCGCTTCCCACTTCAGGACCACCTTGGTGACGGTCTTGGAGGAGCCGAGGTCGACATTGATCCACTGATTGTCCTGGAAGGCGCTGCTCCAGCGGCTGTCCTCCTTGCCGTCGACGGCGAACTCGGGGGCCCTGCCGCCGTTCTCGGTCGATGAGGCCCAGGCTCGCTTGCCCTGGGACAGGGGAATCCCGACCGGCCCGTCGTTCTCGGTGGTGACCGAGAGCGGTGCAGAGGCGGCGGAAATGTTGCCCGCCGCGTCGCGGGCCTTGACGGTGTAGACGTAGGTCTTGCCGGGGCTCAGCCCGGTGTCGGTGAACATCGTGCAGACCGGGGTCCCGACCTGCACTCCGTCGCGGAAGACCTGGTAGTCAGCCATTCCGCTGCCGCCGCTGTTGTCACGGGAGGCCGACCACGACAGGGCCACCGAGGAGGACGTCTTGCCGATCGTCATCACCCCGGCCGGCACCGAAGGGGGCGTGGTGTCCGAGCCGCCGCCGGTCTCGGTGGTCGCCGAGACGGCGTCCGACGCACCCGAGACGTTGCCCGCGGCGTCACGGGCCTTGACCGTGTAGACGTAGGTCGTGCCCGCCGAGAGACCGGTGTCGGTGAACGAGGAGGCCACGGCGGAGCCCGCCTTCACACCGTCGCGGTAGACGTCGTAGCCGGTCACACCCGTGTCGTCGGTTGAAGCCGTCCAGCTCAGGCTCACAGTGGTAGAGGTTTTCGCCGACACCTTCACATCCGACGGGACACTCGGAGGCTGAGTGTCGTCCCCCGGACCCCCGTCGCCGTAGAGATCGGTCAGGCTGATCCCGGTGGTGCTGGAGGATCCACCCAGCTTGACCTGGTGATCGAGGCTCACGAACTTTCCGCTGTCCTGCCACAGGGCCGGCTTGAGCAGGGAGTACTTGGCCTCGTCCCAGGTCTTCCAGTCGTTGTTGAGGAGGCCACCGGTGTCACCGGAGTTGGGGTTGATGCACCAGAACGTCTGGTGGATCTTGTTCTCCACGATGAGGTCCCGCAGAGCCGTCATCCACTTCTGGTTGGGGCCGTTGTCGAGCATGCCGCCCCACTCACCGATCAGCAGCGGAGCCGTGTTCGACTTGTGGAGGTAGAGCCAGTTGGGGTCCCAGACGTCCCGCTCCAGCGTCGTGCGAGTCCAGTCGCCCTTGAACCAGGGCTGCTGGTAGACGAGGGGGCCGTAGTCGTGGGGGGAGTACACGAGCTGGTCCTGCTGGTCGCCGAGGCTGACCGGGTGGTCCTTGGCGCCGCGGAGATTCCCGCCCCACCAGTCGAAGTGGTAGTCGCCTTCAATCGTTGAGGTCCAATTGGCCCCGTTCTTGGGGTAGATCTCAATGCCCTCGCACAGGACGAGGACGTTCGGGTTGATGGCGAGGATCCGTCGGCCCGCGGTCTGGCAGGCGTACTTGAAGTTGTCCTGGTCGGTGGAGTCGTCCCACTTCGCCCGGGGGTTCTCGCTCTGCTTGCCGTGCGGCTCGTTCTTGATGTCCATCGCCACGATGGTGTCGTTGCTCTTGTAGCGGTCGGTGACCCATTCCCAGGCTGCGTAGAACTGCTCGGTGGTGATGGAGCCCTTCCACCAGACGGGGTACATGTGGCCCGAGTTGTCCGCTTCGGCGCTGTGGACGTCGAGGATGACCTTGATGCCGTACTTCTCCGCCATGCCGAGGAAGGCGTCGAAGATCTGCAAGCTGGTCTTGTCCTTCAGTTCGGGGTTCTCGTAGTAGTTGACCCCGCTGGGAACGGCGGCCTGGCCGTTCTTCCATTCCAGCAGCAGCTGAGTTGAGATCGGCACGCGCAGGGTGTTGATGCCGCGCTGGGACATCTCCTTGGTGATGGTCTCCATGTTCGCTGACCACAGGCCGTGGAAGACCCGCTCGCTGGTGTTGAAACCGAACCAGTTGGCGCCGGTCATCCAGACCTTGTTGCCCTTCTCGTCGACGATCTGGTTGCCCTGGGTGTGCAGCCAGTCCTTGCCTGTGCCGGATGCGGCTTTCTTGGTCCGAGCGGTGATCTGCGAGGAGGCGTCGGAGACATTGCCCGCGGCGTCGAGTGCCTTGACCGTGTAGGTGTAGTCCTTGTCGGCCTGCAACCCGGTGTCGGTGTATTCGGTCGTCGTCACGGGTGCCGCGTTGATCTTGATGGTGCCGCGGTAGACGTCGTAGCCAGTGACACCGGTGTCGTCGGTGGAGGCCGACCAGGCCAGAGTCACCGAACTCGTGGTGGTGGAGACGGCCTTGACGCCGGTCGGTGCGGTGGGAGGCTGGGTGTCCTCGCCCCCGCCGCCGGCGTCCGTGGTGACGTCGAGGCCGGACGAGGCGGCGGAGGAGTTCCCTGCCTTGTCGCGAGCCTTGACCGTGTAGGCGTACTTCGTCGAGGCCTTCAGCCCGCTGTCGGTGTACACCGTGCCGCTGATCGAGGCCGAGTTGACCCTGACGCCGTCGCGGAAGACGTCGTATCCGGTCACGCCGACGTTGTCGGTGGCCGCGCTCCACGAGAGGGACACGCTGGTGGCCGTCTTGCCGGTGGACTTGAGACCTGCGGGCGCCGAGGGGGGCTCCTTGTCACCCTCTCCGGCCTCCGGGATTGCCGGGTAGGCATTCTTCACCAGCATCTCGAACTGTCCATGGAACCAGTGACCCGCGAGAGGGGCGTCCGGGAGCGCGCCCGTCTTGTTGTTACCGGCGTTCGGAGCCGTGTACGTGGGATCGCACATCGGGTCCTGCTTCTTGCCCTCCTCGTTCGGGATGTCCTTGCTCGCTCCGTCGGACTCACCCGGCGGCTTCACCCACAGGTAGGCGTCCAGATGCGAGTCGGGATAGCCCTCGGGACTCGACTGGGGAGGTGCGCCGATACCCGCACCGTCGACGTTGCACCACAGTCCGCGGTGGGCTCTCCTGTCGACCTTGGACTCACTCACCCAGGTGTCGAGCGTGGTGCTGGTGCTCGGCCCCGACGGGCGGCCGGATCCGCCCCATCCGTTGCGAGAGGTGTCGATGACCATGCCCGTCGAGGTGGGCCATCCCTGCGTCACCAGCTCCTTGTGAACGTTCTTGGTGAAGTCCGACTCGTCGAAGTTCGGGTTCCACTCGTAGTACTTGCTACTTTTGACCTGTTGCCCGCCGACCGTCTTGTCCGGGTCCGTGATGTACGGCTCCGCCAAGGGCGTGTAGTTCGCGACGTTGGTGATCAATCCGTCCACACTGCTCAAACCCGCCGACGTACCCTTGGCGACGTCGGTGTAGAGCTGGACGGACTGCTTGAGGTTGTTCTCCCACCCGAGCCAGCCCGAGTGGGCGAAGTCCATGTAGGTATAGACGTTCGGGATGGCGTGCAGCTTGTCCAGGGCGTACTGGACCGCCTTGACCTGGATACCGCTGGACTTCGCCTGCTGGCATTCGGGGTCGCTGGCCACATTGGTCACCAGGTTCGGCAGACCGTCGGGTTCGATCACGGTGGTGACTCGGATGCCCGCGTACTTCGGGTCCTTGAAGACGGCCGAGATCGCCTCGATGTAGTCGCTCTTGTACCGATCCAGGCCGGCCTGCGTCAGCGGCAGCTCGCCGTTGGAGGCCAGCGCGGCACAGTCACGGCCGGGTAAGTCGTAGATGACGAACGTGGCGGTGAGAGGCTGGCCGTCCTTCTTCTGCGCCAGGGCGAGGTCCAGGTGATCGCGCAGACTCTTGCGGCCAGCGTTGGCCTCGCCGCCGTGGATGGCGGCGATCCGGTCGAGCCATATCGCGGTGGGATAGGTCTCGACGGTCTCCATCTTCGCCTTGACGGATGGGTCGGCCGTCTTGCTGATCGAACCCTCGACCAATTCGGCATAGTCCGGGTTCACGTACGCCGAGGCTCCGGCGAACGGATTGTCCACATGCGTCTCGACTGCAGCGGCCGTCGGTACCGAGGGCAACGCCACTGAAGCCGCCACCAGCGCACCCGCGGCGGCTGCGGCAGCAAGTGCTGCCACAGCCGTGCGGCCATTTCTGAAGAATGTCACGAATCCTCTCCTTTTGGGTCCCGTGGGAGCGCTCCCATGAAGTGATGTGTGTGCTTGGCTATGAACTTTTCAGGGTGTGGGAGCGCTCCCATTTTGCGAGAAAGCACGACCGCGAGCGGCGACTCGACGGACTCTGCGGCGATGCTCGGCGGTGCGGAGGTCCGCGCCGGCCGTCGACGTGCTGCCGCGACCAATGAAGCGCCAACCGGCCGTCGCGTCAATGGCCATGACAAAGAAGTCTCCAAGAGGTCCTTACGCCTTGATTGCTCTGGTATCGCCTGGATTACGGGTTGCAGGCATCCGATGCCAGTGAGGCTGTCGGTGCGATGCAGTCCTGAGCGCCGGACGGGGTCACGCCTGGCGTGGGACGCGACTTGTGCCTGTCTCATTCCAAGACGCCCTGTTCCATGCCGTACTTCAACGGCCGAAGACTCACGCCTGGGCGCACTCGGCTCGGCACGGTACGCCCAGCCGGTCCTGACCGCCTGACGTTTCGAGCGCCGCACCCGGCCCTCCCGGACCGCCTCACATTCTTAAGGACCATCTACGGCTACTTCGCCAAGTGGCAGAAGGATGGCATTTTCGCCCAGCTCAACGGCCTACTGCGGGAGTTGGTGCGGCGAAAGGACGGGCGGAACGCGGAGCCATCGGCCTGCGTGATGGATGCGCAGAGCGTGAAAACCTCCACCAGCTGTTCCCGCCACCAGTCAGGGCATAGATGCGGGCAAGAAGATCGTGGGACGGAAGCGGAGTTTCGTGACCGACACGATCGGCCTCCTCCTGGCGGTGCTGGTCACCGCGGCCAGTGTCCAGGACTCCGTGGCCGGCACCCAACTGCTCGACCGGGTCGCCGCCGGCCGTCCCGGCATCCGCAAGGTGTGGGTCGACGGCGGCTACCGCCAGCACTTGTCGAGCATGCCGCCACGTTGGGCATCGACATGGAAATCGTGGCCCGCATCCCCGGTACCAGGGGATTCACCCCGATACCGAAGCGGTGGGCGGTCGAGCGGACTTACGGCCGGCTGATGCTCCACCGCCGCCTGGCCCGTGACTACGAGACCCTCCCGGCTCGCTCAGAAGCCATGATCCAGCTGGCCATGACTGACCTGATGGCCCGTCGACTCACCGGCGAGAACACCGTCTCCTGGCGCGACCCGACATCATCGGATCAAATCTGCATTACGGGTTGAAACAATGGGAGAGAACGACCTCTGAGTGCGCTCGAGTGCCGAATCCGGGTAAGCGTGGACCGTGCACTTCACTTCGTGAGCCGCAGCACGATCGTTGTCACGGAGGCAGGCTTGGTGTCACTGCGGCCGGGTTGGTGGGTGGTGCAACCCGGTTGAGGCCAGCGCCGGTTGAGGCGGGCCGGGGGACTGTGTCGGTGGCGGCTGGCAAGATCGCCGGCATGGTCTTTGTACGCACTACTCCGCCGCGGCCTGTGGATGTGACCGCGGTCTTTCCCGAGCTGGCTCCACTGGCGCGACCTGCCATTCGGCTGCATCCTCGCGCTGGGGCGCCTTCGGTTCGGGACAGCTCTGTGGGCGGCCCCTTGCTGTGGCCCAGTGAGGAGCCGTGGCCGCACTGCGACGACGCGCACCTGCACGTGGACAGTGGGTTCCGCCAGTCGCCGGCCGAAGTGTGGCTCGAGAGGCGCATGCAGGCCCGGCGGCACCGCGATCCTGGTGGTCCTGGGCTGACGCCCGAGGAGGAGGCGATCAAGAAACGGAGCGCCGCGCGGCTCGCGGAGCGACTCGACGCCGGCCCTCCGTGGCCGGCGGACTGTCCGGTCCCCATGTTGCCTGTGGTCCAGCTGTTCTTGCGCGATGCACCCCTGTTGCGCCCGCCCGGACAGGCTGATCTGCTCCAGGTTCTCTGGTGTCCCTACGAACACGATCCGGATTACAAGCCGTCGACCGCGCTGTTCTGGCGGTCCGCCGCCGCGGTCGTCGACGTCCTCGCCGCACCGCCGGAACCGTATGAGGCGGACTATCCGGGCTATGTGCCGCAGCCGTGCGTGCTGGCACCAGAGGCGATCACCGAGTACCCCAACAGTCTGGATCTGAGCCCGGAGATGCGGGCGATGGTGGGGGACTGGAGCAGATGGCAGGCAGCCGGCGTCGGCGTGGACAGCTCCTACGCAGACTATCCGCGGGAGTTCTATGACGTCCATCTGGCTGACGCGCCCGGCTGGAAGGTCGGTGGTTGGCCTCCGTGGGGCCGCACCGACCCGTACCGCCGATACTGCGCTGTCTGCGACGCTCAGATGGTCCCGCTGCTCACGATCGCTTCCTTCGAATGGGACGGTGGTGAGGGACGCAGCTGGGCCCCCTACGAAGACCAGGACGCCGCCTACGCCGACCATCGTGACCGTGGCCAGGCCCCCTCGCAGCCGACTCAGGTCGAAGTCGGCAGAACCGACAACATGCAGATCTATGTCTGCCCGACCTCCCCCGAGCATCCGCACACCGACCTGATCCAATGAGGCATCGGGCCTGGCGCGCATCCCCCGTAGCCGGTGTCAGAAGTGCCGCCGAGCCAGTGTGCGTGCCAGGCCGCTTGCCTCACCGGTGCGGCCAGTCTGCTTCGGCCGATCCCACTCACCACGTCATCCGGCTGCGCCGGTGACAACTACCCAGCCTCGGCACACTTCGGAGTGCCGCTTGGGGATCGGAGGCGTGCCCAGGCTGGGCAGCCGGGGCCGGCGGATTGGCGCGACGCCGGGGTATCGGTGATGAGGATCTCCGTACCTCGCTCGGGCGCATAGGACAAGGCGGCAACCTGGGCGGCCGATGGATCTGGACGCTGTTGTTGCGGTGGCCGCCCTTGGCCAGGGCAAGCAGGCCGTTCTCTGGGCTGACCAGGCCCGGTTCGGCGGTGGAGGGGGCCTCAGTTCGCGGAGAGAGCACCTGAACGCGGCGCTGTGCAGCAGGGACCAGCTGGTCGTTTGCCGAGGTCGTGAGGCCAGGGCAGGGGTCAGTGGGGCGGGCGAGATGCCGGGGTGTCCGTCGCGCGGGAACCAGCCCGCGAAGTGCTCGTCGCACCACAGCCCGTCCAACCGGTCTCCCACCCATATCGCCGTCGTGTCGCCGGGTTGCTCGGCCGCGTGATCTGCGCGGTCAGGGACGGGAATCGCTCACCGGAACAGGGACGGAGCGACCTCTCCGGAGCCGAGAGTGGTCGGTGTAGGCGTCTTCGCGCTGCCGCGCGGTCATGTCTACGGAAGCGTTGTGATCGACGCCGAGACCCAGCAGGTCCTGGACTTGCTGCCTCGGTGTAACGCGGCGACCCTGTCTCGGTGGCTTCAGGTTCATCCCCGGAACCGAGGTCTGCCGCGACCGTTCCGGCGCCTGTGCCGATGTGGCCGCCACCGCAGCGCACCAGGCCCTCCAGGTCGACAAGTTCCTCTGGCAGAACCTCACCACCGCGGTCGAGAAGACCGTCGCCGCCCCCCCGCTCCCGCCTGCGCCGGCTGCCGCAGCCAGCCCGCAACCCGAACCCGAACCCGAACATGCGGGCACAGTCGAATCGTCATGACCCAAGACGCCGGAATAGCCACTCACACCCTGTCACCTGGGTCTTTCGGCACTGCCCGAAGGTGGTCGCTCGGCGCCTCGACCCCCTGTCATCGTCGCTGTGCATTCCGCGCAGGCGAGGCAAGGGAGGGAGCCCATGAGACGACTACTCGCGATGGCAACGATCACCGCGGTCGCGCTGGGACTGGGGGCGACAGTCGCCGAACCGGCGTCTGCGGCCACGCCCACATGCAACGGAGTCGGGGACGCCTGGACTGGTGACGCGGGACCCATCAAGATCCCGTCGTACAACTCCGGGGGCACACAGAACCTCGACTGCAACATGGTTGAGGGCGTTGTGAGCTCCGCGGTGAAGAGCCTCCAGACTGAGCTGAACCACTGTTTCACCGACAAGATCGGCGCCCAGCTCAAGGTCGACGGGATCTTCGGCACCAACACCTACAACGCGCTCAAGAAGGCCCAGTACGCGGCCGGCACCACGGCGGACGGCGTCTACGGACCGCACACCCGGCACGCCTTCGCCACCACCCGCGGCTGGTGGTCCGGGACCACGTGTCTGTGGGTGGACGCATGAGGGCGCGCATCCTGGCCCTCGCCGCGGCCATACTGACCGTGATCCTGTGTGCCACGTGGGCGCAGGCTGCGCCCGGCACAGTGGCGGACGAAACGCGGGGGACACGGCACACGCGACTCGATCCGGACGCGGTGCGCGAATCCGTGGCGTACCTGAAGGAGACCTACCACGTCTCCGACGCCGAGGCGCTGCGCCGGCTGCAACTGCAGGCCGACGCACAGATCCTGGACAAGAAGCTCAAGAAGGAGCGGCCGGGGGCGTACGCCGGAATGTGGCTGGACCAGGACCACGGCGGCGTTTTGAGGGTCCTCACCACCAGCGACTCCGCTGTCGCGCCCTACATCCGGGTCCTGGCGGACAGGTCCCATGTGCGCACGAGGACCGTCGCTCACTCCCGGGCCGAGCTCGACGGGATCGTGTCCCGCCTCGAGCGGACGGTCGGCGGCGGTCCCGACTCGCTCTTCATCCCGGCGGTGTCGCCGATGGAGGACAAGGTCGTACTGTGGCGGCGCGACTGGGTGGCCGACGCCAAGCGGTCAGGTACATGGAACAAGCTGTCCAACCTGCGGGGGCGTCCCGCGGCGACCGCCGTGACGCGGACCGACACCGTCGCGCACGAACTGGCCCACGGTCGTGCCGCGTTGGCGAAGGAGCCGCGCGGGCTGGTGGAGGAGCGCCGGCTTGACCAGCCCCAGCAGGCCTTCACCCCCCACGTGGACTGGGGCTACTGCCACCCGCTGTACTGCTCCACCAAGTACGGACCCATGCGCGGCGGACTCCGCCTGAACATCAAGCGTGACAACGGCAGCTGGGGCGGCTGCACCTCCGGCTTCAACATCCGCTCCAAGGGCGGCACCACCTACAACAATTGGGCCTGGGTGTTGACCGCCGGTCACTGCGTGGTCGGGAAGACCAACAACACGTACATCAACCACAACGGTTACTCGATCCTGCAGCAGCACGCGCCGAACGCTGCCCTTGAGGTCAACTCGTATCCGTACGACTTCGTCATGCTGCCGTACATCAGCGGCAGTTACTCGCAGACCTGGCTGGACAACTTCTCCGGGAAAAACCGGGTGATGAAGTACTGCCGCAACGGCGGTCAGGACAGCGATTCGGACACGCCGTGCGGCACCCAGGCGACCACGGCCGACCAGTGGATCACCGGCTACCACAACTTCAGTGAGATCAACCCCGGCTGGGTCGCGTGTGCCACCGGCACCGGGTCGGACTCCTCGAACTACCCCGAGTCCTACGACAGCGGCGCCGGCGACGGCTACCTGGTCGGAACGCGCTGCGGCAAGGTCATCTCGCCGAAGGACGGCGTCGGCATCTGGACCGACATCTGCGCCCGCAAGGGTGACAGCGGTGGCCCGCTGTTCAGCCAGGTCGACAAGACCGCATACGGAATCCTGGAGGGCAGCTACCAGTCCCGGACGGGCCCGTGCTACTCGGGCGAGATCAACAACTACGTTCCGATCAGCACGATCTACCGCTACACGGACAACGTCGCGGGCGCGACCTACCGCGTGATCACGTCGTCCACCGGCTGACCACCACGCCCCACCGGCCGGACCGCCCCGCGATCCGGCCGGCGGGGGTTCTCCGACAGCAGCGCCGCCCCGAGCGGCGTGAGCGCGTGCAGCACGGTGTTGCGGTGCCGGAGCGAGCCGATCAGCCCCGCCTCCCGCAGCACGCAAGCGTGCTCACTGGCCGTCGGGGCCGAGATCCCCAACCGTCGGGCCAGCTCGCCCGTGGTGCAGCCGTCCTCCACCGCCCGCAGCGCCGCCGCCCTGGTCCGCCCCAGCAGCGCCTCAAGACCGTCCCGACGGGCGGCGCCGTCCTGCTGTCCGGCCCCCGCCCACCAGCCGGGACCGCGGCCGATCGGATACACCAGCACCGGTGGCAGCGAGGGATCGATGAGGGTGACCGGGGTGCGCCAGCAGAACACCGACGGGATCAGCAGCAGCCCGCGCCCGTCCAGGAAGATGTCACGGGTCACCGGGTAGTCGGCCTCCAGAACCGGTGACTTCCAGCGCAGCGTGGGACCGAATCCGGCCAGCAGCCCCTCTGGGCCGCCCTTCAGCAGCGAGCGCGCCCGCAGCGCCCGATCGGCCTCCACATGGGCCCGGATCCGCGGCCACACCGGGGCGATCAGACTCTGGTGACAGGCGCGCAGGGCGGCGCCGAGCGCGCTCAGCGCCTCGCCGTCGCCGGTGGCGATCTCACCCGCCCACGAGGGCAGTCGGCCGAGTACCCGCATGTCGGTGCGCAGCGTCCGCCGCGGTGTGGACAGCACCATGTCGAGGCCACTGTCGAGGTCGCTTTCAGCCATGCCTGGGGTGAGGAAGTCGGGGAAGTCGCCCCTGGGCGGGGCGAGGGAGCGCAGCAGTCGGGGCTGCCAGGCGGGCAGCCGGCGCAGGCTGCTCAGAGCCTGTTGCCGCCATGGGTCGAAGACAGCCCGGCCCTGATGGCCGCCCAGTAGAGTCGCGCCGAGGACGAGTTCCCAAAGGACGTCGGGGCCGGGTGCGACGCTCGCCCGCACCAGATCGTCCCTCGTGAAATGCAGCCTGAGCATGGCGGCCCCCGATTCCCCCGAAACGGCCGCCCCCCGGACGACGCCCCCGAAGAGTACGGTCTTCGACGACACCAGACATGCCCCTGCCCTCGGCCCAAGACAGATGGCCCGCCAGGCACCCCCGCACCGGCCTTCGGATCGTCCATCGAGCCTGCCGCCGGGCCGAGTGTTGTCGTGTCACCGCCAAGCATGCGTCGCTCGGACCATGACAGGCCGGGGGGCATGCGTTGAGTCGAGCCGGTCCTTCCTGCATTGCCGTCGCCCGCCGGGACAACAACTCCCGCCCGCTGCCACGTACTAGCTCGTCAGGTGCTCCTGACAGAGCGTGAATGGCGGGACCGGAGTGGACACGAGTGGACTTGAGTGAACGGTAGTCGTTCGTCCTTGTTCTGGAAATTGGACGGTGTTCCGTCGGAATCTCGGTCAGTCCGAACGACGCACCGTAATGGCGGTCGATCGTAGGGCCGGGCGAGCACGCCCGGCACGAAAGAAGCGCGGATTTGTGCTTCAGGTGGATCTTAGACGTTAGAGAAGGAAGACCATGGCAACGATTACATCGGCCGGTGTGCGGGCCCACGCGAAGCCGAAGGGAGCGCCCGAGCACGGAGGCGACCACGGGCGCGCGCCCATGACGCACCGGCAGATCATGAAGGCGCTCTCGGGCCTGCTGCTGGGCCTGTTCGCCGCGCTCCTCTCCTCGACGATCGTGACCAACGCGCTGCCGACGATCATCAAGGACCTCGGCGGCGGCCAGTCCGCCTACACCTGGGTCGTCACGGCCGCGCTGCTCTCCCTGACCGCCTCCGTCCCGATCTGGGGCAAGCTCGCCGACCTGGTCAGCAAGAAGGCACTGGTCCAGATATCCCTGGTCATCTACATCATCGGCTCGGTCATCGCGGGTCTGGCGCGGAGCCCGGCCATGCTGATCAGCGCCCGTGTCGTGCAGGGCCTGGGTGCGGGCGGTCTGACCGCCCTGGTCCAGGTGATCATGGCCGCGATGATCTCCCCGCGTGAGCGGGGCCGCTACTCCGGCTACAACGGCGCCACCTTCGCCGTCGCCACCGCCGGTGGCCCGCTCCTCGGCGGCGTCATCACCGACACCGACTGGCTCGGCTGGCGCTACTGCCTCTTCGTCGGCATCCCCTTCGCGCTGATCGCACTGGTCGTCCTGCAGAAGACACTCCACCTGCCCGTCGCCAAGCGGAAGGTCAAGGTCGACTGGATCGGCGCGTTCCTCATCACCGCGGCCGCCTCGCTGCTGCTGATCTGGGTGACCTTCGCCGACGACAAGTACCAGTGGCTGTCCTGGCAGACCTGCACCATGGTCGGCGGCACCGTCCTGCTCGCCCTGCTGTTCGTGTTCGCCGAGACCCGCGCCGCCGAACCGGTCATCCCGCTGCGCCTGTTCCGTAACCGCACCATCACCCTGGCCTCGCTGGCTTCGCTGTTCGTCGGCGTCGGCATGTACTGCGGCACGGTCTTCTTCTCGCAGTACTTCCAGCTCGCCCGTGACGAGTCGCCGACCATGTCCGGCGTCCTGACGATCCCGATGATCGCCGGTATGTTCGTCTCCTCCACGGTCTCGGGCCGGTTCATCACCTCCACCGGCCGCTGGAAGGGCTGGCTCGTCTCCGGCGGCGTCTTCCTCACCGCGGGCCTCGGCCTGCTCGGCCTGATGCGCTACGACACCCCTTACTGGCAGCTCGCCCTCTACATGGCCCTGCTCGGAGTCGGCGTGGGCATGATGATGCAGAACCTCGTCCTGTCCACCCAGAACCAGGTCAGCCCGGCCGACCTCGGCGCCGCCTCCTCCGTGATCAGCTTCTTCCGCTCCCTCGGCGGTGCGGTCGGCGTCGGCGTCCTCGGCTCCCTGATGTCCACCCGCATCACCCACTACGCCGCCGACACCATCGGCGACCTGCCCCCCGACGCGCAGGCCGCAGCCGCCCATGCCTCCGGCAGCGGCTCACTGCCCGACATGAACCTGCTCCCCGCTCCGGTCCGCACCTGGCTCGAAAGCGCCTACGGCCACGGCATCGCCGACGTCTTCCTCTACGCCGCCCCCTCCGCACTCCTCGCCTTCCTGCTCTGCCTCTTCATCGAGGAAGCCCCGCTGCGGACGTCCGTCGGGCTGGCCCAACCCGCCGAGAAACAGGCCGCGTGACCCGCGCTGCCCGGTCATGTTGTAGACGGGGGCGCGCCCGACTCCTCGCACGCTGAGGGGCAGGTGCCGGTGCGCTTCAGGGCCGGGGCAGGTCGGGCCGGTCGCCGGACTGTCCCGGTCGAGGGAGGCACGACAGGGCTGTCCGGCAGCCTGGTGCGGGCGAAGGGGCCCGGTCGCGGGACGAGTCGGCGGACTACCTCACCCCGCTTCGCGGCCTCGGCTGTCAGGCCCTCCAGCAGGGCCTCGAAGAGGCCGGCGTCCCCCCACTGCCTGAAGCGGTTTGGATGGTGGGCCAGACACCGAACTCGGTCGGCATCTCCCGCCACCGTGCACCCGTCCTGAACCGCCAGATCACGTCCTCGAACTGCTGCCGCAGCCGCACGGGATGCGGGCCATACGCCCCGATCGGCGGATACGGCTCGATGAACTCCCATTCTCCGTCAGTCAGTTGCTCGCGCGTCATGGAAGACTGAGGGAACAAGTGCCAGCCCCAGACGGCTGGACGAAGACGTTCATGGATCCGCGGCTCTGCGCGCCATGGTCGACTGGCTGACGTTCAACGGCACCATCATCGAGACCGGCGCTGACTCCTTCCGCCTGGCCGTCACGGTTCGATGAAGGGACGGCGCCCATAAGCCTTGTTCACGGGCTTCAACAGAGACTCAAGGAATCCGGGCAAGGTCACCAGAGACCGGTTTCGAGCCTAGCCTCATTCGGACTGTTGACAGGCCACGGCGGCACAGTCACCGCGACTACCCGCAGCTCCTCTCCCTGGACTCAAGATCCAGTGTCGAGGTGTCCGCGATCAAGGTGGAAGGCCCGGTGTCCAGGTGCTGATCGTGGTCGATGAGCACTGCGTGGACCAGGGGACCGGCGGGTCGGATGACGTTGAACTCCGCTGGTCCGAGCCTTGCTTGGTGGACGGTGACGGGTAGCTGCATTGGTCTTCGAGACACGGCGCGGCTGAAATCGGCGTCGGGCGCGAGTGGACAGGGGTGGACGGTCTTCGTTCCAGTTGGCTCTGGAAAGTGGACAGCGCCCTGTCAGAGTCTTGGTCACATCGAACGACGCACTGTAATGGCGGTCGATCGAAGGGTTACGCGAGCATGGCCGGCGCGGACGAAGAGGCACAAACGCTTCGGATGAGTGCTCAATGAACACCGTTCTCCGGGTGAGTACTGCCCTGCCGCGGTGAACACCGAGCGAACCCGTGCAACCCACCCACGTTCACCTGTCGTGCGTGGCCGCTTTGGTCGCGCCGTACTATCAGCGAGGTCTCCCCGTGAATCACTTCTGCTCCGAGTCACCGGCCGACATCGTGGCGCGGCTGCGTGCCGCCTTCCGTACCGGCCGTACCAAGCCCCTTGAGTGGCGCACGGCGCAGTTGCGCGGGCTGCGGGAGATGCTCATCGAGGGCGGCGCTGATCTGGCCGCGGCTCTTCACGCCGACCTGGGCAAGCCTTCCGGCGAGGCGTACCGCACGGAGATCGATTTCACGATCCGGGAGATCGACCACACGCTCGACCACCTTCAGACGTGGCTGGCTCCCGAGGCGGTAGAGGTCCCGCCGCTGCTGGGGCAGGATGCATCGGCCTGGACTCAGTACGACCCGCTGGGGGTCGTACTGATCATCGCCCCGTGGAACTATCCGGCCGGGCTGCTGCTCGCTCCGATGGTCGGCGCGCTGGCTTCCGGGAACGCGGTTGTGGCCAAACCGAGCGAGCTGGCCCCGGCCACTTCCGCAGCGCTGGCCAGGCTGCTGCCGGCATACCTTGACACCGAAGCGGTGGCCGTCATCGAGGGCGGAATCCCCGAGACTACGGCACTCCTGGCCGAGCACTTCGACCACATCTTCTACACCGGCAACGGCATGGTCGGCCGAATCGTCATGCGGGCCGCCGCCGCACACCTCACCTCCGTCACCCTGGAACTGGGCGGTAAGTCCCCGGTCTTCGTCGACCGCGGCACCGATCTCGACGTGGTCGCAGAACGGCTGGCCCGCGGCAAGTTCCTCAACGCCGGGCAGACCTGCGTCGCTCCGGACTACGTGCTGACCGATCCGCAGACCGCCGCCGCCCTCGAACCCGCCCTCACGCGCGCCATCGAGGGTCTCTTCGGCACCGATCCCGCGACGTCCGAGGAGTACGGACGGATCGTCAACGAGCGGCACTTCGACCGTCTTACCGGTCTGCTCGGCTCCGGCCGTGTGGTTGTGGGAGGAGGTAGTGACCGGACGAGCAAGTTCATCGCCCCGACCGTCCTGGCCGACGTCGACCCCACGTCCCCGGTCATGCAGGAGGAGATCTTCGGCCCCATTCTGCCGATAGTCACCGTGACCGGCCTCGACGAGGCGATCGACTTCGTCAACGACCGCGACAAGCCCCTCGCCCTGTACGTGTTCACCGAGTCCGACGACACTCGGCACCGCATCGCCGCCGAGACGTCCTCCGGCGGCCTCGGCTACGGCCTGCCCATCGCTCACCTCATGGTCTTGGGCCTGCCTTTCGGCGGCGTCGGGGAGAGCGGCATGGGCAGCTACCACGGCCGCCACTCCATCGAGACCTTCAGCCACCGCAAGGCCATACTCGCAAAACCGCTGGCCTGAGAGGGCGTTAAGTCCGCACTTCCCTGGTTCGTGATCGCTCGATCATGGCACTGACCGCCGCACGCGAAGACCGTATCCAAGCGATCTATCGGATGAGCATTGGGCATTGATCGAGCCGGTGATCACATCCTGGAAGCAGGACAGGTGGCACGGTCGGCGACCGGGGATTACGGGCCCTGCGATCTGAGGGAGATCGTGAACGCGATCTTCCACCAGAACCGGACGGGCTGTCAGCGGCGCTGCCTGCCCCACGACGGCTGACCACGGAGCCCGGTGGGTGATAGCTCAACTATCACCCACCGGGCGGCGATCGGGTCTGTGCCTTGGGAGCGTGTTCATACCGTGTCCGGTGACGTTGCGGTAGGGGGGCAGCGCTTTTGGTGGGGAGGACGGAGAAGGGCTATTTGGTGCGCAGCCCCTCAAGACGCATCATGCGCAGCGGCGGCGGCAGGCGCTGACGTCGCCAGGCTGCTGCTCGATCTCCTGCGCCCTGCGAGCGACGGCCCGCTGGGTCTTCAGCCAGATACCCACGTTGAATTTCTGAGGTGCGGATCGCTAATGACCGCCCTGACCACAGGCCCAGTGGACGGCAGTGCAGACACCGCTGTACGCGTGACCATGCGCCCGAGCCGGAGGTTCGCGGACTGACGGTCTGCCTGTTCACACGATTCTCCGGGCCCGCGCGCAGCCCCCGAGGCGCTCGCGCGCGGGACACACCGGAGGCGGCGAGAAGAAGGAACATGCGTGTCGTCGAGGCGGGCCGTGCACTGCCACGTTTCCCGCACCGCGCATGACATCAGATGAAGGAGACTCGAATGAAGATTCAGGCCGCGGTGCTGCGCGGGGCGAGTGACCCCTACGCGATCGAGCCGGTCGAGCTGGCGCCTCCCGGCCCCGGCCAGGTGCTCGTACGGATCGTGGGAGCGGGGTTCTGCCACACCGACATGCTGCCGAGGACGCCCGGGTTCATGGCCCAGCCGCCCATCATCACCGGACATGAAGGCGCCGGGATAGTGGAGGAGGTAGGCCCCGGTGTCACCGGAATCGCCCCTGGCGCTCACGTCGTGCTCTCCTTCGACTCCTGCGGAGCGTGCCAGAACTGCCTCGGTGGACACCCGGCGTACTGCGAGAACTTCTACCGCCTCAACCTCACCGGCTCCGGCCTCGACGGTGTCGGCCCGGCCACCGACCACCACGGGCAACCCGTGGCGGCCCGCTGGTTCGGGCAGTCGTCGTTCGCGACCTATGCGCTGGCCACCGCACGCAACATCGTCGAGGTGGACAAAGACCTGCCGCTGGAGCTGCTCGGCCCGCTGGGCTGCGGGATCCAAACGGGCGCCGGTTCAGTCCTCCTCGCCCTGCGGGCCGGGGCAGGCTCCAGCGTCGTCGTCTTCGGGGCAGGCGGGGTGGGCCTGTCCGCCATCATGGCTGCCCGGGTCGCCAGGGCCACCACGATCGTGGCAGTGGACCTGCACGAGAGCCGGCTGTCCCTGGCCCGTGAACTCGGCGCCACCGCCACGGTGCACGGTGGCGACGACAACATCGTGGCGCAGCTGCGCAAACTCACCGGGGGAGGAACCCAGTACGCCCTGGACACCACCGGGATCCCCAGCGTCATCAACACGGCCATCGAAGCCCTGAGACCCACGGGTACCGTCGGTTTGGTCGGCGTCCAATCACGGCCTCTGACGCTTCCCCCCTCCGCCCTGGCACAGGGCAAGAACGTGAGGGGAATTCTGGAGGGTGACGCCGTGCCCCAGCTCTTCATACCGCAGTTGCTGGAGCTGTGGCAGCAGGGGCGCTTCCCCTTCGACCGGCTCGTGCGGACCTATCCACTCAGCGCGATCAACGACGCCGAGCGGGACTCGGTGGCAGGCACGACCATCAAGCCCGTGTTGCTGCCGGGCAGTTGAGCTCGGCGGCGAGAGGAACACACCCTGAAGTACATCCGCGACTGGCCACTCCCCGGTGGTCAGCGCGGCGCGAGCAGAGGCTACCGCCCCGATGAACAGGTCAGTGGGACACCGAAACCCGGGCGAAGGCCATGGAACGGTTCGCCCACGCACTGAATCCCGCGCCGAGCAGACCGCGATGCTGGTGACCGACGAGAACGGCATGCCCAGCTCGGCCCGACGGGGCTGTCGAGCCACACCAGTTGCCCGTCCGGGGTCACCGTGATGCCGTATCGGTCCGCTCCGGGCTGCCCAGGCGCCGTGTAGGCCGCGTCCAGTGATCGCTCGTGACAGGTGAGAACCCCCGTCGGCTTGCGCCGGCGGGGTGTCGCTGAGGGGGAGGGCAGTTGCGGCACAGGCGGCTCGGTGAGCTGGGTTGGTGTAGGTCGTGTGAGAACAGCTATTGCGGCGTCAGTTGTGGCTTGACCTCGGGTTGTTGCAGGCTGGCTGAGGACCGTGTGGGTGTCGCGGATGGCGTCTGGGTCTGATCGTGGACGGTATGACGATTGTGCTGGCCGTGCCGACGGGCCGCGGGTGAGGTGTTCAGTCGCGGTAGGCGGCGATCGCGGTCTGGAGGAACGAGCGGATCAGGGGATTGGTGTCGCCCTCCTTCCATGCCACCACCACCCGGCTCGGCAGTATGTCGATCAGTGGCACCACAGCGAGCCCCTCTGCCGGTTCGTGGTCCAGGGGAGTCAGTCCGACCGTGCCGTTCCAGAGAACGGCCTGCCGGCATTCCTGGACGGCACGTACCACCGGACCCTCGCGAGGCTCTCCGCCATTCCAGTACGACTGCCAGAGGGGGTCGGTGCCCTCCGGGAAGCGGAACCAGCGGCGGTTGGCCAGGTCGGCCAGCTTCAGGCTGTCGCGCCGGGCCAGCGGGTCGTCGGCGCGCAGCAGCGCGCCCACCGGGTCGGCACGCAGCTCGTGCACGGTCAGGCCGGTCTCGTCGAACGGCCCGCGGGTCAGGGCGACGTCGACCAGTTCGGCGTGCAGCCCGCAGGTGGGATCGGTCAGGTCGGTCTCGCGGACGCGGACCTCAACGCGCGGGTGCTGTCGATGGTAGGCGCGGGCCAGCCGGGTTGCGCCCGGGTCGGTGCTGTTCCCCAGGATGCCGACGGTGATGGTCGCGGTGCCGGCCGCCGCGGCCACGCGTGCGCGTACCCGGTCGGCTTGATCGAGCAGGGCGCGCGCCTCATCGAGCAGCACCGCCCCCACCGCAGTGAGCCTGACACCGGAGGAGGAGCGGTCAAACAGCGCGGCGTCGACCTCGGTCTCCAACTGCTTGATCGCCCGGCTCAGCGGAGGCTGGCTCATGTGCAGCCGGGCGGCGGCCCGGCCGAAGTGGAGCTCCTCGGCGACGGCCACGAAATAGCGCAGCATGCGTAGCTCCATGGTGCGACGATACCCGTACGGTATCGAGGTCACGGAATGGGTCTTGGACAGTCGCAGCGCCCTGGCCGTGGAATCGACGCATGACTGACGAACCAAAGGCCCATGAGCCGATGGCCGACCCCGCCGTATCGGTGGTCGGTCCGGGCGACGGGGAGACGATCCTCCTGGGAACCACGTGCATGCGCGTCCTCGAAGACGGCAGCAACACGGGGCACCGCCTGGGGATCGCCGAGTCCGTCCTCGCGCCGCACACGCCCGGACCGCCGCAGCATCGTCATGCCCAGCACGACGAGGGTTTCTACATCATCTCCGGCACGGTGCGGTTCACCGTCGGAGACAACGACTACGACGCGACCGCGGGCACGCTCGTGATGGTCCCGCCCGGAGCCCCGCACACCTTCGCCAATGTGACCGACCAGCCGGCCGTCATGCTCAGCACTTTCACGCCGGACCTGTACGTGCAGTACTTCCGGGACCTACAGGACATGATGGCCGACGGCCAGGCGCCGACCCCACAGGCGAGCATCCAAACGATGAGCCGTTACGCCACTGAGCCCGCCACCGACTTCGCCTGATCGCCGGGAGGGCAACGCTGCCTGGTGCCGCATCAGGCAACGTTCGCCCCGCCGACTACGGCTCGTAGCCGTTGATCGTCGGCGTGACGGTTTCGCCAGATGACGTAGCGGCGGAGCAACGGCAAGCTCGTGTTGTTCCAGCAATCCGACAACCGACGGCACCCGAGACCTCCACGGGAGCGACGAAGCGACGATCCATCACTCCGCACAACGACGCCACCCCTACCCCTGACCAGCGGAAACGCAACCGTCAGACTCGGAAAGACAACAGCCGCTCAGACAGGCCAGGCGAATCTCGTTGAACCGGTGGATCACATCCCGCACAGTGTCCTCATCGGCCTGCACCAACTGCGCGACCACAGACACCCGGTTGCCGCCCGCCGAAGCCAGCAGCATCATCGCGCGCCAGTAGCGCACCGAACTCCGAGCTGGTCAGAGCCTGATCCAGGCTCCTTTCCTGGCGTTCATTCCTGTACTGATGCCGTGCCCATCGGTGCAGGGTGAACGATGCCGGACGGCCGCGTGCGGCCATGAATGAGACCGGAAACTGAGACGGCCGAGTTCGCGATTGGTGAGCCTTGCTGTGCCTTGCCGTCGCCCGGGGCCGTTGATGTCAGCGTTGGATGTCAGCGGGACAGCTTCGGCACCGGGCAGGCCCCCAAGGGCTCATCAGGCCGGTCGGCCCAGCCTCGCCAAATATGTTGTCCGGAGCACTTCCACGGCGATTGGCAGGTCCGCCGGCCATCGTCATCCCGTTTGGAGAGCACGAGACCGCCGGCGAGCCTGGCGACCGTGGCCACTTGGCGTCGGGCCAGGAGAAACCGCAGTCGCTGACGGCACCAGCCGTCCGTTGCACACGTACGGCGCTCAGCCACGCGCGCCCCTCGGCAGGAGCTCGTAGCCTTGGTTCATGGCGGGAGCCACATCCGACAGCGGTCCGGACAACAGCCACCAAAAGGGTGACGTCTCCGGGCGAACCCCTTCCAGCGGCTCGGCGCTCACGGTCCCCGCGGCCGAGAGCGGCGTCGGGGCGATCCAGCTCCCCGCATGGGCCAAAGCCCTGGGCTGGTGCGGTGTCGCTGGGCTGATCTACCTGCTGATCTGTGCCGTGAGCATCATCAGTCGCGGCTTTGCGGGGCTGGGCAGCGACGCAGCGCACACCATGTTCGCCTTCGCCGCGCACCCGTGGGTCGGGCTGAGCGTCGGCGTTCTCGGTACGGTCCTGATCCAGTCGTCGACCACGACGACGGCCATCGCTGTCACCGCCGTAGGGTCGGGCGCGTTGCCCATCGAGGGCGCGATCCCCATCATTCTGGGCGCGAACGTCGGCACCACGGTGACGACGAGCCTGGTCGCACTGACCTTCGTCGGCGACCGCACAGAGTTCCGCAGGGCGCTGGGCGCCTCGACCGTCCATGACTTCTACAATTGGCTCGCGCTGCTGATCTTCTTCCCGATCGAGCTGATCTGGCATCCGCTGCAACACATCAGCGGGACGTTGACCAATGCGCTGTACGGCACGGACTGGCTGCCGAACCCGGCCCACTTCAACTTCATCCGGGCGGCCACCAGGCCGGTGGAACACGGAGTGATCCACGCGACCTCGCACGTCAGCAGCACACTCGGTCCGCTGTTCACCATCGTGATCGGCGCCGTGCTGATCCTGATCGCCGTCCGCTACCTGGGAAAGCTGCTCAAACTGCTCATGGTCGGCAAGGCCCGCGACATTCTGATCAAGGCCGTCGGCGGCAACGCCTATCTCGCCATGGTGTCAGGGATGGGAGTAACCGTCGTCACCCAGTCCTCGACCATCACCACGTCCGTGCTGGTCCCCTTCGCCGGAACAGGCATCCTGACACCGGCGCAGGTGTATCCCGTCGTCGTCGGCTCCAACCTCGGCACAACGTTCACGGTGGTCTTCGCGGCGTTCGCAGGCGTCGGACAGGACGCGAAGATCGGCCTGCAGGCAGCCTTCGTGCATCTGATCTACAACCTCTTCGCGATCATCGTGATCTACGTGATACCGCTCCTGCGCCCCGTGCCGCTGTTCTGCGCCGAGAACCTCGCCCGCATCACCTCCGAGCACCGGTGGGTCCTCGCCGTCTACCTCGGCACCGTCTTCATCGCACTGCCTGCCCTGGTCATCGTGCTGGTGGGCGTGCTCTGAGAACGGCGTCCGACGACTGAACCCGGCAGGAGTACGAGCGCCCGGTCGCGCCGGGTCCGCCATGGAAGATGGCGTCGCCGGTGAAGACCGCACCCGACGCGTGGCCCGGGGCCTGCAGCCCCGTGAGGTCGATACCGGCCGCCGTGGTGAACTGGCCGTCGGCCAGATGGGCGTCAGGGCCACGGTCGGGGTGAGGCAGCTTCCACAGCGGCAGGTCGTCACGATGCAGCCAGATCGTGGCGCCCATGCGGTCGGCCAGGGCAGGCGCCGCATCGATGTGGTCGTTGTGGGCGCGGGTGTACACGATGGCCGTCAGACGGCGGTCCCCGACCGCCTCAGCAATGGCGTCGGCGTCATGGGCCGCATCGACAACATGGGTGCTGACCAGGCGAAACTCTGCGCAGCCTCCGCCAGCGCTGCCACCATCACCTACTTGCAGAACAGCGCGGCGACGCCCTTTTCCGGTAGCCCCCTGGAATGGCCCCGAAGGGCCCCACCGGCATCGTCCTCCTCGTCGAGAACGGCGAGAACGGCGAGAACCGCGAGAGCGGACGGGCGACGAGGCGGGGAGGGCGCAGATGTCGTACGCCATCCGGGCCGAGGGTCTGATCAAACGTCACGGGGACAGGGGCGCGCTGGACGGCGTTGACCTGGAGGTCCCGGCCGGCAAGGTGATCGGTGTGCTCGGGCCGAACGGGGCGGCAGGACCTCCGCCGCACGTCCAGCACGGGCCGCGCCCGGCAAACCCAAGCGGAGAACGCCTGTTCGGCGCTCCCTCGTGACCGGTATGTGGAAGGTGAAACGACCTTCCGTACCTCGCGCGGGGCACAACTGCCTGCCCTTCTGGGCTCCGGGCGCGGCTCCGGCACCGCACGGGTGTCTCCGGCTCACCGGGTACGGCCCTGCCTGGTCAGCGGCCCGATACCTGTCGGCGCCCGTCAGCACCTGTCGGCGTGAGGCTTTCCCGCTGGTCCGACGTCTGCCGGGCATCACCCGGCAACCCGCTGCGGGACAAGGGGCCGCTTCGGGCCGGGAGGGCAGGGTGAGGGGATGATCGGGCAGCGATCAGATACGGAGGCCTGTGTTCTGGCGGTGCCTCAAATCGTACGGTCGCCTTGTGAGCCTTTGGACTGACCTGGAACCCGCCTCCACCACCGTGGACCCGGGCGGCACCGCCACCGTGCGGTTGCGGCTGCGCAACACCGGCGATGTCGTCGACGAGTACCGGTTCATGCCGGTCGGTGACATCGCACCGTATGTCACGGTGTCGCCGTCGACGCTCCGTATCTATCCGGGCACCACGGACTCCGTGGAGCTCACCTTCGCGCCGCCCCGTACCCCCGACGCGGCCGCCGGGCCCCACCCCTACGCGATCCAGGTCATCCCCACGGAGCAGCCGGAGGCGACCACCGTCCCCGAGGGTAACCTCACCATCACCCCCTTCACGGAGATACGGGCGGAACTGGTCCCGCACACCGTCAAGGGCCGCTTCCGGGGCCGCCCGAAGCTCGCCATCGACAACATCGGCAACACCAAGCTGACCGCCTCGGTGAACGGCAGCGACAACGGTGACCAGCTCTCGTACGACATCCGCCCGTCCAATGTGCAGATCGAGCCGGGCCGGGCCGCCTTCGTCAAGGCCACCCTCAAGCCGCGACAGATCACCTGGTTCGGCGGCAAGGAGAACCGGCCCTTCAGCCTCGCGGTGCAGCGTTCGGGCCACGAGCCGATGGCGGTGCCCGGGACCTATGTGCAGAAGGGGGTCCTGCCCCGCTGGCCGGCGGCCTTCCTCAGCCTCCTCCTCGCGCTGCTGATCACCTTCGTGGTGCTCTGGCTGGCCTTCAAGCCGCAGGTAAGGAGCCTGGCGACCGAGCAGATGGCACCGGTCGACGTCACCGCACTGCCCAGTCCTCCCATGCCGGTCACCCTCCCGTCCCCGACGGCGTCATCGGCCGCCTCGGCGCCGCCCGCCGCGCAGTCCGGTGGCGGCGGGGGGTCCAAGTCCGGCGGAGGCGGCGGAGGAGGAGGGGACAAGTCCGGCGGAGGAGGGGACAAGTCCGACGGCCCGCACGGCCCGCTTCCCTGGCGGCCGGGTGACGGACCCAACATGTATATACAGTTCGCCCAGGTCCGGCTCTCCACCCTCTCCGGCTCCGACCCCTGCAAGCTCACCGAGCACGTCACCCTGGGGATGATGGACGGGCCCACCGTGACCGCGCTGAAGTGCTTCCAGAAGGCCAACGACAAGCGGTACGACGGCTTGACCGTGGACACCGACGGGCTGGGCAACCTCGGCCGGTCGACGATGACGGCACTGAAGTTCGCCCACTTCGGCTCGGACACCTCGGTCGTCCAGCCGGGGCAGAAGAACCCCGACGTGCTCTGGATGACAAGCGCCGTCCTGTGGGCCGACACGGAGGTGTTCGACGACGGCGCCTCCTACGGGAACGGCCTCTACAACCGCGCCGACAACATCTACCTGCTCAACACGCAGCCGCACACGGACTTCGAGGCCAATCAGCAACTGTCGGACCTGATCGGCCACTACCAGCGGGACGTGGGCCTCACGGTCACCGGAAAGGCGAACGACGAGACCTTCGCGGCGCTGCACGCCGGGCGGGTGAAGAACCAGTACGCCCCGGGAAAGGTGACGTCCAAGAACTTCGCGCTGCCGCCTGTGCCGGGGGGCTGACCGACGCCAGGGGCCCGCCCCGGCACGCAGCCAGGCCAGCCGGGTGCGCGCCGGGGCGGGGCCGCGGTCACGTGCGTTCCGCGAGGGCCTCGGGGCGGCGTCCGACGGCCCGGTTGCTGGCGATGGTCGTCAAGGCCGGGCGCGGCGTCACTCAGCAGCTCTCCGATGCGTACTCACTTGGCGACCCGGGTACGGCTCCCGGGACACGAGACCGGATCAATCCTAGTTACGACGGCTGGATGGCGCGTGCCGCGCAGCGTCGGCAGCTCGAGCTGGCTGTCTTCGCAGGACCGGAACCATCCAAGATGGACTGAGTGGCGGCCGGAGGCATTGAGTTGGGGCCTTCAGGTGACGTCAGTCCGTTGCGTCAGCCGTGAGCACGTGTTGCTTTACCTCGGCGCGGAGCCCCGCGAATCGATCGTCGAAGGCGTGCCGTGATTCGTAGCCGTCGGCGCCGACGAGCATGGAGGCCGGGTTCTCGGGTTCTACTCGCTCGTCCTCGCTCCACCGGAGCTCGACCTGCTGTTCGTCGCCGACGAAGCTCAAGGACGGGGTATTGGTCGACTGCTCGTCGCGCACATGCAGTCGGAGGCCCGTGCCGCCGGGCTCGACCGTGTCATGGTCGTGTCGCATGTTCCCGCCGAGGACTTCTACTACCGCGTTGGTGCGGTGCGGATCGGGACCGCGTTCGCGAACCCGCCCGCGGTGCCGTGGGACCGTCCCGAATTCGAGTTTCGCATTCCTTCGGAATGACGCGGTGTACCGATGCGCAGGGCACTGACTTCGCCTGCATGGTGGCCGGCATGCAGGAGCCGCTGGACGCCGCGCGCTCCGTGTGTGCCGCCGTCTCTGCCCCGGCGGGGGGATCGCCTGCGCCGGCGGCCTCTCCCGGCGACTCCCTCACCTCCGGCAATCGAAATCGCGCACACCTCGGCTCGCTCCACACACGCTCGGGCTCGGCGAGGATGTGCCCGAACCCGCCCGACCGGCCGTGAGTGCCGCGGTGCAGCACACCGCCGGTCACCAGGCCGCCGCCGACACGGTCCGACAACTCCAGGTACAGGACGTCCGTCAGGCCCTTGGCCGCGCCCCACACGGTCTCGGCCAGCGCCGCCAGCGGCAGACCGTTGCCGAGCCGCACCCGGGCGCCGAGGCCACGGCCGAGCGTGTCGGCCAACGCCCGCTCGTCGTCGGAGGCGAAGGAGGCGGTGGCAGGGTCTGCCACCGAGACTCCCACATCGCCGAGGGGGCCGAGGCGAGGGACGGCACCGGTCAGTCCTGCGGCCAGCTGTCGTGCGATGGCGATGCGCTCGGACCACGGAGCGGCGGGGGAGTGTGTCCCGCCGCTCCGTCCTGATCTCGTTGCCTGCCACAGTGATCGCGGCCAGCCGGACGTGGTGTCAGCCGAAGTCGATGCCCAGCAGGCGGCCGGCCGCCGGATGGAGAGCGAGCTTCTCCGCAGGGCTGCAGGGCGCCCCGGCCGCCGTGGTTCGGTGTCCGGGACCGTGGCGATCACCAGCCCACTGTCCACGAGCCTGCCGGCGACCTTGTACAGCGTCGTACGCGACAGCCCGCACCGTGCGCCGAGCTCACCTCGCGTCATGGGCCCCGACTCGCGCAGCAACCGGAGTACCTGGTCTGCGTGTTGTCTGCCTCTGTGCGTGGGTGCGGCTGTTGGGAGGAGGGCCTGCTGTATGTCGCGCATCCGTTCGTACGTTCGTGTCGTTGCCGTCAAGAGGTCAGCGCTGGGTCGGCGGATGTGGCACTCGGTGAGTACCGGGCCGTCAGGTGGCTAGCAGGCCGCCGTCCATGTGCAGGTCGTGGGCGTTGATGCCGGTGTTGCGGAGCAGGAAGTCGGTGGCGTCGGCGATCTCGGCCATGGTCACCAGCCGTCCGATCGGTGTCTGGGCGGAGTGCGGTGGGTTGGGGACGTCGCGCCACTTGGGGCTGTCGCCGATCAGGCCGGGGTGCAGGGCGTTGACGCGGTGCGGCGCGATCTCCACCGCGAGGGTCCTGACCAGGCCGGTGATCCCGGCGTTGAAGGTGCTGACGATCGTCGAGCCGGGGTACGGGCGCTCCTTGGCCAGCCCTCCGAAGAGCACGACCGACGCCTGTGGGGTGAACCGGTCGCGCAGCACGCGGACGGTCTCCGCGTAGCCGACGAGCTTCATGGTCACTGCCGAGACCGCGTCCGTGATGCTGAACTCCGCGAGTGTGTTGACCGCTTGGCCCACGGCGGTGATCACCAGATGGTCTACCTGGGTCACGTCCGCGAGCGAGGCGTCGATGGTCTCGGGCCGGCCGAGGTCGAGGGCCAGCCCGCGGGTGCCGCCGCCGATGCGCGCCGCTACGGCCTCGGCCCGCGCCTTGTTCCTGGCGGTGACGATGACGTCGTCGCCGCGGCTGGCGAAGTGCTCGGCGATGACGCCGCCCAGTCCGCCGCTGCCGCCGACGATGAGTGTGCTGGTCATGCTGTGAAGGTCCTTTCGGGTTCGGTGGCCTGGAGGCTGCTGAGGGTGGCTTTGGCCTGCTCGCGCATGGCCGGGACGAGGTGCAGGGCGGCTTGCGGCAGGTTGGCGGTGACGGCCGCGAGTTCGCCGGGAGTGCCGACCTGCTCGAAGAAGCCGATGTTGAGGTGGGCACCCACGGGCGGGGCCGAGGCGATGACCGTGCGGGAGAACTCCGCCCAGGTCTCGTCGGACATGTGTGTCGTCAGCGCCGGGAACAGCAGCGGCTCCTCGTGTTCCAGGTGGGCGTGCACCAGGTCGCGTACCGCCACCGCCGCGTCGACGAGTGCCGTCCGCTCGTCGGCATCCCGCACGGGAGCGGCCGCCAGCGCGTCCAGTGCCGCGTCCAGAGCGTCGTGTTCGGCCGCCAGGTCCGCCAGCCCGGCGGCCGCCGCGGGATCCGCGGCGGTCAGTTGAGGCCAGAGCACGTCGTCCTCGCTCTCGTGGTGGTGCCGCAGCGCCGCGACGAGGAAGTCACGCAACTCCGCCAGTGCCGTGGAGGGGGCGGTGTCCCGCTGCGCCGCCTCCGCCAGCAAGGACGTCGCGGCCCTGTGCATCTTGTGCAGCAGGCGGGTCTCGGCGACCGCCGCGCCGCCTTCGGGTGTCTCAACACTCACTACGGGATCCGTCTCGCTAGTTAATATCCAAGTGGATACTAACGTAGCAGTGGCGGCGGACAATGTGTCGCGCCGCCGTAGAGTGATCACATGAAGGAGGTGCCGTGAACGACGCAGATCCGGTCGCCGAGCAGCCGCGCAGGCGCCGGAGGGATCCCGAGGGACACCGGGCGGCCATCATCGAGGCGGCCCGCCAAGCCTTCGCCGAGCGCGGATACGCCCGTACGACCCTCCGTGAGATCGCCGGCCGGGCAGGCGTCACGCACGGTCTGATTACCCGTCACTTCACCTCCAAGGAAAGGCTGTTCCTCGCCGCGGTGCCGGGCAACCGCGACCTGGAGGACGTCGCGGCCGGTGACCCCGCCACGCTGCCCGACCGGATCGCCCGTGCCTTCGTACGGCGACTGGAGACCGACGCCGTCAACGATCCGCTGATCGCCCTGCTGCGGAGCGCGGCGTCCGACCAGCGTGCCGCGTCGGACCTCCTGTTCGCGATGCAGGAGCACAGCACCGCCGTCTACCGGTCCGTCCTGTCACCCGGTGAGACCGCCGCCCCCGGCGACGACCTGGACACCCGCGTCGCGCTCGTGGGGGCGCAGATGATCGGGGTGGCGTTCAGCCGGTACATCGCACGGACCGAGCCTCTCGCTTCGATGCCGTCCGACCAGCTCGCCGAACACCTCACGCGGATACTGCGGGGCGTCCTCTTCAGCTGACCTCCTCGATCAACCGCCGGAGGCGGTTCAAGCGGTCCGTGGTCGGCGTGCCCGGCACGGGCTGCAGCAGGAGCAGCCGCTGCCGGGACAGGGGGCCGGCGAGGACCACACAGTCCAGATCGAGGCGTCCCACCTGCGGGGTCGACCACGGACTTCGTCGAGCAGTGCAGCGTCGACACCCGATGCCGGTCCCACATGTCGGCGAACTCCGCACTTGTCGCGCGCAGATCGGCCACCAGCGTCGCGGCGGCGGAGTCGTGGCCGCGCTGGGCGAGGATGGCCCTGAGGTCGGCCACGTACGACAGGCTGGTCGCCTCCTCCTCCTCCTGCGGCGATGCTGAGCGCAGCACGGAACGCCAGTGCGCGGAGGTGAACCAGTGCCAGGTCAGGTTCCTCTCGTGACCGGGGCCCTGCACTCCCGACACTCCCTGCGCAGCGCGGCCTTCGACGCCTACCGCAAGAAAGAGATCCCCTGGCACCAGAACCCGAGCCGTCATCCACGAAGGGGCCTGGCTGCCCCCGCGATCGTCTTCCGCGCGCTCGGGAGGATCTCGGGCAGATCGAAGAGGATACGGCGTGCCGAAGCGGATACGGCGTGCCGGAAGACAGCATCGGTCAGAACCCGACTTTCAGCACCGCCCAGGCGCAGGCCTGTCAGGATTGCCGCCGTGGACCGCATGCCCGAATGGGCGAAAACACTCTTCGGTTTCTATGTGATCACCTTAGAGGTTGTCTCACGTGGCAAGTTTCGCGAGCTTCTTGTAGCAGGTCAGGGCGGCGGCCATGGCCTGGCCTCGGCTCTGCCAGTCGTTGCGGACCACATACGGGATCTTGAGACCACGAGCAGCCCATGGCAGGCTCATGCCACATGATCGATGCATTCGCGAAAGGCAACCTGCACGGGAGACTGCGGCGGGACCGCAAAGCGCTGCTCTGGAAACTCGACGGCTTGTCCGAATACGACGCCCGCCGACCTTTGACAGCGACCGGGACCAACCTCCTCGGCCTGGTCAAACACGTGGCCACCGTCGAGGCCAGGTACTTCGGCGAGGTCTTCGACCGCCCTTCCCCGGAACCGCTGCCCCGGTGGCAGGACTCCAACGGCAGCGATCTGTGGGCGACCGAGCACGAGACCCGCGATCAGATCATCGGGTTCTACCGGCGCACGTGGGAACACTCGGACGCGACGATCAACGAGCTTCCCCTCGACGCCCCCGGCCACGTGCCGTGGTGGCCGGAGCCTTATCCCAACACGAACCTGTTCGCCGTCATGGTCCATGTCCTCGGCGAGTCCATCCGGCATGCCGGGCACGCCGATATCCTGCGCGAGGGCCTCGACGGCCGGACCGGGGTGCGCGCCGAAAACGAGCAGCAGATCGACGAGGAAGCCCGTGCAGTCTACTGCGCGAAGATCGAGCAGGCCGCCAGGTCGGCCGCACCAATCAAGGCTTAGAGGTGCCTAGTGGCTGTTCTCGGCCCGGTTGTTCAGGCCCTTGTGGGAACGGTGCCTGACGGAGGGCATGAGGGAGCGGTGAGCGGTGCCGCAGCTCTTGAGCTTGTCGGTGACCAGCACCCTCGGCACCCTCTGCTGCTTCTTCATCACCTTGGCCATGAATCGCTTCGCGGCCTTCGCGTCCCGCTTGGACTGCAGCAGGATGTCCAGGACGGTGCCACGGCCCGCCACAGGTAGTGCCGCACCCCGTTGGTCTTCACGAACACCTCGTCCAGGTGCCATTTGTCTCCGGCCTGCGGCCGCCCGCCGCGCAACCCTGCGGCGTAGTGGGAGCCGAACCGGTCGCACCACTGCCGGATGGCCTCGTGGGAGGCGGTGATCCCGCCGGCCAGGAGCAACTCCCCGGCCTCGCGGAAGGAGAGGGGGAAGCAGTGGTGCAGCCATATCGCACTGCGCGGTTGTGCTGCCGCCTCGCGAGCCGTTTGTGGCACCAGCACATCCCAAGCGGCCAGGGCTACGAAAGGTTCCGGACCTCACCAGCTCGCCAGATTCGGACAAGCTGTGATCTTTGGATCAAATCAGCCTTCTGTCCTTCTCTGTGATTACGCTGAGCGCAAAGAATGTCACTCTGTGCTGATTGCTGGCCGTCGGGTCACTAGCGTCGCAGGAGCCCGGCGGGGCACGCCTGACGGCGGCTGTCGTGGCCGCGTGCCGCCGTCACGACAGTCAGGAGAGAACACGATGGCCACCGAGGAATTCGTGACTGGGGAAGAGAACAGTACGGCTCCATCGGGCACCGGTCAGCCTGAGCCGTCGCCGCAGGCTGTAGATGAGGCCGAGGCGGCGCGTAAGGAACTCGCCGCCCGTGGACTGGAAGCCTGGGCCGTCACGAAGTGGTGGGGCTTCGAATTCCACCTCAACTCCGAGGCGGCCGACGTTGCTGGGCAGATCGCCTCCCTCGTCGGTGCCGTCGCCGGAGAGATCCTTCCGCAGCCATTCGGCAGAGTCGTGGAGGCGTACTGCGAGCTGAAGGAGCGGTGGATCAGCGAGGTGGACAGGGGCCATGGGGTCAAGCTCGTCTCTCCGTGGATTGCGCCGGGGATGCTGATCCCCATCGGTAAGGGGCCTGGTGAGGACCCCCGCCTGTGGTGGACCGTGTTCGAGCCGAGGAGCGGCTGGAACGAGGATCAGAAGTTCCGCGCCCACGTGAGCGCCTCGAACCCTGCCCTGGCTGAGCTCGACGGCCGGCTCTACTGCGTGCACCGCGGCGCCGGCGACGAGCGCCTGTGGTGGATGACGTACGACCCCGACAAGGGCTGGAGCGAGGACCGGCAGTTTCCCGCTCACGCCAGCAGCGACGGCCCGGCCGTGGCGAAGTTCGGCGGCAAGCTTCACGTCGTCCACCGAGGCGGTAACGGCGACACCAGTCTGTGGCATACCTTCTCCTCCGACGGCACCGCGTGGAGCCGCGACGAACGGCTGCCCGGTCACCACAGCTCACGTGGCCCGGCGCTGGCCGAGTTCGGCGGCGAACTCCATCTCGTCCACCGCGGCGCGGGCAGCGACCAGCGCCTGTACCACGCCACCTACAACGGCAGCTCCTGGAGCCCCGACACCCAGCTGCCGGGCCACATGAGCGCCGCGAACCCGGCCATGGCCGAGTTCGGCGGCAAGCTCCACCTCGTCCACCGCGGCTCCGACAACGACGCCCGCCTATGGCATGCCACCTACGACGGCAGCTCCTGGAGCACAGACACCGCGCTGCCCGCCCACCACAGCCTGGAAGGTCCGGCCCTGACTGTTTTCGACAGCAAGCTGTACTGCGTCCACCGCGGCTACGGAGGCGGTGACCAGAACCTGTACTGGGCCACCTGCAGCGGTACCTCGTGGAGCTCCGACCAGCTGTTCCCCGGTCACAACAGCGCTGCCGGCCCGGCCGCCGTCGCCTTCCGCGACCCGCGCGGCACCAAGAACCAGCTCCTGGTCGTACACCGCGGATACGGCCTGCAGGCTGCCGGCACCGACACAGCAGCGATGGAAGAGCTGACCGCCAGCGAACAAGCCGCCGCCGGAGAATCAGGCGCCACCGCGTAAGACGCGGACCAGGACGGAGTGCCCAGTCCCGGCAGAGCCCGGTCTGGGCACTGTGCAGCTGCCAGTAGATGCGATGCGCTGCGCCCACCCTGGACCAGCCACCACAGCCCTGGTGCTGGCTGGCTGTCGGTCGACCCCTCACATGTGGCGCTCGTCCACCAGTCAGCGAAGGTCCGCCTGGGGAATCAAGCAGAGCAACTCTGACTGGGCATCTAGCGATGGTCTATGTCGGTAAGTAGCTTTCATGGCCGTCAGGCTTGAGGCGTTTGCCCTATACGCGCACCCTTGTGTTCATCGAGCTGCGAACTTGGCCGCCCGTTTACTCCGGTTCTCGTGCACGAAGTCCGTCTGGTTTGAAGGTCAGCCAGAAACGCCCAGCAGCAGCGGAACAGCACCGTCCGCCGCATCCATGATCACGCTACGGCGTGAGCCATCGGAAGCCGTACCCCAGTGACCTGTCCGACGCCCGATGGGCCTTAATCGAGCCGACGTTGACGGCCTGGAGAAAGGCTCGGCTCGACCGCAGGTCCACCGGGCAGCCGGCCAAGGTCGACCTGCGCGACGTATTCAATGCACTCCTCTACATCAACCGCACCGGAACCCCACGGAAATACCTCCCGCACGACTTCCCCAATCACGGCACTGTCTACGCCTACTACGCCGCCTGGCGCGACGAGGGAATCCTCACCCAGCTCAACTACGACCTGACCGGCCTGGCCCGCGTGAAAGAAGGACGCAAGCCCGAACCGGCCGCTTCCGTGATCGACACCCAGTGCGTGAAGACCTCCACCATTGTGCCCCTGACCAGCCAGGGAACCGACGCCGCCAAGAAGACCGTCGGAATCCAGCTCCTTGACCAGGCCAAGAAGACCTACCCGACCCTCTCCAAGAGCGGGGTCGACACCGGCTTCAAGAACGCCGTCATCGAGCACGGCGCCAGACTCGGAATCGACGCCGACCTAGGACCAACCCGACCTGCCGTCAACCCAGACCACCGCCGGATTCAACGAACTACCGGTAGTAGGCAGCACTGAAAGGTCAGGCCGATGGACTTGGAACGCCGGACTGGGATCTGTCGAAAACCCGCGGAGCCAGTCGCCGGCTTAGCGCGCAGGACGCTGAACCGCCGTTTCCTGATGTCAAAGGGGGCCTGATCGGCATCGTGGAGCGCACCCACAGCCGCCCAGCAAGGCACCGCTTGACCCTGCCGGCCCAGCCGTCCTCCGAGTACCCCATGGCACCTTGCTATTTCCAGCGGTGTGCACGTGGGCCACGCCGAAGGTCCCGCAGAGGATAGGGAGCATCTCCCGCCCTGCCGGAGGCAGATCACAGCGGCACGAACGCGGCTGCTCGCTCTCGCTCTGGAGCGGCGCAAGCTCCCGCAGCGCGGGGAGACATGGGCGCCGCAATGCCCGCCGCTGTGCGCATCGGCTGCAAGGGCCGGTCAGCGAGTTGAGGCCTGCTGACGGGTCCGACCCTTCGGGCCTCGCTCGTGCAGCAATCGTGCGGTCTGCTCGGACACCGGTGTGGCCAGCAGTGCGGTAACCAGGTCCACCAGCCTGCTGGTGAACAGCCGGTCGTCCCTGCGAGGGCGGGCGGCGGCACGGGCGGCGAGTTCGGCGTGGCAGAAGCGCATGGCGGTGAAGCGGGTGTGGAGCACCGTGGTCGACTCGGTAGCCAGCAAAGGCTCCACCAGGCGCCGCCACGCGAAGATGCTGGACCCCTTCGTCACGACGACCTCCACCAGGGCTTCTGGCCGGTTGAGCAGTTCGGCCACGATCTGCAGGAACTCGCGGCCGCCGTCGGGATCAGCGAGTTTCGCGGCAGCCGGCAGTACCAGGGCGGCGGCGAGGGAGCGAAGATCGGCGGTCCCGCTGTCCTCGTACTGCTGCAGCAGTACCTCCCGGCGGGCATCCACCGCAGGGAGGTGCTTGTCGAGTATGGCCCGCAGCAGACCCGCCCGGTCGCCGAAGTGGTACTGCAGGGCCATCGCGTTTCGCTGGCCGGCGGCCCGCTTGATCTCGCTGAGCGACACGCCGTCGATCCCTCTCGCCGCGAACAACTGCTCGGCGGCCCGGATGAGTTTGCCGCGGGTGTCACGGGGCTCCCGGCTCCGAGACGGCGCGGCCTGTTCGGGCATCTCTTGGGCTGTCACGGAGCCCATGATAGCCTCTCATGCCAAAATGATACGGTTGCATTAAATGTTGATCCAAGCGTCTGAGGCGCGAGGGAGACCGGTCCATGTCCTGGGGCTTCCAGCCGACCCCCATGCTCTGTACCTCTCCACTCCGGCGTCCCCGTGCTGCACCGGCGCCGCCCCGCGCCCGGACGGAGGAATCCCATGAAGGCATTGACCTACCAGGGCCGCCACGACATCCGCTACGGAGACGTCCCCGACCCGGCCGTCACCAGCCCCACCGACGCGGTCGTCCAGGTCACCACGGCCGGCATCTGCGGTAGCGACCTGCACATCTACGGCGGCAACGGCTTCAGCCCGGAGACGGGCTACACCCCGGGGCACGAGTGCGTCGGGGTGGTCGTCGAGACCGGCAACCAGGTCACCCGCTTCAAGCCCGGCGACCGAGTCCTGGTTCCCGCCTCGGTCGGCTGCACCCTGTGCAGAACCTGCGCGGCCGGGCTCACGGCCCGGTGCGAGCGCGCCCAGTCCCCAACGGACCTCTGCTACGGAGTGAGCCCGCAGCTTCCGGGCAGCCAGGCCCAGGCCCTGGCTGTGCCACACGCCGACGTCAACCTGGTGCATCTGCCCGAAGGAGTCTCCGACGAAGCCGCCGTCGTCCTTACGGACAACGCTCCCACAGCCTGGTACGGCTGCCGCCGCGCCCGTATCCAGCCCGGCGAAACGGTCCTGGTCATCGGCCTCGGCCCCGTCGGCCTCATGGCCGCACAATCCGCCTTCGCCATGGGCGCCGCCCGTGTGCTGGGCGCGGACCTGGTCGCGGAGCGCCGCGCCTTCGCCGCCACCCTGGGTGTCGAGCCGGTCGAGGGCGAGGACGCACGGACAGCCATACGGGAGATGACCGCAGGACGCGGACCGCACGCCGTGGTAGAAGCCGTGGGCTCGGACGCCACCATCGAGCTCGCCCTCAAAGCCGTCCGGCAGGCCGGACGAGTCAGCGTCATCGGGGTCAGCCATAACAAGGCCTTCCCGTTCCACATGGGACTGGCCCAGGTCAAGGAGCTGGAGTTCGCCATCGGACTGTGCTCGATCCACTACGAGCTCCCTGCCCTGATCGCCCTCACCCAGGCCGGCCGGATCACACCGGAGGTCGTGGTCTCCCACCGCTATGGCCTCTCCGAGGGCCCCGCAGCGTACGAGCTGTTCAACAGCCGCGCCGACGGTGTCCACAAGATCCTTCTCAACCCTGCCCGTTGACCCGTTTTGGTGCTGCTGCCGCTTCACGTCTTCCGCGCCGGCGGCAGCACGAACCCCCGGCCACCCGTCACACGCCGGGAAGCGTTCAAGATCCGCGCCAACCCGCGCCGTCGGAAGCATTCCCCACCGGGCTCCACTCCTGGTCGTACCGCGACCACCACCGCCCACCGGCCAGCGCGCACTTCGGCCCGATCTTCGGCGCCTCCAGGGCCTTGGCGAGGATGACATCCTTGCGGGTGTTGCAGCCGTCGGTGGGGTTCAGTCCCTTGTTCCAGTGCCCGAACTGCTCGCGGCTGTAGCCGTCCCGGGAGCCTTCCTCTGCCTGTTCGATCCAGGCCAGCGCCGGGTACAGGGGCGCGTCTGCTGCCGAGGGCGGTGGGAGCGTCTTGCGAGCCGAAGCGGGCAGGGCAGCGGCCGACGGCCGTTCACCGGCCGGCCGGAGCGGGCCGGGAGTTGCGGTGGCGGGGGCGGCCAGGGGAATGACGGACAGAGCGAGCGCGGGCAGGGCGCGCAGCACGTTCTTGATCACGGCACGGGTGTACCGATGCCGAATGGGACCCGCCCGCGTTCGCCGCCGTCACTCAAGGTAGCGCTCGTGTAGATGCGCCTTTCAGAGGTCGGTGTCGTGCACGAGGCCGCTGGGTAGCGGGACGCGGTCAGCCGCGTAGTCGCACGCGAAATCCCGGCGACGTCGGCGAACATCCCCGGGATACTGGTCGCCGATGGATGAGGTCAAAGTCGTCGTCGCCCATTCAGAGCGCGCGACTCTGCGCGTGGGCGACGTGTTCCTGAAGGTGGACGCCGATCAGGCACGCATCGACGCCGAGGTCGAGGCGATGTCCCTCGCGCCGATCCCGACCCCGGAGGTCCTGTGGCGCAAGCCGCCCGTGCTCGCGACCGCCGCACTCCCGGGGACGACGCTTGGGCGCCTCGGCGGGCCGTCGGCCGGGTCGCCGGCGGCGTGGGCCGCGGCGGGCGCCGCCATCCGGAAGCTGCACGACGCGCCGCTACCGCCCCGGCCGGGCCGGGCCGGCCGGAGCATCGTCGCGCTGGCGGCGGAACTCGACGACGAGTGCGAGTTGCTCGTGACGAACGGCGTCCTGCCCGCCGACCTGGTCACCCGCAACCGCCAGGTCGCCGAGGCCGCCCTCCGGCCGTGGAGTCCGGCGTTCACGCACGGCGACCTGCAGATCGCGCACGTCTTCGTCGACGGCGACGAGGTCACGGGCATCATCGACTGGTCCGAGGCGGGCCAGGGTGATGCCCTGTACGACCTCGCCACCTTCACGCTCGGACACGAGGAGCACCTCGACGACGTCATCGCCGGCTATGGCACCGACATCGACCGCGACGTGATTCATGCGTGGTGGTCGTTGCGAAGCCTGCTGATAGTTCGCTCGCTGATCGAGCACGGCTTCGACCCCTTCGCGCCGGGCTGTGAGGTCGACGTGCTGAGATCCCTGATGTGAGGCTGCGCGGGCCCGACTGCCACGTATGCGTTCTGACGCATCGAGCAAGCCATCCCCTGGGGCGCATCGCCTGCCCTTACTCTCAACAAAGTGCCGTGCGCAGTCGTCGCGTCGCCGGCAGATGACGGCGCAGCCGAGGGTGACGAACGCGTGGTGGATGTCGTCGCGGATCTCCGAGCGGATGCGCAGGCGGCGGAACCAGTGCAGCAGCGCGATCGTTCCTTCCACGACCCAGCGGTTGACGCCCAGGCCAAAGCCGTGCCCGGCGCCGCGCCGGGCGATGTGCTGGGTGATCTGGAACCGGCGAACCTTGTCCCGGTAGACCTCGTGGTCATAGCCGCGGTCGGCGTACAGGTGCTTGAGGCGGCGCAGTGGCTGGCCGCGCTTGCCGCGGATCGGCGGGACGGCCTGGATCAGCGGGAGCAGTTGGGTGACGTCGTTGCGTTGCCGCCGGCGGTGATTGCCGCGAGCGGGATGGCGTGCGCCTCGACGATCAGGTGGTGGTGCTTGCTGCCGGCCTTGCCCGGGTCCACCGGGGACGGACCGGTGGCCGGCCCGCCCCCGCTTGATCTCCGCGGCCTCCTTCGAGGTCACCCCTGGGGCGCTGGCCGGCGTCGACTTCGGACTTGCGGACCCGCGTCCGCACCGTCTCAGCGGAACCGATGCCCAGCTTCGCGGCGACCGCCTTCATCGCAGCCCGCTCAGTCGGGTAGTTGGTGCGGATCTCCGCGACCATGCGCACCGCACGCTCACGAAGCTCGGCAGGGTAAGGCGATGGACGGGCTATGACTCGATCCTCTCAGGGAATCGAACCTCCACCAGCCCCGGAGCGCTTCACCTTCACCGCGGCACGTTTTGCCGTCGGTTCCGTTTTCGTGTGTCGAGCCTCAGTTGCCCCTCGCCGTCCTGCGGCGCGAGCTGGCCAATTCCAGGATCGCCCCGTTCCGCGAGCGGCTCGCCCGTTCGCTCCGCACCGGTCTGTCGGGTCAGGAGTAGCCCGCGAGCCGGGGGTGCGGAGCGAACGCCACGTGCCGTCAGGCGATGAACAGGCTCATGCCGGGGGCCGGTCGTACGACCTGACCTGGCAGCACGGCGCGCGTCACCTGTCCGGTGCAGTTGGGCCCTGACCACACGAAGGCCACCTCGTCTGTGAGGTTGGTGACCTTCGAGGGCGCGAAGTCCCCGAGCGGGAGGCAACCCGACGGGTCCGTGTGCAGCGCCCCGTCGATGATCAGCACGCCGTTGGCCGCCTGTGCTGTGCCCGGCGTCGCCAGCGCCAGTGTCAGCGTTGCCGCACATGCTCCGAGCACCCACGTCACGCGTCGCGTCCCACGCATCCGTCGTCCACCCGTCTCTTCCGTCTTGCCACGATCACTGTTCGTCACTGAAGGTAGCTGGCTGCCACGTTAGGTGACACGGTGACACGGCAGCGCAGGTGACGATCTTTTCTGCCCGGCTGCGGTTGCCGTACGGTCTCGCATTCGTGTTCCGCGTGTTGGGGGAGCGGGGCCGGTTGGTCGGGGAGAAGGGTGGCATCAGGATGGGCACGGACGAAGGGTGGAGCGAGCACGCGGCGTGCCGTGCGGCCGATCCGGATGAGCTGTTCGTCGAAGGCGCCACCCAGACCCGGGCGCAGACCGTCTGAGGAGACCGCAAAGTGCGGACCGAGCGCCTCGCCTATGCCCTCAACCACCGGATCGAGCACGGGGTCTGGGGCGGTATGACGGAGCGGGAGCGGCATGCCCTGGTGCGGCGTCGTCCGACGGTGTCCCGACGGCCCGCGGCACCCGGTACGCCAGTTCCCCCCAGCCTGGATGAGATATTCGGCAAGGGCGGCGTTGTCGCGGTGCTGGGTTTGGATTCCTTTTGTGGTTACGTAATATAATGCGCTGGCTCATGCTGGAAGGTTTCGCCCGTGCAGGTCGATCGACTTGGTGGCGCAGCGGAAGGTCGCGTCGCGTACGGGCGAGTCGTAGCGCAGGAGTTCCTCGATGGCGGTGGTGAGCAGCCCTGGACCGGTGTCCTGCGCGGTGAGGCGCGCGGCCTGCTCGGGGTGACCGAGCAGGGCGAGCATTCCGTTGCCGATCAGGTTCATGGTGGTGTCGTGGCCGACCAGCAGCAGAAGGTAGGCGGTGGAGCGCAGCTCCTCCTCTGTCTGGCGTGTCGAGGCGGTCGGGGACGCCGAGGATCGCGCTGATCATCCGGAACGTCAGTGGCGCCGCGAAGTCCGCGATCAGGTCGATGTGCACGCTGTGCTCGATCCCGTCCAGCAGGCGGTGTCCGGCTTCGGTGATGAAGGGTTCCAGCATCGCGATCCGGCGAGGCACGAACGCCGAGTTGACCAGAGCGCGTAGGCGAGTGTGGTCGGGGGGATCGGCGTGGACCAGGTGTCGGTTGAGCCCGGCCGGCCCCGGCACGTATCCGGGAACGCGGCCCGGGTCCTTGCTCAGACGGGGATCGGTCAGCAGGGCGCGTACGTCCTCGTACCGGGAGATCTGCCACACGGCAGGCCTGCCGGGGCGCCGCGCCAGGTGGGTGGGTGCATGACGGCGCAGCCACGCGAAGTACGGGTACGGATTACGCAGCCGGGCCGCCAACAGGTTGGCGGGTGGGTGGGCGGCGGTCGGGTCGGTCACTGCTTCTCCGGCACTCGGCGTCGATCGACTGACTGACACCCCACCAACGAAGGCCCCGACGCGAGGATGTGGCGCAGACCGGCCCTCATGGCGCACCCCGTCCCACCGGGGAGGAACAGGAATGCGCCGAGCGCACGCGTCCCCCAGGCGACGGAGTTCTCCGTGTACTGGACACCCGATTGGGTGAAGTAGCCGACGTTCGTGCACGCGGGGGAGTGGGAAGTTCGGCGGTCATTGGCGGACGCGGGCGCCGTGGCGAGGAGAGTAACCGGAAGGGGCGCGGCGCAGGCGGAAGTGCCGGCCTGCTGAGGGGACTGCGATGCAGGCCCGGAAGCCATTGGTCCGTACCATCTAGGTCAAGGGATGCGGCGGGGGTCGGCTCTTCGCCGGAGGTCAATACTCGGTCATCTGGTGCACCTCGGCCGTGAGGGCCTCGAACTCGGGGGACTGCAGGGACGGCATCATCGAGCGCAGTCGTGCGACATCGCCGCCCGGCCGGATCTTGCCGGTGATGAGGCCGACGAGCGCCTTGATCTCACCGGTAGTCAGTTTGACGCTGGTCCTGTACGCCATCCGCAGCGAGCACATGGGCTGCTCCAGCCTGCCGCGCCTGGCCTCGACGAGTCGGCCGTCGCGGATTCGGAAGTAGTACTCGATGTCACTGCCTTCCGGATTGTCCTTGATGATGTGCTGGATCTCCACGTTGAGCCCCGGTTTCTCGGGCATTCGCCAGCCCCGTTTTTCCAGCTCCGCCAGATACTCCGGGGAAAGATACTTGATCTTCGGCATGTCACGCTCCAGAGGCTTCGGTTCCAGGACCGTATCGGCTGCTGCCACCGTAAATCCTCATCCCTGGTGGGGAATTACTTGATCTCGATCACCGGGAGTCCCCTCCGAAAGAATGAGGACGTGCGGCCGTATTCACCGGGCTCCGGCACGTGAATTCTGGAGGGCTCAGAAGCCGGGACGGTCAGGGGAGCGGAGCCATGCTGCTGGAGAACAAACGTCTTCTCATCACCGGTGTGCTGACCGAGGCCTCGATCGCGTGGAGCGTTGCGCGGCTGGCGCAGGAGCAGGGTGCGGAGCTCGTGCTGACCGGCTTCGGGCGCGGACTGCGGTTGACCGAACGGGTGGCCAGGAGGCTGCCACACCCGCCGGACGTGCTGGAGCTCGATGTGACCCGAGAGGAGGACATCGCCGCCGTCGCCAAGGACCTCGACGCCCGCTGGGGGCGGGTGGACGGCCTGCTGCACGCGGTGGCCTTCGCTCCGCAGCACACCCTCGGCGGGGGTTTCCTGACCGCACCCTGGCCGGACGTCGCGACGGCGGTGCACGTCTCGGCGTACTCGTTCGTCGCCATGGGCCGGGGTTTCGGCGGGCTGCTGGCCAGGTCGGGCGGCGGCTCGCTGGTCGGCCTGGACTTCGACGCGACCGTCGCCTGGCCCGCGTACGACTGGATGGGAGTCGCCAAGTCCGCACTGGAGGGCTGCTGCCGCTATCTGGCGCGTGATCTGGGGGCCCGGGCGACTCGGGTGAATCTCGTCGCGGCCGGCCCACTGCACACCGCGGCGGCGCGGGCCATTCCTGGGGCGGAAGCGGTGAGCGGACCGTGGGCGCACCGTGCTCCGCTGGGCTGGGACCTCACCGACAGCGAGCCCGTCGCCCGGGTGGTCTGCGCTCTGCTGTCCGACTGGATGCCCACTGTCACGGGCGAGATCGTGCACGCCGACGGAGGGGTGCACGCGGTCGGTGCCGCTCCCGGTCCCACCAAAGGATGAATACTCATCCTTTGGTGGGAGGCCGGTGAATTCATCAGGGCGATGGAAGACGGGCGGAACGCTTCGAACGTAGATTCCGATGCGTCGCTCCGAGGGCTCGTGAACGCCCTGGTGCGGGTGATTCCGAACTCACCGAGGGGTCAACACAGGTGATCACCACCGAGGCATGGGTATTGCATGCGGGACCCGCCGGAGCGGAATCCGGAAATCCCGTTCCCGGGAAACTGGTGCGAGAGGAATTCAGTTTTCCGGATATCGGCGAGGACGAAGTTCTCGTGGAACCGCTCTACGGTTCCTGGGAAGCCAACATGAGTCATGCACTGGAACGTGCCCCGGTCGATGTGTGCCGGCAACGTGGCGAAGACCGCATGGTCATCGGGAACTTCGGGGTCGTACGAGTGGTGCGACCGGGCAAGCGCGTGACCCGGGTCAAGGAGGGTGACCTGTGCCTGATGCAGGCCTTCGCCCGCACCGACGACCACGGCTACGTCAAGTTGGTGCATGCCTACGACGCCCCGGGCACCATCGGTGTCCTGGCTCGCCGGACGAAGATCTGTGAGCGGCTGCTGTTGCCGCTGCCGGACGACACGCGCTATTCGCTCCAGCAGTGGGCCGCGTCGTACGGGCGCTACTGGACGGCATGGGACAACTGGAAGGTCGCCTACGCCTGCTGGCGCTCCCAGGTGCGCGTGAGCCCGGCGGACATGGATCCCCCGCCCCTGGCGTTCGGCTGGGGCGGGGGCGTGGCCGTGGCCGAGCTCGAACTGGCGCAACGCGCGGGCTTCCGGGCCGCGATGGCCTCCGGGAATCCGCAGCGGCTCGCCGAGATCGAGGCGAAGGGCATGACCCCGGTGGACCGCCGCCTCTTTCCCGACCTCGACCACGACGAGGACCGCATGGCGGCCGACCCGGACTACCGGCGGCGCTACCGCCAGTCCGAGCGGACCTTCCTCAAAATCGTGAACGAGCTCAGCGGGCGCCGCGGGGCCGCCGTCGTCATCGACAACATCGGCAAGCCCGTGCACCGGGCGACGCTGCGGGCCCTGGGCCGGCAGGGCGTGCTGGCCACTGTCGGCTGGAAGCACGGCATGCGGCTGGAGAACGTCCGGGCCAACGAGTGCATCAAGCGCCATATCCATGTGCACACCCACGCCTGCTGTTTCTACGACATCGAGGAGATTCTCGAATTCCAGGAGAGCTCCGGATGGATGCTCGAACTCGGCGACCAGCGTGTCTATGGGTTCGATGAGATCCCCCTGCTGGCTCGTGATTACGCCGAGGGAAATCTTGATTCATATTTCCCTCTGTTTCGAATAAACCAGGACTGAAAGGGAGAGCTGTGTCTGAGGTTGACTTCGATATCGGCATCATCGGTGGAGGTCCGGCCGGCTCCACGGCTGCTTCCTACCTTTCCAAAGCAGGTCTGAGGTGCGTGGTCTTCGAGGGTGATCTCTTCCCGCGCGAGCACGTCGGCGAATCGCTGATACCCGCCACGACACCGGTCCTCGCCGACATCGGGTTCCTGCCGCAGATGGAGGAAGCCGGATTCCCCAGGAAGTACGGCGCCGCCTGGACCTCGGCCACGGAGCAGAACATTCCCACCATGGGATTCAAGGGGATGTCCCACGGTTTCAGGTCCGCGGAGATCGAGTTCCATGAACGTGAGCAGCTCGGCGTCAATCAGGACTACACCTACCATGTGGACCGCGGGACATTCGACCTGCTGATGCTCCAGCACGCCAACACACTCGGAGCCAAGGTCTACGAGGGCATCCGCATCCGCAAGGTGGATTTCTCGGAGCCCAACCCGCGGATCGTGTTCCCGCTCGGCGGCCGCGAGTCCTCGGTCGACGTGCGGATGGTCATCGACGCCAGCGGCCGCAACACCTTCCTCGGGCGGCAGTTGGGGCTCAAGGTCAGCGACCCGGTCTTCAACCAGTACGCCATCCACTCCTGGTTCGACAACCTGGACCGCTCCGCCCTCGCGGTCGACAAGGAGCAGGCCGACTACATCTTCATCCACTTCCTCCCGGTCACCGACACCTGGGTGTGGCAGATCCCGATCACCGACACCATCACCAGCGTGGGCGTGGTGACCCAGAAGAAGCACTTCAAGGCATCGAGTTCGGACCTCGAAGGGTTCTTCTGGGAGTGCGTGGGCAGCCGCCCCGATCTGCGCGACGCGCTGAAGAACTCCCAGCAGGTGCGCCCATTCAAGTCGGAGGGCGACTACAGCTACGCCATGAAGCAGATCTGCGGCGACGGCTGGGCTCTCGTCGGTGACGCGGCCCGCTTCGTCGACCCGATCTTCTCCAGCGGCGTCAGCGTCGCCCTCAACGGCGCCCGCCTGCTCTCCGGCGACGTCATCGAAGCCGCCGAGAAAGGCGACTTCAGCAAGCCCTCGTTCGCCAACTACGAGTCCAAGCTGCGCCGCGCGGTCGGCAATTGGTACGAGTTCATCTCCATCTACTACCGGCTGAACATCCTGTTCACGGCCTTCGTGCAGGACCCGCGGTACCGCATGGACGTCCTCAAGATGCTCCAGGGCGACGTCTACGACGACGCCGAGCCCAAGGCGCTCGCCGCCATGCGGGAGATCACCCGCCAGGTCGAGGAGAACCCCGACCACTTGTGGCACAAGCACCTGGGCTCGCTTCGCGCACCGAGCGCGGCGCCCTTGTTCTGACCGCCGTACGGAACGGATCGAGAGCCGGAGCAGTTGGAGGAGACTGGCAGATGCACGCATCGACCGCGGTGTCCGGAGAGCCGTACGGGCGGGTCGTTCCGGAAGCGATCGCCATGGTGGGAGCGGGGTGCCGGTTTCCCCGCGGAGCCCACGGGCTGCCTGAATTCTGGCGCCTCCTGCGCGAGGAGACGGACGCCATCGAGGAAGTCCCCGCCGATCGGTGGGACGTGGACCGTTACTACGACGCCGATCCCCACAAGCGCGGCGCGATGTACAGCCGGTGGGGTTCCTTCCTGGACGGCGTCGACCAGTTCGATCCGGCGTTCTTCGGCATCGCACCCCGCGAAGCCCACGAAATGGACCCACAGCAGCGCCTGCTGCTGGAGGTCGCCTGGGAGGCACTGGAGGACGCCGGTCAGGTACCCACCGACCTGGCCGGTACCCGAACGTCCGTCTTCACCGGCGTCATCGGGATGGACTACACCCTGCTCCACGCCCACCAGGCTGGGCTCTCCGGCATCGGCGCCTGGTACGCCAGTGGGCGCGAATTCAGTTTCGGGCCCGGTCGGCTGTCCCACCTGCTGGGGCTACAGGGCCCCAGCATGTCCGTGAACACCGCCTGTTCGTCCTCGCTCGTCGCCATCCATCTGGCGTGCCAGAGCCTGCGCAGCGGCGAGTCCGACCTCGCTCTCGCGGGCGGCGTCAATCTGATCCTCTCCCCGGAACTCAGCATCTTTCTCTGCAAGGTGCGGGCCATGTCCCGGGACGGGCGCTGCAAGCCGTTCGACGCCTCTGCGGACGGGATCGTGCGGGGCGAAGGCTGCGCCCTTGTCGTCCTCAAGCGGCTATCCGACGCCCTCGCGGACGGCGACGACATTCTCGCTGTCATCCGCGGCACGGCGGTCAACCACGACGGGGCCAGCGCCGGACTCACCGTGCCCAGCGGGGAGGCCCAGCAACGGCTGCTGCGGGACGCCCTGGCCGCAGCGGGTGTCGCGCCCGCCGACATCGACTACGTCGAGGCCCATGGCACCGGAACGCCGCTCGGGGACCCTATCGAACTGAGCGCACTGAGGAACGTTCTCGGTCAGGACCGGCCACGCAGCCACCCGCTCTTCGTCGGCTCGCTGAAGAGCAACTTCGGTCACATGGACTCCGCGGCAGGCGTCGCAGGACTGCTCAAGACCGCCCTGGTCCTCCGGCACGGCCAGATTCCCGCCACCATCCACGTGCGCGAACGCAACCCGCGTATCCGCTGGGACTGGCCGGTGGACGTGGCCACCGAGCTCACCCCGCTGCCGGCGGCCGGCCAGGGCAGGCCGCGGTTGGCCGGGGTCAGCGCCTTCGGGCTCAGCGGCACCAACGCGCACGTGATCATCGAGGCAGCACCGCCACATGCCGACGCCCGGGCCGAGGAGCCGGAAGGCCCGGTCCTCCTGCCCCTCTCCGCCCGCAGTGACGCTGCGCTCACCGACCTGGCCCGTGCCTACCGCGACCGGCTGACCGCCACCGCCGACGTGCCCCCGCTGCGGGATCTCGCGCACACCGCCGGCGCGCGCAGGACCCACCACAAGGAGCACCGCCTCGCGGTCATCGGCAGTGGTACCGGCGAACTCGCCGCGCGACTCGGCGAATTCCTCGAAGGCAGGCCGTCACCCGGCCTGAACCGTGGAAGCGGAGAGACGGAAGGAGAGCGGGAGGCACGCGTCGTCCTCGTCTTCTCGGGCCAGGGCTCCCAGTGGCCCGGCATGGCCCGCGAACTGCTCGGGCGCGACGGTGACGACTGGCGTGCCTTCCGTGACACCTTCGACGCCTGTGACGCCCTCGTCCGTGAGCAAGCCGGCTGGTCGCCGAGGGAGGAGATCTCCGCCCCGGAGGCCGATTCCCGGCTCACGCGCACCGAGTTCGCGCAGCCGGTGATCTTCGCCGTACAGGTCGCGCTCGCCGCGCTCTGGCGTTCCTGGGGCATCGAACCGGCGGCGGTGGTCGGACACAGCATGGGCGAGATCGCCGCGGCGCAGGTGGCCGGGGCACTCACGCTGGAGGACGCGTCGCGGGTCGCAGTCCACCGCGGCCGGCTGCTGGCCGAGTCGACGGGCCAGGGCCGCATGGCCGTGGCCGAACTCTCCGAGCCGGACACGCGGCGCGCGCTCGAACCCTATGCCGGGCTGCTCTGGCCGGCCGCCGTCAACAGCTCCCGCTCGACCGTTGTCTCCGGTGACGCGGAGGCCGCCGAACGGTTCGTCGCCCACCTCACGGAGCGGGGGATCGGCTGCCGCATGCTGCCGGGCGACCACCCCTTCCACAGCCCGTACATGACCCCCTATCAGGACCGGCTGGCGAAGCTTCTGGACGGCTTGCGGCCCAGCCCGCCCACCGTCCCGGTGGTCACCACCACCCACGGCGGAACCGGGGACGAGGAACTCTTCGACACCGCGCACTGGGTACGCAACATCCGCGAACCCGTTCAGTTCGCGGCAGCCGCCGATGCATTGTTGGGCCAGGGGTACAGGACCTTCCTGGAGATCGGCCCTCACCCGGTCCTGACCTTGCCCCTCACACACGCCTTCGAGGACACCGGTAACGAAGGCACGCTGGTGGTGCCGTCCCTGCGGCGCGGTGTCGCCGCGACGGAGACACTCCTGACCTCGGTGGGAGCGCTGTACGCCGCCGGGGCTCCGGTCCGCTGGAAGTCGGTTCCGCCCTCGGGCGGCCGACCGGCCAAACTCCCCTCCTATCCCTGGCAGCGCCGGCGCTACTGGCTCCAGCAGACGCAGCCGCCGTCGAACGAAGGACCGGCGTTGACACCGCAGTTGCCGGTGGCACAACAGTCGTTGGAAGAGCGGTCCGAACCCCCTGTCGCTCGGAATCCCCAATCCCCCCGGGACCGCCGCCAACTGGAGGATCTGGTGGCCAGGTCGGCGGCTCGGGTGCTGGGGCACGAGCCCGGCTCGATCCGGCGGCGGCAGGGGTTCGCCGACATGGGCATGGATTCCCTCACCTCGCTCGAACTCCGGGATCTGCTCCAGCACCAGGTAGGCCCGCTGCCCGCGACCGTCGCGCTCGACCACCCCACGGTGGAGCGCCTGACCACGTATCTGTGGGACCGGCGTGCCGAGCGGCAGGCTCCTGAGGCCGCAGCTCCCGAGCAGGTGGCGGAGAGGCAAGCGTCTTCCGTGCCCGCGGCCGGCCACGAGCCGATCGCGGTCATCGGTCTCGGTTGCCGATTCCCCGGTGGAGGCAACGGGCCCGACGGCTACTGGCGCATGCTGAGTGACGCGACCGACGCGATCGCGCAGTCTCCCGAGGGCCGCTTCGACGACCGCAGCCGCTGGAAGGGCGCCTGGCTGGACGACGTCGATCACTTCGACCCCCGGTTCTTCCGGATACCGCCTCGCGAGGCAAAGGTCATGGACCCGCAGCAGCGGCTCTTCCTGGAAGTCGCCTGGGAGGCCCTGGAGCACGCCGGCCAGACTCCCGACCGGCTGACCGCCACCCGTACCGGCGTATTCGTCGGGATGAACTCCCACGACTACGCCGAGCTCATCGCCAACGCCCCGCAGAACGTCGACGCGTTCTACGGCACCGGCAACTCCTTCTGCTCCACCCCCGGACGTCTTTCCTACTTCCTGGGTGTGCACGGGCCCAGCCTGGCCGTGGACACCGCGTGTTCCTCGTCGCTCGTCGCCGTACATCTCGCCGTCCGCAGCCTGCGCAGCGGCGAGAGCGAGGTCGCCGTCGCCGGCGGGGTCAACGTCATCCTGCGCAGCACCATCCACCGCGCCAGCCAGGCCGCGGGCGCGCTGGCCGGTGACGGGCGCTGCAAAACCTTCGACGCCTCGGCCGACGGGTACAACCGTGGCGAGGGCTGCGGTGTGGTCGTACTCAAACCGCTAGGCAAAGCCCTTGCCGACGGCGACCGTGTGTTGGCGACGATCCTGGGTTCGTCGGTCAACCAGGACGGCCCGAGCAGCGGCCTCACCGTTCCCAACGGGCCTGCCCAGAGTGCCCTCGTCCGTGACGCGCTCGTCGACGCGCGGGTGTCGCCCGCCGAGATCGGGTACGTCGAGGCCCACGGCACCGGCACACCGCTCGGTGACCCGATCGAACTCCAGGCCCTCGGCGCGGCTCTGAGCGCTCTCCCCGGCCGGCAGCGGATCACTGTCGGGTCGGTGAAGACCAACATGGGACACCTCGAAGCGGCCTCCGGTATCGCGGGCCTGATCAAGACCGTCCTGGTCCTGCAACGCGGTGAGATCCCGCCGCATCTGCACTTCAGCGAGCCGAACCCCGCGATCCCCTGGGCCGAACTGCCCTTCGACGTATCGACCCGGCCGGTGCCGTGGCCGCAGGACCGGCACGCGGCCGGGGTCAGCGCCTTCGGCTTCAGCGGCACGAACGCCCATGTCGTACTCGGCCGGGCGCCCCGGCAGTCCGAACCGTCTTTCGGGCAGCTGCCCGATGACGGTCGGCCGTACCTGCTGCCGCTCTCGGCTTCCGACGAGGAGGCGTTGACCGCCCAGGCCGGCAACTACCGTGAACTGCTCACCGGCGGTGCGGAGCGGCAGCCGGGCGCCGACGAGACCACCAGCGCTTCCGGCATCCCACTGCGCGACCTGTGCTACACCGCGAGTACCCGCCGCGCTCATCAGACCCATCGCCTCACCGTCGTGGGCCGCACCCGCACCGAACTCGCCGAGCGGCTCGCCGCGTTCGAGGACGGCGACCGTGGCCTCGGCGTCTCCACCGGCCGTGCGGACGGCCGCGCCGAGCGGAAGCTGGCCTTCGTCTTCTCCGGCCACGGGTCCCAGTGGCGGGGCATGGCCCGGCTCCTGCTGCGGCAGGACCCGGCGTTCCGCGAGGCCATGGCCTGGTGCGACGACCGGTTGCGCCCGCACATCGGCTGGTCGGTGCTCGACCACCTGGAGCGAGGCGCCGACACCCCGTTCGGGCCGAAGCAGCAGGAGCTGGTCTTCGCGGTCCAGATCGCCCTCGCCCGCCGTTGGCAGTCACTCGGAGTCAGGCCCGCCGCGGTGGTCGGCCACAGCATGGGAGAGGTGGCGGCGGCGCATGCGGCCGGCGTCCTCGGCATCGAGGACGCGGTACGGCTGATCCATGAGCGCGCCGCCGTCCAGGAACGCCTGGTCGGGTCCGGCGCCATGGGAGTGGTCGGCCTGCCGGCGGACGAGGCCGAGACGGCGCTCGCCGGATACGAGGACCGGCTGTGGGTGGCCGTGAGCAACAGCGCCCGCAGCACGGTCCTGTCCGGTGACGAGACAGCCCTCGAGGAGGTGTTGGCCGCCCTCAAGCGGCGCCAGGTGTTCAGCCGCCGGATCGACGCCGCGGGCGCGGGTCACTGCCCGCGCGTCGAGCCCCTCGACCGCGAACTGGCCGGCCGTCTCTCCTGGATCAGGCCCGCCGACGGAGACCTGCCGTGCTACTCCTCCGTGACGGGGGGTCTCCTGGACGGAGACGCGTTCGGTGCCGCGTACTGGGGCCGGAACCTGCGTGACCGGGTGCGGTTCTCCAGCGCGGTCCGGGCCATGGCGGGCGACGGGTTCGACACCTTCCTGGAGATCTCCCCTCATCCGCTGCTGCTCACCTTCATCGAGCAGGACCTGCGGGATCTCGGAGTGGACGGCGTCCTCGTGCCGTCCCTGCGCCGGGACAGCGACGATTTCACTGTCATGCTCGACTCGCTGGGCACTCTGCACGCCCACGGCTACGTCGTGGACTGGGAGCGGATGTACCCGGCGGGCGGGCAGTTGACCGACACCCCCGCCTATCCGTGGCAGCGCAAGCGCTACTGGCTGGCAGGCCCGCAGGGTGGGGCGCCGGGTGCCGTACCGCCGCGAGATGCTGCCGGGGCTGTGCAGGACAGGCCCCCACACCCGCTGCTGGCCCGCCGGACCCGGACCGCCGGGAGCGCGGACACGCGCCTGTTCGAGGCCGACCTGGACGGCGGACTGCTCGGCGCACTGCCCGTGGGGAAGCTGTGGGGGGCCGGGCTGGTGCCCGGCGCGGCCTGGCTGGAGATGGCGCTCGCCGCCGGCCGGGAACGTTTCGGCGCCGGGCCGCTCTGTATGGAGGCGGTGGAGCTGCCGGAGCCGCTGCTGCTCGACGGGGCGGTGGGCGGACCTGAGGGAGAACCTGCCGCGACGGTCGCGCAGTTGAGCTTGACGGACACGGACCACATCCATGACATCGCGGGAGCGGCGGACACGGCGCTCTTCACGGTGCACACCTTCCCCGCCTTGCCGGAGACCGGGACGACGACAGCGCTCCGGGCCCGGGGCCGGCTGATGGCCAGCGCGGACACGGCAACCGCCGCTCGGCCGGCGTTCACCGGCACCGACGAAGTGGTGGACCCCGCGGAGCCGGGCGAGGCGCTGGCAGCGGCCGGCGTCGGCATGGACGGTTTGCGGGTGACGGCGGCCGGGCGCGCCGACGGCACCTTCACGGCCGAGTTCGAGAGCGCCCCCGACGGAGCGTGGATCCTGCCCCCCGGGCTGTTGGAGGCAGCGTTGCGCACGCTGGCGCTTGCAGCGGGACAAGACCCGCAGGTGCCGCCGCTGCTGCCACGGTCCGTGGCGCGGCTGGTCCTTCTCCGAGCCCCGGACAGGCCGCGGCTGACGGTGCACGCCTGCCTCACCGACCGCACCGGCCCCGGCGTGCGCGGTGACGTCTCCGTCCTGGACGAGGACGGAACACCAGTCGCCCTGCTGTCCGGTGTGACTCTGGAACCGCCGTCTGTGACACCCGTCGCGGCGGGGACCCGCGACCGGCTCGACGCCCTGCTGTACACCCACCGGTGGCAGCCGTCGCCCCGTGCCGCCGCACTTCCCGCGGCCGAGCCGGTGGACGGCGCTTGGTGGCTGGTGCTGGCGGACCGGGGCGGCGTGGCCGATGCGCTGACCGCACGACTCGCCGCACGTGGCGAGCGGACCGTACTCATCGCCCCCGACGCCGCCGCCGGCCACGGCGGGCTCGCGAAGCTGGTCCGGGACAGTCTCCGCACCCCCGGTTGCCGTGGCGCCGTCCATCTCTGGGCACTGGACCTCCCCGTCGGTGCGGGCACTGCCGCCCTCACCGACCCGGCTGCCGGATGCGCCTACGACGCGGTACTCAACCTCGCCCGCGCACTGGGGGCCAGCGGGACCGCACGGCCCGTCTGGTACGTCACACGCGGCGCCTGCGCGACCGGGACATCCGGTACGCCAGGCCTGCCGGTGGCCGAGACCCAGGCACCGCTGTGGTCCCTGGCCGGAGTCGCCGCCCTCGAACACCCCGCCGCCTGGGGCGGTCTGCTCGACCTGGACCCCCGTACGACCGGCCCTGACGCCGAAGCCGCGGTGCTCGTCGACGAGTTGGTGGCCCCGGACGGCGAGGACCACGTCGCGCTGCGATCCGGGCGGCGTCTGGTGCAACGCGTGGCGCGGGACCGTACCGCCGGGCCGGTGCTGCCCCTGGGACGGATCGAGCCCGGTGGCGCGTACCTGGTCGCCGAGGGCGCGAGCCGCCTCGGCCTGCACATCGCTCGCTGGCTGTCCGAGCGCGGCGCTGGACGTGTGGTCCTCACATGCGGGCCCGAAGCCGATGTGTCCGGAGGGGACTTCGAGGAGGAACTGGACCGGCTACGTGCCGTCGGCGGCACCGAACTGCTGATCGTGCGGTGTGACCCCGCCGATCGCGCCGCCCTGGCCGGTCTGCTGGAGGCCGCGTGCGACGGCGGCCTGCCGCTGCGCGGAGTGGTCTGGCTCGCCGTTGACTGGGAACTGGGCGATACCGCGGCCGTCGGCCTGTCCGAGATCACCGATTCCGTCCGCAGCCGCGCGCTCGGCGCCTGGCACCTGGACGAGTTGCTGAATGCCCAAGGCGCTGACAGCGGACTGGAGTTCTTCGTCGCCTTCAGCGGCATCGCCTCGTTCTGGGGTTCGCTGGGCGTGGCCCGCCAGGCCCCGGCCGACGCGCTGCTGGCCGCCCTGGTCCAACGGCGCCGGGCACAGGGCCGTGCCGGTCTGTGCGTGCGCTGGGCACCGTGGGAGGAGGCCGGGAATCTTACCAAGGACAGCAGGGCGATGCTGGTCCGGGCCGGTCTGGAGCCGCTGCGGCCCGAGACGGCCGTGGAGGTGCTCGACCATCTCGTCGCCGCCGGGTCCGTCGAGGCAGGCGTATGCCAGGTGGACTGGGGCATCATGCTGCCCCTCTACCAACAGGTGGGCTGGCCGCTCTTCCACGACCTGGAAGCGAGCGACGACACGGCGGGTGCCACCGCGGCGGCCTCGCTGCTCCAGGAACTGGCGGCGCTGGACCCCGAGGAGCGCCAAGGCCTCCTCGTGGGCCACGTGCTGACCGAGACAGCCGTGGTGCTCGGCGCCGAGTCGGGTGATGAGTTCGACTCCCGTCAGGGCTTCTTCGACCTCGGCATGAACTCGATCACCGCCCTGGAGATGAAGGTCCGGCTGCAACGGCGCTTCGACTGCACGCTGCCCAACACGCTCGTCTTCGAGTATCCGAACGCCGAGGCTCTGGCCGGATTCCTCGCTTTGGACGTGCTCGGCCTCGGCATCGCGGACGCCCCCGGCCGCACCGGTCACGACCCCACTGGGACCGAACGCCCCCAGACCGCCTCGGAGTTCACCGTCGACGTCGGGGACGACGACCTCACGGCCCGCTTCGAGCGCGAGATGGCCGGGGTGGAGGCCCTGGGACTTGGGCGTGCCGACTGGCCCCGTACCGACACCAAGTACCGCGGAGAGGCGGAGCAATGACCGGAACCGACACGGACGACCGGGCCAGGCTGAGCCACGCCCTCGATACGATCGCGCGGCTCAGGACCCGGCTCGAGCAGTACCAGCAGACGGACGGTCCCGTCGCCATCATCGGCATGGGCTGCCGCTTCCCCGGCGGAGCGGATTCGCCCGAGGCGTTCTGGCAGGTTCTCCGCGAAGGTACCGACACCGTCACTCGCTTCCCGGCCGACCGCGGTGACGCGGACGCCGTGTACGACCCCGACCCGGACGCGCCCGGCAAGGCGTACTGCGTCGAGGGCGGGTTCATCGACCGGCCCGACGCCTTCGACGCCTCACTCTTCGGCATCTCGCCCGCCGAGGCGGTCGCGATGGACCCGCAGCAGCGCATCACGCTGGAAGTGAGCTGGGAGTCGCTCGAGCGTGCCGGTATCGCTCCCGACAGCCTGGAAGGCACCGCGACCGGTGTTTTCCTCGGCGCCAGCACCAGCGACTACGCACGCATGCGCCAACAGCTCACCGCCGCGACGGACGTCGACGCCTACCAGCTGATGGGGGAGCCGGCGTTCCTCGCCGGGCGCGTCGCCTACCACTTCGGGCTGCGGGGTCCCGCGCACGTCGTCGACACGGCCTGCTCCTCGTCGTTGCTGGCGGCCCACCTCGCATGCCAGAGCCTGCGCCGCGGCGAGTGCGATCTCGCACTGGCCGGAGGAGTCAACCTGATGCTGACGCCCTATGGGTTCGTGCTCGTGAGCAAGGCGGGGGCACTCTCGCCCGACGGGCGCTCCAAGGCCTTCGACGCCTCGGCCAACGGGTACGCACGCGGCGAGGGGTGCGGTGTCGTCGTACTGAAACGGCTGGCGGACGCGCTGGCGGACGGCGACCCGGTGGTCGCCGTCATCCACGGGAGCGCGGTCAACCACGACGGACGTTCCAGCGGCATCTCGGTGCCCAGCGGCCCGGCACAGCAGGAGGTGATCCGGGCGGCCCTGGCGGACGCCGGTGTGGCCCCCGGTGGGATCGGATACATCGAGGCGCACGGCACGGGCACACTGCTCGGCGACCCCATCGAACTCCGTGCCCTGGAGGCGGTGTTGGGTCCTGGCCGGCCGACGGACCGCCGCGTATACGTCGGGTCGGTCAAAACGAATGTCGGCCACCTGGAGGCCGCAGCAGGTGTGACCGGGTTGATGAAGCTCGCGCTGGCCCTGCGGCACAGGGAGATTCCGCCGAGCCTGCACTTCAGCGAGCCCAATCCGAACCTGGACTGGGAAAGCCTGCATCTGACCGTCCCACGGGACCGGACGGCCTGGCCCACGACGGCCGTCGGCCGCTACGCGGGCGTCAGCTCCTTCGGGGTGAGCGGCACCAACGTTCATCTGGTCCTTGGCGAGGCCCCCGCGTCGCCGGCCGAGAAACCCCAGCAGACGGCGCCGGTGGCCTCGCACAATCTGCTGGTCCTGTCCGCGACGTCCCAGGCTGCCCTGAGCGACCTGGCCGCCCGCTACGCCGCCCGCCTCGGTCTGCCGCAGGAGTCCTCCTCGGAGACGGCCGCGGACAGCACGGGCGACAGCACTCCAGGTGGTGGTGCCTCGTTGGGGGATGTGTGCCGGGCCGCCGCTCTGGGGCGGGCCCAACTGCCGCAGCGGGTGTCGCTGGTGGCCCGTTCGGCGGGTGAGCTGCGCGACCGGCTGGAGCGGTTCGCCGCGGGACAGGCCGGGCCGGGGGTCGTCACCGGGCGGGCGTCGACCCGCAGGCGGGCGAAGGTCGCCTTCCTCTTCACCGGCCAGGGCAGCCAGTACCCCGGTATGGGGCGCGGACTGTATGACACCGAACCCGTGTTCCGTGCCGCCTTCGACGAGTGCGCTGTCCTGCTCCGCGAACATCTCGACCGCCCGCTGTCCGACGTCGTCTACGGCAGTCCCGACGACACCGCGTTGCTGGACCGGACCGCCTACACCCAGCCCGCCCTCTTCGCCGTCGAGTACGCCCTCGCCCGCCTGTGGCGCTCCTGGGGAATCAGGCCTGCCGCCGTCCTCGGGCACAGCGTCGGCGAGTACGTGGCCGCGTGCGTGGCCGGGGTGTTCAGTCTGGAGGACGCCCTCGCGCTGGTCAGCGTCCGTGCCGGGCTCATGCAGCGGTTGTGTGAACCAGGCGCCATGATCGCTGTGCCGCTCTCCGCCACCGAGGCCGAGGCCGAGGCCTCCACCGATGGCGGTGCCGTCTCGCTCGCCGCCGTCAACGGCGAGCGCCAGACGGTACTTTCCGGTGCCGCCGACGCCATCGACCGCATCGCCGCCCGGCTCGGCGGACGTGGGATCCAGGCTCGCCGCCTGCGTGTCTCGCACGCCTTCCACTCGCCGCTGGTCGAGCCGTCGCTGGCGGAGCTGCGCGCGGCGGCGTCGCGGATCGGTTTCTCCGCGCCGCGTATTCCTGTCATCTCCAACCTCACTGGTGAGGCCGTCGGTTCCGACACCCTCGCCGACCCCGACTACTGGTGCCGGCATGCCCGTGTGCCCGTCCGGTTCGCCGACGGGGTGCACACCCTGGATCGCCTCGGTTTCACCACGTTCCTGGAGACGGGCCCCGGCCGGACCTTGCTCGGCCTCGGCGCCGCCGCCCTTCCCGGGCCGGACCGCAACTGGTTCGCCTCCCTGCGCCGGACCACCGACGACGCCGAGCAGATCCGCACGGCGCTGGGCGGCCTGTACGTGCTCGGTACCCCTGTGGACTGGCGGGCGGTGCACGCCGGGGCACCCTCCCGGCCTGTGGCGCTTCCCACGTACGCCTTCCAGCGGGACCGCTACTGGTTCGACGAGCGAGAGCCGGCGGTGCCCGCCGTCAGCACGAGCACCACCACCGGGACCGCCGGCACCGACGAACCGCCGGCGCTGCTCGCGCGGCTGTCGAAAGCGGTCGCGGACATGCGGCCCGGCCTCGTCGCCGCCCACCTGCTGGAGCAGCTCTCCGCCGCGCTGTGGACCCCCGCGGAGGAGATCGGCCCCGATGCCGACCTGCTCGAACTCGGGGTGGACTCGCTGATGGTGATGCAGGTGGTCACCGTCTGCAAGAACGAGCTGGGGCTCAGTCTCTCGCCGCGCGAACTCTTCGAGCAGCCGACCCTCGCGGAGTGGGCGGCCCTCATCGCGGCACGCGCCACGCAGGACCACGGCCTGTCCGGCGCGGCGGAGCAGGGCGATGCGGCCGTGGCCACCGACTGGACCGACCCGGCCGTACTCAAGGCCCAGGCGGTGCTGGACCCGGACATCAGTCCTGCGGGCGACCTGGGGGAGGCCTGGCGCGACCCGGCCGATGTCCTGCTCACCGGTGCCACCGGCTTCGTCGGCGCGTACCTCCTGGACGAACTGCTCCGCTCCACCAAGGCGACCGTCCACTGCCTGGTGCGCGCCGACGATCCGGACGGCGCGCTCGCCCGGCTGCGTGCCAACACCGAGCGCTATCTGCCCTGGCGGGAGGAGGACGAGGAGCGGATCGTGGCGGTCCCCGGCGATCTCTCCCAACCGCTCCTCGGCCTCCCGGAGAACGTGTTCGACGCACTCGCCCATCGCGTTGACGCGATCTACCACAACGGCGCCAACGTCAATTTCATCCAGAGTTTCCGGCAGCTCCGGGCCACCAACGTGGGCGGTACACAAGAGATACTGCGGCTCGCTTGCCGGGGCCCGCTCACCCCCGTCAACCACGTCTCCACCTTCGCCGTCTGGGGGGTGCCCGACGACCTCACCAGTACCTTCGGCGAGGACGATGCCCTGGACCGGGCCGGCCGACTGCCCAACGGCTATCTGCAGACCAAGTGGGTGGCGGAGAACCTCGTCCAAGCCGCCCGTGAACGCGGAGTACCGGTCAACGTCTACCGACTCGGCCAGATCATGGGCGACTCGCGCTTCGGCGCCTGTGTCACCAACAGCTTCACCTGCGCGGTCATCAAGGGCTGTATCCAGTTCGGCTCCGCGCCCGAACTCGACATGCTCGTGGAGATGACCCCCGCCGACTACGTCAGTCGGGCCCTCGTACACGCCTCCAAGACGAGTGACTTCGGGAAAAACTTCCATCTCCTCAACCCTGACCGCATGCCGTTCCAGGAACTGGTCGGTTACATCCAACGGCGCCAATGGCCGGTCGGTCAGCGGCCGGGACCCGAGTGGGTGGCGGACTTCCACGCCGGCGTCGGCGTCGAGGACAACGCGCTCCACCCGCTCATCGACACCATCAGCGAGATCGTCCGGGTCGGCCAGGACTCCATGACGTATCAGGTGGACAACCTGCTGCGCGCGCTGGACGGAAGCGGCATCACCTGTCCACCGCTCGACGACGCCCTCCTCGACACGTACTTCGACTGGATGGTCCGCACCGGCTTCCTTCCCTCTCCCGGCCAGCCCGCCGCACAGTCCCGGACGGAGCAGCGATGAACACGCGCGATCCCGAACACGCCCATGAACAGGCCCCCCGCGACGTCGCCATCCTCGGCGGTGGGATAGCTGCGGCGACCCTGGCGACTGTCCTCGCGGCCAACCAGGTGCGGGTCACTGTGGTCGACGAGGCCGAGCCGCCGCGATTCCCGCAGGGCGAGATGGGGGTGCACGCGGCCGGGCTCTTCCGCATCCTGGCCGAGCGCTACCAGGTGCCGGAACTGGCCCGGCTCTCCACGGTCAAGGACATCCACGAGCACATCACCCGAACTGTCGGTGCCGAACACTGCCACAGCTTCGTCTACCACCGGGAGGGACGGCCCCAGGATCCGTCCGAACTGCTCCAGGTCTGCCCGCCCAAGGGAGCCCCGCCCGAGCCGCACTTCTACCGGGCGGACATCGACGCCCACCTGCTGCGGGCTGCCGAGAACCGGGGCGCCGACGTGCGCCGGGGCGTCAAGGTCACCGGGGCGGTGCCGGGACCGGCCGATGTGCTGGTCTCCCTCTCGGATGGGGGACGGATCCGGGCGCGGTATCTGGTGGACGCCACAGGCCCCGACTCACCGTTGGTGGCCGCGTTGGGGCTCCGCGAGGAACCCGCGCGCTTCACGACCGTCAGCCGCACGCTCACCACCCATATGACGGGGGTGCGGCCGTTCGCCGATGTGGTGGCCGACCGGGCCGCGGCGTACAAGGCTCCGATGCCGTGGGCCCGGGGAAGCATGCACCATCTCACCGACGGCGCGTATCTCGCGGTGCTGCCCTTCGACAACCACCCGGTTCCCGCCGCCGGCGTGGTCAGCGTCGGTCTGACGCTCGACGCCCGCCGCTTCCCGGCCGAGGACTTCGCCGGGCTTTCCGCCGAGGAGGAGTTCCGGGCGTTCGTCGCGCGCTTCCCCACCCTGGCAGCCCAGTTCGAGGACGCGGTCGCCGAGCACGGGTGGCTGTCCACCGAGCGCAACCAGTACGCGGTGAGCCGCACCGTAGGGGACCGGTGGTGCCTCGTCGCGGATGCCGCAGGTTATGTCGATCCCTTCATCTCAAGGGGACTCGGCATCGCTCTGGAGACCGTGAACGTCCTCGCCCGGCGGCTGCTGGACGCCGTGGCAGACGGTGACTTCTCTACCGAACGCTTTGCGCTGGTGGACGACTTCACCCGCGGCCACCTCGACGCCAATGACGAGCTTGCCGCCATGGCGCACGCGTCGCTGCGCGACCCGGCGCTGGTGAAGGCCGTGCTCTTCGTATTCGAAGTCGGCTTCCGTTTCGGCGGGTTCCCCCTGCTCACCGCCTATTCGGAGCTTCGTTCCACGGGCAGCGACGCGGCGCTGCGGGCTCTGGAGACCGTGCCGTACCGCGGGCACATCTTCGCCGGCCACGAGGGCTACCACCTGCTCTTCGCCGCCACCGGTGCCACCTGCGCGGCGGTGGCGGCCGGCGAGCTCGACCCGCGCACCGCGAGCGAGCGGATCTTCCGGTCGGTCCGCGAGGCGGAGTTCGTGCCCGCGGCCTTCAAGCTCAACGATCCGACCGCCCGTTTTCTGCAGATCACCCCGGTGACCCTTCTCCGGCTCGCCCTGTGGACGGTCCGCGGAGCGCCCAAGGACATCGCCCCGCTGATCCGCACCGGGATAAAGACCGTCCTGCGGGGCGGCTGATCCGAGCCGGTACCGTCCCGCCCTCCCCCGACTGCCACACACAAGGAAGAACCGAGGAGCACGCATGGGAACCCCTGCCCGTTTCACCGGCACCGTCCTCACCCCGGGGGACGCCGGTTTCGAGGACGCGAGCCGCACATGGAACGCGTGCTATGCCTCCCGGCCCCGCGAAGTGATGGTCTGTCACAGCGCCGAAGCCGTGGCGGAGGCTCTGGGGAGTGCGCGGGGTCGCGGTATCCCGTTCCGAGTCCGCTCGGGCGGTCATTCCATGGCCGGGCTGAGCAGCGTGGCGGACGGGGCGATCATCGACCTGGGCGGTCTCGATGCCATCACCCTCAGCGAGGACAGTTCGCTGGTGACCGTCGGTGGTGGGGCCCGTCTCGGTGACATCTACCGTGAGCTGTGGAAGGCCGGTGTGACCGTACCGGCCGGCACCTGCCCGCGGATCGGTATCGGCGGCCATGTGCTGGGCGGCGGCATGGGTGTCCTTTCCCGGTCGCGCGGCGCGCTGGTCGACCACCTCGTGGGCCTGGAACTCGTCGGTGCCGACGGTCGGCTGCGCCAGGTCGACGACGACGAGCACGCCGACCTCTTCTGGGCCTGCCGGGGCGGCGGAGGCGGCAGTTTCGGCATCGCCACCTCGTACACCTTCCGTACCTCGCCGATCTCAGAGGTCACGATCTTCACCATCGCCTGGAGCTGGGCGCAGTTCGCCCCGGCGGTCAAGGCCTGGCAGGGCTGGCTGGCTTCGGCGGAGGACCGCATCAACACCTTCCTCTCGCTCTTCCCGCGACAACAGGACCTGTTGGTGGCCTTCGGCGTCTTCGACGGCCCGGCCGCGGAGTTCGAGGAGCTGCTGCGTCCGCTCGTGGCTGCGGCGGAGCCGCAGACATTGGTCGTCGAGCCGGTGCCGTTCATCCAGGCGGTGGACACGGTGGAGGCTCTCCAGGGTGAGGCGGCCGCGGCCGATCAGGTGCGCGCCCAGGGCAGTTCGGCCATCGTCGCCGAGCCGCTGAACGAGGCAGCCATCGCGACCCTCCAGGAGTTCCTCACCGATCCGCCGAGCCACCGCGCCGAGGTGGCCGTGTACGGCATGGGAGGGGCCATCGGCCACCGGGCGCGCACCGACACCGCGTTCGTGCACAGGACCGGACTGATGGCCTTCGAGTACCGCACCGACTGGGATCTGCCGGAGGACGACGGGAAGAACCTCGCCTGGGTCAGGGCGCTGCGTCACTCGATGGCCGAGCACACCACGGGCGCCGCGTACGTCAACACCATCGACCTGGCCCTGGAGAACTGGCTGTGGGCCTACTACGAGGAGAACCTGCCGCGGCTCATGCAGGTCAAGCGCCAGTACGACCCCGGCGACGTCTTCCAGCACCCGCACAGCATCCCGGTGTCCCTCACCGCGGAGGACATCGCCCGTCACGGCATTCCGGAGCAGGTGGCCGCGGAGATCCGGTCCGCCGGGCTGCTGAGCTGACGACTCATCACATCCAACGATCGAGGAGGTCGTACGACATGGCACGGACCGAACAGGAGATTCTGGCCGGCGTCGCGGAGATCCTGCATGACGTCTGCGGGATCGAACCGGCCAGGAGCACCGTGGACAAGGCCTTCGTCGACGACCTGGACGTCGACTCCCTGTCCATGTACGAGATCGGCATGACGACCCAGGACCGCTTCGGCGTCGAGCTGCCGGACGAGGACATGAGGGGACTGCGCACTGTCGGCGACCTGGTCGACTACATCCGGATGGCGGGAGTCTCGGCATGACCGACGGCCGCCCTGCCGGCCCCGGCTGTCCTGTCTCCGAGGACCGTGAGGTGGTCGTCACCGGGCTGGGGACCTCAAGCCCGGTCGGCGGCGATGCCCCGGCGACCTGGAATGCCCTTCTCTCGGGTGTCTCCGGGGTGCGGGGCATCAAAGAGGCGTGGGCTGACGTACTGCCGGTGCGGATCGCGGCCCCCGTGGCCGTCGAGCCGGCCGAACGACTTGCGACGTACGAAACGCGCCGCCTGGGCAGGGTGCAGCAACTGGCCCTCCTGGCCGCCCGCGAGGCGTGGCAGGACGCGGGGGCACCGGAGACGCCGCCGGAGCGGTTGGCGGTGGCCGTCTCCTCCGGAGGCGGGGGAGTGGGGAGCCTGCTCGATCAGTACGACGTGCTGCGGGAGCGCGGATGGCAGCGGCTCTCCCCACTCACCCTTCCGATGTACATGGCGAACGGCCCCGCGGCCTGGATCTCCGTGGAGTTCGGTGCCGCGGCCGAACTGCACGCCCCCGCCAGCGCCTGTGCGTCGGGCGCCGACGCGCTGGCCCGCGGCCGGGAACTGATCCGGTCCGGTCAGGCGGACGTGGTGCTCGCCGGAGGCGCCGACGCGATGATCCACCCGGTCATCGTGGCCGGGTTCGCGGCCATGCGTGCACTGTCCCGGCGCAATGAGGACCCGGAGGGCGCCTGCCGGCCCTTCGACGCGGGGAGGGACGGATTCGTCCTGGGGGAGGGCGCCGGGGTGATGGTGTTGGAGGCTGCCGGGCATGCTGCACGGCGCGGCGCCCGCGTGTATGCCGAGCTCGCCGGGGCGGGCCGTTCCGCGGATGCCTATCACATCGCCAACCCCGATCCCTCGGGCGCGGGTGCCGCTCGCGCGATGCGCCGGGCACTCGCCGACGCGGGAGTGAAACCCGGCGAGATCGCGCACGTCAACGTACATGCGACCGGTACGACGTTGGGGGACGCGGCGGAGGCGGTGGCGCTGCGGCAGGTGCTGGGGCCGGGCCTTTGCGGGGCTTCGGTGGCCGCGACCAAGTCGCTGACAGGTCATCTGCTGGGCGCGGCGGGTGCGGTGGAGGCGGTGATCACCGCGCTGACGCTCCATCACGGCGTCGTCCCGCCCGCCGTCAACCTCGACGAGCCCGATGCCTCGATCGGTGACGACGTTCTCCGGGCCGTGGTCCGAGGCGGTCCTGGAGTGCTTCCCGAGGGCGCGGCCGCGGCTCTCAGCAACTCATTCGCCTTCGGCGGCCAGAACGTCTCCCTGGTTCTGCGCCGCCGGAGTTGACGTCCGCCGACGCTCACCTCCGCCGACGTGGGCCGTCCCGACCCCGCATCGGCCGGCGAGCACCGGCAGGGTTCACGGCCGGAAGTCTTTCACCTACTGTTGAATTCAACGTCGGGCGAGTTTCCGCAAGGAGAGATCATGAAGACCGCGATCGAGGTCCAGGACCTCGTGGTGACCCGCGGCGGGAAAGAGGTACTGCACGGCCTCTGCACCCGCATCCCACATGGAGGAATCACTGGGCTGCTGGGGCCGAGCGGCAGCGGCAAGACCACGCTGCTGCGTTCGATCGTGGGTGTGCAGCGGGTGAAATCGGGCCGGGTCACCGTGCTCGGCGACACGGCGGGTGCCCCGGCGCTGCGCCGGAAGATCGGCTACTTCACCCAGTCGCCCAGCATCTATGCGGACATGACCGTCCGGGAGAACGTGCGCTATTTCGCCAGTTTCTACAACCTCGGCCAGGCGGCGGCCGAGGAGACGATCAAAGAGGTCGGCCTGCAGGAGCAGGCCGGCCAGATCGTCCGTACCCTCTCCGGCGGCCAGCACAACCGGGCGTCGCTTGCCTGCGCTCTGGTCAGCCGCCCCGAACTGCTCATCCTGGACGAGCCCACGGTCGGCCTGGACCCGGTTCTCCGCGAGGAACTGTGGGCCCACTTCCGCCAGTTGGCGGCCGAAGGCACCACGCTGGTGGTCTCCAGCCACGTGATGGACGAGGCCAACCGGTGCGACCGTCTGATCCTCCTGAGAGAGGGTGCAGTCGTGGCCGATGACACCCCGCAGGCGATCAAGGACAGGGCCGGTACGGACGATCTGGACCGGGCGTTCCTCACCCTGGTCCAGGGAACGCTGGAGGTGGCGTGATGTCGGTGCGACTGACGCTGAGCACCACGGGCCGGGTGCTCGGGCAGCTCAGGCACGACCGGCGCTCCGTCGGCCTCCTGATCGGCGCGCCCCTGCTGCTGCTCACCCTGATCTACTTCATGTTCGAGAAGAACGGCCCGCTCCTCGACCGAGTCATGTTAATCATGCTCGGGGTCTTCCCCTTCCTCCTGATGTTCCTGGTCACCAGCATCGCCATGCTGCGGGAACGCACCTCGGGCACGCTGGAGCGGCTCTTCACCACTCCCTTGGGCAAGCTGGACCTGCTCTTCGCCTATGGTCTGGCCTTCGGTCTGGCCGCCACCGTGCAGGCGACCGTGGCGACGACGGTGGCGTTCTGGCTGCTCGGCCTCGACACGGCAGGCAACGGCGCGCTGGTGGTGCTGATCGCGGTGGCGGACGCCCTGCTCGGCGTCGGCCTGGGACTGCTGTGCAGCGCGTTCGCCCGGACCGAGTTCCAGGCCGTGCAGTTCCTGCCGGTCGTGGTGCTGCCGCAGATCCTGCTCTCCGGCCTCTTCGTGCCGCGGGCCGATATGGCAGGCTGGCTGGACGGCGTCAGCACGGCGATGCCGCTGGCCCACGGGGTGGAGGCGTTGCAGGACGTCGGAACCTCGGCCGACGCGACGGGGGACATGTGGCGCGGCTACGGCATTGTGATGGGATGTGTGGTGCTGGCCCTGGTGCTCGCCGCTGGGACCCTACGGCGGCGCACCGCTTAGCTGTCACCTGGTGAAGAGGAGCGCTCGTGCGCAGACGTAGCGGCCGCCGTCCCGGCAACCCGGACACACGCGGGGCGATCCTGGAGGCCGCTCGCCGGACGTTCGCCGAGCGCGGTTACGACGGCTCGTCCATCCGTCACATCGCGACGAGCGCCGGTGTGGATCCGGCGCTCGTCCATCACTACTTCGGCAGCAAGGAAGATCTCTTCCTGGAAGTCGTGAAGCCGCCCATTGAGCCCGGGGCCGTGATGGACGAAATCTTCGCCGCCGGCATCGAGGCCGTTCCCGAGAATGTCGTGCGTACTTTCCTTGGCGTGTGCGAGGGCCCGGTGAGCGGCCCGGCCTTCCTCGGGTTGCTGCGCGGCGCGGTCGCTCATGAATGGCAAGCGCTGCTCCTCCGCGAGTTCTTCACCACCCAGATCGCCCGCCGGGTGGTGCGCCGCCTCGGGGCGGTCGTCGATCCCGCGGAGGTGCCGTTGCGGGCGTCGCTGGTTTCGAGCCAGCTCTTCGGCCTCGCGATGGTCCGGTACGTCCTGCGTATCCAGCCACTGGCGGGCGCGCCGGAAAAGGTCGTCATCGCGGCTGTGGCGCCGAATATCCGCCGGTACATGGTCGGGGACCTGAGCGCGGAGGATGACCTAGCCGTCTGAAGGTCGACCCCCAACGGGCCAATTCGCGCTGTCCGGATTCATCTCATTGTTTACGGCGGATTTACCGTCACGCTGAGCCGTGGTTTTGCGATCATGTCCGCAGCACATGGAATATTCGCCTCAACATTACGAGTCGGTAGAATTGCTGCGGAAGTGTCAAGTGGTTCTTGGGTAAAGGTTCCCCTCCGACCGTCTTCTATGTTAGCTTGATTAAGCGATGAAGTGCCAGATGGGGGGTTCTTTGCTGATGCGCATATTAGTCGTCAGTGACAGGACGGTCATCCGGGCCGGTTACCGCATGCTCTTCGACGGTAAACCGGATCTTGAAGTTTCCGGAGACGCTGGAGATATACCGCAGATCGCGAGCAGCGTGAGCGATCTGCGACCCGATGTAGTCGTCATAGATTCCGAGACGAATTCGCTGGACGCGGCTGAGGTGGTCAGGTTCCTGGGGTCGGAGGCTCCCGGTTCCCCCTCGCTGGCGCTCGTCGGTGAATTCGACGATCAGGTGCAGAGGCTGCTGCGCGCTGGTGTCCGTGGCCTGCTGCTCAACCGCTCGTCCCCAGTGGAGATCGTATCGGCGGTTCGGCTGGTCGCAGCCGGATACGCCCTGCTCTTCCCTTGTCGTGGCCGGAGGCTCGTCGACTGGCAAGCCCCGGCCGACGGCGACAAGCAGGAAGCCCGGCACGAAGCGCTGAGGAAACTGACGCGGCGTGAAGTGGACGTGCTCCGGCTCATCGCGCGCGGTTGCAGTAATGCCGAAATCGCCGAGATGCTTTTTGTGAGCGAGAGTACGGTGAAATCCCATGTGCAGCGCATGCTGGACAAGCTGGAGCTGCGCAATCGCATACATGCCGTAATCTACGCGTACGAGATCGGAATGGTCCGGACGGCCGGACCGTCGGCACGGATTCCGGTCTCGCCCGTGGGATAAATGTGAGAGCCGCCTTTTCGGGCAGCTCGCTTCAACGGGAAGTCTGACGATCATCCTGTCGGACGGTCCGAGCAGGTCAGCGGCTTGCTGTCCTGCACCACCGAAGCGGCGTTGCCCTATTCAGGTAGGCTCTCACTTTTATCCCCACACGTGGTTCCGATATTGGCGGCGAAATTCTCCGTCACATCATTGTCCGGCCCGTCGTGATGTCCTGGACCATACGCCTGCGGTCCTTCTTGCCGTTCCCGGTGCGCGGCAACTCATCGACCACGTGCAGGGCGTCCAGGATCATGTACGGGGGCAGCCGCTGCGCCGACCACTCCTTCAGCCCGAGCAGCGAGACGGACGACTCCGGGCACGTCTTCGTGACCACCGCGTGGAGCGCGGCCTCCAGGCCGGACCCGACGACCACGACGGCGGCGTCCTCCACTCCCGGATGGGCACCGAGAACGCTTTCCACCTCGCCGAGTTCCACCCGCTGGCCACGCACCTTCACCAGGTGGTCGCGCCGGCCGATGAGTTCCAGGTTCCCGTCCTCGCCGACCCGCACGATGTCGCCCGTCGCATACGGCCCGGTGTGGGGTTCCTGGCCCCAGTAGCCGAGCATGACCGTCGGGCCGGAGATCAGCAGCTCGTGCTCGCCTTCCCGGTCCTGCGGCGCCAGCGTCATCGAGTCGCCGGAACAGACCGTTCCGATCGGCACGGCCGTGGAGCGCCGCACAACGGCCGGCGTCACCTCGTACGAGGTGCAGACATTGGTCTCGGTGGGGCCGTACCAGTTGAACATCCGCACCCCGGGCCACTGGGCACGCAGCTGCTGGACCAGCGGAAGCGGGAACGGCTCACCTGCGAAGAGACAGACCCGCAGAGCCGGCGGCGGGACCTCGTCGAAGAGCCCTCCTTTGGACATCATCAGTGAGAGGGCCGATGGCACCGAGTACCAGACGGTCAGCTCGTGACGGCGCAGGAACCGCACCAACTGCTCCGGTGCGTAAGCCATTTCCTGAGAGATGAGAAAGACCGAGGCCCCGGCGTGGAACGCGGCGTAGAGGTCGAAGACCGAGAGGTCGAAGTTGAAGGGGGCGTGGTTGGCGAGCCTGTCCCGCGGCCCGAGATCCAGCAGCTCACAGGCCCAGGTCACGAACGCGAGCGCATTGCGGTGGCTCAGGCACACGCCCTTGGGTTCCCCGGTGGAGCCCGAGGTGTAGAGGATGTAGGCGGGGTCGTCCGGGGATCCATCCGCCGGCGCCGAAGGTGCTCCCGTCTCCTCGGTCAGGAGTTCCTCCAGTGTCGCCAATGGGCCCGCGTTCCACTCCGCCCCCGCAGCGCGCACTGCCCCGCCCGCATCCGTGACGGTCAGCGCGGCGCCGCAGCCCCGGCCGATCCGGGCGGCCCGGACGGGCGGATTGGACTCGGTCACCGGCACATAGACCGCCCCGCGCCGCAGGCACCCCTGCATCAGCGCTACGGCGTGCGTGCTCTTCCCCGCCCACAACAGCACCCGGTCGCCCGGCCGGACACCCCGCGCGGCCAGAGCCGCGCTGTAGCGATCGGCGAGTGCGTCCAGTTCGCCGTAGGTCAGGCGCCCGTCCCAGGCGTGCACAGCCAGAGCCTCCGGGGTGTGCCGGGCAACGTCGCTGACCAGCTGATGCAGCCTCACAGTCCCAGCTCCTTCGCGGCCAGTTCCTTCTGGATCTCCGATGTGCCGGAGAAGAGGAGGCTCGGCACGGCGTTGCGCAGCTCGGCCTCCACACCGACGTCCGCGAGGAAGCCGCCTCCACCGAATATCCGTACCGCGTCCAGGGCGTTGGCCACCGCGCCCTCGGACGCGGCGAGTTTCGACAGCGCCACTGCCAACCGGGCGGGCCGACCCTGGTCCATGTCCCAACAGGCGCGGTAGAGCAGCAACCGGGCCGTTTCCAGCCGCATCGCCATGTCCACGATCCGGTGTGACACGGCCTGGAAGTCGGCCAGCCGACGGCCGAACTGGCGCCGCCGCCGGGCATGTTCGACGGTCCGCTCGACCAGCCGGGCCATCATCCCGACGTAGCCGGCGAACAGACAGGCCCGCTCCCAGCCCATCGAATGTTGGAAGATCGTCGCCCCCATCCCAGGGACACCCAGCACTTGACGGGCGGGTACGAAGCAGTCGGTGAACGTCACGGTACCGGCCGGGGTGGAGCGCAGGCCCATCTTGTCGAACGGCTCCCCCGCCCGTACGCCTGCCGTGTCCGCGGATATCACGAAGGCCGTCTGCCCGAGATGGCCCGCCTCCGGGTCGGTCGTCGCATAGGTGACGAAGAGGCCGGCGGCGGGGCCGTTGCTGACAAAGCTCTTTTCCCCGTTCAGCAGGTGGCCGCCGTCCACCGGAGTGGCGGTCAACCGGAGTTTCGACACATCGGAGCCCGCGTCGGCCTCGGTCATGGCGTTCCCCGCGATGACCTCTCCGGAGCAGATGCCGGGCAGCCAACGGGACTTGAGGTCGTCGGAGCCGAACTCCGAGATCGGCACGGCGCAGGCGAAGAGATGCGCGCTGGCCGCGAAGACCAGCCCGGTGTCGCTGCAGCCCTCACCCAACGCCTCGTACAGTCGCGCGGTGTCCAGTGCTCCGAGCCCCAGTCCGCCGTACTTGTCGGGCAGACACGCGCCGAGCAGCCCCAGGCGTCCCAGCGTCCCCCAGTCCGTCCGGCTGAACGGCTCCTGCGGAACGCGCCCGGCGGGGAAGGCGCGGCGGACGTCCTCCAGCATCTGCCGATGACGTCCCTCCTGATCAGCGGACCATTCGAAATCCATAAGATTCCCCGATACACGATCGTTTGATGGTGCGCCAGAGATGCCTCTGACGGTTCGTCAGGGATACTGCGGGGCCCGGCGCGGCGGTTTCGGCTTTCGTCGGGCCGGCCACGCAGCGGGATGTGTCCCCGGCGTCGGACCGATCCGCTCACGGACCGTCCAGTACTTTGCCCGCGCACGACGCCGCGAGGCGCCCTGCCCACAGCAACCCTGCCGTGCGAAACCGGTGAAGCACATCGGCACGGCCGAGAATTCATCCCTTCTACCGTGTCTCCTCCTCCCGGCCCCTCATAGGTGCTGATGGACGGCCCAGGTTTCGCTCTCAAGGCCAATGGTGGGGAATCCGTCCCCCTCGGAAGAATCCTCACTCCCGTGCCATGGCCGGACGCGCCGTACGGCACGCCGACACGTCTGGAGGACTGATGGCAGCGGAGGGACTTCCCGTGGAAGCGATAGCCATGGCCGACGTGGCCATCGTGCTGCTCGCGGGCCGCCTGTTCGTCAGGCTGAGCGGACGGTTCCGCCAGCCGCCGGTGGTGGCGGAGATCGCCATCGGCATCATGCTCGGACCGAGTCTTCTCGGCCTGCTCCCCGGGGACCTGCCCGGGCGGATCTTTCCCGACGAGGCACGGCCCATGCTCTCCGCCGTATCTCAAGTGGGGTTGCTTCTCTTCATGTTCCTGGCCGGCTGGGAGATGGACCTGGGCCGGCTGCGTGGACGCGGCCGGTCGGTCGGGGGCATGGCCGGGCTGTCCATGGCCGTGCCGTTCCTGCTCGGAGCCGGGACAGCGGCCCTGCTCGCCGGGCGCTACGCCGACAGCAAGCGCAGCACGACCGCTTTCGTCCTTTTCCTGAGCACGGCCTTCGCCATCACCGCCTTCCCGGTGCTGGCCCGCATCATCAAGGACAGCGGACTCACCGGCACCCGCGTGGGATCCACGGCGATGGCGTGCGCCGCGGTGGGAGACGTGTTGGCCTGGTGTGTCCTCGTGCTGGTGGTGGCCGTCTCCGAAGCGGGCGGTCCGGGGCACTTCTGGACGGTCCTCGGCCTCACGGCGGCGTACGGCCTGGTGATGGGGATCGCGGTGCGGCGCCTGCTGCGCTTCATGATCGGCCGGTCGCCCCGGGCGGCGTCCGGGGCGAATCTGCTGGTTCTGATCGCCTCCGGAGTCTTCCTGTCCGCCTGGGTGACCTCCTGGATCGGCATCCACGCCATCTTCGGGGCGTTCGCCTTCGGACTGGTCATGCCGCGAGAGTCCCGGGAGGATCTGCACCGGCGGGTGGCGATGCCGCTCGGCGGGGTCGTGGCGCTGCTGCTGCCGGTCTTCTTCATCGTGACCGGACTGTCCGTGGACGTGGGGGTGCTCGGCCTGGCGGGGCTGGCGTACCTGGGGCTGATCCTGTGCACCGCCATCGTGGGCAAGTACGCCGGGACCGTGCTGCCCGCCCGGATGTCGGGGATGTCCTGGCGGGAGGCCGGTGCGTTCGGGACCCTGATGAACACCCGTGGCCTCACCGAGATCGTGATGCTCGACATCGGGCGCCAACTGGGCGTCATAGACACCGAGATGTTCTCCATGATGGTGATCATGGCGCTGGTCACCACGGCGATGGCCGGGCCGCTGCTGCACAGGCTGGGGATCACTCACACCGCCGCTCCGCTCGACGGGACCCACAGCCAGGACCCGGCCCGGCCGGAAGGCGACACCGGGCGGCTCTCGTTGGCGAAGCTCCGGCCGTGACATCGGCGCTGCGTGTCAGCCGTTGTCTGCGCCTGTGGCACGGTACCGCCGGCCGGCCGACGGCCCGGGACTGGATCGCTCTCTCGCCGGAGGAACGCGCCCGTGCCCACCGCTTCATGGACCCCGCCGAGGCCGGGCACTACGTCTACGCTCACGCCACCGTACGGCGGATCATCGCAGGGCTGCTGCACTGCTCGGCCGAGGCGATCCGCTTCGGTCGCGAACAGTGTCCGGGCTGCGGCAGTGGTGAGCACGGCCGTCCGCGCATCGTGGCCCCGCCTGCCGTGCTCGGCTTCAACCACTCCCGCAGCCATGCCACTTGGCTGCTGGCGGTCGCCACGGAGGGGCAGCGGGTGGGTGCCGATGTCGAAGAGATCCGGCCACTCAGCGCGTTCCAGGGCCTGATCGACACCTGCCTGGCCCCGGACGAGCGGATCTACGTCACCCAAGACACGGACCCGGTGCGGCGACTCCGTCGTTTCTACCGTTGCTGGGTCCGGAAGGAGGCGGTGTTCAAGGCGGTCGGCACGGGCCTCGCGGGCGGGCTCGCACGGCTCGACGTAAGGCCGTACGAGGCAGGCTCTGCGGTGATCACAGTAGGCGGCCCCGGCAGTGGGCGCTTTCTCGTCCACGATGTTCCGCTGGGCCCTCGACTCGCCGCGGCGGTCGCCGAGGAACTGATCGCCGGATGGACTGAGTTGTCCCGGGACTCATCCGAAAGGACTGGTCCCGAGTTCATCAACTGAGCCGAAGAAATGCCCGAATGTGCTGGCTAGTGTAAGGCTCGCGGACATCATGGTCCGCGCGGCAATCCATTCCTTGCGGTCAGATCAACGGAGGTCACGCGCATGCCGGAGAGTACCAACCTGCCGGGGTTCGACGAGGTCATCGCCGATTTGACGGGCTATGTGGAGACGCGCTTCCTCCCCGAGGGGGAAGGTGGCCTCCAGCCCGGCACTCCGCTCCTTGAATGGGGGATACTCACCTCGCTCACCACCACAGAATTGATCTCCTACATTCTTGACCGCTACGGGGTTGCCGTTCCGCCGGAGAAAATCGTCGGCGCGCACTTCAAGAATCTCGATGCGATTTCCCGGCTGGTGGTCTCGCTGCAGGGCGACCCTGCCGGCCGGGCCTGACCGCCTCGGCGCCGGCCGCCTGAGCGGCGGTTGCCCGGTCCGGCGTCGTGTGACGGTCGGGCCGGGCGCACGCGAGCTCCGGCCAGGCCCGCCGGTCAAACCCGGCCATGTCTTGCCTCCGAGGTGTCCCGGACACGGAGGACCACCTACTGTATTAACTCACTGTTCGATGAATTCCTTCTTCGTCAGGGGTGGCCCGTGAACGGTCGACCGACCAGAGACCGCATCCTGGACGCCGCACGGGAAGAGCTGGCGGCACACGGCTACAACGGCACCTCGACGCGTGGCGTGGCCCGAAGAGCTCAGGTGGACATCCGGCTGATCCACCACTACTTCGGTTCCCGGAACAGCCTGCTGCGCACCGCCCTGCAGCCCAGCCGCTGTGCCACCGGGACCCGAGAGGCGCCCGGGGAACCCGACACGCCGGACGGCCCGTTGCCCGACGCCCCCGAGCATGACACCGGCTCGCAGGCCGCCCGGCTGACCCGGCGGCTGAGGGATCTGTGGAGTACCGATCCGCTTGGCCGGCGGGCCCTGGTGGCCTCCGCCCTGACCGACGGGCCGACCGGGTCCCGCCTGGTTTCCTACGTCACCGGGCTGCTCTGGGAGCCGGCTGCCGACCTGGAACAGGATGAGCTGAACTACGACCAGCTGGGCCGTGCCATGGTGGCCGCCCAACTGCTCGGGCTGGCGGTGCTGTGCGAGTCCGGAGCCCTGCACAGGCTGGCCGCGGCAAGCGGCGAAGCGGACTGCCAGGCCGACGAGTTCAGCCTGGAGTCCCAACTCGCCGCGGTGCTCGCCGCGGTGGCCGCCACAGGAGGCGTCGATGCCGTACGGAGCTGAGGCCGGGAAGTGGAGCAAGCGCCCCCTCCCGCACCGCACCGCCAGCCGTGCCCTCATCCTCCGAGCCGCTCGGGAGGAGCTGTCGGAACACGGTTTCGGGGGCAGTACCGTACGCGGCATCGCCCACGGCGCCGGGGTCAACACCAGCCTGGTCCACTACTACTTCGGTTCCAGGGACGGTGTGCTCACCGCGGCGCTGCGCGAGGCCAGCCGACTCGTCGTGTACGCCCGGGACGACGCGGCACCCGGCGGCCCGGAACTCACCGGAGAGGAACTGCTCCGCCGCGAACTGCCGTTGTGGGAGTCCGAGGAGCGGCGCAGCGCGGTCCTTGCCCTGATCCGTAGCTCGGTGACACAGAGGGACGCCGGTCAACACCTCGCCGAAGCCCTGCGCCGCCTGTTCCCGGACGCCTCCGGACCCTGCCCCCACACCGTCATGATCGGCGCCCAGCTGATCGGGCTCATGGTGGTGCGGCACATCACGCCCGTGGAACCGCTGGCGTCCGCAGACATGGACGACCTGATCGCCCTCCTCGCGCCCGTGGCCCAGCACTTTCTCACCGACCACAGCGAACACTCCACCCACTTGCCCGGCCACTGAAACAGAGCCCTGGCTCGGAGAGGCCCGCCATGGACGACCGCGGAGCAGACGGCTCGGGAACAGACGGCTTGCCAACGGTCCACCACCTCGGATCAGCGGGCGACTCGGTCGCGGACGTGAGGAGCCGGCCGGTGCGACCCCAGCTCTTCTGCCTGCCGCACGCGGGCGGCAGCTCAGCGGGGTTCGCTCCGTGGAGTCGCCATGTTGCCTCCCACGTCCGCGTCCGCCCGGTGGAACTGCCCGGCCGCGGCACGCGCTGGGACGAGCCGCCCCCCGACCGGCTTGCCACCCTCGTCGTGGACCTCGCCACACGGATCAGGGCCGAGGCGGACGGCCCCTACCTCCTCTACGGCCACAGCTTCGGCGCTCTGCTGGCCTACGAACTCGCCCACGCCCTGCGCCCTTCCCTGGGCGAGCCGGCCGCCCTCCTGGTCTCCGGCCGCAACGGTCCTGGCGTCTCACACCCCTCGATACCACTGTACGGTCTGCCGAGGGACCGGCTGCTCGAACAGCTGCGGGAGCTCGACGGCGTGCCGATCGCCCTGCTCGACAAGCCGGATCTGATCGACCCCTTCCTCCCCGTACTGCGCGCCGACGCCCGGCTTGCCGAGCTTTATCGACGCGGCCGTCATCCCGTGCTGAGCTGCCCGGTTCGGGCGCTGGCGGGTGAGAGCGATCCGCTGGTCGACCCGGCCGGGCTGCACCGTTGGTCGGAGGAGACTACGGCCGACTGCCTGGTCGAGATCGTCCCGGCGGGCCATATGCTGGCGAGCCGCCCGGCCTTTCTGGCCTGGCTCCGCCGGACGCTGAACGCGCTGACGGCTGAAGCCTGAAGATCCCCAAGGCAGATGGAGGGCGGGCCACCGGCGTTCCGGCGGTCGGGAGTCTCCCGCGGCCCGGATCCGGCCGGTGACGTCGCCGAGCACGATGCGTCCGCCTCCAGTGCAGGGTGCCGTGCCGCTGACCGTCACCACGTCACCAGGCGCTGTCACGTTGGCTGATGGGATGGGATGATCTTTGGGTTGAGCGTCCGCTGAGCGGCGTCTGCAAATTGCCACCAGTCGGGGTGACCTGTTCTACCGTGCTGGCCACGGGCCACTGCGTCAGCCGGGCGCGGCGGTGGCGACTGGCTGCGCGAGGGGCGGAATGAGGCCGCCGGGCTGGCGATGCCGTCGATGAGCTCACGCTGCATCGCGGCGAGCTCCTGGGTCCTGAGGTGATCCCTTTCCTTCCCCGGGCCGACTGGGGAGGTCGTCGTTTTCGTCACCGCGATCCATGCGTTCAGTATGGTCCGGCCCGCTGAGAGGGGCACTGGCGAATCTCACCGCGCCTCTGCGGTTCTGGGCTGGGAGGGCTGGGGCCGGGCTCCGGAGGGTTTCGACGCGGCCGCCCTCTACGTCTACACGCTGCTCCAGCCGGACACCGCCGCCCGCGTCCGCGACACCTTCCCCGTCCTGGGCAGTCCGGCCAGCGTGGCCGCCGAAGCCGTCGCGTGCGCCATGATGCTCCAGACCGTGGCCCGTGGCGACAGCCTTGTCCTCGAAGACCAGCTCCGGACGTGGACTGAGGAACTGCACCGCTGCTGAAGGGGCTGTCCGGGTGCCGCTGCGGAATGCCGGCCAAGCGGTTTGAGTATGTCGATGACGGGCAGCAACGCCTGCCGGTGAGTTCCAGCAACGACTGGGTGGGGTCGGCGTCTGCAATGTCGATGAGTTTCAGCAACGCCGCCGGGGCTGCAGTCAGTGTCCGCTGACGCTGAACCTTGACCGATTGCCACTTGAAGTTTGACCGACGAGTTTCATCCGGGGGACAGCGCTCGAAGTTCGCCGTCTGGTTACTGTGCTGTGGCTTTGCGCTCCCTGCGGGACCGCAACCACGGGACCAGGATCCAGGAGGCCACCACCGCCGCGGACGTCACCGCCGTGGTCAACCAGCCCCTGTAGATGTCCGCGAAGCCGGTGACGAAGCGCATGACAACGGTGAACACAGCCCAAACCACCAGCCAGCGAGCCGCCTTGACCATTCGTCCCTGTCGTCGCATGGCGCGAGCATATCCGCGGGCCTGAAGGGGAACGGACGAAGGGTCGTGGCTCACACAGAGGTCAAACTTCCCTACGTTGTCTGCGGGAGGCGGCGCGCCCTTCGTATGGTTCACCCACCCAGGGGTGCCGGGTGTGGCTTTCAAACTTCTGCCGTTCGAGGCTTCCATCGATTGGCCGCCCGGCGCCCCACGACGACTCGGCTGCCAATTAGGAATTGCGAATGATCGCTCCGTAGGGAATCGACAGCGAGGTCGTCCGTGGGAGGAACCAGCAGCACACCGCACGGAGGCACCACATGGCCGCGATCTGGGCTGGCATCGACGCAGGCAAAGCCCACCACCACTGCGCCGCGATCGACGAGAGCGGCCACCGGCTGCTGTCACGTCGCGTCGCCAATGACGAACCCGAACTGCTCGAACTCTTGGCCGATGTCCTGGCCTTGGGCGACGAGGTGACCTGGGGCATCGACCTGGCCGACGGCGGAGCCGCCCTGGTCATCGCGATACTCCTCAACCACGACCAGCCGCTGCATTACATCTCCGGTTGGGCCATCCATCGCGCCTCCGAGAGCTACCGCGGCGAGGGCAAGACCAACGCCAAGGACGCCGCCGTCATCGCCGATCAGGTCCGCGTCCGACGCGACCTGCACCCCTTACGCACCGGCGACGACACCATCACCGACCTCAAGATCCTCCCGGCCGCCGCATCGACCTGGTCGCCGACCGCACCCGCACCGTCAACCGCCTCCGCGCCCAACTCACCAGCCTCTTCCCCGGCCTGGAACGGGCGTTGGATCTCACCAACGCCGGCCCGCTCACCCTGCTGACCGGCTACCAGACCCCTGCGGCCATCCGCCGAATCGGCGCCAAGCGGCTCGAGACCTGGCTGCGCAACCGCCACGCCGTCCGCCCCGACCGGCTCGCCGAGACCGCCGTCCAGGCCGCCGAACGGCAGCACACCAGCCTGCCCGGCGAGAAGCTGGCCGCCGAGCTGGTGCACACACTGGCGAAGGAGGTGATGCTCCTCAACCAGCAGGTCACCGAGCTCGACAAGGCGATCGAGGCCCGGTTTCGCGACCACCACGCCTTCGGCGTGATCAACAGCATGCCTGGCATGGGCGTCATCCTCGGCGCCGAGTTCCTGGCCGCCACCGGCGGCGACATGACCGTCTTCGGCACCGCCGTCCGCCTCGCCGGTTTCGGCGGCGTCGCCCCGGTGCCCCGCGACTCCGGAAGGATCAGCGGCAACCTGCGACGCCCGCAGCGATACAACCGCCGCCTCCAACGCATCTTCTACACGTCGGCGTTGTTCAGCATCCGACACTGCGACGAGTCGCGTCAGTTCTACGACCGCAAACGCGCCGAGGGAAAACTCCACGCCCAGGCCGTCCTCGCCCTCGCCCGCCGCCGCGTCAACGTCCTGTGGGCTCTCCTCCGCGATGGACGGTGCTACCAGGCCGCGCCACCGGAACCACTCGTCGCATGACGCCCCGTTGCCGAACCCTGATCCGCGGACAACTCAGTCGCCGGCCTGCAGTGCTTGCGGCAGGATCAGACAGAACGACATCGTGGGGAGAAATACCAATGATCACCGTCACACAGGGAGTGAAGGTCACCTCGACCTGCGTGGCCTGTGGTGGCGTATTGGTCCGCGATCTTGGTCAGTTCGTCGACCGGGGCCAGCTGCGCTGGGGCATTGAAGGGCGATGCCAAGCCTGCCCCAACGCGTGGTGCGAGACGGGCGCAGGCCCAGCTCCCCAAGAGATCAGACAGGCACTGCTTGCCGAGCACGGGGCAACTCGGCTTCGCCTGGCGACCGAGGAAGCCAGTCTCGTCCCCGTGTTGCGAGCCCTGCGCGAAATGCGCCACCTGTCGCTGGGCGAAGCCCGGCTGACGGCCGCCGAGCTGAGTGGAGCCGGCATGGTCGGCACGTCCGTGGAAATGGCGCATCTGGCGGAAGGACTTCGCAAGCGGTCCATCGTCACGACTCTCGTTTCGTTGTCCGCCTGACCGCCCACGAAGCTGCTCGGACGAGTTGACAGACGGCATTAGGAATCAGTGGCAATCGGTCAAGTTTCAGCGTCAGAGGACAGTCAGGCAGCGGCTGGCTGCTCGGCACTGCTCCGGGTGTGGGCGAGTCGGTAGGAGTCGGTGCCGGTCTCGATGATCGTGCCGTTGAAGGTGAGCCGGTCGACGATCGCGGTGCAGAGCCGGGGATCGGTGAAGGTCTTGGTCCAGCCGCCGAAGGACTCGTTGCAGGCGATCGCGATGGCCTTGTTCTCCTCCCGTTCTGTCAGCACCTGGAACATCAACTCGGCGCCATGATGGTTGAGTTCCATGTAGCCGAGTTCGACGATGCACAAAAGGTCGACGCGTCCGTAGCGGGCGATGGTCTGGCTCAGCTGCTTCTCGTCCGCTGCCTCGACCAGTTCGTTCACGAGCTTCGTCGCCAGGGTGTACTTCACCCGGAAACCAGCCATTGCTGCCTCGGTGCCCAACGCGATCAGCAGGTGGGACTTGCCGGTGCCGGAATCTCCGATCAGGCAGAGGGGCTGGGCCTTCTTCACCCACTCGGAGGTGGCCAGGGTGTGGATCACGGCGGGGTCGATGCTGGGGTGGGTGTCGAAGTCGAACTCCCGGACCGACTTCTGCCTCGGGAACGCGGCGGCCTTGATCCGGCGCTCGGAACGGGGCCGGGCCCGGTCGTCGCACTCGGCCGGCAACAGCTCGGCGAGGAAGGTGAGGTAGGACATCTGCTCGCGGGACGCCTGCTCGGCCAGGTCGGGGAACTTCGCACGGATGGTGGGCAGCCTCAGCATGCGGCAGGCGCCGACCACGGCGGTCTCCGCCGCCTGCTCGCTCATCCGGTGACGGCTGGGAGTACTCACGGCAGCGACTCCTTCGGCGCGGCGGGACGACGGTGCAGCAGCTGGTCATGGGCGGCCAGCGAGGGCAACGGCCGAAGTTCGGGCGGAAGGTGAGTGAGACGACACTGCGTCAACGGGGCCACGGAAGACGGCTCCTGGGGCTGGACCAGGGCGGCATCATCATCGGATTCGGCGGCCTTGCGGGCCTCCAGGGCGACCGCGTCCGCGGTCGGCGCGCCCACCCGTAAGGACGCGGCGAGCCCGGCGACCAGGTGCTCGTGCGGGATACGCCGGTGCAACAGCAGCACCTCGATCAGAGCTTTCGTGCACGCCTTGTCCCCGCGGGCCTTGCGGGCGGCGGACCACCACGCGTCGTGGATCGGGGTGAACTTGCCCGCCTGCGAGCCTGTTCCAGCGCGGTCGCCCCGGGCAGGGCACCCCCGGCTTGCGCAGCAGCGTGTCCAGGTAGTGATCGAGTTCGAGACGCTCGCTGGCCTTGGCGACCAGCCGCTCGTGGCGGGCGATCTCGGTGGGGCCGTCGTAGACGGCCAGCTCGTTGGCGTGCAGCACGAGGCGGACCCTGCGCTCGATGTAGCGGGCCGGCACCGAGTAGAGACCGGCCCGGGCCCAGACGCGGCTGTGCCGGTCCACCCGGGTCTCGATGACCTGCCCGGCGTCGAACACTTCGGTGGGCAGCGGCGCCAGTAGTGGCTGCTCGACGGCGAAATACTCCCCGACCGTGCGTGGCCGCATCCGGATCCGGCGGGCCTCGTCCTCCTCGTCCCACCGCTCGACCAGCGTGTTCAGCTCGGCCAGCGAGCCGACCTCCGGGACGGGAACGAAATGGTTGCGGCGGAAGCGGCCGATGTCGCCCTCGACGCCGCCCTTCTCGTGGGCGCCGGCCAGGCCGGGGCGGCAGCAGAAACTGTCGACGCCGTAGTGCTCACGGAAGGCGAGCCACCGTGCACTCTCCTTCCGTTCCCGGGCGAACCCGATCACCTTGACGACCGCGGCCTTCAAGTTGTCGTAGCGAACCCTGCCCCTGGGCACCCATCTAATATGCGGGTCTCCCTGTCAACTCCCTAGAAACCAGTTGGTCCTCGCGGTGGGGTCGGACAGGATGACGGGCGTGATCCTGAAGTACCCCTGCGTGAGCTGTGGCCGTCTGACTATGGATGAGCCGCCGGGCTCGTATCAGATCTGTCCAGTCTGCTTCTGGGAGGACGACGCTATCCAGCTTCGTTGGCCGGACTACTCAGGCGGAGCAAACCGACCTTCGCTGATCGAGGCCCAGGAGAACTACCAGGCTTTCGGAGCTTGCGAGGAACGGTCCGTGGAGCATGTCCGCCCGCCTGAGGACGACGAACCGATGGACCGAAGCTGGCGCCCTATCAATCCCGAGCGAGACCACTTCGAGCCCACAGGCATTCAGCTGGCCGCGTGTCCCGACGATCGCACTGTCCTCTACTGGTGGCGCTATCGGAACACGGGTTTTTGGCGTCCCGCCCGACGGATGATGCCGTCACCCGGCCTGTAGGCCGAGTCGGGCCAGGAGGCCGTCGAAGATCTGCTCGCGGGCGATTTGGCCCTTGGCCGCCGCGACATCCCGCCAGCGTTCGAGCGTGGGCCGGAACCCGATGGTGGTGACGAAGAGGTGTAGTACTCGCAGATCGACTCCAAGTCGCAGTCCATTTCAATGAGGCGAGCGCAGTAGCAGTTGCCGAGCATGCTGTGGTGCATCTTCCGGCGGAGCTTGGCTAAGTCCGTTCCCTCGGCGTCGGCCGGGTGCTGCCCGCGCTGAACGACAACCGTTGCTGAAACTCGCCCCCATACTCACCCATGCCCACCACATCCCGCCCGAGGCGGGCTACATAGGAAAACCGGCGCTGGGGGGGGTGTCCGACCAGGCTTTGACTGCGCCTCCCACGAAGTCTCGCGTCTCGTCCTCTGTGTTCGGCCCCCACGTCTGATAGCGACAAGCCTCCGCCAGACACGCCCACGAGTGAATGGCTGGCCAATCCTCCAAAGTGATCTTGTCCAGGGTCACCGAGCGTTGATTCATGAGGCGATCATGTCCACTTCAGCCTGTCGCCTTCCCGGGCAAGCCATACGCGTGCTCATGCTCGTCACCCTCTCCACTTCCTTCTACGCTCAATCAAGTGGAGGGAGGAGCATCACTGGCGAGATCCAGAATCTCAACAGGATCTCAACCAGGCCTGTGGGGGGAGCTGTGTCGCAAACGATGGCTCCCGTACGGCAGCCAAGCGCTGGAAGTTCGGCGCCTGCTACCGCAAGGTCTGGCGGGCCCGAAACGCTCCCCCGGCCTTGCGTTGCGTATCTGGTGCCGGGTCAGACCCGCGCGGACGTGCGGGCGTCCTCGGCAGGTGTCACGGGCGCCGCCGCAGGGCCGCTGCCGTGCCCTTCCGGGGACCCGAAGCAGGCCACTGCCACCGCACCCGATACGGCGAGCACGAACCCGGTGATCGCCGCCCAGGCGAAGCCTGGACGGGAGGCATCGCCGAGCCACAGCACGCCGATCATGCCCGGCAGGACGGTCTCGCCGACGACCAGCGCGGCGGTAGCGCCGTTGACCGAGCCGATCTGCAGGGCGACCGTGTGCAGGTACATGCCGCCGATGCCAGCCACCAGGATCGCGTAGAGCGCCGGGTCGCAGAGCAGCGCTCCCAGGTCGAATGGGTCGATGCCGTTCAGCACCCGGACCCCGACACCGAGGGCGCCGAAGCCCAGTCCGGACAGCAGGCCGGCCAGGATCGCGGCGCGCGCCCCCAGTAGGCGTACGACCACGGTGCCGCCCACGATCAGGAGCAGCGAGATCCCCAGCAGCCACCAGTGCGTGGAGGTCGGGGTGTCGCCGCTGCCTTCCGGGCCCGCCGCCGTCGCCAGCAGCACCAGCGCGGAGCAGACCACGGCGATCGAGGTCCATTCGGCGTGGTTGAGCCGGATGCCGAGTAGCTTGATGCTCAGCACCGCCGTGATCACCAAGTTGGCGCTGATCACGGTCTGCGACAGGAACAGCGGCAGGAGGCGCGCCGCCAGTGCGCCGAGCCCGAAGCCGACGAAGTCCAGGATGGTCCCGACGATGAACTCCCAGGTCATCGCAGCCTTCGCGGTGGACGACAGGCTCGGGCCGCCGTGCTGGGTCACGCTGCCCGCGGGGGCCTCCCGGCGGGCTGACTTCCGTGATCCGACGGCCTGTAGGACGGAGCCCGTGCCGTAACAGATCGATGCTGCCACGGCGGTGAGCAGTCCTGTGAGCACTGAAAGCTCCGTTCATGTATGGGTCGGTGGGGTTCGGTACCGTTCCCACTGGCAGACGTGGGTTTCGGCGCGGAAGTTGCTTTCCCGCGAGTCAGTTACCGGCGTATCTCCTCCACAGGCCATCTACGGTTTGAGAGGTGGGGCAACTCACCCCGGTTCCCTGGGGGCTGCCGAGGCTGTTCAAGAAATGGGCGCCAGCTAGCGCGCTATAGGGCGTGAGGGCTAGCACAGCTCATAGGACACCTCATCGGGTCGGGCCTGACCCCCGCACAGGCGTGCGTCCTGGCGGTCGCGTCATGCCCAGGGGTGACGGACGTCCTCATCGCGGCCTCCACTGCGCCACACCGGAGGCAGGCGACCGACGCTGTTGCTCAACCCTCCTTGACCGCCGCCCAGTTGCGGGAGATCACCGGTGTACTCGCCTCCCACTGACCCGGACACCGAACGGCGGATGCGTGCCCACCATGCGCGCGCCGCAAAGGTCCTGGCGGTCCAGGTCGAACCGGCCGGAGAGTTCTGGGGGTGGGCCGGGCGCACCCTGGTGCCCCGGCCCGCACCGCCGCCGACGGCCCCACGTGGCTGCGGCTGGTCTCCGCACCAGTGGACAAGGCCTGGGGGGAAGCTGTGGGACGGCGCCGTCGATACCCAGCACGCTTTCGGCGACCTCGACGGGCACCGGCCCGCGCTCCTGGGCGTGCACGACATGTTCGACGACGGCACCGCCTACCGGGCGGAGCTCTCCGCCCGAGTGGATGAGCTGCTCCTGTCCGGCGACCCGATCCTCCAGCACGGCCTCCAACTGTCCGACGAGTGGTGGACGGACCTCGCCGGGACGCTGGAGAAAGTGGCGGTAGCCGACACCGACCGTGTCGCCGTACGGCAGCAGTACATGGACCGGGCCATCCCCGAGTTCGTCGGCATCCCGGCACCAGCCGTCGCATGCTGGACCACCGCCCACGGCGACCTGTACTGGGCGAACCTCACCGCACCCCTGAGGCTACTGGACTGGGAGGGCTGGGCCGCGCTCCGGAGGGTTTCGACGCAGCAACCCTCTACGCCTACACGCTGCCCCAGCCGGACACCGCTGCCTGCGTCCGCGACACCTTGCCCGTTCTGGGCAGCCCGACCGGCCTCGCTGCCGAAGCCGTCGTGTGCGCCATGGTGCTCCAGACCGTGGCCCGCGGCGACAACCATGCCCTCGAAGACCAGCTCCGCACCTGGGCAGAGGAACTGCACCGCCGCTGCCCGCGGGGCGCGGCACTGCGGTGATTGCGGAAGGCCGATGATGGAGGTCGGAGCGGTGCCGCTCTTCAGCGAGTTCACAAGTCATCGACAGGAAGACGGAATTGATGTCTTACGGGTTCCGTACCACTGCCTTCGCTCTCTCCATCGGTCTTGCTCTCACCCTTGCGGCGTGCGGCTCTGGCGACGGCCCCAGTTCCCCGGCGAGGACGAGTGTCGCCGCACCCTCCACGTCCACGACACCCTCACCGGCGTCGAGCACCAACGCCGGCGGCACCCTCAAGGGCGGGGCCAAGGTGGAACTGGGGCACCCGGCCCTGCTCACGTATGAAGGCGCCAGTGACAAGGGCATCCTCCAGGTGACGGTCACCCGTATCGAGAAGGGAAGCCGGGCAGACTTGAAGGGGCTGTCGGGACTGAGCAAGGACCAGCTCAGGGCCACGCCGTACTACGTGCGCTCCGTCATCAAGAACGCCGGCACGACGGATCTCTCCCACGCCTTCATTGAGCCGCCGACGGGGCTCCTCAAGGACGGTACCGAGGCCGGCAAATTGGTTGTCTTCGGGGGGTTCGGCCCATGCGATTCCCCGGCGAAGGCGAAGACGGACCACTTCGGGCCCGGCGCCTCGTACGAATACTGCGCCCCGGTCCTGGCTGACCCGGGTACCACCGTCACCGGCGCGGTCTGGACGGGCCAGGGCTACGCCGACTTCCCGCCGTCCGCCGGCGTGTCCTGGATGCCGTAGGGCGAGCTCGGACGCCCGGCTCGATGTCCGTAGTCGCTGCAGGCCGGCGCACAGTACGGTCCGCGCCCCGGAGGGGCCGGGGCGGCGTCGCACGGCATCCGGGTTGAGGCCCGCGGGGGCGGTTGTCGTTGCCGCGAGCGTGGTGCAGCCCATGGCACCTCGGCACCAGCGGTCCGGACTCGGGGCGGGCAGGCATGTCACGTTGGTCAGGCCCGTAGCTCGCCGGTGAACCTGTGCCTGGTGGGGTCCCGCGGGGCAAGCGGGCGCCATGCTTGCCGCGACCACGCTCGGCAGGCTCCGCTTGCTGTACGGCATCGTGCGCCCCTGCCCCGAGTTGGTCTGCCTCTCGCCGCAGCTGGAGTTCCAGCAGATCCTGGTCCGCAATGCGCGGGAAGCCGGCCAGCTGGGCGAGGTGATGTCCGGGCGGTCCCGCGTCACGCACTTCGGCCTGCCGGACGCTGAGTAGCCTCACACGGATGCCTTTGGGAGCGGCCGACGCCTGACAGGCCCGTGACCCGGCGCCGTCGGACGCGTTGACCCCCGTGACGCGTGTGCGGGTCCGGCCCGGTGGCCTTTGGACAGGATTCGCCCCGCTCGCGGCCCCGGAACCCGCCCGGCCCGGGGCCGCTTTTGCTCCCCGACCAGAGGGCGGCGGTCACCGTCGGGCCTCACTGCCACTGCACGGTCTGCTCGTGCCTCGGGCCGGTGATCGCCGCTGCCAAGCGGCGGCCACCGGCCCGGTATCTGTTTGGCCGCGTGCCAATCGCGGCCATGTTGTATCTACCCCGGTCCAGCCTCACCAGCGATGCCATGCAGGGCCACGACTCCGCTTTTGTACAAAGTCGGTTCGTGATGGTCAGTGTGGAACCCGGCGTCCGCCTTCGTCCAAGACACGAGCGGGACAGAGCGTGAGCCAACCCTCCGGCGCCGGAAGAAGTCCGCAGATCAGTGCCGCCAAAAGCGTCGGCAAGCGAATAGAGACGGCGCCTGAGCCAACGTCAGAGGGATTAACGGCAGGCCGTTCGGCCCTGGAAACCTGGGGACTTGCGGGCCCCGGGGGGATCCCAGCGGACTGTATGCCAACAGGCCGTACCCCTTGGTGCCGGCCGGACCCACGATCGCGTCCGGGACGTCATGCCAAGCCGTCCCGCGATCTCCCGGTTCGCTTCTCACCAGCAGGCGGCGGCCCCCGGGCTGCCGCCCCACATGCAAAGGGGTCCTCCATGGACCAGAGCTCTGCGGTTGCGGTCACCTCCGATTCCGGGGCCCAGACGCGCTTCGGCATGGCGCAGGCCTTCGTCATCCTCGGCTTCCTGACCGCTGCGGTCGTACTGCGCCTGCTCACGCCGATGACAGTCCACGACATCCTCGTCCTGCTGGCAGTCGCCGGCCTGACCGGCGTGGCCGTCCTGTGCCTCTTCACCGTCCGCCTCCGCAACGGCGGTACCGGTCGTCGGCTGCTGCGGCTGCTGAACGCCCTGGCGTCCGGCTCGGGAAGCTGAGGGCCCCATGGCGCGTCCGGAAGCACCAGTCGACCACACCGTGCCCGAGCTGGGCCGGTTCGCGGAGCACCTGCGGGCCATGCGGCACGCTGCGCACCTGACCTACCGGGACCTGGCCTCCCACATGGGCTACTCGGCAGCGACCCTGAAGCGCGCGGCGAGCGGGAAATCGCTCCCCTCGCCCGCGGTGGCGACCGTGTACGCCCTCGGTTGCGCGACGATCAGCAAGGACAATGACGCTGCCCAGGCCGCGGCGAGACTGCACAAGGAGGCGGCGGAGGCCGTCGCCGAGGCCCGACGCCGCTCTCGCCGATCGAAGGTCCTGCCCAAGCCGCAGCTCGCCCGCGACGAAAGCGACCTGAGCGGCGCACTGCGCGATGCGTGGCGCCGGGCGGGGGAACCTTCGTTCCGATCCATGGAAAGGTCCGCCGGTACTCACGGCGAGCTGCCCCGCAGCACGGCCCACGCCATCGCCAAGGGGCGCACGGTCCCACGGGAATTCCTGCAGTACATCCTTTTCCTGGAAGCCTGCGGCATCAGCGGCAGCGACCTCATCCCCTGGATCCGCGCATGGTGGAAGATCTGCGGCTTCCCCGCCCCCGTGGAGTTGAGGACCATCGTCCGCGGACTCAAGGGCCCGGCACGGCAGGCCTACGTGGACATGACCCTGCGGGACACCGACGACTACGCGGCCGCGCGCGCACAGATCCAAGCTATCGTCAAGCGCGTCCTCACACCCTCTGTGGTGGCCACGAGGGGAGACAAGCCGACTGTCACCGACATGGTGGCAAAGTTCGCGGCTTTCGGGCGCGACCGACCGGCGGAGAACCAGATCGGCTGCGCGGCATGGACCGCCCCGGGCAGCCGGGCCGTCGCAACGGCCCGGCTGCCCGGAGATGGACCCCTACTGGCTCCACGTTTGCGCTGACCAGCGCGGCCTCTACAAGGGCCTGCCCGACGAGGCGCGCCGCGACATCGCGGTCTGCCTCGTCGATGCCGTCCACGACCCGCTCGGCGCGCAGCATGGAACGTCACCGCAGAAGACACAGCCCACAAGGGAAGTGAGAGGCAGTCAGCGTAGGGGTAGAGCTGTGAACCGCTGTCGCATGTCCGACTTGCGGTGACACCGTTGCTGCGGAGCGGTGCGATGTTGGGCGGTTGGTTTTCAGCGGTCGGTGTTTTGGTTTCAGTGGGGGAGCGGGCCTGATGGGGGTGGGTGGGCTGTTCATTTACTGAAGTCGTGGTGCTGGCCTGGTGCTGAAAGGTGCTGGTGAAGTGGGGGTGTGGTTCGTGCCGGGTCTGTAGTGCGGCGGTGCGGCGTGTCTGGTTGCGCCAGCGGCTGGCTTGTCTGCGCGGCGAATGGGCTGTGAGCTGGGATTGTGCGGATGGACTGGTGAGCGGCGCGCTTGATCACCCAACGAAGGTGTGAGTGCCTGTCAGTCTGCGCCGTCGAGGATCTGGTGCTGGAGTCGTACGCGGAGTTCGGCTTCGTCGGGGGCGGAGGGGTTCGTGGGCTCAAGGCCGCGGCAGCAGCCGTTGTCTTGGGCGTCCAGCTCCGTTTGGGCCGGGCCCGGTACGGCCCGGCGGGTGGTGCATTCTTTCCGGCCCGCCAGCACCGGCGCTCGGTGTGACGTGGGTCATATCGGCGGCCTGTCACGTCCGGTGGGGGGTGGTTGTCCCATGGGCGTCACCGGCACCGAGGCCAGTGACCGACCTTGGGAGATTGAGATGACGAACGGCCACCACATCGTCGTTCTCGGCGCCGGCTACACGGGTATGTTCAGCGCTGTCCGGCTGGCCCACCGCACCCGCCGGACCGGTGTGAAGATCACCCTGGTCAACCCGTCGAGCCGGTTCGTCGAGCGGCTGCGGATGCACCAGATCGCCGCCGGGCAGCAGCTGGCCGACCACCGGATCCCCGACCTGCTCGCCGGTACCGGTGTCACGTTCGTCCAGGGCACCGTCACCGCCATCGACCCCGAGACCCGGCGCATCACCGTCGACGGCGCCATGTCCCTCGGCTACGACACGCTCGTCTACGCGCTGGGCAGCCAGGCCGACACCGGCAACGTCCCCGGCGCCGACGTCCATGCATTCACCCTCAACAACCCGGAGATCGCCCGCCGGTTCGCCGCGCGGCTCACCGAGGTCGCCGCGGCCGGCGGCACGGTCGCTGTCTGCGGCGCCGGCCTGACCGGGATCGAGGCGGCCACCGAGATCGCCGAGAGCCACCCCGGTCTGGATGTCACGCTGATCAGCCCGGACGAGCCCGGCGGCATGATGGGCGCCAAGGCCCGCGCCCACGTCCACCGCGCGCTGGACCGCCTCGGCATCACTCTGGAGACCGGCGCCCGCGTCACCAAGGTGCTGCCCGAGACCGTCGAGCTGGCCGACGGCCGGATCATCCGCTCCGACGCCTGCCTGTGGACCGCCGGCGTCAAGGTGTCGCCGCTGGCTGCCGACGCCCGGATCGCCACCGACGACCGCGGTCTGATCTTGGTCGACGCCACGCTGCGGTCAGTGTCCCACCCGGACATCCACGCCATCGGCGACGCCGCCGCCGTCCGCCTGGCCTGGGGACAGCTCCACGGCTCCTGCCAGAGCGGACTGCCCACCGCCCAGTACACCGCCGACACCATCGCGCGGCTGGTACGCGGCAAGGCCGTCAAGCCGTTCCGCTTCGGCTACTACCATCAGCCGGTCAGCCTCGGCCGCAGGGACGCCGTCATCCAGTTCACCAGGACCGACTTCACTCCCCGCCGCCTGCACCTCACCGGCCGCGGTGCCGTGGCGTACAAGGAGACGGTCAGCGCCAGCCCCCTCGTGACGTACCGGTTCAGCAAGCGCATGAACGTCACCACCATCGTCTCCAAGGGCGGCCGCGCCACCCGCAGGCCCGCGGCATGACCGGCACGCCCGCTCCCGGCGCCGTGATCCACGCCTTGCCGTCCGCTTCGCGACGCTGGCAGCATGAGCCGGTGATCGACACCGGCGCCGGGCAGGACCCGTACCTCGAACACCGCAGGCTGCTGTTCGCCACCGCCTACCGGATGCTGGGCAGCGTCACCGACGCGGAGGACGTCCTGCAGGACGCCTGGCTGAAGTGGAGCACCACGGACCGCGACGCGATCAGCCACCCCAAGGCATACCTGGTGCGCACGGTCACCAACCTCTCCCTGAACCGCCTCACCTCCGAGCGGGCCACCCGCGAGACCTACGTCGGCCCGTGGCTCCCCGAACCCCTGCTGACGTCCCCGGACATCGCCTCGGAGGCCGAATTGGCCGACTCCGTCTCCACCGCCATGCTGGTCGTACTGGAAACCCTCAACCCCGTGGAACGCGCCGTCTTCCTGCTCCGCGAGGTCTTCGGCTACTCGCACAGCGAGATCGCCGAGACCCTCGAACGCCCCGAGCCGACCGTCCGTCAGATCGCCCACCGTGCCCGCGCGCACGTCCAGTCCCGCCGCCCCCGCTTCGACGCCGACCCCGACCGGCGCCGGCAGATCACCGCCCAGTTCCTGGAAGCCTGCGCGGGCGGCGACCTGAACGCCATGATGGAACTGCTCGCCCCCGATGTGACCGCCTGGTCCGACGGCGGCGGCAAGGTCACCGCGGCCCGTCGCCCGCTCCACGGCATCGACCACGTCGCGCGCTGGCTCCTGGGCTTCCTGGCCAAGCCCGAACTGGCCGCCCTGACCATGGAGCCGGCCATCATCAACGGCGAACTCGGCATCCTGGCCACCCTCGACGGACACACCGTCGGCGCCCTCTGCTTCGACCTCGGCGACGACCGCATCCACAACCTGCGCTTCCAGGTCAACCCCGACAAGCTCAGCGGCCTGACCCCCGACAACAGCCTGGCGCCCCCTGAAGCGTTCAAGCGTGGAGCCATTCCGGCAGGGCCCCGGGCCATGGCGAGTCATCCAGGGCCGCCGCAGCCCGTTGCTTGCGACGCCGAAGGCTCCCTCGACGGAGCTGAGTAGCCCCGAGGCCTTCACACGCGGGCGATTCCGGCCCCGTTGACCAAGGCAACCGCCTGGGGAGCGAAGGGCATCGCCGGCCGATTTCAGAGATCCGTATCAACCGCGTACTGGTTCACGGACGATGCCGCCCCCTTTGTTAGGGGGGCGGGCGTTGTCGGGAAGCCCCAACGCGCGGCCGCCGGGGGCTCATTGCCCGTGCAGGCCCCACTTGTCGAGTCCCGAGTACACGAGTGCCACGCGGCGCACGCGGCCGGAGAAGCATTCCGCCTCGCCGTTGTGCAGCGCCACCAGCGAGTCCGGGCCCCGCCACCATGTGTCGACGATGCCCCGTACCTCT
>NZ_JADDRL010000249.1 GCF_021538895.1 Streptomyces olivochromogenes | reverse complement strand
CCAAGCCCACCCGGCGTGCAGGCGAGACGCGACCGCGCCCGTCAACGCCGGAAGCGAACGCAGCCGACCCATGCTCGCGAACCCCGCCCAGCCACCCGTTCTTCCGGGCCGCTCGCTCGCTTCTCACCCGTGCTGGAGCGGCCCGAGTCAAGGGTCGGCCGTAGGCCGATCGCCGAAGGCGACGCGGAGCGCCCTTTACTCGGGGCGCGGAAGCACGACACTGGCCAAGAAGCGGGCGGCCCCCACGGTCACCTGCCAGATGACGGTTGTTGAACACACCGCCTCTACGGCCACCGCCATCCCGCCATCCCGCCCTCGCCCCCTACTCCCACTCCACCGACACGTCCCGTGTCTCCACATGCATGCCCAGAGGTACGCGCCAGGCGTCGACGCATACCGTCCACGTCTTGTCTTTCCGTGTGCGGGGGCCGATGGGCGTCGGCAACGGCACCGTCGATTCGATCGTCGCCCAGTCGATGCCGAGGGCTCCGATGATGTGCGTTCCGAAAGTCACTGTGCCCGAACGGACCGCGGTTCCGCCGGTGTTGTGGAGGGATGCCGTCACCTTGTCGCACCAGCGTTTGTCGCTGGGCTCGTGTGTGGGGGCGGGGTCCGTCCAGGTGAGCGCGGCCGGGGCGGGAGGCGGGTGCGGAGTGCCCGGAGGTGTCGTCGCGGGAGGCGATGAGGACGGGGAGGGCGCCGGGGCCGGGGGTGCGGAGTCGGCGTTGTCCCCAGTGGTCGGTGCGTCGCCAGTCCCCTCGCCTGCAGAGGTGGGGGCAGTCGCGTCGGGGGTGGTCTTGTCCTTGGATGTGGTCGCATCCGTCGGCGTGGAGCCCGTTCCCTCCGCTCCCTTCGTCCCTTCCGCTTCCTCCGCTCCCCCTTCTTCCTTCAGCGGGACCAGTCTCACCCGGTCCCCCGGGCGAAGCGATCCGCCCGACGGCTGGGGCGTGCCGGCCGCCGGGCCCACCGCTACGTAGCCCTCGTCGCGTCGTCCGTCTCCGTACGTCGTCGTCAGGAGCGCGCCCGCGCAGACGACGGCCGCCGACGCTGCCGTAACGGCGCCTCGGCGGCCATGAGTCCATGCCGACCACGTCGACCGGGTCGAGCGTGTTGACCGTGTCGTACGAAGCATCGGGTCATGTTGGCTGACGCTTCGTCAAATCGGAAGGTGTGTGCCGGGATTCCGGCCGCCTCCGACCCCTCCTCGGCCGACCCTCGGCCGATCCTCAGTCCGAGATCAATCCCTCCCGCAGCTGGGCCAGCGTGCGGGTCAGGAGGCGGGAGACGTGCATCTGGGAGATGCCGACCTCCTCGCCGATCTGCGACTGGGTCATGTTGGCGAAGAAGCGCAGCATGATGATCCGGCGTTCGCGGGGCGGGAGTTTGGCGAGAAGGGGCTTGAGGGACTCGCGGTACTCGACGCCCTCCAGGGCGGTGTCCTCGTAGCCGAGGCGGTCGGCGAGGGAGCCCTCTCCGCCGTCGTCCTCGGGGGCGGGGGAGTCCAGCGAGGACGCCGTGTACGCGTTGCCGACCGCGAGGCCGTCGACCACGTCCTCCTCCGACACGCCCAGCACCGCGGCGAGTTCGGTGACCGTCGGCGAGCGGTCCAGCTTCTGGGACAGCTCGTCGCTGGCCTTGGTGAGGGCCAGGCGCAGCTCCTGGAGCCGGCGCGGGACGCGCACCGACCAGGACGTGTCGCGGAAGAAGCGCTTGATCTCGCCCACGACCGTCGGCATCGCGAACGTCGGGAACTCGACGCCCCGTTCGCAGTCGAAGCGGTCGATGGCCTTGATGAGGCCGATGGTGCCGACCTGGACGATGTCCTCCATCGGCTCGTTGCGGCTGCGGAAGCGGGCCGCCGCGTACCGGACGAGCGGGAGGTTGAGTTCGATCAGGGTGTCCCGGACGTAGGCACGCTCGGGGCTGTCCTCGTCGAGTGCGGCGAGCCGCAGGAACAGGGAGCGGGACAGGGTGCGGGTGTCGATGGCCTCGGCGGCGGCCGGGAGGGCCGGTGCCGGGGCGGCCTCAAGGGCCTTGGCCGTGACGTCGTCGAGCACGTCGAGAGCGTCGAGCTCCTTGGGCGCTGCCTCGCTTTTCGTGGGCGCGAGCACCTTCGAGCTGCCCTGTTCTGCGGACATGCCACCCCCTTTGGGTCGCGGGACGGTCGCGGCGGCGCCCCTCGAAGGAACGCAGCCTTCACCTGAATACCGGAGCCGGAGCCACGGCAAACGCGCTTCCCGCAGAATGTCACATGTCGGCAACACGCTGTAGTGACATGTCGACATGTGAGTTACGAATCGGCCCTGGAAAGAGGGGGTCTGACGGCTTTTCGGCTGGCAACTGTCGGGAACCGCCCCGGTGAGCGAATCGCTCGTGACGGTGATCAATCGATCCTGTTTGCGGTTAGGCGTCGATCCGGTTCGCCGAGCGGAGTCGCTGGAAGCTACGCGCGAGTAGCCGCGAGACGTGCATCTGGGACACGCCGAGTTCCGCGCTGATCTGTGACTGGGTGAGATTGCTGTAGTAGCGCAGGAGAAGGATTCTCTGTTCCCGTTCGGGAAGTTGGACGAGGAGATGGCGGACGAGGTCGCGGTGTTCCACGCCGTCCAGGGCCGGGTCCTCGTAGCCGATGCGGTCCAGCAGGCCGGGCAGCCCGTCGCCCTCCTGCGCGGCCTCCAGGGACGTCGCGTGGTACGAGCGGCCCGCCTCGATGCAGGAGAGGACCTCCTCCTCGCTGATCCGCAGTCGCTCGGCGATCTCGGCGGTGGACGGGGAGCGGCCGAACGCCGTCGTGAGGTCCTCCGTCGCGCTGTTGACCTGGACCCACAGCTCGTGCAGCCGGCGCGGTACGTGGACCGTGCGGACGTTGTCCCGGAAGTATCGTTTGATCTCGCCGACGACCGTGGGCATCGCGAAGGTCGGGAACTGCACGCCCCGGTCCGGGTCGAAGCGGTCGATGGCGTTGATGAGCCCGATCGTGCCGACCTGGACCACGTCCTCCATGGGTTCGTTGCGGGAGCGGAAGCGGGCGGCCGCGTAGCGCACGAGCGGCAGATTGGCCTCGATGAGCGCCCCGCGCACCCGGTTGTGCTCCGGCGTGCCCGGTTGCAGTTCCTTGAGCTGGGCGAAGAGCACCTGGGTGAGTGCG
>NZ_JADDRL010000248.1 GCF_021538895.1 Streptomyces olivochromogenes | reverse complement strand
ACCCCCATCGCGTCGACTCCCTCCTCCGCCTTGCAGCTGCACGCTCCCCCAAGCTCTCGACTTCGCTCGAGCAGGGGGCACCCCCATGACCCCGCTCGGGGTCGGCCGATCCGCACCGTTCGTCACGGCCGGCCTGATCCAAACGACACCCCCTAAGGGGTGGGAGCGTGGGACGGGCGTCCCGCCCCCCTCCCCGCCCCCGCGCCACCGTTTGTCACAATGGGCGGGCGCTTGTGCTCGCGTTCACAAAACGGCGCCGCGTGACAACGTCGACCTCACTCCCACCGCACTCCCACCGAAGGTGATCCGTGGACATCAAGACCGCCACCGCCCTCCGCCGCCTCCGCCTGGTCTCCGCCCCGGAGGCCGTGTCCTTCCTCGTCCTGCTGATCTGCTCGGTACTGAAGCGGACCACGGACTTCAACGCGGTGCCCGTGATGGGCGCAGTTCACGGTGTCCTGTTCGTCCTGTACGTGATCTTCTGGGCCGACGCCTGGAACCGGGCCAAGTGGAGCGTCGGCACGGCCGCCCTGTACTTCGTCCTCTCCGTCCTGCCCACCGGCGGCTTCTTCGCCGAGCGCAAGCTGCGGCGCGAGGCCGAGAACGCGGTCATCGCCGCCCGCGCCCGCAAGGAAGGCGTCGTGAACGCATGATCGTCGCCTTCTCCGTGACGCCGCTCGGCGTCGGCGAGGACGTGGGGGAGTACGTCGCCGACGCCGTCCGCGTCGTCCGTGCGTCGGGGCTGCCCCACCGCACCGACGCCATGTTCACCTCCATCGAGGGGGAGTGGGACGAGGTCATGGACGTCGTGAAGCGCGCCGTCGCCGCCGTGGAGGAGCGGGCGCCCCGGGTGTCGCTCGTCCTCAAGGCGGACATCCGGCCCGGTGTGACGGACGGGCTGACCTCGAAGGTGGAGGCCGTCGAGCGTCACCTCGCTTCGTAGGCGTCCAACTCCCGGAAAATGCCCGGCCCCTGTGGGCCGGGCTTTCTTCGGCCCACCGTTTGAGCGTTCGCTCAAACGGGTGTAGTTTCCCTTCCCAGAGTTTTGAGCGGTCGCTCAAAGACCGGTTGACTGGGGGAACTTCGATGGGGCTCTACGTAGAGACGCGCATCCGCGCCGACCTCGACGAGCTGTGGGCACGTACGCAGGACCCGGCCCGGCACCAGCGCTGGGACCTCCGTTTCACCGAGATCGACCCCCTCCCGCGCGCGGAGGGCGAGCCGCAGCGCTTCCGGTACGCGACGCGCGTGCTGCCCTTCCTCACCGTCGCGGGGACCGGTGTGTCCGCCGGCGAGAAGGAACGCCCCGACGGCACCCGCACCTCGGCCCTGCGCTTCGCCTCGCCCGACCCGCTGTCCCTGCTCGCCGAGGGCAGCGGCTACTGGCGCTACGTCCCCGACACCGACGGCGTCCGCTTCCTCACCGGCTACGACTACCGGCCCCGCTGGGGTGCCTTCGGCGCGCTCGCCGACCGGCTGCTGTTCCGCCCGCTGATGGGCTGGGCGACGGCCTGGTCCTTCGACCGGCTGCGGCTGTGGCTGGAGCGCGGGATCACCCCCGAGCGGGCACTGGTCAACTGGCTGGCGGAACTCGCCGTCCGCGCGACCGTGCTGACCGTCTGCTGCGTCGGCCTCGACCCGGCCGCCTTCGTCCTGGCCTTCGGCCCCCTCGCGCCCGCCGTGGCCTTCCTGTGCCCGCTGCTCCTCCTGCTCGCCATCTCCCTCGCCCTCTTCAAGGAGCCGCTCTCCTGCACCCCGGCCGCCCGCCGTTGCCTGCGCACTCCGCCGATGCGCGTGTGCGCCCCTCGCCTCCTGCGCACCCTGGAGACCCCGTGACGAGCCTCGCCGCACAGCCGACCTCCCTGTTCCGCACGGCGATGGGGGCCGACTTCGACCGGCTCCATCCGCAGCTGCGCCGCCGCTTCTCGGTGGGCCTGGCGAGCGGCGAGGCGTGTACCGGGCGGGGCGTGATGGACCGGATCTGGCACGGGGCCGCGTTCGTGAAGCCGTTCCTGGCCCTGGGCGGCACCCGCAACATCCTCGTGCCGAGGCAGGGGCGGCATGTTCCGTTCGTGATCGAGAACGTGCCGTACGCCGACTCCTTCGGCCGTGAGACCGTGACCTTCGTGCGCACCTTCGACCTGCCGGGCGGCTCCCGGCGCTTCGACGCCCAGATGGTGCTCAGCCCCAAGGGGGACCGCGTCCTCGACTACCTCGGCACCCACCAGCACCTCGCCAGCGAACTGCACTTCGGCGCCGAGCCCGACGGCTCGCTGCTCATCCGCTCCGGCGAACACCGTTTCCGGGAGGGCGTGGTGGACGTGCGGGTGCCCGAACTGATCGGCGCGACGGCCGAGGTGCGGGAGTCGTACGACGACGCGGTGGGCCGGTTCCGCATCCGCGTCCGGGTGGTGAACAAGTACGTCGGTCCGCTCTTCGGCTACGAGGGTTCCTTCACGGCCTCGTACACGAACGTCCGCAGCTGCGGGGTGCGGTCCGGGCTGCGGCCGGTCCGTGAGGAGTCCCGCGCATGAGCGCGGAGACGGCGAAGTCCCTGGAGACGAAGACCAAGCTCCTGGAGGGCGCGCTGCGCACGCTCACCGAGCAGGGCATCGCCAAGACCTCCGCCCGGTCGGTCGCGGCGGCCGCGGGCGTCAACCAGGCGCTGGTCTTCTACCACTTCGGCTCCGTGGACGAACTCCTCGCCGCCGCCTGCCGTTACGGCGCCGAGAAGTCTGTGTCCCGGTACCGCACCCGCCTCGCCTCCGTCGCCTCCCTCTCCGAACTCCTCGCGGTGGGCCGCGAGATCCACGAGCAGGAGCGGGCGGGCGGTCATGTGGCGCTCCTCGGCCAGCTGTTGGCCGGCGCCCAGACCCACGGGACCCTCGGCCCCGCCACCGCGGCGGGCCTCGACCTGTGGATCAGCGAGATCGAGAACGTGCTGCGGCGGGTCCTCGCGGACACCCCTTTAGGCGAGTTCACCGATCCGGCCGGCCTGGCCCGCGCGGTCGCCGCCTCCTTCGTCGGCATCGAGCTGTACGAGAGCGTGGACGAACGCGGCGCCCACGCCGCCCTCGACGCCCTGGAACAACTCGGCGCCCTGGTCGCCGCCCTGGAGGAACTCGGCCCGGTGGCCCAGCGAGCGGTCCGCCACCACCTACGCCGCACGGGCCGCAGCTGACCGGCTCCGCCGGGGGACTGGTCTCGTTTGCTGCGGGCTGGTCCGTCTGCCGCTGACTGGCCCCGTCCTCAGCTGGCCGGCCCCGTCCGCCGCACAACTGGCTCCGCTGGCCGCTGATCCGCCTCGCCCGTCGGCGACCGTCAGCCGGCCCGCCCC
>NZ_JADDRL010000247.1 GCF_021538895.1 Streptomyces olivochromogenes | reverse complement strand
TCGACGGCCCGTACAAGTCGGACCACTACCGCTACTGAGTCCGGCGACCCGCCCGCCGGGGGAGCGACGTCCGTGCACTGACGCGCTCCGCTCGGCGGCAGGTCCCCCGGTCCTCCGAGGCAGGCCCCCGCACCCCCGTGCCGGGGGCCTGCCCCTTTGCCCGGACCAACCCGTCCGAAGGCCGGACCGACTCGTCCGACCGGACCAGCCCGTCAGAACCCAGGACCCCCATGCCCCGCGGCCGCTATTCGCTCCATGATCCGCACGATCACACCCCCCTCGCGGAAGAGCACTTCCACTGCGCCCCCGGCCCGTCCGGCTGGCGTTACGTCTCCCAGCTGACCACCCCCTCGGGCGACCACTACGGCTCTGTCGACCTCGCCCTCGACGACCTCGGCCGCCCCATCCGCCTCGAACTCCACGCGGGCGGCTGGCAGGTGCGCGGCGCCGCCCTCGATGGCGTCACCTGGGTCCGGACCGACCCCACCGGCACTCATGCCACCGAAGGCAATGTGCGCGCCCACGCCTTCACCGGCACGTCCCCCGCGTTCCTCGTCGCCACCGCCCGTCTCCTGCGCCTCACCCCTTCCGCCGCTGCGACCCGCGTCCGCCTCGTGGCCTTCACGGATCCGGTGCTCGCCCCACGCACCGTCGATCAGTCCTGGGCCCTGGTGAAAAGCGAAACACACGCCACTGACAACGCCCCCCTGGCCGTGGACGAATACCAGGTCACAGCCCTGGACACGGGCGAGCAGCACACCGTGCACATCGCTGGGGACGTGGTCCTCGCCGCGCCGGGAATCGAGCTGGAGGATCTTGAGACACCGCCGTCGGTGTTCGGCTGACACCGACGGCGGCTCGCGTCACGCCGGAGGAGCAAACCCGGTGGCCGGCCGATCGGCCGGGGGCCCTTCCTGCCGGGGCGCGGGTGCAGGCGCAGGCGTGGGTGCGGGCCGATCGACGGGCGCCCCGGTCCCCGGCCGACCTCCGACGCCGTACTCCGACGGAGGCTGCGGCTGATACGCGGCCGACTGATACGCGGACGGAGGGGGCGCCTGCGGGGGTGACTGAGGCGCTGCCGGAGGGGCATAGCCGACAGCGGCACCGCCGACACGCGGGAAGCCGGAAAGCACGCCTCCCACGACAGGCGCGCCACCCGCCGCGGGGCCGCCCCCGAAGGCCCGACGGACCTCGCGTGCCTGCCGCTCCTGCACCACCGCCGCCAGATAGGCCGCCGGCGGGACACCCTGCGGCGCCGGAGTTCCCGTCCGAGCCGCCACATCGGCCGCGAGCCGCTCCGCCATGCCGCTCGCGACCTGCGGATCCAGCTGCTGCATGCGCGTCAGGTACTGCCGAACGGCAAGCCACAGACCATCCGGAACGGCGGAGAGGTCGAGCTCGGAAAAGCGCCCGGCGAGCCAGGGCGGCGGCGGAGGAACGAAACGGGCCTGCCCGACAGGCACCCGCTCCCGTACGACCAGGGTGCCCGCGAACACGTCGCCGAGCCGCCGCCCACGCGCCGACACGAGCGACGCGATACACGCGACCACCCCGAACGTCAGCAGGATCTCGACGACACCGATCGCACCGCGCACCAGCGCGTGCCGGAACCGGATCGGCCCGCCGTCGTCCCGCACCACGCGCAGCCCGCACGCCATCTTCCCCAGCGAACGGCCGTGACTGAGCGTCTCCACCGCGATAGGGGCGCCCACCAGCACCAGCAGGAACGTAGTGATGGTGAGCGCGATCTGCGCCGCCTCGTCCAAGGACGCCGTCGCCGCCACCAGCGCCGTTGTCACGGCGATATAGGCGACCATGGCCACGGCCAGGTCGAGCAACACCGCCAGCGCCCTGCTGGGCAGCCTCGCAGGGCGCAGTTCAAGCGCCACCGCCTCGCCCGTCACCAGCTCACTCACACCCGTCGTCCTTCCCCTGGCCTGCCCCGAGAACCGCAAGTCTGCCAAGCTGAGGGCGCATCGCGCGCCAGTACGACAACCTGACAGCCGCCACGGCCGTCGATGAGCAGCCGAGGAGCAGGCAGACCCGATGGACCTCGACGTCTTCGTCTCCGCCCACCGAGCCGAGTGGGACCGCCTCGACGCCCTGCTGCGTCGCCAGCGTCGGCTCAACGGAACGGAGGCGGACGAACTCGTCGTCCTCTATCAGCGCACCGCCACCCACCTGTCCCTGATCCAGTCCAGCGCCCCCGACCCCCAGCTCACGGGCCGCCTCAGCCAACTCGTGGCACGCGCGCGCAGTGCCGTGACCGGCACCCGCCGCGCCTCATGGCGCGACGTCACACGTTTCCTGGGACAGGGCTTCCCCGCCGCGGTCTACCGCTCGCGCCACTGGTGGGTGCCCACCGCGCTCATCTCCACCGCGATCGCGATCCTCCTGGGCTGGTGGATAGGTACGCACCCCGACGTGCAGTCCTCCATCGCAGCCCCCAATCAGCTGCGCGAGCTCACCCGCCCCGGTGGTGAGTACGAGACGTACTACTCCAGCCACCCGGCGGCCTCCTTCGCGGCCCAGGTGTGGACGAACAACGCCCAGGCGGCTGCGGTCTGCCTCGTCCTCGGCGTCTTCCTCGGCCTGCCTGTCCTCTGGATCCTCTTCGAGAACATGGTCAACCTGGGCGTCGGCTTCGGCCTGATGTCGTCGGCAGGCCGACTCGACACCTTCCTCGGCCTGGTCCTCCCGCACGGCCTGCTCGAACTGACCGCGGTCTTCGTCGCGGCCGGCACGGGCCTGCGTCTCGGCTGGACCGTCATCGACCCGGGTCCCCGCACCCGTCGCACGGCCCTCGCCGAGGAGGGCAGGGCCGCGGTGGGCATGGCGATCGGACTCGCCCTGGTCCTTTTCGTCTCCGGCGCCATCGAAGGCTTCGTCACCCCCTCGGGCCTGCCCACCTGGGCACGCATAGGCATCGGAGTAGTCGCCGAGCTGGCCTTTCTCGCGTACGTCTTTGTTCTGGGCGGCCGTGCCGCACGCGCCGGCGAGACGGGCGATCTTGAGGAAGCCGAGCGAAGCTCCGCCGTGCCGATGGCCGCCTGATGTGCGGACAGGCCTCCTGAGCTGCTAGTCTCCTCTTCGCCCCACAAGAACCGTTGACACGGAGCGAGTGGGGAGGTAGATTCAAACAGTTGCCTAGAACTGGACAGTTCGGTGGGCAGCCGACAGAATCTATCTGCTTCTCGTGGAGTCAACATTCCGAGAAGCATCTTCCGATTACTCAGGAATGAGCGGCCGGTCAGACCGGCCAAGAACTTCTGATAAAGTCGGAGTCGCCGGAAAGGGAAACGCGGAAGCGGAAACCTGGAAAGCACCGAGGAAATCGGATCGAGAAAAGATCTGATAGAGTCGGAAATGCAAG
>NZ_JADDRL010000246.1 GCF_021538895.1 Streptomyces olivochromogenes | reverse complement strand
CGTGCGCGTATCCGGCGGGCGCCGTTCCCTGCTCCGGCGCGCCGGGGGCGCCCGTCGGCACCGGTGGGATCGGTGCGGTCGGCATGTCCCCGTCGTGCGCGGCTGCCTGCGAGGAAGCAGCGGGAGATGCCACCGGCACGGAGGGTGCGGACGGGGCCGGGGGAACCGTGGTGCCCTCGTTCTCGGTGCTCACAGCTTCTTCTCCTCGATCCACGGCTGTTCTTCTCGGTCGCACTCGGTCGCGCTCATTCAGCTGCTCACGGTCCGGCGCGATTCAGCTGTGCATGTGCTTTTGTCTGACGTCAGCTTTTCCCACGGGCCGTCAGAGCACCATAAGCCGTTGCTGTGGGTCTGACGCCACTCTTTATATAGGGCCTATCCGACAAACCGGCCATCGCAGACGGCCACCCGTGCCGCCGTTCGCCGCACGTACGCGCCCGTGCCGCCACGCGTACCCCCCAGTGGTGGCACCATGACGCGGTGACCCACGCACGACAGCACGGCATTCAGGTCGTCGCCCACCGGGGGGCCTCCGAGGACGCCCCCGAACACACCCTCGCCGCGTACCGCAAGGCGATCGAGGACGGGGCCGACGCCCTTGAGTGCGACGTACGGCTGACCGCGGACGGACATCTCGTCTGTGTCCACGACCGACGGGTCAACCGTACGTCCAACGGCCGCGGGGCGGTCTCGGCCCTGGAGCTCGCCGAACTCACCGCCCTGGACTTCAGCGCCTGGAAGCGGCGCGAGACCTGGCGCGGCCGGGACGAGGAGCCCGACTGGCTGCACCGCCCGGAGGACCACGGGGACACCTCCGTGCTCACCCTGGAGCGACTGATGGAGCTGATCGCGGACGCCGGGCGCCGGGTGGAACTGGCCATCGAAACCAAGCACCCCACACGCTGGGCGGGACAGGTCGAGGAGCGGCTGCTGCTGCTCCTGAAGCGGTTCGGGCTGGACGCGCCGGCCTCCGCCGACGAGTCGCCGGTACGGGTCATGAGCTTCTCGGCGCGCTCCCTGCACCGGGTGCGGGCGGCCTCGCCGACGCTGCCGACGGTCTATCTGATGCAGTTCGTCTCACCCCGGCTGCGCGATGGGCGGCTGCCCGCGGGGGTCCGGATCGCCGGCCCCTCCATCCGGATCGTGCGCAACCATCCGGCGTACATCGAGCGGCTGAAGCGGGCCGGTCATCAAGTGCACGTGTGGACCGTGAACGAGCCCGAGGACGTCGACCTCTGCGTCGAGTTGGGCATCGACGCCATCATCACCAACCGCCCGCGCGCGGTGCTGCGCCAGCTCGGCCGCTGACACGGCACGCCGGAATGTAAAGAGCCCCGTAAGGACCGGTTGTACGGCTCTTGACCCCCGGCGTCCGACTGCAGCATTCTCCGTCTCGGCCACACCAACGAAATCCAGCCAGACGACCACGGCGACAGCCAGACCGCTTACGACGACAGCCAGACCCATTACAGGGAGTGCTCCGGCGCGTTCGTTCCGTATTCGATCGTTGCGAATGCGTCACCGGACCTGCATTGGCCGGTTTCCGGTACAGGCCAATGGGGCATCCACACCGTGGCGTGGGGCAAAGGAGGTCTCGGGGGTGGCGTTGGTGGTGGCACAGGAGGTGCCCACGTCGTCGAGCATGGCCGTACCCCATGGCCCTGCGGGCGTGGGGGAGGCAAGACATCGCATGCGCGATCAGCTGCGCATCGGTGGCGTACCGGAATCGGTCATCGACGATGCCGTACTGATCCTTTCCGAACTATTGAGCAATGCGTGCAAACACGGCCGTCCACTGGGGGACGCACCGGCCGGGGACGGCGACGTCCGGGCCGCATGGCGGGTGGACGCGCGAGGCCGGCTGATTGTCGAGGTCACGGACGGCGGCGGCCCGACCCGCCCGGCTCCGGCGACCCCGTCGGTCACCGCACACGGCGGCCGCGGGCTGAACATCATCACGGCACTGGCCGACGACTGGGGCGTACGGGACGACATCCGCGGCGAGGTCACGGTGTGGGTCGTGGTCCACGAGGACGTGCGTGATCGGGAGGCCCGGCACCGCCACGGCGATTTCGCTACGCGCGTCACAGCGCCGGTGGTGTCCGCGCTGCCCGGCCTGGACTTCGCGGACGCGTTCGACGACCTGGACTGAGCGGGGCGCGGCGGGACGGCGCCTCCGGCGCGCTCCGCGGGTTCCAGCCGCTCTCGTCCACGGGCACGCGCCGACCCGTGTCCCCGTTGTCCCCAGGTCCACGTCCCCCATGGCGCGAACGGCTAGGCTCCCGCCCGTACGAGACGAGCCGTAACCGGGAGCACCCACGATGGCCAAGAAGCGACCTCAGACGAAGGGCACCCGCCCGCAGATCACGGACGGAGAGGTCCCGGTCGTCGGCGCCCGGGAGCCCTGCCCCTGCGGCAGCGGCCGCCGCTACAAGGCGTGCCACGGCCGGGCCGCCGCGCACGCCGCGACCGAGCTGGTGCACCGTCCGTTCGAGGGTCTGGCGGGTGAGTGCGACTGGGTGGCGCTGCGCGAGTTGGTGCCCGCCGCCACGGTCGAGCTGGCCCTGAAGGACGGCCTGCCCGAGGGCGTCCCGTCGGTCACGCTCGCCACGGTGCTGCCGATGGCCTGGCCCGCCCTGCGCCGCGACGACGGCTCGGTCCTGCTGGGCCTGCAGAACGACACGTCGTCCGGCGACATCAGCCGCGACCTCGCCGACACCCTCCAGCGCGCCCTCACCGTCGAGCCCGGCACGCCCGTCGAGGGCCGCCGCACCCCGCCCGACGGTCCGCGGCTGCAGGACCTGCTCGACCCCGAAGGCGCGTTCGAGCCAGTTGTCCACAGTGGCTTCGAGTTCTGGGTCCCGGACGCGGAGAACGCCACGCCGGAGGTCGCCGCCTCCCTGGAGCGGGCGAACGCCGCGGCCATCCCGACCGCGAAGCTGGCCGGCGTGGACGCCGCCTACTGGTGCCAGACGCCGGAGAAGAACCACCTTCGCTGGGTCATGCCGCACCCGGAGGAGCGGCTTCTGGACGCTCTTGCCCGGCTGCACGCGGCGGGCCGCTCCAACCTCGGCGAGGGCACCCGGCTGGTCGGGTCCTTCCGCGCCCACGGGCTCACCGTGCCGGTCTGGGACCTGCCGAGCGCCATGACGGCGGACGACATCGAGAAGCCGGCCGCCGAGTTCGCCGAGCGCCTCGCCACCGCCCTGGCCTCGGAGGCGCCGCTGACGGCGGAGGAGCGCCGGGCGCGCGGCGGCCTGACCAACCGGCAGGTGACGCTCAGCTGACGTTCGGCGTTCGCGCGGGCTCCGGCTGACCGACCGGTCAGCCGCTGTCAGGTGGTCGGAACAGGTGACTCCTGTCACAACTCCCCGTCAGGACAGGCAAATCGGTGTCCGAATAGCCGAGATCGAATTTGCGAACCGCCGATCTCTTGTTACCGTTCCAGTAGCCCGGTTGCTGGTGCATCCCCCGTCGCCAGCAACCGGGTCTTTTCATGCCCGCGGCCGATGGACGGAACAGAGCGGTCCGTCAACTCGCGCCGGGCATATCGGAGTTGCTCCCCGAGCGA
>NZ_JADDRL010000245.1 GCF_021538895.1 Streptomyces olivochromogenes | reverse complement strand
CCCGCGACCACCCCCGCGTCGCGCTCACCTTCCACGGCCAGGGCGACCCCGCGCTGGCCCGCACCCTGCTCACCGAGGCCGAACGGCACGGCGCCCGGGTCACCGTGCTCGCCGTGGGCAGCTGGCTCGACGAACACCCGCAGATGGCCCGCCGGATCCTCGACGGCGGCCACGACCTGGGCAACCACACTCAGCGGCACGTGGCCGTCAACGCCCTGTCCGAGGACGGCGCCCGCGCCGAGATCGCGGCCTGCGCGGACCGGCTGAAGCGGCTCACCGGCTCGATCGGCACCTGGTTCCGCCCCTCACGTGCCCCGACGGCCACCCCGCTCGTTGCCCGGCTGGCCCGCGCCGCGGGCTACCCGCACGTGCTGTCGTACGACGTCGACTCGCTCGATTACACCCGGCCCGGCGCCGACGCCGTCACCCGAACGGTCCTGGCCGAGGTAAGGAACGGATCCGTCGTGAGCCTGCACTTCGGTTACCCGGACACGGTCGCCGCCCTCCCCGCCGTACTGGACGAACTCGACCGGCGCGGACTGCGCGCGGTCACCACCACGGAGCTGCTGAGCTGATGCAACCCACCCACGCCGCCCGCGTCCTGGCCGCCGGCGCCGCCCTCGCCGCCCTGACCCTGCTGTCCGCCTGCGACAGCGGCTCCGAGCCCCGCGCGACCGAGACGTTGGCCAGTGCCGCGCCGGTCAAGACGCAGCAGAAGCAGGTCCCGCGGGTCGACGGCCTGCCCGGCATGCCGCCCGTGCTCGACCCGAAGGACGTCTACGCCGCCGACCGCCCGGGCAATCTCTCGCCGGTGGTCAAGGACTTCCCGTCCCGGATCTACGTCCCGAACACCAACTCCGACACCGTCACCGTCATCGACCCGGCGACGTACCGGGTCATCAAGACGATCCCGGTCGGCCGGCAGCCCCAGCACGTCGTGCCCTCCTGGGACCTGAAGACCCTGTGGGTGAACAACGACAGGGGCAACACCCTCACCCCGATCGACCCGAGGACGGGCCGGGTGGGCAAGCCGGTCGACGTGCACGACCCGTACAACCTCTACTTCACGCCCGACGGCAAGTACGCCGTCGTCATGGCGTCCCTCGACCGTCAGCTCGTCTTCCGCGACGCGCACACCATGAAGCGCGTGAAGACCGTCCCGGTCAGCTGCTACGGCGTCAACCACGCCGACTTCTCGCTCGACGGCCGCTACTTCATCGTCTCCTGCGAGTTCAGCGGCGAGCTCCTGAAGGTCGACACCGAGCGGATGAAGGTCGTCAGACAGGAGAAGCTGCCCTTCCACGGCGCCATGCCGCAGGACGTCAAGGTCTCGCCCGACGGGAAGCGGTTCTACATCGCCGACATGATGGCCCACGGCGTGTGGATCCTGGACGGCGACAAGTTCGACCGGCCCCACTTCCTGGCCACCGGCAAGGGCTGCCACGGGCTGTACGTCAGTCGGGACTCGCGCGAGATGTACATCTCCAACCGGGGCGAGGGCACGATCTCCATCTTCGACTTCGCGCGCAACCGGCTGACGAAGAAGTGGCACCTGCCCGGCGGCGGCAGCCCCGACATGGGCGGCGTCTCGGCGGACGGCAAGGTCCTGTGGCTGTCCGGCCGCTACAACTCCGAGGTGTACGCCATCGACACCGGCACCGGCACCCAGCTGGCCCGCATCAAGGTGGGCAGCGGCCCGCACGGCCTCGCCGTCTACCCGCAGCCGGGCCGCTACTCACTGGGCCACACCGGCATCTTCCGCTGACGGCCGCTCGGCCTCGGGCGTCGCGAGCAGCGCCTCCGCTCCGACCGGTACGTAGCCCGCCGCCTGGAACGCCCGCAGGCTGCGGGCGTTCCCCGGGGCGATCTGGGCCCACAGGGGTTCGTCCGCGAGGTGCCGGGCGGCCGTCACCAGGCGCCGCCCCAGCCCCTGCTGCCGTACGTCCTCGTCCACCTCGACCGAGACCTCCAGCCGCCCGGCCACCCCGCGGCCCAGCGCCAGCACGCCGCCCTCCGCCGCCCAGGCGCGCACCCCGTCGCGCCGCCTCCTGGCACAGGCGACCCGGGAATGGCCGGGGTCGGTGATCTCCTCCAGCGCGAGCGGCGGTTCGCCCGGCAGTGGGGCGCCGACCAGGAGGGCGTCGATCGTGTCGGTCGTCCGTCCCGTGCGGTCCATGAAGGCCGCCAGGAACCGCGCGTTCATCGTCGCCGCGAGTGCGTCGCAGCGCAGCGAGCGCAGTGTCTGCCGCACCCACCGCGGGTCCTCGTCCGTGAACACCACCGAGTGCGCGGTGAAGGCGATGACACCGGCGTCGCGGGGGGAGTGCTGGGGAACCACCGTCGCCTTGCCGTCCGGCGGCGGGAAGACGCCCCGCGCCGCCGCGTCGAGAATGTTCCGCAGGCTCTGAACCACGGCCACGCACCCCGCTCCTCGAGTCTCCACCCACGACAAGGCCCAGACTCCCAGACGGGCGCCCGAGGCCGAGGAGCGGTTCGGCCGGGTGGTCGCTGCGCTCCCGGCTCGGGCGGGCGGCTACTCTGACCAGCGGCAGTAGGCCAGTATCACCCGAACAACGTGACAAAAAGGGGCGGATCGGTGGCGGACATCGAGGAAGCACGCAAGCAGTTCCAGCGGATCGATGCGGACGGCGACGGTTTCATCACCGCTGCCGAGTTCAAGTCCGCCCTTGCTCAGGAGGGCGACTGGAACGTCACCGAGACGGTGGCGGCGGCCATCATCAAGACCCGCGACCTCAACGGCGACAAGGTGCTGTCGTTCGACGAGTTCTGGGCGTACCTGAACAAGTGACGTGACGTGACGTGAACGGAAAGGGGGGTACCCGGACGGGTGCCCCCCTTCGCCGTGCCCGTCGGCGGAATAGTCACCGGCCCTCCGGGGTTGCCGTCGCGAGAGAAAACATGCGTGTACATGAATCGCAGCGATCGCACACCACTCCCGGAGGGTCCGGCATGAAGATCGGCATCATCGGCGCGGGGAACATCGGCGGCAACCTGACCCGGCGGCTCAGGGAACTGGGCCACGACGTCTCCGTGGCCAACTCGCGCGGGCCGCACACCCTCACCGGGCTGGCCGCGGAGACGGGCGCGACGCCCGTCCCGGTCGAGGAGGCGGCGCGCGGCGCGGAGGTCGTCGTGGTGGCCGTCCCGCTCAAGGCGGTCCCGAACCTTCCCGCCGGTCTGCTGGACGGCGCGGCCGAGGGCGTCGCCGTGATCGACACCGGAAACTACTACCCCCAGCAGCGGGACGGACGGATCGCGGGGATCGAGGACGAGGGGCTCACCGAGAGCCGCTGGACCGAGCGGCACATCGGCCACGCGGTGATCAAGGCGTTCAACGGGACCTACGCCCAGGACCTCCTGGACCGCCCCCGCCCGGCCGGCGCACCCGACCGGATGGCCCTTCCGGTGGCCGGCGACGACGCGGCGGCGAAGCGGGTCGTACGCGACCTGATCGACGAACTCGGCTTCGACACGGTCGACGCGGGCGGCATCGACGACTCCTGGCGCCAGCAGCCGGGCACACCGGTGTACGGCCTGCAGGCGGGCACCGCCGCCGTCACCAAGGCCCTGGCGGAGGCGTCGCCGGAGCGGACGGCGGACTTCACGGCGTAGGGCTCCGCCGACTGCGGCCCGGCGCCCTGGAGCCGGTTCCGCCCCGCACCCCGGAGTCCGAT
>NZ_JADDRL010000244.1 GCF_021538895.1 Streptomyces olivochromogenes | reverse complement strand
TCGGCACCCTGGTCCGGCGCTACACGGCCGCGCTCGCCGCCGACCGCGTCTTCCTCGTCACCATGATCGCGCTGCCGTTCGTGATGGGCGCCATGGGCCGGGCCCTGGCGGGCGGGAAACTGACCGCGGAGACCGCGTTGAACACCCTGCTCATCCTGTGCGTCGGCGGCGTGTTCACCGGCGCGGCCAACGCCGTGCGCGAACTCGTCAAGGAACGCGTGATCTACCAGCGCGAACGGGCCTTCGGCCTGTCCAGATCGGCGTACCTGATGTCGAAGATCCTCGTGCTCGGCGCGATCACCGTCGTCCAGGCCGTCGTGCTCACCCTCGTCGCGCTGCTCGGCGTCGACCTCAACGCACCGGGCGGCGAGGGCGTGGTGATGCCGCCCCTTGCCGAAATCACCCTCGCCACCGCCCTGCTGTCCTTCACGGCGATGATGCTCGGCCTGGTCGTGTCGGCGCTGGTGCGCAAGGAGGACGTGACGATGCCGCTGCTGGTGCTGATCTCCATCGTCCAGGTCGTCTTCTGCGGGGCCCTGCTGCGGCTGCACGGCGTACCCGGCCTGGAGCAGCTGTCCTGGCTGGTGCCCTCGCGGTGGGCGCTCGGCGCCATGGCCGGCACCGTCGGCCTGGCCCGGATCGTGCCCGGCAGACTGACCGCCGACCCGCTGTTCCGGCACCTGACCGAGGTGTGGGTGGTCAACATGTCCATGCTCGTGGTGCTGTCGACGGCCTTCGGCATGGCGGTCGCCCGGCTGCTGCGCCTGTACGAGCCCGCCGTGATGCGGAAGTAGGCGGTGCGATGACGAGCCCCGGCTTCCGGCCCACCCACGTCGTCCCCCCGTCCGGGCTGCCCGCCTGGGAGGCCCCGGACCCCGCACGGCCCACCGTGCCCCTGGACGCGCTGCTCCCGGTGGAGCTCCTGGAGCGGCTCGGCGAATGGGGCCGGATCCGGTGCGCCAACGGCTGGTCCGCCTGGGTCGACGGCCGCTACCTGGTCGCCGTACCCCAGGACCCGCCCACCGGGGACGGCCCGCTCGGCGAGGCCGCCGACCCGCGCCCGCTGCTGGCCCAGGCGGAACAGGCCCTTAACGACTACCGGGCCGCCGTGGAGGAGCTCGCCCAGGGCGCCCTCGACGGCGAGTCGTTCCGCGCCCGTACGCAGGGGCTGCGGATCGGGGTGGTGGTCGACGGGGAGTCGGTGTGGGTGTACGACCCGGGGGAGGGCCGGTGGATGTACGGCGACGGGAGGCGGCTGAACACCTACGCCTCGGACCGGGTGGCGCCCCGCGCCGACGTTCCCGGCCCCGATCACGCGCCGACCCGTGTGGTGCCCTCCGACGGTGAGCCGTGATGGCGGGCCGGACGAGTCTCTTCTCCGGCCGGCCCTCCGAGCTGATCGGACAGCAGGTCGCGGGCTACCGCATCGAGAGCGCGATCGGGCGCGGCGGCATGGCCGTCGTCTACCGGGCCCACGACCTGCGACTGGACCGTACGGTCGCGCTCAAGCTGCTCGCCCCGGAACTCGCCCGCAACGACACGTTCCGCAAGCGGTTCACCCACGAGTCCCGGGTGGCCGCCGCGATCGACCATCCGCACATCGTGCCGGTCTTCGAGGCGGGCGAGACGGACGGTGTGCTCTACATCGCCATGCGCTTCGTCGCCGGCCGCGATCTGCGCCATCTCCTGGACCGGGAGGGCCCGCTGCCGTTCGACGTCGCGGTCCGGATCGCCGGGCAGGTGGCCTCGGCGCTCGACGCCGCCCACGAGCACGGGCTGGTCCACCGGGACGTCAAGCCCGGCAACATCCTGGTCGCCGAGGGCACCGACAGCGACCACCCCGAGCACGTCTACCTCACCGACTTCGGGCTGACGAAGAAGTCGCTGTCGCTGACCGGCTTCACGACCGTGGGACAGTTCGTCGGCACGCTGGACTACGTGGCCCCGGAGCAGATCTCGGGCCGCCCGGTCGACGGCCGCTGCGACGTCTACGGCCTCGCCTGCGTCGTCCACGAGACCCTCGCCGGCCATCCGCCCTTCCAGCGCGACGACGACATGGCCCTGCTGTGGGCCCACCAGTACGACGAGCCGCCCCCGCTCACCGAGGGCCGCCCCGACCTGCCCCGCGCCGTCGACGGGGTGTTCGCCCGGGCCCTGGCCAAGAGCCCCGACGCCCGGTACGACTCCTGCCTCGCCTTCGTGGCCGCCCTGCGCGCGGCCGGGCGCAGCGGCACGGTCGCCGACCTGCCCCCGACGACGGAGCCGGACCTCCCGGCGACCGGCACCACGACGCCGGCACCGCACCGGCCGACGCCGCCGACACCGCCCCCGCGGTGGGCGGAGCCGGTGTTCCGGAGCCGTCAGCCCTGACCCGGCCCGGGGCGGGCCCCCACCTCGCCACGGCGGTGCACCGGCCGCGCCAGGAGACCGCCCAGGAAGCCGGCGACCAGCCCCCACAGCGCGGCAAGACCGAGCGCGGACCACCACTCGGGCCGCAGGAACAGCTCCCCCGAAAGTCCGCCGCCCAGGTCGCTGATGCCGAGCAGCGAGAGGCCGTAGTGCGCGGTGATCCGGCCCACCAGGCAGATCATGAACACGGCGAGCACGAGGGCGACGGCCAGGTGCAGCGCGTGCCGCCACACGGGTACGCGGGCCGGTGAACGCGCCGCCATCAGGAAGGCGGCGCCCGGCACGAGCACCGCGGCCGCCACCAGGAGCCACCACGCCGAGGCGTCGCGCTCGGTGAGCGTGTGCAGGTTCACCGTGGAGACGTCCGGGGTGCGCAGCACCTCGTCCAGGAGGCGCGGCACCGGCAGTCCGAACGGGCCCTCCACCCGGCCGTGCCAGGTGGCGCCCATGCCGACGGTGAGCGCGGGCCAGGCCAGGTTCGGCAACCCCAGCAGGATCAGCGCGAGGGTCCGCGCCAGGTGCCCGTGGGTGACCGCCACCACCAAGGCGATGACGCCGGCCAGGGCGACGGACACGAGCAGCAGCACGACCATGGCGTACGCCGCCGGACGCACCGACTCCTGGAAGCGCAGCAGCCGCCCCGGCAGCGGCGCCCCGCGCGACACCAGCAGGGCCAGCACCAGGACGCCCGCCAGCCACAGCAGCCCGAACAGCACGGTCAGCGGCACGTCCGTGGTGAACCCCACCCTCGGTACGGCGTCGAGCAGTTGACCGATCTCGGCGAGCGTGTCGTTGCCGACGTCGACGGCAAAGGTCTGACGGGCCATCAGGGAGAGGGCGATCAGCGCGACCAGCCACAGCACCGCGATCCGGGCGGCCCAGCCGGCCAGTTCCCGGACTCCGGCCACCGCCCGGTGCCGCAGCGGCCGCAGGAAACCCGCGGCGAGGACCAGGGCTCCGGTCAGGGTGACCGACAGCGGGACCACGGTCAGCCCCGCCTCCGTCCGGGCGAGGGCTCCGGCGTTGCCCGAGAGCCGTACGGTGCCGCCGACGGCCGAGGCCACGGTCGCCAGCACGATCCGCGGGAACGCGCTGTCCGGGAGGTCCGTGGCACCCGCCGCCCACAGCCCCAGCGCGGCGACCGCGACCATGGCGGCGAGCCCGGCCAGCACCGCGACCCCGGCCTGCGCCCAGCCGTGGTGGGCAACTGCCTGGTCGGCGGCGGTTCGGCGGCTCACCCTGTCACGCTAAGCAGCGACCGGACCGGGCGCCCGTCGGGTGGTCCGTCCGCGTCCGCTTGCGAGCAGCGCGACCCTGGAGCACACAATGGGCTAGTTGTGGCAAAACCGGCATTCGAGTGAATTCGCCTAAAAAGCGCCGGCGACGCCGCCCGTCACGTTCGGGAGATGAGCTCGTGAGCGAACCTCC
>NZ_JADDRL010000243.1 GCF_021538895.1 Streptomyces olivochromogenes | reverse complement strand
TCGGCGACGCCGAGAGCCGGGCGAGCCGGCGGCTGTCGGTGTTCCCGGACGGCTTCGGCCCCCAGGCCGCCGCGGCCGTCTGCGCGGAGACGGGCGAGGAGCCGGAGGCCGTACGAGAGATGCTGCGGCGGCTTGAGGCGCGCGCCCTGCTGGAGAGCGTGCGCCAGGAGGACGGCTCCGTACGGTTCCGGCAGCCGGACCCCGTACGCACGCACGAGGTCCGGCGGCTGACGGAGGCCGACGAGGCCGACCGGGCGCACGACCGGCTGGTGGACTGGCTGACGCCCCTCGCGGAGCCCTTCTACGGACCCGGCCTCCCGCCCTCCGCCGAACTGAGCGTGATACGCCGCGAGTCGGGCGCGCTGCGACGGGCCCTGGAGTGGACCCTGGAGCGGCACGACGACCGTGCGCAGGCCCTCGCGCCCCCGCTGGCCCGGTTACTGCTGGAGGACGGGCGCGCCGAGGAGGCCCGCCGCCTGCTGGAGCGTGCGCTGGCGGTACCCGGCCCCGAGCACCGCTACCGCGCCTCGACGGCCTGGGCCGCGGCCTGGCACGCCTTCACCGAGGGCGACCATGCCGCCGCCCTGGAGCGGGCCCTCGACGCGGCCAGGATGGAACGGGCCCTGGACCGTCCGGCCCGGCTGATCCTGGCCCTCGGCCTGGCGGCCGCCTGCCATGTGGAGTTGGGGGACCCGGCGACCGGCCAGGTCCTGGGCAAGGAGGCGTTCTGCCTGCTGGCCACGGTCGAGGACGACGTGGAGGCCTGGGACCAGGCCGCCCTCGGCGTCACCGAGGTGCTGATCTACCTGGGCGACGAGGAGACCGCCGTCTCCCTCCTCGACGCATATCGCACTCGGGCCGCCGCGACCGGCGGGGAACGGCCCGTGTACAGCCGGGAACGGGAAAGCATGCTCGCCGCTCAGATCGCCCTCGCGCAGGAGGAGGCGCCGCGCGCGGAGAGCATTCTGCTCGCCGCCCTGCACCGCAATTCCGGCCATCTGCGAAGGATTTGGCTGGTGTGCGGGCTGGCCATCGTTTCGGCCATGCGCGGGAATCATTTTCGGACGCTGCTGCTGGCGGAAATGCTCGAACGGTGGTGTGCCGCCACGAAAATCCGGGCCGAACAGTGGTGGCAGCGCCGACTGGAGAAGGCGCTGGCCGTGTCACGCGCCGCCTGCGGGGCGGAACAGGCGCTCCGGGCCCGCCGGTTGGCGTCCCAGCTCACGCCCGAGGCGCTGTCCTCCTGGCTCGCCGAGGGCCCCGCGCGCGATACGGTCCCGGCACCGGCGGTGGCGGCCGCCCGGCTCACCGGGCGGGAGCGCGAGGTCGTGGCCCTGCTCGCGGACGGCCTGACGAATTATCAGATGGGGCGCCGCCTGGGCATTTCCGTGCGGACGGTGGAAACCCATCTGGACAACATCCGCAAGAAGACGGGACTGCGGACTCGGGCGCAGATCGGGATCTGGGCGTTCGTCCGGCTGGGGGCGGACAGGGCGGACAGGGCGGACAGGGTGGTCGCCGTGGTCCCATAGGCGGCGCGGCCGCGTCTCGTTACGTTACGAAAAGCGGCCCTGGGTACTACTGCGGATGTCGCACGGCTTCTCGTGTGTTTCATGATCTGTTTCGGGGGCCGGGGTCGGCAACTCGTTCGCGAAAGTCGACAACTCATAGGCGAAGCGGGGGAACTGCGTGCGAACTTTCCATTTCCTGGTGCCCCCGAATCCGGGAGGCCCCCGGTGATGCTCGACCTCGCCGATCCCACCACTTTCGCCGAACACGACATGCCGGCCTTCTGGCGCCGCCTGCGCCGCGAGGACCCGGTGCACTGGCAGCCCCCGGCCGACGGCCGCCCCGGCTTCTGGGTGGTCTCCCGCCACCGGGACGTCGAGGCCCTGTACCGGGACACCGAGGGATTCGCCGCCGCGCACGACACCGGCCCGGCGGCGCACGAGGGGATGAGCCTCGCCGTCACGCCGCGGGCCCTGCGCCGTATCCGGCCGTGCGTCGAGGAGCACGTCCGCGCTCTCGTACGGCGGGCGGTCGCGGCCGGTGTCTGCGACTTCGCCACCGAGGTCGCCGAGCGGATCCCGTCCCACACCGTCTGCGCCCTCCTCGACGTCCCCGCCGCCGACCGGCCCTTCCTGCTGGATGCCACGAAACGGTCCCTGGTCGCCCGCGGTGAAATCACCGAAATCACCGAAGTCACCGAAGTCACCGAATACTTCGCGGAGTTGGCGCGCGCCCGCCGCGCCCATCCCGGTGAGGACGCGGTGAGCGCCTTGGTCGCCGGACAGGTGCGGGGGCGGGCGCTGTCCGACGAGGACATCGCGCTGACCTGTGCCGGACTGCTCCTGGATGACGACGGCAGCGCCCGGCTCACCCTGACCGCCTTGGCGCGGGCGCTGGCCGAACACCCTTCGCAGTGGAGGGCGTTGCGCGGCGGCGAAATCGAACTGACCACCGCCACCGAGGAGGTGCTGCGCTGGGCCACCCCCGACCTGTACACCGCCCGCCGGGCCACCCGGGACACCACCCTGCACGGGCGGCACGTCCGGGCCGGTGACCTGGTCGCGCTCTGGCTGTCGTCCGCCAACCGGGACGAGGAGGTCTTCGCCGACCCGGACGTCCTCGACCTGCGCCGTACGCCCAACCCGCACCTCTCCCTCGGTGCCGGCTCCCGCCTCCGCGCGGGCGGGCTCCTGGGCCGGGCGGAGATCGGGGCGGTTCTCGCCGCGCTGCGCGACCACGCCCCGGACATCAGCCTCGCCGGGCCGGGCCAGCGCGTCCGCTCCACCGTGCTCCAGGGCCACAGCAGCCTGCCGGTGTCCTTCGCCCCCACCAGCGCGCCGCGGCTCCCCGCCACCGCGGACCGGCGCGTGAAACTCTTCCTCGTCCCCTTCGCGGGCGGCTCGGCCCGGGCCTTCCAGCCCCTGCTGGACGAGTTGGGCCCCGAGATCGACGCCGTGCCGATCGAGCCCCCGGGCCGTGACGGACGCCATCACGAGGAGCCGTACGGGACGTTCACGGAGGCGGTCGAGGACATCGCCGGCCTCGTCGCGGACCGGGCGGGTGACGGGCCGTACGCCGTCTACGGCTACAGCCTCGGCGGACTGTTCGGCTACGAGGCCGTCCGCCGGCTCGTCGCCCGGGGACACCGGCCGCCGCGGCACCTGTTCGTGTCCGCGAGCAGGCCTCCGCAGCGGCCGTACGGCCGCGACGGGCGGGCGGCCATCCACGCCTACCCCGACCTGGCGTTCCTGGGGGCGCTGGCGGCGACCGGCGGCGTCCCGGAGGAGTTCCTGGAGCACGCCGACGCGGTCTCGTTCTTCACCACGCGGATCCGGCAGGACTACGAGCTGTACGCCCAGTACCGCCATACGGGCTCCCACCCGAGGCTCAGCTGCCCGCTCACGGTCGTCACCGGCGCCGAGGATCCGGTCACCTCGCAGGGGGACCTGGACCTGTGGGCCGACGTCACCGACGGGCCGGTCACCCATCTGGATCTCGCGGACGCGGGCCACTTCTTCCTGGACAGCCACGCGAAGACGCTCGCCGCGCGGATCCACGCCGTCCTGCTCGACGATCCGGCGGCCGGCGCGCCGCACGCGCCGATGACCCCGGAGCTGTTCCGCGAGGCGATGGCCCACCTGGCCGCGCCCGTCACCGTGGTGACCACCCGGGACGCCGACGGCCGGCCGCGCGCCTTCACGGCCAGCGCGGTGTGCAGCCTGTCCGCGGACCCGCCGCTGCTGCTGGTGTGCGTCAACCGGGCCGGCAGCGCGTACGACGTGTTCGCCTCGGCCGACCGCTTCCTCGTCAACGTCCTCGGCGACGAACAGGCGGAAGTCGCCCGCGCGTTCGCCCGGCACGACCGCGCGGCGGCCGAGGCCACGCTGGTCCCGCTCGAACTGGGTCTGCCCGGACTGCCGGGTGCCGCGGCCCGGTTCGCCTGCACGCGCCGTCAGGTCCTGCCCGGCGGCGACCACAGCATCCTCACCGGCCGCCTGGAAACCGTCGCCCTCTCCGACACCC
>NZ_JADDRL010000242.1 GCF_021538895.1 Streptomyces olivochromogenes | reverse complement strand
GTCCTCCGTCCCGCCCTCGCGCTCCGTCAGCGCGGGCACCGCCAGCGCGCAGCCCAGCGCCACGCCGCCCGCGACCAGCCACACCCCCGCTCGTCCGCCCGCCGGGGTGTCCAGGTGCAGTCCGATCCGGGCCAGCGGTCCCCGGCCCGCGAGCAGGCCGGTGAGCGGACCGGCGAGCAGGGGCGCGCAGAGCGCCGCGGGCAGCGCGAGGAGCAGCGCCTCGGCGGCGGCGAGGCCCGCGATACGGGCCCGGGAGCCGCCGCGTGCCCTCAACAGCCGGGTCTCGCCCGCCCGTTCGGTGCTGAGCAGCCGGGCCACGAGCAGCAGGGCGTACCCGGCGAGCAGCGCGAGCTGGAGCGCGACGATCAGGAGGGTGGAGCGGGAGACGAGCAGGGAGCGGTCGATCCGGTCCAGGACGTCGGGCAGGGAGGTCGTCGAGACCGTCAGCCCGCTCGGCCCGCCGGGCCCGCGCAGCGCCGCGCTGCCCTTTCGGGCCGTCTCGCGCAGCGTCCCGATCCGCCCGGTCGTCACCGCGGCGAAGTCGGCCGAGGCGAGCCACGCCGACGACCCGGCGCTCACCTTCTTGCCGGTGAGGACGGAAGGGTCGGCGAGCAGCGGCCCGTACGTCGTGAAGCCGGACTTCTTGACGCCCCGGCCGAGCAGGTCGTCCAGCCGCCAGTAGGGGGCCGTGACGAGGGCGGGGCGGTACAGGCCGGTGACGCGGACGCGCACCGGCGGTCCGTCGAGCCGGTCGGCGAGGGTGAGCCGGGAACCCGCCCGCAGGCCGAGGAGCCGGGCGGCGGACTGCGGGAGCGCCACCTCCACCGCCCCGTCGGCCGGGCGCGGCAGCCGTCCGGAGACCAGCCGCACCTGCGACCGGTCCAGCGCCGCGAAGAAGGTCAGGTCCGGGTCCTCGCCGGAACCGCCCGCGGCGTCGGCGGAGCCGGGTGCCTGGGGGAGACCGGTGGCCCGCGCCGAGCGGGGCAGCGCGTACGGTCCCGAGCGCACCAGGGTCCGTACCGTCACCGGCAGCCCGTCGAAGGTCCGGCGGGCACCCTTGCGTACGGCGGCGTCGGCGGCCGCGTCCTTGCCGGCCGGTACGTCGGCCTTGACGATCAGCGCGGTGTCGGCGGCGCTCCGGGAATCGGCCAGGGAGTGGCGCAGGGCCGCGTCGCCGATCGCGCCCGAGTACGCGGTGAGCGTGGCCAGGACCGCCGTGGTCAGCAGGACGGTGAGTAACGCGGCGGCGAGCAGCAGGCGGTGCGCCCGCGCGCGTGAGACGACGAACCCCGCCACCCTGCCCCCGTGTTGTCCGGACTTCCAGACCTTCCGGCGATGCTGTCAGAGGGGACCGGCTCGGGGTAAGCGATCGTGAACGGGGCTTGACCGGATTGTGACCGGATTCCGGCGTCGTACGACCGGAATCCGGCGTTCACTCGGCGGTGATCGCTCGGTGATCAGTCAGGGGTGTTCACCATCGAGGCCGCCGCGTACGTCAGGTAGTTCCACAGCGTGTGCTCGTGCTCCTCGGACAGGCCGAGCTCCTCGACGGCCACCCGCATGCGCCGCAGCCAGGCGTCGTGCGCCGCCCGGTCGACGGTGAAGGGGGCGTGCCGCATGCGCAGGCGGGGGTGGCCGCGCTGCTCGCTGTACGTCGTCGGGCCGCCCCAGTACTGGATGAGGAAGAGAGTCATCCGCTCCTCGGCGGGGCCCAGGTCCTCCTCGGGGTACATCGGGCGCAGGATCGGGTCCTCCGCGACGCCCTCGTAGAAACGGTGCACCAGCCGGCGGAAGGTCTCCTCACCGCCGACCTGCTCGTAGAAGGTCTGCTCCTGAAGCGTGCCGCGCCGGATCTCTTTCACCCGTACATGCTCTCAGACCGGGTGGCCGAGGACTCGAGGCTTAGGACCATGGGTACTCGCCCCGCGGGAGTCGGCGCCGCACAGTGGACCCATGGGCATGGGCGAACTCGCGGATCTCGCCGCCTCGGCGCGGGCGGCACTGGTGCGCGAGATCGAGGCGAGCGGGGCGTGGGCCGACGACCCGGTGTGGCGGGAGGCGTTCTCGGCGGTGCCGCGGCACCTGTTCGTGCCGTACTACTACATCGGCGTCCTGGGCGGCTACGAACGCTGCTGGTGCGAGAGCGCCGACCCGGCCGCGCGCGAGCGCTGGGTGCGCGGCGCCTACGCCGACGCACCGCTGGCCACGCGGCTGCGCGACGGCGAACTGGTCAGCTCCAGCAGCCAGCCCTCGCTGATGGCGAGAATGCTCGCCGAACTGCGGGTGGCGGACGGCGACCGGGTCCTGGAGATCGGCGCGGGCACCGGCTACAACGCGGCCCTGCTCGCCCACCGGCTCGGCGACGACGACCTGGTCACCACCATCGACCTGGAACCGGAGATCACCGAGTCGGCCCGCCAGCACCTGGCGGCCGCCGGACACCACCCGGTCGTGGTCACCGGCGACGGAGCGCGCGGGGTTCCCGAGCGCGCGCCCTTCGACCGGATCATCGCGACCTGCACGCTCTCGTCCGTCCCGCGCGCCTGGCTCGCCCAGTGCCGTCCGGGCGCCCGCATCCTGGCTCCGCTGGCCACCGGCCTGATCGTGCTGACCGTGCGGGACGCCGGCCACGCCGAGGGCCGTTTCCTGAACGCCCCGGCCTACTTCGTGCCGTTGCGCGGCGAGCACCGCCCCGAACCGGTACCGGCGGCCTCGGCCGCGGTGCCGCCCCGGGCCCGGGACCACGAGCTGTTCCGCTTCCTGCTGGCCCTGACCCGCACGGCCCTCGATCCGCTGGAGGCGTACGCGCTGTGGGAGGGCGAGGGCATGCCCCGGCGCGAGCGGTACGGCATCACGGTCGGCGGCGAGCGCACCTGGGCCTGGCTGGACGACCCGGAGGGGCCGTACACCTGGCCCCTCCCGGACTGATCCGCGAGCGCGGTCCCGGGCGGCCGGGGCCGAAGGACCGGCCCCGGGCCCGCTAGCCCCGCCGTATCGTGATCGTCGTCCAGGCGCCCACGTGCACCCGGTCGCCGTCCTGCAGCGGTACCGGCACGAAAGGCTGGATCGGCTCCTCCGAGCCGTTGACCGTGGTGCCGTTCGTCGAGTTCTGGTCGACGACCGCCCAGGTCCCGTCCGGCTGCTGGACCAGCACCGCGTGCTGGTGCGAGACGCCCGGGTCCTCCGGCGGCACCGACAGGTCGATGTCGGGGGTGTCGCCGGTGGAGTGCCGGCGGCGGCCGATGGTGACCTGGTTGCCGCTGAGCGTGCGCTGCTGCTCGGGCGAGTACGCGGGCAGGTTGAGACCGGTGGCCTCGGGACCCGAGCGATGCATCATCGCCATGAAGTAGTCGCGGTCCGGACCGATGGTCGCCATCCAGGTCACCGGCTGCTGCGGCGCCTGCGGGTAGCCGAGTCCGGGCGGGGCCTGGGTCGCGCCGGGCTGCGGATAGCCGTATCCGCCGCCCTGACCGCCACCGGGGCCGCCGGGACCGGACGGGCCCGCGGACGACGGCGGGGAGATCACCCAGTCGTCGTCACCGCCGCCGAAGGACGGACCGCCGGCCGGCGGCCGTCCGGTCTCCTGCGGGAAGGCGGGCGGCGCGGGCGGGCCGGCCTGCTGGAACGCCTGCGGGGCACCGCCGACGGGCGGCGTCGGGCCGGGCGGCGGCGGAACCGGACGCGACGGGTCGACGCCGAAGACGCTGGGGCCGCCGGGGCCGCCGGGACCCGGGGCGCCGGGCTGCTGGAACTGCTGCGGGCCACCGGAGGTGACACCCGGACCGGCCTGTCCCGGGCCGCCGTAGCCGCCGGGACCACCGGGACCACCGGGGCCGCCGGGACCCGGCCCGGCGCCGAACGCCGACGGACCGTTCCCGCCGCGCTCACCGGCGAACGGCGTCGGCCCCGACGGCTCGCTGCCGAACGGCGGGATCGGCTCGGCGGGACGGTTCATCTGCGAGGGGCGCGAGCCCTGGTACTCGAACGAGTCGCCGCCGTAGGACTGGCTGCCGGGCGCCTGGAAGCGGGGCGCGCCCTGGCCGGGCGCCGGCGGGCGCGGGGCGGCCGGGGTGTACGAGGTGGCCGTGTTCGTCAGGAAGTTCCACCGGCACTCCTCGCAGAACGGCGCACCGCCCTCGCGGGGCGTGCGGCACTGCGGGCAGAGTTCCGGCTCCGGGTCGGGCACGGCGGACAGGTGCGGGCGCCCCTGCAT
>NZ_JADDRL010000241.1 GCF_021538895.1 Streptomyces olivochromogenes | reverse complement strand
TGCGTCGGCTGCTCGCCCTGCGGCAGGAACAGAAACTGACGTCCCGGCATGTGCGGCTGATGGCGGAGTCCTTGCAGGTGACTGAGCGCACGGTGTGGCGGTGGCTGGCTGCGGCCGAGCGGGATGAGGCCGCAGCCGATGAGCCCGGAGCAAGGGCTCAGACCCGGGACCGCTTCACCGTCACCCCGGAGGTGCGGGGCCTGCTGGCGTTGTGGAAGGGCAATGTTGCGGCGGTCCATCGTGAGCTGACGGCCCGTGCTGCCCGGGAGTTCCCGTCCGCGGCTCCGCCGCCGTTGCTGCCCACCTTGCACCGGGCGATCCGCCGTGATCTGACGCCGGGGGAGCGGGCGGGGCTTGCGGGAGGTGAGCGGGCGGCACGGAAACACGATGTGTTCCTGGCCCGGCCGCGCGGGTGGCGTAACCAGGTGTGGGAGACCGATCATGTCCAGGCGCCGGTGCTGGTCGATGTCGACGGCAACGCCCGCAGGCCGTGGATCACCTGGTTCACCGACTGCGCGACGAACGCGATCACGGGTGTGGCGGTTACGCCGGGGGATCCGTCGCGGGAGTCGGTGCTGGCCGCGCTGCGCTCCGCGGTCCTGCGCGAGGCCCCCTACGGCCCGTTCGGCGGCCTGCCCGAGAAAGTACGTGTCGACCGCGGCAAGGATTTCCTGTCCAGGACGGTGACTGCCGCGTTCGAGGTGCTGGACGTGGTGGTGGAGGATCTGCCCGCCTATACCCCTCACCTCAAGGGCACGGTCGAGGGCCTGAACCGTGCGGTGGAGTCGATGCTGCTGACGGCCCTGCCCGGCTATGCCCATCAGCCGCGCCCGGGCAGACGGTCTTCCCGTCCGAAGGACGAGGTGCTGCTTGGTTTTGAGGACTTCACCGCCCGGCTGCTGGACTGGACGCTCTGGTGGAACACCGAGCATCGCCCCGCGCCGCTGCGGGGCAAGACTCCGCTTGAGGCGTGGCAGGACGATCCCACCCCGCTGCGGGATGTGCCGGCCGCGGATCTGTGGACGTTCACCCTGGAAGATGCCGGTACCCGTACGCTGACCACCCGCGGAGTCCGCTTCCGGAAACGCGACTACGTGGGAGCGTGGATGACCGGCCAGGCCGGCATCCAGGTCCGCATCCGCTTCATGCCCCATCACGACCACCGCATCGAGGTCTACCACGCGGCCACCGGCCGCTACCTGGGGTCCGCGGACCTGGCCGATCAGGCCACCGAGGAACAGGTCAGCGCCGTTCGGCGGGTGCGGGCCGCCCGCACCCGCCGCTTGAAGAAGGACCTGGCGGCCGCCCAGCGCGAGCGCTACGCCGCCGTGAACCAGCCCGAGGCACCCCAGCGGCTCGGCGCGCTGACCACCGCGCAGGCCGACGCCGAACTCGCCCAGGCCGCCGGCACCGGCCTGTCGCAGTTGTCGCTGCCGGACCTCATCCCGCCCGTCGCACCGCCAGTGGGGTGGCGTACCCCTGCTTCCCTGGCCGCGCTCACCACGCCAGGTCGCCCCGCCCCGCTCCCGTCCGGGAGGGATGGCGCTTCCGCCGCGGACGGGCGGGCCGCAGATCCCACCACCGACGAAGACGGAGGCGCCTCGTGACCGCGGATGCCTACCAGTACGTCGACCTGCCTGATGCGTCCGTGGTGACCACCCGTGCCCTGCTGACCGCCCGGGAGAGCATTGCCGACACGGTCGCGGCGCGGGCGATGATGTGCATCCACGGGGGTGCGGGCTTCGGTAAGACACTCGCCGTCAACATCTGCCTGCGGGAACTCGAACCCGGCGAGGACGTCCGCAAGATTACTTTCCGGGCCCGGCCGACGGCCCGTGCGGTGCGCTACGAGCTGTTCACCGCGCTCGGCCTGGCGGGTGAACCGCCGCGCCATCCCAGCGAGTTCGACCGTCTGCTGAAGACCGCTCTGGCCGAGCGGCCCCGCACGTTCCTGGTGGACGAGGCCCAGTGGCTGAACGGGGAGGCGTTCGAATACTTCCGCTACTTGTGGGACGAACCCTCAACCCAGCTTGCGATCATCTTTGTCGGCGGCGCGGGCTGCCACACCGTGCTGCGCCGCGAGCCGATGCTCTCCTCCCGGGTCTTCATCTGGCAGCACTTCACCCGCCTCACTCCCGAGGAGGTCTTGGAGGTGATCCCGCTGTTCCACCCGGTCTGGGCCGACGCCGACCCCGGTGACATCACCTTCGCCGACCAGCACGCCGCGCACGGCAACTTCCGCGCCTGGGCTCAGCTGACCGCCCACGCCCGTACCGCCCTGGCCCGCACGGGGCGCTCCCGCGTCGACCAGGAGCTGCTGCGCTGGGCCTTCAGCCGCCTCGCATGACCCCGGTACCGCCCGTCCCGCGCCTCGCAACCGCGCTGCCGGCCGTCACGCTGGTCATGGACCCCTACGACGATGCCGTCCACACCCACGCCGCTCTGGCCGCGCACCATCCGCCGTCCGGCCGGATCACCTTGCATCCCGGACCCGGAACCACCAGTGAGACGGCCCTCGCTCACGACCTTCTGGCCGCCCTGGGCAAACCGCCCCTGCTCCCGGGCCGTTTCCCCGCCGGCCGTCAGCCCGTCTGGGAAGCCGCCACCGCATGGATAACTGCTCTGCCCGTTACCCACCTGACCGTCCTGCGCGCCCACCGCCTCACCGCCCGCCGTACCGAACGCCTTCTGCAGCTGCGCGCCCTCACCGGCATCCGCCTGACCCTGGTCTGCCACCGCCCCCACCTTCCTGCAGCCCTGCACCACGCCCTGCAGACGGTCGACCACACCGTCACCACCGGCTGTGCGACCGCGCGCCGCCACTACTACGGCTCGCCCGCCGCTGTATGCCTGGCCGCAATGGACACCGACTGGCCGGCCGGCGAGTCCGGGACCGGTGTGCTGCGGCGGCGGTGGATCAGTCTGCCGGCCCTGACCACGCTGATGTCCTTCGAGGACAGCCCGGCATGCCGGTGCGCCGCGCCGCCGGCGAGCGGGCGCGGCTTCACGCCTCCCGCCATGCCTTCGCTGACTGAGCGGGAGGTCGCCCGACGCCTTCATACCGGTACGGCCCATCCCCATCTCGCGGCCGAGCTCGCCACTGCGTGTTTCACGGCCGCCTCGACCAGCCAGCTCTCCACCGCCCGGGTACAGGACGCGGCCCTCGACGGCAGCACGGTGACGCTCCACGACCGCCACAACGTCCGCCAGGGCTGCATGACCCACTCTGTACCCACCTGGGCACGCCCTCTCCTGCGGGCTGCCGCGTTCTCCCATCTCCTGGCCACCGGTACCAGCAGCGGCAAACTGTTCACCGACCCCTACGAAGGCGCAGGCCTGCCGCGCCTGACCGACTTCGCCGAGCAGCTGAAGCTCCGCCCGCCCCAGCCACCACGCCCCAAGCGGCGCAAGAACACACGCAGAAGGCCACCGCCACTGACCGTGTGGCCACTCTGCAACGCCCACCACCACCTGCCATGGACCATGCCCGAAGACATGCAGGGATGCCCCCAGCCACCCGGCTACAAGCCCAAGCGAGCGCCGTATGCTCTGCGGTGACTGTCAGTCAGCAAGACGGTCCCCTGGACCGGTTCCTCGGACGCTGCGCAGTTTCAGTGGTCGGCGACAGCATCTGGTGTCTGCCCCCGGGGGACAGGGGCTTGATCCAGAATGGATCTGGAGTTTATTTTGAAGCACAGGCCAGATGCCAGCCTCGGTCCGCGCTCACGCGGGAACGCCCCGGCACGCACCTGGACCGGTTCCTAGTATCTGGCGCATGACGGGTTCCTGGTACGTGCTGATGAAAGAAGGCCGCATAGATTTCGGGCGCCGACAGTACTGCTACCACCCCCGGCGGGAAGTGGCCCTCACCGAGCATGTCGAGGGAGACAGGCAGGCTGCGGATGGGCTCGAGGTCGCGAAGAGTCATGTGCCCGAGTTGCTCTATCCCGCATTCGGAACACAGGCCGCAGCGCAGTGTCTTCTGTCTGCACGATGGTCCGTGCCTGGTGAAGTTGAGGAGCCGTCAGGATGAGGTGGACTTCCGGGTGAGCGTGAGGGAGCCGGTCCACATCTCCCTCAGTACAAGCCGGTCCGTACGGGAACGTTGGCCGGCCCGGAGTTCCTCATCAGCGGGCCTTCCGACCTCCCACCCACACCCAGAGCAGGACCCCCCGTCCTGTTGCCGCGAGGGCCGTAGGCCCGTTCCGCGCGGAGCGCGGGGGAGGCTGGAGCGCAGCGGAAGCCGCACGGCCGGGGCGCAGACCCGGCACGAGGCCCGCGCAGCGGGCCGTGTCTCCGGAGCGCAGCGAAGGAGACGTCAACTCGACTGCGCAGCAGTCGAGTTGACTGGCGAGCAACGCGAGCCGCTCG
>NZ_JADDRL010000240.1 GCF_021538895.1 Streptomyces olivochromogenes | reverse complement strand
TCGACGCCGCACTCGCCGGACTCCACCAATACGGCCTCATCACCTCACCGAACTCCAGTGCAGCAAGCCAGACTGTCGGGGCGGCCGGACAGCTCGTGCTCCACCCACTCGTCCGCGAGGTCATGGCACTCCTCATGCCCGGCATCGATTCCCTCGCTTGCCTCACCGCCATGGACGCCCACCTCATCCGGGCCGTCAACGACACCGATCAAGCCGGACGCGCAGGACTGACCACCGCACGCCTCCTCACACCCCACCTCGCAGCGGCCCTCATCCGCGCACCCGCCGACCACTTCGCCACCACCCGCGACGCTGTCAACGCCCTCGCCAACAACGTCAGCGACGCGCTCCTGCTGATTCAGCACATGCTCGACGCCGAGTCGCGTCACTTGGCACCCAACGATCCCGAAATCCTCGGCAGCCGCGACTTCCTGGCTTCCACCCTCATCGACCTCGGCCACTACCGGGAGGCCACCGACCTGCACCAACAGACCCTCACCGACCGCGAACGCACCCTCGGCCCCAACCACCCCCTCACGCAGCTCAGTCGACAGAACCTGGCATCGGCTGAAGCCGCAGCCACCCGGACACGGCGCAGAAGGTGGATACGGCGCCGCTGGTAGAAGGCAATCGGCACGACAATCCCCTTTCAGCGCTCAGCCGCAGCGATCCCATGTGTACGCAGCGGACGGACTCCGCCACATGCGCTAGGCCCGGCGTTCCCGGGGCGGGTGGCATGCCGTCTGGGAGAATTCCTCTATGCCGGGGAATCAGGTGCGGGAGCACCAGGTGGACGCGGTCGCGCAGATCCGTGCCTGGACGAGGCAGAACAGCTACGACGCTACGGCTGGGAGCCCGACAGATCCATCGCCCGCACATGGGATCCGCCGATATCTGCGTTGAGCAAACCAGGACGCCACCAGTAGTCACATCGGCCTGGCCCGACCCCGCGCGGAACGACCAGACGCCACTGGGTCAGCACAGACGGCCTCTTGCTACACAGCCGTGCCAGAACTCGGCGGGTGAAGTGAACCGGTCAGCCCGTGATCGACATGGTGTTGAAGGCTAACCCGCGGACAGTTCAACAGCGCATATCCGAAGCGGGACGGGTTCAGGGCCCTGCTCTCCGTGGACGCGGGCCGGGTGGTGCTGCGTTCGAGGCGCGGCTCCCAGATGGCAACCTCGTTTGCGGAAATCGTGACCACGGCCGCACAGTTGCCTGCCGCCACCGCTCGACGGCGAGCTGGTCGTATGGGAGGCAGGCCGGCTCGCCTTCGAGCGGCTGGCTTCGTCGGTGTAACGCGCGCACGGTAGACGCCGAGTTCAGGCAACAGATGTTGATCAAGCGGGTCCAGAATGTTGTCGAGTTCCGAGAACGGCTCGCCGGGAAACGGCGTTGTCAGTGGGTTCTGCCAGGGTGTGCTTCGTGGATGAACGGGTGGAGCGTGTCGATTGCCAAGATCGTGTCCTGGGGGTGGTCACCCGCAGGGAGGCCATCCGGGAGGGTTGGCTGCATCGAATCGCCTCGACGGTGTGTCGTGATGAGCGTGGCCGGATCCTCGTCCATCGGCGGTCGGAGCAGCTGTCGCGCTTTCCCGGGCTCTATGAGGTCATGGTCGGTGGCGCCGTGGATGTCGGCGAATCCTATGAACAGGCTGCCGCACGGGAGTTGGCCGAAGAGCTGGGCATTCGTGCCCTGCCGCGCTTGCTGTTCACGTTCATCAACCGCAGTGGCTTGAGCCCTCACTGGCTCGGCCTGCATGAAGCCGTGGTTCCGGACGCTGTGGCCCCCGATCCCGATGAGGTCGCCTGGCATGGCTGGCTGACCGAGTCGGAGCTTCACTCGGCCCTGTTGGAGTGGCGCTTCACTCCCGACAGCCACGAAGCCTTCAGCCGGTATCTCGCGTTCCGGACCGCGCAGTCCTGACCCTTTCTCGCCTCTTCGAACGGGCCCCTCAGCCCAGGGACTGTTGTTCGGCTCGGGCGCGAGTGGTCGCGAGGCGGTAGGAGTCGGTGCCGGTCGCGATGATGTTGCCGCCGATGCCCGCACGCCCGAAACATTGCCGGGATGACGATGGATCTCGAGGCCCTACACGTGCCGTTGCGTGCCCAAATCCCCTGAGAACTCAGCAGCGGAGCCGGACTCCGGTGTGTTCCGGGGGTCCGGCTCGTGCGCTCGCTGGTCAGTTGGGGGCGATCCACCAGTTGCCGCCGCAGGTGGCCGTCGGGCCGGACAGGTCCTGACCGGCGTACCAGTGCAGTGTTCCCCAGGCGACGCAGCCGTTGTTGTTCCACTGGGCTCCCACACGCCAGGCGTCTTGCGGGCTCGGGAGGGCGTGGTTGATGTTGCCCACGTACCAGTCCTTGGAGCTCGTGTCGAGATTCCAGAAGATGGCGTAGTGGCCGCCGTCCGAGGCAGGCGAGCTCACGACGAGATTGATCAGGTCGCCACCGTAGGTGTCCCTGTACCCGCTGTCCCACTGGAAGTGAGCCCAAACCGTACCGCAGCTGGTGTCGTACATCTGCTCGACCTGGCCCGCGTAGCGGCCGCGCGTTCCGAAGACGTTCCCAGGCTGACCGATGTTGATCAGGTTGACGCCGCAGGCCGTCGCCGCGGTGCCGTGCGCAGCCGCCTTGGGCAGGTGGGTGAGCACCATGCCCTGGCTCGTTTGGGTGGTGGGCTTCGCGGCACTGGTAGTCGCGTTGGCGGTCCCCCCGACGCCGAAGGTGGCGAGAACTGCGAGGCCGGCGGCCCCGACTGCCACGACGCTCTTGCGCATATTTCCCCCTGATAGGTGGCGGCCCGCGGTGCACTGGCCGGCTCTGGTCGTGAGGCGCGATATACGCCGTCACAGGCCTCGTCTGCGAGCAGTTGCTCGTGACCGAAGTCGTGTTCCACGATCGACCGTCAGTACCCCAACGGATAGGCTTTTGCGTGAGCATGCAAAAGGTCTGTCGCCCGCTCGCCGGCACAAGGGGGATGCCAGGTTGATACGGATCAGTCTCTCGACGGACGACCTCGAGCGATTACAGGTCGCCGACACACCTGACTTCGGCTACGAGCTCGCGCTGGGCGGGGCTCAACTGGCCGACCGGACCTCCAACCGGAGACTGGCCGGGTGGCGGCTGGAGGTCGCCAGCAGCTGGAACCCCGATCACAGCAGACTGTTCGACCTGTACACGCGCCTCTACATTCCGGCGTTCTTCGATCAGGTCACCCGCGCAACACCGTCAGGAATCGACCCTGAGTCCCCGCCAGCCACCGCTCATCTGCGCGACCTGGCCCGATCCGGCGCCCTGACTGCGTTCACCCGCGCGCTTGCCGACGGACACATGGGCGCGGTGAACACGCTCAACCACATACTCACCAGCCTCCGCGCCACGGCCCTGGACCCCTACCGCCGAAGAATCACCTCGGCCGTCGCCACCGCATCAGCCAAGGCAGGAGTCAGTGCCGCGCTCGGCGGCACCGACGACATGCTGAACTCCCTGCATCCATCGATCCGCTGGGACGGCGGAGAACTGCGCCTGAACACTCTCGTCGACGCGGAAGAGTGCCTGGAAGGGCGGCCCTTGATCTTCCAGCCCACAGCGCTGGCCACCCGGATCATGTTCGACCCCCTAGCCGACTCGGTCACCGTCAACTACCCCGCTGCCGCCGGCACCATCACGCGCGACCCAGAACTCGGCGCCCCGCCCCCTGCCCTCATGTCCCTTCTCGGCACCACCAGGGCGGCGGCCCTGGTCACCATCGTCAGGACACCAGCCCTGACCACCGGACGGCTCGCTCTGGCCCTCGGCGTATCCGCCGCAGCCGCCTCACGGCACGCCTCCGTCCTCCGCGACTCCGGCCTCATCACCACCATCCGCAACGGCCAAACCGTCCACCACACCCCGACCCGACTCGGCACCGACCTCGTGCACGGATCAACCGGGGCAACCAACCCGAGCACGGCACAGAGCGGTGTCCAGCTCCTGCGCCGGGCAGCACCAGGAGGGTGTGTCCAGCCAGTGGTGTAACTCGGTTGTCGGGTTCTCTAGTGTGCTGCGCCAGAAATCCTGAAGGTTAGTTCTTCTCTGTTGTCTCGTCGGTGGTTCCGACCTTGATGAGGTAGTCGGCGAGGGAGTTGAGGATCTCGTCGGCTGTCTTGGTCCAGGTGAACGGTCTGGGGTTCTCGTTCCAGGTGTCGATCCACGCAGTGATGTCGTCCTCCAGCGCCTTCACGGAGGTGTGGACGCCGCGGCGGATGAGCTTGTCGGTCAGCAGGGCGAACCACCGCTCCACCTGGTTCATCCAAGACGAGCCGGTGGGGGTGAAATGGACGTGGAAACGGGGGTGTTTGCCGAGCCACGTCCCGATCTCGGCGGTGTTGTGGGTGGCGTAGGTGTCGCAGACGAGGTGCACGTCGAGCCCGGCGGGCACCGCCTTGTCGATCCGGATCAGGAACTTCTTGAACTCAATCGCCCGGTGGCGGCGGTGCAGTGCCGATTTGACGGTGCCGTCGGCGATGTTGAAGGAGGCGAACAGGCTGGTGATGCCGTGCCGGTAATAGTCGTGCGTGCGCCGTTCGGGCATGCCCGGCATCATCGGCAGCACCGGCTGGGACCGGTCCAGC
>NZ_JADDRL010000024.1 GCF_021538895.1 Streptomyces olivochromogenes | reverse complement strand
GCCCGCGCCCGCACGACACCGCGCGACACCTTCGGCGCGTACGGCCGCTTCGGCGCCCGCCGACCGGTCCGGGCCACCGTCCCGGGCCCGGCGGACGGCACCACACCGCCCCCGGACCGCGCGGGCGCCTCCCCGGCACGGAGCACGGACCTCCTCGACGCCCCGCAGGCACCGGCCCGTGAGCGGCTCGCCGACCCCTTCGCAGCGGCCCGCGAACGCCTCGGCGACCCTCACGCACAGATCCCGGACGACCTCGGCGCCCCCCACGCACAGATCCCGGACGACCTCGCCGAGCCCCACGGCCCGAGCACGGACGACCTCGCCGAGCTCCACGGCCCGGCCCCCGAGGCCGACTGGGCCCGTGCCTTCGACGCGCCCGACCCCCGTACGCCTCCGAACGGCCTCCCCTGGGGCATCGCCGTGCTGGCCGCCGGTCTCGCCGTGGAGGCGTACGCGAGCCGCTCCGCGACCGGTCCGGTCTCCGCGCTCCCGGGCGCCGAGGGTGCCGTCGGCCCCACCGGAGTGCTCGTCGGCTGGCTGCTGACCGCCTTCGGCCTGATCCTGGCCGCCCCCGGCCTCACCCATCTGACCGGCCGCCTCCTCCAGGCCGTACGCCCGGCGGCCCTGCGGCTGCTCGCCGGCCGTGTGCTCATGGCGGAGGCACCGCGCCTCGGCCGCCCGCTCGGTGTGCTCTGCGCGGTCGCGTCCGCCGCGTACGCGATGACCGACCCGTACGCCGACACCACCCCGTCCTACGGCCCGCTCGCCACCCTCGGCGCGGTGCTGGTCGTCGGCTGCGTCCTCGGCACGCTCCTCACGGTGGCCGTGGAGACCCGGCAGTCCCGCGCCGACACCACCGCCGCCCTGCTCCGCCTCGGCGCCCCCGCCACGATGCTGCGCGCCGCCGCGGCCCTGCGCGCGGCCGCCCTGCTCGCCGTGTTCGGCCCGCTCACGCTGGTCATCGCGGACCTTGCCGCACTCCCGCTGTCCGGCTGAACATCTTCCCGAGAAAAAATCTCCGGCCGCCGATGAGTTCTCCGACGGGCTGGGGTCTACCCCACCGAACAGCACGAACCCGAGGGAGAGGCCCGCATGTACCAGCAGATGATCTTCGTGAACCTGGCCACCAACGACGTCGAGGCGTCGAAGAAGTTCTTCACCGAGCTCGGCTACACGATCAACCCCCAGTTCAGCACCGACGAAAACGCCTGCGTCGTGATCAGCGACACCATCGTCGCGATGCTGCTCAGCAAGTCGCGCTACGCCGACTTCACGAAGAAGGAGATCGCCGACTCCACCAGGACGAGCGAGGTCCTGATCTGTCTGAGCGCCGAAAGCCGCGAGAAGGTCGACGAGCTGGTCGACAAGGCGATCGCGGCGGGCGGCACGGCCACCGGCGAGACCCAGGACCAGGGCTTCATGTACGGCCGTGCCTTCGACGACCTCGACGGGCACACCTGGGAGGTCGTGTGGATGGACCCGGCGGCGGTCCAGGGCTGACCCCGAACGGGCTTGCGGCGCTGCCTAGCATGGGCGGGTGCATCCGACACCCGCCCAGCCCAACCGAGCCGCCCACGACCGCGAGATAGAGTCGCTCGCCGAGTTCGACGAGGTCGTCGCCGAGCACGGCTCACTCGCCCGATTCCGTGTCCAGGCCGTCGATCTGACGGACCGTACGCACGTGCTCCTCGACATCGACTCCACCGGTGCCGTCTTCCTCGGCTGCCCCATGGACCCCGAGGCCGCCGCCAAGGTGCGCGCGGCCGGCGCCCTGGTCTTCCCGCCCGTCCCGGGCCTGCCCTTCGACCCCTACCGCGGTTTCGTCTACGGCCCCGACGAGTTGTTCGCCTCGCTCGACGAGGGGTACGAGGCCACCCCGGACGCCCGCGCGTACGCCTGGTTCCAGCAGACCAAGGCCGACGGGGACGTCTTCTCCTCCATGCTCCGCGCGGTCCACGACGACGCCGTCTCCGACGCCCTCGACGAACTCCTCGTCGGCGCACGGGTGGTGGGCGTCATGGGCGGGCACGCCATGGCGCGCGGGACGCAGGAGTACGCCGGTGCCGCGCGCCTCGGCCGCGAACTGGCCCGCGCCGGGCTGACGGTGGCCACCGGCGGCGGTCCGGGGGCCATGGAGGCCGCCAACCTCGGCGCGTACGCGGCCCCGTTCGACGACGGGATGCTGACCGAGGCGCTGCGGCTCCTCGCCAAGGCACCCGGCTTCCGGCCGTCCGTCACCGACTGGGCGCACGCCGCCTTCAAGGTGCGCGAGCGCTGGCCGGACGGCGGCGCGTCGGTGGGCATCCCCACCTGGTTCTACGGCCACGAGCCGCCGAACGCCTTCGCCGCGCACATCGCCAAGTACTTCGCCAACGCCCTGCGCGAGGACGGCCTGTTGGCCCGCTCCACCGCGGGCGTGGTGTTCCTGCCGGGCGCCGCCGGGACCGTACAGGAGATCTTCGACAACGCGACTCCCAACTACTACGAGTCGCGGGGCGAGCCCACGCCGATGGTCCTCGTGGACCGCGAGCACTGGACCCGGCGGCTGCCGGCCTGGCCCCTGCTCCAGTCCCTGGCGCGCGAGCGTTCGATGGAGAACCGAATCGCCCTGGTTGACCGGATCGAGGAGGCTCCCGACGCGTTGAAACGTCTCGGCAGTTAATAAGCGGGCAAAGCCAACGCCCGTGGACCGCATATGCATTGACACTTCTTACGAAGCGCTTATAGACCTGTGAGTCTCCTGGGGGTGGTGAGGCCTCACCTCACCGTTGTCTCATCCGCTCCCCTACCCCCCGCAGTTTGCACTCTGTAAAGGACAAACGTGTCCATAACTCGCCGCAACGCACGCCGTTCCGTGCGCATCCTGGGTGTCGCCTCCGCCTCCGTGGCGCTCGTGCTGGGTGTCACCAACACCGCGCTCGCGTGCAACATCCGTGAGTTCTCCGCCGAAGCCACGTGCGACGGCAGCAAGGGCGCCATCGTCGTCACCGACAAGGACCCCTCCGGTACGCCGGCCACGATCACCGTGTTCCTCGAGAACAACGGCGCCGACGCGAAGCAGGTCGGCGAACCGCAGGAGATCAAGGGCTCCAAGAAGGGCACCACGGTGTCCTTCTCGGAGGACTGGAAGCCGAACGCGACGTACCGGGTCCACGTCAAGGCCGGCAACCAGGTCGACGAGGACATCACCCCGAACGTGACCACGCCGTCCACGGCCTGCAAGACCGAGGACACCCCGACCCCGACCCCGTCGGCCACCCCGTCGCCGTCGAAGCCCGAGTCCACCCCGCCCACGTCCGAGACCCCGACCCCGTCGGGCTCCGAGAGCACCAGCACCGCGCCGGCGGAGACCTCCAGCAACGCGCCGTCCCCGGCGGCCGGTGACTCGAACCTCGCCGAGACCGGTGCGAACTCCAACACCGGTCTGATCGCCGGTGTCGCGGGTGCCCTGGTCGTCGTCGGCGGTGGCGCCGTGTTCTTCGGCATGCGCCGTCGTGGGTCGAAGAGCGGCAGCTGACGCCCCACTTCCGTACACAGTCGTGGCCCGTCCCCGTATCCGGGGGCGGGCCACGGCCGTTCAGCCGAACGACGCCCGCTCCAGCCAGGACTCCAGCACCTTCCGGTCGCCGAGGATCTCCAGCTCCGGGGCGTCCAGCGGAAGGCGGCGGTAGAAGGCGAGCAGGACCGGGGTGAGCGGGCCGCGCAGAGCGACCGTCGCCTTCTCGTGTCCGCGGCGCCAGCCGACGCCGCCCTCACCGAACTCGACGATCCATTCGGCGTTCAGCTCGGGGGCGGTGTCGGTGGCGTGGAGGTGGATGCTGCGGGCGGGCCCGGCCAGCAGCTCCGCCGCCTCTCCCTCGCGCCGCGTGGCCCATTCGGCGATCTCCAGCCACTCGTCGAGCGCGTCGACGGCGACCTCGGCCGCCACCTCGTAGGGCAGCCCGGCGGCGAGGGTGGCGTCCGCGCGGTGGATGGTGATCTCGTGCGCCATACGGCGGGCCCAGAAGCCGGAGCTGAGGTCCCCGAGCCAGCCCCATACCTTCGTGTCCGGCCCGGCCTCCCGCAGCGCGCCGACCACCAGGTCCCCGGTCTCGGCGAGCCAGGCGTCCAGCGCGGCGGGGTCGCCCTGTTCCTCGGGGCCACCGGCGAGCGGGATCTCCTCGTACGGGATGTTCTTCTCCGCACGGCTGCTGACGAGGGCGTGCACCCAGCGCAGGGCTCCACCCTCGTGCCGGACGAGCTGCTCCAGCGACCAGTCCGGACAGGTCGGCACGGTCGCGGTGAGGTCGGCGCCGGAGGTCACCACGTCCCGCAGCTGCCTCACCTGGTGGGCGATTTCGTCGCAGTAACGGTCATGTGCGAGTCGCGTCATGGCCCTCACCCTAGGGCCGAGGTGATCAGCCGAGCACGACGATTTCGGTCGAGTCGAACTCCACTCCGGTCTCCTGCCCGACCTCCGGCGCCGCCCGCAGCGCGCACGCCGCCTCCAGCCGCGGCCCGCCGTCCTCGGGCCTGAGGTGGACGGCGACATGGGTGCCCTTGAAGGTGCGGGCGGTCACCGTGCAGCGCAGGCCCTCGGCGGCCGCCACGAGCCGCACCCCGGCGGGCCGTACGAGCAGCGAGCGCGTCCCCTGCGGCGCGTCCTCGGGCACCGGGAGCTTGCCCCACGGGGTGACCGCGGCCGCTCCCGCGACCGTCGCCGGCACCACGTTGTCGAAGCCGAGGAAGCGGGCCACGAACTCGTCCACGGGGCGCTGCCAGACCTCAAGAGGAGTACCGGACTGGGCGATCCGCCCGTCCCGCATCACCACGACCCGGTCGGCGAGCGCGAACGCCTCGCCCTGGTCGTGCGTCACGGCGAGCACGGTGGTGCCCAACCGGCCGAACAGCTCGCGGAGTTCGACGACGAGCCGCTCGCGCAGCGAGCGGTCGAGCTGGCCGAGCGGCTCGTCCAGCATCAGCAGCCGGGGCCGGGGCGCGAGGGCCCGGGCCAGCGCCACCCGCTGCTGCTCGCCGCCGGAGAGCCCGGCGACGGCCCGACGGGCGGCGCCCGGCAGCCCCACGAGCTCCAGCAACTCCCTTACCTCGACGCCCTGTTCCTTCTTGTCCGCGCCGCGCATGCGCAGCCCGAACGCCACGTTGCCGCCCACGTCCCGCTGCGGGAAGAGTTGATGGTCCTGGAACATCAGCCCGACCCCGCGCCGGTGCGCGGGCACGCCCGCCTGGTCCCGCCCGTCGAGCGCGACGCGCCCGGCGTCGAGGGGCTGGAGCCCCGCCACCGCCCGCAGCAGCGTCGACTTGCCGCTGCCGCTGGGCCCGAGCACACACACGATCTCGTGCTCGGCGACGGCGAGGTCGACGGCGTCGAGCACGGCCCGCCCGCCGAACCGTACGGTCGCGCCCTGAAGGCTCAGCAGCATCAGAACTCCCCGGTCCGGTCGGTGCGCAGCCGCTCGAGGACCAGCAGCGCCACGGCGCACACCACCATCAGAATCGTCGACAGGGCCATCGCCTGCCCGTAGTTGAGATCACCGGGCCGCCCGAGGAGGCGCGCCACCGCGACGGGCAGCGTCGGGCTGTCGGGCCGCGCGATGAACACGGTCGCCCCGAACTCCCCCAGCGACACGGCGAAGGCGAACCCGGCCGCGATCAGCAGCGCCCGCCGCACCAGCGGCAGGTCCACCTCCCGCCACACCCGAAACGGCGACGCCCCGAGCACCGCCGCCGCCTCGCGCAGCCGTACGTCCACCGCGCGCAGCACGGGCAGCATGGTCCGCACCACGAAGGGCACGCCGACCAGCGCCTGCGCGAGAGGGACGAGGATCCAGGACTGCCGCAGGTCCAGCGGGGGTTCGTCGAGCGCGATGAGGAAGCCGAAGCCGACGGTCACCGCGGACACGCCCAGGGGCAGCATCAGCAGCGCGTCGAAGCCGCGCACGAGGCGTCCCGCGTCACGCCGGGCGAGCGCGGCGGCCGCGAGAGCGCCGATCAGTACGGCGATGGCGGTGGCGGCGACGGCGTACTGGAGGGAGTTCCCGATCGCGGCGATCGGCGCCACCAGGAACGTACCGCCGTCCTCGCTGGTCAGTGCCCGGTAGTAGCCGAAGCCCGGGGCGTCGAGCGAGCGCTGCACCAGCACGGCGAGCGGCAGCAGCAGAAGGACGGCGATGGTGGCGAGGACACCCGCCAGCAACGCCCACTGCCCCGGCCCGCGCGGCCGGCGCGCCGTCACCGACGCGTCCACCAGCCGCAGCGCGCTCTCACGGCGCCGTACCGTCCAGGCGTGCACGACGAGGATCACGCCCACCGCGGCGAACTGGACGAGGGTGAGGACCGCGGCCGTGGAGAGGTCGAAGATCTCGGAGGTCTGCCGGTAGATCTCCACTTCGAGGGTGGAGAACGTGGGCCCGCCGAGGATCTGGACCACACCGAAGGAGGTGAAGGTGAACAGGAACACCATCAGCGCGGCAGCGGCCACGGCGGGGGCGAGCGCCGGGAGCGTGACCTTGCGCCAGGCCGCCAGGGACGAGGCGCCCAGCATCCGGGCGGCCTCCTCCTGACGCGGATCGAGCTGCGACCACAGCCCGCCCACCGTCCGTACGACGACCGCGTAGTTGAAGAAGACGTGCGCCAGCAGGATCGCCCACACGGTGGTGTCCAGCCGTACGCCCCACAGGTCGTCGAGCAGCCCGCCGCGGCCGACCAGCGCGAGGAACGCCGTACCGACGACCACGGTCGGCAGCACGAACGGGACGGTGACGACGGCCCGCAGCACGTTCTTGCCCGGGAAGTCGAGGCGGGCGAAGACATACGCGGCGGGCAGCGCGATCAGCAGGGTGAGCGCGGTGGAGGCGAGCGCCTGGCAGGTCGTGAACCACAGCACGTGCCGGATGTCGGACTGCGCGAGTACGTCCGTGATCCGCCCGAACCGCCAGACCCCGTCGACCTTCAGCCCGCGGGCGACGATCGCGGCGACGGGATAGGCGAAGAACAGCGCGAAGAACGCGACCGGCCCGGCCAGCAGCGCGAGCCGTGCCGCGTTCCCCATGCGCCCCTTGCCGGGGACTACTTCAGTACGAGCGAGGTCCACGACTTGACCCACTGGTCGCGGTTGGCGGCGATCTTGTCGGGGGCCATGGTCTCGGGGTCCTTGGCGGCAGCCCCGTACTTCGTGAACTCGGCGGGCGCCTTCGCGCCCCGCACCACCGGGTAGACGTACATGTTGAGCGGCATGTCCTCCTGGAACTCCTTGGAGACCAGGAAGTCGATGAGCGCCTTGCCGCCCTCGGTGTTCTTCGCGTTGCTCAGCAGCCCGGCGAACTCGATCTGCCGGAAGCAGGTGCCGTACGACACTCCGGTCGGGGCCGTGTCGGGCTTCGGCTTCGCGTAGATGACCTCGGCGGGCGGGGAGGAGGCGTACGACACGACGAGCGGCCGGTCGCCGTGCGCCTTCCTGCCTCCGGCCGACCCGGAGAACTCGTCGCTGTACGCCTGCTCCCAGCCGTCAACGACCTTGACGCCGTTGGCCTTCAGCTTCTTCCAGTAGTCCTGCCAGCCGTTGTCGCCGTAGTGCGCGGCGCTGCCGAGCAGGAAGCCGAGGCCGGGCGAGGACGTGGACGCGTTCTCGGTGACGAGGAGGTTCTTGTACTCGGGCTTGACCAGGTCGTCGAGGGACTGCGGCGGGGTCAGCTTGTGCTTGCCGAAGTACGCCTTGTCGTAGTTGACGCAGATGTCGCCGTAGTCGATGGGCGTGACCCGGTGCTTGCCCTTGTCGAGCTGGTACTCGGCACCGACCGTGCCGAGCCCCTTGGCCTCGTACGGCTGGAACAGCCCGTTGTCGAGGGCGCGCGAGAGCAGGGTGTTGTCGACGCCGAAGAAGACGTCGCCCTGCGGGTTGTCCTTGGTCAGGATCGCCTTGTTGACGGCCTGGCCGGCGTCGCCGTCGTTGAGAACCCTGACCTGGTAGCCGGACCGCTTCTCGAAGTCCTTGAGCACGCCTTTCGAGACGGCCCACGAGTTGTGGCTGACGAGGGTGATGGTCTTGGAGTCCGTCGAGGCCTTGCCGTCGGACGAGCCGCACGCGGTCAGCGAGGACAGCGTGAGGAGACCGAGCCCGGCGGCGACGGCCACGAGGGTCTTGTGGTGCACTGGATTTCCTCCTGGGGTTGACCAGGAAGAGACGCGGCCCCGCCCGGGAACCGCGCGGAGGATTCCGCCGGTGCCCGGACAGGGCGCAACAGCTTGAGTAATGACCGAACTTCCTACCCAGAATGACCTGGGCGAGGTTCAGAGGGTCTGCGGCCCGGTTGCCGCACTCTCAGCGCTGTGGCGCTCCCCTGTCGGAATATGAAGATGTACTGACCGGGTCAGATTACCGCTCGGTGGCCGCGAGCTGACCACAGGCACCGTCGATCTCCTGACCACGGGTGTCCCGGACGGTGACCGGCACGCCGTGCGCGGCGATCGCCTCGACGAACGCCTTCTCGTCCTCGGGCCGCGACGCGGTCCACTTGGAGCCCGGCGTCGGGTTCAGCGGGATGAGGTTGACGTGTACGGGCTTGCCCCTGAGCAGCCGGCCGAGCCGGTCGCCGCGCCAGGCCTGGTCGTTGATGTCCCGGATCAGCGCGTACTCGATGGACAGCCGGCGCCCGGACTTGGCGGCGTACTCGAATCCGGCGTCCAGCACCTCGCGCACCTTCCACCGCGTGTTCACGGGGACGAGGGTGTCGCGCAGTTCGTCGTCCGGCGCGTGCAGGGAGATCGCGAGGCGGCACTTGAAGCCCTCGTCGGCGAACCGGTGGATGGCCGGCACGAGCCCGACGGTCGACACGGTGATCCCGCGCTGCGACAGCCCGAGCCCGTCCGGCTCGGGGTCGGTGAGCGCACGGATGGCGCCGACGACGCGCTTGTAGTTGGCGAGCGGCTCGCCCATGCCCATGAACACGATGTTGGACAGCCGGGCCTGGCCGCCGGGGACCTCGCCGTCGCGCAGCGCCCGCATCCCGTCCACGATCTGGTGGACGATCTCGGCGGTGGACAGATTCCGGTCCAGCCCCGCCTGGCCGGTGGCACAGAAGGGACAGTTCATCCCGCATCCGGCCTGCGAGCTGATGCACATCGTCACCCGGTCGGGGTACCGCATCAGCACCGACTCGACGAGCGTCCCGTCGAACAGCCGCCACAGCGTCTTGCGGGTGGTTCCCTGGTCGGTCGACAGATGCCGCACGACCGTCATCAGCTCAGGAAGCAGCGCCTCCTGCAGCTTGGCGCGCGAACCGGCCGGGATGTCGGTCCACTGCGCCGGGTCGTGCGCGTACCGCGCGAAGTAGTGCTGGGACAGCTGCTTGGCACGAAACGGCTTCTCACCGATCGCGGCAACGGCGTCCTTACGCTCCGCGGGCGAGAGATCGGCAAGATGCCGCGGCGGCAACTTGGCACCGCGCGGCGCTACGAAAGTGAGTTCTCCGGGCTTAGGCATGGCTGTACCAGTGTCGCAGATCCAAATGGGTGACCCAGGGCGTCGGCCGTGCGGGGTCGGCTTCACCGAGGGCTGCCGGCGCAGTGCGCGGCCGGGGCCGTGGTGCTCGGTGGCCCACGGATATCTAGAATCGAACATGTGACCGACGAATCGCCGTCCCGGCTGGAGCTGCTGCACTTCGCGCGCCGTGTCGTGATCCAGCAGGCCAAGGCGGCGCTGGCGCAGCTCGACCGGTGGATCGCCGAGGAGCAGAGGCGGGAGGCGGAGCGCCGCCGCGGCGAGGAGATGCGGCCACCTCCGCCGGAGTGGCTGATCGAGCGTGGCCTGGACAAGAAGAACCTGGTCGCGGTGCATGCGGGCGGGTGCTGGCAGGTGACCAGGAGCGGCAGGTGCGTCGGTATCTCACGGACACAGGCGCTCGACGCGCTGCGCCGGCAGGTACCGGCATGCAAACACTGCCGCCCCGACACCGCACTCGGCTTCTTGGAGTAGGCGGCGGCCTTACCAGATCACGGGAAGCGTCTTCGGGCCCCGGATCAGGCCCTGGCGTTGGAATGCGACCTCCGCGGGGGGTACGGCCAGGCGGAGGTCGGGGAAGCGGGTGAGGAGGGCGGAGATCATGACCTCGGCCTCCATGCGGGCCATGATCGCGGCCAGGCAGTGGTGGGGGCCGTGGCCGAAAGCCAGGTGGGCGTTGGTCTCGCGGTCGAAGTCCAGGGCGTCCGGCTCGGCGAAGGCCTCGGGGTCACGGTTGGCGGCGACGTAGGCGTTGTAGACCACGTCACCGGCACGGATCAACCGGCCGCCCACCTCCACGTCCTCGGTGGCGACGCGAGGGATGCCGACGCCGTTGCGGTGGGGGACGTAGCGGAACAGCTCGTCGACGGCCTTCGGCAGGAGTTCCGGTTCGCGCCGCAGGCGGTCCATCTGCTCGGGGTGGGTGAGCAGCGCGTACATCATCGAGCCGCTGTTGTTGCGCACCGCGTGCCCGCCGCTGACCTGGATCGCGGTGGCGAGGGAGATCGCCTCGTCGTCCGTGATCTCGCCGGCCTCCACCGCCTGCGCCAGCACTCCGGCCAGGTCCTCACGGGGCTCTTGGCGGCGGCGCTCCAGGAGCTCGACGATCCGGGCGCGGGTGTTCTGGCTCGCCTCTTTGCCGCGCCCCTGGGCGTCCGAGCCCGCCGACAGCAGCGCCTCACCGGTCTGGGCCCAGCGGTGCCAGTCGCTCTCCTCCACGCCCAGGAAGTCGCGGACCACCGCGATCGGGAAGGGGCCGTGGAGGTGTTCCATGAGGTCCGCCGGTGCCCCGGCCGCCTCCATGACGTCGAGCAGCTCGGCCGCCCGCCCCTCGGCCAGCGGGCGCAGCCGCTGCATGCTCCGGCCCGTGAAGGCCCGCGCGACGACCCGGCGCAGCCGGTTGTGCCGGGGCGGGTCGATGTACTGGAGCCCGGCCGTCTGCGAGGCCACCGGTTCCGGCCGCATGCTGGTCACGGACCGGCCGAGGAGCTGCTCGCGGGAGAAGCGCGGGTCCGCGGTGACGAAGCGGACGTCCTCGTACCGGGTGACGAGCCAGGCGTCCCCGTCCCCGTACGGCAGCTTGATCCGGGTGATCGGCTCCTCGCGCAGCACCTCGTCCAGGAACGGATCGGGGTCGAGGCCGGGCAGGTCGGCGACGGGCCAGAACCGCACCGGCGGCTCAGGCGTGTCGGAGACCGAGGCGGAGGCCGAGTCGTAGGTCATCGCGCACCACTCCCGAAACTGTCGCCCCCTTCGGGAGTGTGCGGCCGGGCCGTGCCGTCCGGCCATTCGTGGTACGGCATCCGGGTTCCGCCGGGTGCGGCGTGTACGTGTCGCCGCGTGCGTCTCGCCGCGTACGTCTCACTGCTCCCCGGCGGCGCCCGTGTGCTCCAGGTGGTCCTTGAGCAGTTGCTCGTTGCGCGGCAGCTCCTTGCGGGCCTGCGGGCGCACGAGCAGGGGCAGCAGGACCTTGCCGAACCCGTGGCCCTCGAAGTCGAGGTCCATCGACACGCGGGCGCGGCGGCCCCCGTCGATGGGCGTGATCTCACCGCGGACGAGCCCCCGGACGGGGCCGTCGATGCCGCGCATGCCCCAGATGTGGGGTGGTTCGTACTCGGTGACCTCCATGGTCATCGGTACCTCGTGGGTGCCGACGTGCCGGATGACGCGGAGCAGGGAGCCGAGGCCGAGGTCCCCCTCGTCGAGCTTTTCCGCGGACACCGTGCCCAGCTGCCATTCCGGCAGGTGGGAGGGGTCGATGACGTAGGCCCAGACGTCCTCGGGAGTGCAGTCGACGGTGATCTCTTCGTGGAAGGCGGACATCACGCCCTCCTCCATCCGCTCAGGGTTTCCCCGCGTGAGGGCTTACTTCCGATCGTCCCACCGGGTCGTGCGCGTCACCATCGCAGCACGCACCCGTTACCCGGGTACGACAAAGGGCCCCAGCCCTGACGGAGCTGCGGCCCATCGCCGTACGCATAAGAAACACGTCGTACTCGAGAAACACGTCGTACTCACGCGGAGCCGACGAAGACCACCATCAGCAGCCAGACCACCGGAGCCGTCGGCAGCAGCGAGTCCAGCCGGTCCATGATGCCCCCGTGACCGGGGAGCAGCGTGCCCATGTCCTTGATGCCCAGATCCCTCTTGATCATGGACTCGCCCAGGTCGCCGAGCGTGGCGCTGGCCGCGACCGCGAGGCCCAGCAGGAGGCCCTGCCACCAGGTGCCGTCGTCGATCAGGAACTGCATGCACAGGGCACCGGCGGCCATGGCGAACGCCACCGCGCCGAGCAGCCCCTCGCGGGTCTTGCCGGGGCTGATGCGCGGAGCGAGCTTGTGCTTGCCGAAGCGCCAGCCGACGGCGTACGCGCCGGTGTCGCTGACGACCGTGAGGAGCAGGAAGGTCAGCACACGCCACGGACCGTCGTCGGCCGTCAGCATCATCGCGACGAAGGTGGCCAGGAAGGGCACGTAGAACGCCGCGAAGACACCCGCCGTGACGTCCTTGAGGTAGCCCTCGGGTGGCTCCGTCATGCGCCACACCAGGACCGCCAGCGCCGTCAGCGCCATGGCCACCCAGGCACCCTCGGCACCCCGCACGTACCCGGCGACGACCATCGCCGCACCGCCGAGCGCCAGCGGGACCAGGGGCGCCTTGATGCCCTTGCGCTCCTGGAGCCGGCTGGTCAGTTCCCACAGTCCCACGACGACGGCGACGGCCACGACGCCGACGAAGACGGCCTTGACGATGAACAAGGACGCCACGATCACGACGCCGAGCCCGACGCCGACGCCTATGGCCGCGCTGAGGTCCCGGCCCGCAGACTTCTTCTGCGGTGCGGGCGCCGGTTGCGTGGCGTCGGGCATGGGCTCCGGATTCTGCGGCGCCACCTGGTAGGGCTGCGCCTGCGGCGTCTCGTCGCGGAACAAGGGGCCGCTCAGCCGAGCGGCCCCCGGGTGGTCATCCTGGTCCGGGCCGTACGCGGGTACGTCGTCGGGGACGATGGGCATGGGGCGAGTCTGCTGGGCGTCATGCGCATCGTACGCGGGACCCGCCGGGGCAGCCCCCTGGACATGTCCCTGGCCAGGGGCCTGCGTGGTGGGCCCCCAGTAGCCGGCCTGCGCCGGCGCGCCCCAGGAAGAATCGTTCATCAGACCTCGAGAAGCTCCGCTTCCTTGTGCTTCAGGAGCTCGTCCACCTGGGCGACGTACTTCGCGGTGGTGTCGTCGAGTTCCTTCTCCGCACGGCGGCCCTCGTCCTCGCCGACCTCGCCGTCCTTGATCAGCTTGTCGATGGCGTCCTTGGCCTTGCGGCGCACGGAGCGGATGGACACACGCGCGTCCTCGGCCTTGCCCTTGGCGACCTTGATGTAGTCGCGGCGGCGCTCCTCGGTGAGCTCGGGGAACACCACGCGGATGATGTTGCCGTCGTTGCTCGGGTTGACGCCCAGGTCGGAGTCGCGGATCGCCTGCTCGATGTTGCGCAGCGCGGTCTTGTCGAACGGGGTCACGACCGCCATGCGCGGCTCCGGCACGGAGAACGAAGCCAGCTGGTTGATCGGCGTCGGCGCGCCGTAGTAGTCGGCCACGATCTTGTTGAACATCGCCGGGTGCGCACGGCCGGTACGGATCGCGGCGAAGTCCTCCTTGGCGACCACGACGGCCTTCTCCATCTTCTCCTCGGCTTCGAGGAGGGTCTCTTCGATCACCACTTGCTCCTGCGTGTCTTGAGTAGGCCCGGCTGCGGTTCCTTGGCGGTGGCGGCGGCCGGCTGCGTCGCGTCTTCTTCCTGCACGGTTCCCGACCGGCAGGACATTGTCCATCCCCCGGTCGGGCACCGGGGGAGCCATGGTCAGTCCCGGCTGTCCTGGTCACCCACCAGCGTGCCGATCTTCTCACCCTTGACGGCTCGCGCGATATTGCCCTCCGCCAGGAGCTCGAACACGAGGATCGGGAGCTTGTTGTCGCGGCACAGCGTGATGGCGGTGGCGTCGGCGACCTTGAGGTCGCGCGTGATGACCTCGCCGTAGCCCAGGGAGTCGAACTTGACGGCGTCCGGGTTCCGCTTGGGGTCGGAGTCGTAGACCCCGTCCACGCCGTTCTTGCCCATCAGCAGCGCCTCGGCGTCGATCTCCAGGGCGCGCTGGGCGGCGGTGGTGTCGGTGGAGAAGTACGGCATGCCCATACCGGCGCCGAAGATGACCACGCGGCCCTTTTCCAGGTGCCGCACGGCGCGCAGCGGGATGTACGGCTCGGCGACCTGCCCCATGGTGATGGCGGTCTGCACCCGGCTGTCGATGCCCTCCTTCTCCAGGAAGTCCTGGAGGGCGAGGCAGTTCATCACGGTGCCGAGCATGCCCATGTAGTCGGAGCGGGCGCGGTCCATGCCGCGCTGCTGGAGTTCGGCGCCGCGGAAGAAGTTGCCGCCGCCGATGACGACCGCGACCTGCGCGCCGTCCCGGACGACGGCCGCGATCTCGCGGGCGATCTTGTGCACCACGTCGGGGTCCACGCCGAGGCCCCCGCCACCGGAGAACGCCTCTCCGGACAGCTTCAGCAGAAACCGGCCGCGTACTTTGCCGTCGTCGCTCTTCTGGGCCTTGGTGGTCATGGAGATCCCGCCTTTGTTACGTGGTGCACATACGAAGAAGGCCATTGCCGGTTGGGGTCGCGATTCGCTCCCATGCGCGGCAATGGCCTCCTCGTCAGATCTGCTGCCGTCCGCCACGTGCCCTGGTGCGGCGGTGTGCCCGGACGACTGCTGTCGACCCTATCGGGGTCGTGCTTCGATCGCGGTACGGACTCAGATGCCGACCTTGATGCGCGCGAAGCGCTTCAGGGTGACACCGGCCTCGTCCAGAATCTTCTGGACCGACTTCTTGTTGTCCAGCGCGTACGGCTGGCCGAGCAGCGTGGCGTCCTTGAAGAAGCCGTTGAGGCGACCCTCGACGATCTTGGCGATCGCGGCCTCGGGCTTGCCCTCGGCGCGGGTGGTCTCCTCGGCGATGCGACGCTCGGACTCGACGACGTCGGCCGGCACGTCCGCCTGGGACAGGTACTTCGGCGCGAAGGCGGCGATGTGCTGGGCGATGCCCTTGGCGACCTCGGCGTTCGGCTTGTCGAGCTCGACCAGGACACCGATCTGCGGGGGCAGGTCGGGCATCGTGCGGTGCATGTAGGCAAGCACGAAGCCGTCGGCGAACTGCGCGAAGCGGTCCAGGACGATCTTCTCGCCCAGGTTGGCGTTGGCCTCGTCCACGAACGCCTGGACCGTCTTGCCGGGCTCGATCTCGGAGGCGAGCAGGGCCTCGATGTCGGCCGGGGAGGTCTTGGTGACGTGCTGGGCGATGGTGTTGGCCACGGCCTGGAACTTCTCGCCCTTGGCGACGAAGTCCGTCTCGCACTTCAGCTCGACAATGACGCCGGAGGAGTTGTCGTCGGCGATGATGGAGACCACGGCGCCGTTCTCGGCGGAGCGGCCCTCGCGCTTGGCGACGCCCTTCTGGCCCTTGATGCGCAGCGCCTCGACGGCCTTCTCGACGTTGCCCTCGGCCTCGTCCAGCGCCTTCTTGCAGTCCATCATGCCGGCGCCGGTGAGCTCACGGAGCTTCTTGACGTCGGCGGCGGTGTAGTTCGCCATGAGTCTGTGAATCTTTCTCGAAGTCTGGAAGATCGAAGATCTACGGAGTCTGCGTACCCCATGTAACGGGCTCCGCGAACGCTCCGCTGACCGACGGGTGAACGGCGGGAGCGGACTTCATGTCACCGCTCCCGCCGTCAACACCGACGCTGACGGTCAGGCCTGCTCGCCCTCGGCGGCCGGAGCCTCGGCGGCGGGGGCCTCAGCAGCCGGAGCCTCAGCAGCCGGAGCCTCGGCAGCCGGGGCCTCAGCGGCGGGGGCCTCAGCGGCAGGAGCCTCGGCGGCCGGGGCGGCCTCCTGCGGCTCGGCCTTCTTCTCGCCCTCCAGCAGGTCGCGCTCCCACTCGGCGAGCGGCTCGCCCGCGGCCTTCTCGCCCTTGCCCTCGGTGGCGACACCGGAGCGGGCGATGAGACCCTCGGCGACCGCGTCGGCGATCACACGGGTGAGCAGGGTGACCGAGCGGATCGCGTCGTCGTTGCCCGGGATCTTGTAGTCGACCTCGTCGGGGTCACAGTTGGTGTCGAGGATCGCGACGACCGGGATGTTGAGCTTCCGGGCCTCGCCGACCGCGATGTGCTCCTTCTTGGTGTCCACGATCCAGACGGCGCTGGGCACCTTCTGCATCTCGCGGATACCACCGAGGGTCTTCTCCAGCTTGGCCTTCTCGCGCGAGAGCACGAGAAGCTCCTTCTTGGTCAGACCGGACGCGGCGACGTCCTCGAAGTCGATCTGCTCAAGCTCCTTGAGGCGCTGCAGACGCTTGTAGACGGTCGAGAAGTTGGTGAGCATGCCGCCCAGCCAGCGCTGGTTGACGTAGGGCATGCCGACGCGGGTGGCCTGCTCGGCGATGGCCTCCTGCGCCTGCTTCTTCGTGCCGACGAACATGACCGTGCCGCCGTGGGCGACGGTCTCCTTGACGAACTCGTAGGCGCGGTCGATGTACGACAGCGACTGGAGCAGGTCGATGATGTAGATGCCGTTGCGCTCGGTGAAGATGAAGCGCTTCATCTTCGGGTTCCAGCGACGGGTCTGGTGACCGAAGTGGACGCCGCTCTCCAGCAGCTCCCGCATCGTGACGACGGCCATGGCCGTTCTCCTTGAGTTTTCTCGGTTGTGCCGCGGGTGCCGGACGGCACCCGCTCCTGACGCCCGCGGTGCGCCGTGCCGCGAAGGACCGAGGGGCGCTGACACGAACGGACCGTCTCCGGTCGCGCGTCGTGTCGGGGCGTGCGAAGTCGACCCGGTGGCCCGGGTCGCCACCAGAAGTGTACGGGACCGGGGAGGCGCTGGGTGACGCCCCTGTCCACAACCGGTGAGTTGTCCCCAGATCGCGATCGTGATCGATCGGTGTGCGGGACGGTTCTCGCATGTCTGTGACACGAGCGGTGCGGTGGGTGGGGGCGGCGTGGGGGTGGCTGCTGCCGGGCCTGGTGGTGGTGCTGATGGGCCTGGTGATGACGGTCCTGGCCCCGTCGGCGGTGGTGGCCCGGGCGACGGTGGCGGCCTGGGCGGTCGGGACCGGCGGGGCGGATCCGCCGGCGCCCGGCCCCGGCGACTCGGGACCACCGGTACCGGCGATCGGCCGCGCCTGGCCGGTGGGGGTACGCCCGGCGGTCCTGCGCGGCTGGGAGCCGCCGGCCACGGTGTACGGCCGCGGCCACCGGGGCGTGGACCTGGGCGCGGCCCCCGGGACTCCGGTACGGGCGGTGGCGGCCGGCCGGGTGTCCTTCGCGGGCCGGGTGGCGGGCCGGGGCGTGGTGTCCGTGGAGCTCGGGGGAACGGATCTGCGAACGACCTACGAACCGGTGACCCCGTCGGTCCACAAGGGCGACGAGGTGGCTGCGGGCGAGACCCTGGGCACCCTGGACCCGACGGGCTCCCACTGCACGACCATATGCCTCCACTGGGGCCTGCGGAGAGGCAAGACGTACCTGAACCCCCTGTCCCTACTGCCCCCATGGCTCCTGAACGGGGGTCCGTCAAGGCTGCTACCGGTGCTGGGAGTGCCGGTGCCCGCGTAGGGCTGGGCTGGCGCTACGGGTGCCCGGCGCACGGCTACCGACCAGCGACCGGGGCCGCGGCCTGGCGTGGCCCAGGGCTGGTGCCGACCTCGACCTGCCATCACCGGCATGAGGTCACCGCTTGGCCGGCGTTCGCCGCACCACTGCCCCCGCAGGGCTGATGCCGGTGTCAGCGCGCCGCTGCCCGCGCAGGCCCGCCGCAGTGCCGGTAGTCGCCATCCCGCTGCCGGGCCCAGGGTTGGTGCCGACGCCGACCTGCCGTCACCCGCGTGAGGCTGCCGCTTGGCCAACGTTCGCCCCGCCGCTGGGCTGGCGCCGTGTCAGCGCACGCCGCTGCCCACGCAGGCCCACCGCAGTGCCGGCATTCGCCATACCGCTGCCTGGCCCAAGGCTGGCGCCGGCACCGATCTGCCGCCGCCGGTGTGAGGCCACTGCTTGGTCGGTGTTCGCCCCTCCGCTGCCCGCCCAGGGCCGGCGCCGGCGCCGCCGACCTGACGCCCGCCCGCGCGGCGCCGCTGGCGGTATTCGCCGCGCCGTTGCTCTGCCCCCGGGCCTCAGCCGCGTACGCCTCGCAGGGCCATCGCCACCGCCGCGGCCGTGATGTCCGTGGGGGACTCCGCCGCGCCGAGTTCGATGCGGCGGACGGCCGCGTCCACGACGCCCTGGAGGAGCATGGCCGCCAGTCGGGGCTGCTCGTGTCCCAGCTCCGCCAGTGCCTCGACGATCATCGCGACGAGTCCGCCGTGGGCGGCGCGGATCTTCTCGCGGGCCCCCGCGTCCAGTTCGCTCGCCGAGATCGCCACGACGGCCCGGTGGCGCCGGTCGCCGACCAGGGCGAGCTGTTGGCGCACATACGCCTCGACCTTGCCCTCGGCCGATTCCGCCCGCTCCATCGCCGCCGAGACCTCAGCCGCCCACACCGGGAAGTCGACCTCGCACAGCTCCTCGACCACGGCGGCCCGTGACCGGAAGTACTCGTACACGGACGACCGCGCCAGCCCTGTCCGCTCGGCGAGGGCCGGGAAGGTCAGCGCCTCCGTCCCGCCCTCGGACAGCAGGGAGCGAGCCGCGTCCAGCAGGGCGGCTCGCTGCATCGACCGGTGCTCGGCCACGGAGGCCGCTCGAATCCTTGGCACGTCAACCACTGTACGGACGTGCCACCCCGGGCGGGAGGCACTCCACACCACGCACGCCGACTTCCGCCCCCGCCGACCGGCCGGCTCAGCGGCCGAAGCCGGCCAGCTTCGCCCGCAGCTGCAGCACCGACTTGGTGTGGATCTGGCTCACCCGGCTCTCGGTGACCCCCAGCACGTTGCCGATCTCGGCGAGCGTGAGCCCCTCGTAGTAGTAGAGCGTGACGACGGTCTTCTCGCGCTCCGGCAGCGTGTTGATGGCCCTCGCCAGGAACCGTCTCAGCTCCCGGTCCTCGGCCACCTCCACCGGATTGTCGGCGGCGGTGTCCTCCAGCGTGTCCATGAAGCTCAGCCCGTCCCCGTCCTCGCCGCCGACGTGCAGCAGCTCCTCCAGGGCGACCACATTGGCCAGCGACAACTGGCTGAAGACCGCGTGGAGTTCGTCCACCTCGATGCCCAGTTCGGCGGCCACCTCGCACTCCGACGGCGTGCGTCTGAGCCGGGCCTCCAGCGTCGCGTACGCCCGCTCCACGTTCCGCGCCTTCTGCCGCACCGAGCGCGGGATCCAGTCCAGCGCCCGCAGCTCGTCGATCATGGCGCCGCGGATCCGGGTGATGGCGTAGGTCTCGAACTTGATCTCCCGCTCGATGTCGAACTTCTCGATCGCGTCGATCAGCCCGAACACCCCCGAGGACACGAAATCGGCCTGCTCCACGTTCGGCGGCAGACCGACGCTCACCCGTCCCGCCACGTATTTCACCAGTGGCGAGTAGTGCAGGATCAGCTGCTCCCGCAACCGCTCGTCCCCCGTCGCCTTGTACGACCGCCACAGCTCGTCGAGCGTCGAGGGAGCGGGCCGCCGCATGCTGCCACCGTCACGGGCGGCTGGGGGGAGCGCCGCCCGGTCGGACCCGGAGGTGTGCTGGGGCATTCGTCGCCTTGTGCCGTTCTGCAGTGAAGTGCCGCGAAGAGGGGTGAAGGAGTGCGATGGGGGGTGAAGGTGTGGGACTGGGTGAGCTGTCGGTCTGGTGTCGAGTTGGCGCGTTCTGCGTCGGGGTCTTCGTGAGCGTAGCGTGACTGGGGAGTCGCGGTGTGCGAACGGCGAGGCACCACCCCTGCGCGGATGCGCCCCCCGGCGCACCCCGACCTCTCCCGGGCGTCGCTGTACGTGACCACCCGGAGGGCCCAACTCCTCGAAATCCCAAGGGCAATCGGGGATTCCCCCGGACGGCCGAACACGCTCGGTCAACATCGACTGCGACCGTCCGGGACCGAGATCATCGCCTGGCGTGTCAACTTCCAGCCATCGCCGTGTCGTTCGACGTATCCAAGTGATCGGAGTTCGTACAGCTTCGCGAGCGCCTCGTCCCGCGTGGTCTGCGCGCCACGGGCGATCTCCCCGGGCGCCACGGGCCGGCCCGCCGGCAGGGCGTCCAGGACCCGACGGGCGGCGGGTCTCAGCAGGTCACGGGGCAGTACGGGGCCGCGCCTGGCCGGAGCGAGCTCGCCCATGTCGCCGACCAGTTCGACGACCTCCGCGGCGTCGGTGACCAGCACCGCCTCGCCGCGCAGCAGCTCGTGCACGCCCGCGGAGAGTCCGCTGGTGGCGGGTCCCGGGACGCCCATGGTGAACCGGCCCAGGCGCTGGGCCGCCCGCGCCGTGACCAGCGAGCCGCTGCGGTAGGCGGCCTCCACGACCACGGTGCCCCTGGTGAGCGCCGCGATCACCCGGTTGCGCAGGATGAAGCGGCTCGGGGTCGGGTGATCGCCGGGTGGCAACTCCCCCACCACCAGGCCCTGTTCCGCGATCCTGGTGATCAGTTCGGTGTGGCCGCGCGGGTAGGGCCGGTCGACCCCGCAGGCCAGGACCGCGACGGTGGCCCCGCCCGCGCCGAGGGCGCCCCGGTGGGCGGCGCCGTCGACGCCGTAGGCGCCGCCGGACACCACGACCCAGCCGCGCTCGGCGAGCCCCGCGGCCAGCGTGGACGCCATGTGGGCGCCGTACTCCGTACAAGCTCTGGCGCCCACGAGGGCGACCGAGCCAATCGCCCACATCCGCAGGCTGGGCCGGCCGCGCACCCACAGTCCCAGGGGGCGGGTGTCGCCGAGGTCGTCGAGTTGACCGGGCCACTCGGTGTCTCCGGGGCCCACGAAGCGCACTCCCGCGGCCCGCGCAACCTCCAGATCCCGCCCGGGCTCGGCCCGCCGGGCCCGGGCCACCAGCCCGGCCCACCGCGTCCCGCTCACCCCGGGCAGCGGCTCCCCACCGTCCCGCAGCCGCCGCGCCACCTGCGCCACGCCCCACTCCCGCACCCAGCGCCCGCCGGTCTCGTCACCGGGTTCGATGACACGGGTGAGGAAGACGCGGGAGAGCAGGTCGGTGTCCGGATCGTCGCCTCCGTTCACGTCAGGGCCCCGATGGCCATGGGCACGCCGCGTGGAACGCCGGTGCGCAACTGCAGGGCCAGGGCGACGTCCGTGGCGTCGGGCCGATCGTGACCGAGGAGATCGGCCACCGTCCAGGCGACCCGCAGGACGCGGTCGAGTCCCCGGGCGGTGAGCACGCCGCGTTCGAGGTTGCGTTCGGCCTCGTCCATGGCGCCGATCGCCGCCTGCCAGCGGCTGCGCAGTTCCCTGCCGGGCACTTCGCTGTTGGTCCGCCACGGGGTTCCGGCCAGGCGCGCGGCCGCCCGCGCCCGCGCCGCCCGGACCCGGTCGGCGACCGTCGCCGTGGACTCGCCCCGGGCGCCGGGCTCGGTGAGCTGGGCCCGGGTGACGGGGTCGACCTCGACGCGCAGGTCGACGCGGTCGAGCAGGGGTCCGGACAGCCGTGCCTGATAGCGGCGGATCGTCGACGGAGGGCACTCGCACAGCGTGTCCAACTGCGAGAAGCGACCGCAGGGGCACGGGTTGGCCGCGAGCATCATCAGGAACCGCGCCGGGAACCGCACCACTCCCGCACTGCGGGCGATCACGACGTGCCCCGACTCCAGGGGCTGCCGCAGGGCGTCGAGGGTCTGGCTGTGGAACTCCGGCGCCTCGTCGAGGAACAGCACCCCCCGGTGGGCGAGCGACACGGCACCGGGGCGGGCGACGCCGGGGCCGCCGCCGACGAGCGACTGCATCGTCGCCGAGTGGTGCGGGGCGCAGTACGGCGCGACGTCGATGAGGGGCTTGCCCGGGGGCAGCAGCCCGGCCACCGAGTGCACCGCCGTGACCTCCAGCGAGTCCTCGCGGCTGAGCCGGGGCAGCACGGCGGGCAGGCGCTCCGCGAGCATGGTCTTGCCCGCGCCGGGCGGGCCTTCCAGGAAGAGGTGATGCCCGCCGGCCGCGGCCACCTCCACGGCCGTCCGTGCCGAGAGCTGGCCGACGACGTCGGCGAGGTCGTGTTCCTGGTCGTGCTGCGCTGCGCCCAGGCTGTGCATGCCGGTGGCGGCTCCGGTGCCGGGCACCCGCAGGCCGGCCAGGAGCGGGTCCGGGCGGCCCTGTGCGTCCGGATCCTCCTCGGGCACCGGCTCGTCCGTCAGGACGGCGATGAGCTGGCGCAGGCTGCGGATGCCGAGCACCGACACCCCCGGCACCAGCGAGGCCTCGGCAGCGGCGCATTCCGGCACCACCACCTGCTCGTATCCGGCGTCGACCGCGGCGAGCACCGCGGGCAGGATGCCCCGGACCGGACGCACCCGGCCGTCCAGGCCCAGCTCGCCGATCATCACGATGTCGGTGAGCACGCGCGGATCGATCCGCTCGGCCGCGCCGAGCACCGCGCAGGCGATGGCCAGATCGAAGCCGGAGCCCGCCTTGGGCACCGACGCGGGGCTGAGACCGACCGTGAGCTTCTTCTGCGGCCATTCGCCGCCCGAGTTCACGACGGCCGCCCGCACTCGGTCACGGCTCTCGGTCAGACTCTTGTCCGGCAACCCGACCAACGTGAACGCCGCGACCCCGGGCTCCAGGTCCGCCTGGACCTCGACCACCACGCCTTCGACGCCGACCAGCGCCACCGAGCACGTACGGGCGAATCCCATGTCAGGCCACCCCCCGCGCGTGCTCGACGACGGGTGCGCCGCGATCGGGGAGCAGGATGCCGATCAGGTCGATGCGGACGCCGCCGGGCGGGGCGCCTCCATGGGCCTGGATCCAGCGTTCGGCCAGGTCGCGCAGCCGGGCCGCCTTCTCCGGGGTCACCGCGGCCATCGGATGCTCGTAGCCACCGTCGCGTCGGGTCTTCACCTCGCAGACGACCAGCGCGTCGCCGTCCCGGGCCACGATGTCGATCTCCCCGGACCGGCCGCAGCGCCAGTTGCGCTCCAGGACCGTCATGCCGGCCCCGGTCAGCCGGCGTGCGGCCAGCTCCTCGCCGTACCTGCCGAGTGCACTGCGTGCGTTCATGTCGGCACCACCTCCGGCGCCAACCGTCCCGCGCCCCGCCAAGAGAAGTGGATCTTGGTGGGTTACTCAGCGGTTGTGGACAACTCCGTCATCCACCCGAGGGTCCGTCGGGTCCGTCACCCGCCCGGGAGCTCCAGGTCGCTCTTGTTCAGCTCCTCGATGTTCACGTCCTTGAACGTCAGGACACGCACCTGCTTCACGAAGCGAGCCGGCCGGTACATGTCCCAGACCCAGGCGTCAGCCATCGAGACCTCGAAGAACACCTCGCCCTGGACCGAATGCACCTGCATCTCGTAGTCGTTGGTGAGGTAGAAGCGCCGCTCGGTCTCGATCACGTATTTGAACAGACCGACGACATCGCGGTACTCCCGGTAGAGCTTGAGCTCCATCTCGGTCTCGTACTTTTCGAGGTCCTCGGCGCTCATGGCATGTTCCCCTTCAGCCGTGCGATCCCACCATTGTGCGCCAGTCTCGCGCGCCCCTAGACGATTTCCGTGTCAAGGGTGACGGGCTTGGCCGGGGGACCTTCGTCGAGCAGCCTGCGCAGCAGCTCGGCGAGTCTGGTCGGATACACCGTCTCATGCGCCCGCGTCAGTTCCTGACACGTCCACCATCGCGCACCCGCGACACTGCGTCGCTCCAGTTCCGTCAGGCCCGCGGCCGCGGGCACCACACTGGGCGTATCGGCCGTCCGGGCCAGGTAGTACCACTCGTCCTGGTCCCAGCGGCGGCCGGCGAACGGGAAGGAGCACCTGCGCCGCCACAGCACCGGACCGAGTTCGACCTCGGTGATGCCGGTCTCCTCGACGAGTTCCCGCAGCGCCGCCTCCTCCCGGGTCTCCTCACCCTCCACACCGCCGCCGGGCGTGAACCACCAGTCGTCGGCCGGGTCGTCCGGTTCGTGGCCGTTGAGGAGCAGGATGCGGTCCTCGGGGTCGAGCAGCACCACCCGGGCGACCTTGCGCGGGCCGCCCTCGGGCTCGCCCGGGGCGGGGCCCGTGGCGGCCGTACCGCCCGCGTCCGTGGCCTCAGCCTGCACTGACGGGCTCCGTCCGCGAACGGGCGCGGGAGCGGCCCATCCGCTTGGCGATCGGGCCGTACGCGCCGCCGCCGAGGACGAGCACGGCGCCGCCGACGACCATCAGGACGATGATGCGCAGCGGGCCGGGCTGGGAGAGGGAACCGAGGGCCTCGAAGCCGGTGGGCCGCTTCAGCATGCCGTTCATCGGCCAGACGACGGCGTCCACGCGGGCGCTCACGGCACCGCGCGCGACGGTGCCACTGGCCGCGTCGGTGAGGTGGGCGGTGGAGTCCAGGGAGCCCTGGCGCTCGTCACCGAGGAGGAAGAGCCGGCCCTGGGGCACCTTGACCGTCGGGAAGTTCTTGATCTCGGCCAGGCTGCCCTTGGGCAGATACGGTTCCTCGATCTGCTTGCCGTTGACGGTCAGCTTGCCCTCGGTGCAGCAGGAGACCGTGTCACCGCCGACCGCGACGACGCGCTTGACCACGTTCGCGTTGGTGACCCAGGACTTGTCACGGAAGACGACGACGTCACCGCGGCGCACCTCGCCGCCGTCGACGCGCTGGGCCAGGACGCGGTCGCCGATGTCGATCGTCGGTGCCATCGAACTGGTGGGCACGGTGTACGGCCGGTAGACCACCGCCGCCCATCCGAACCCCCCGAGGAACAGCACCAGGCCCAGCGCCACGGCCAGACCGGACAGTATGCCGCCCAGATTGGTGTTCGACTTCCCGTTGTCGTGTCCAGCAGCTGCCACGTCCACTCCCATTCCACGGTCCGCGCCGGGAACCATATCGCGCGACGAAAAAAACCGCCGTGACCTCCCCGAGATCTTGGATCACGGGGAGGGCACGGCGGCCTCGGCGTGTGGCAGTCCTGCGGCGGCGGACGCCTACTTGTTCAGACCCTGCTGGTCGAAGGTGTCCGGCACCGGCAGCGTGCCCCAGCGGTTGATCGGCCAGGCCTTCACGATCGCGCGGCCGACGACGTCGTCGACCGGCACCATGCCGTGGTACTTCTGGTCCTGGTTGTACCGCGAGTCGCGCGAGTTCTGCCGGTGGTCGCCCATCACCCAGATGAAGCCCTTGGGCACCTTGACCTTGAACTGACCACCGGTGGTGTCGTCGGTGCACGGCGTGTTGCCGGGGTACACATACGGCTCGTTCAGCGCCTTGCCGTTGACCTTCAGCGGGCCGGTCCCCTTGCACTCGACCGTGTCGCCCCCCACCCCGATCACGCGCTTGATCAGGTCCTTCTCCTCCGCCGAGGGCATCAGACCGATCCAACTGAGCGCCTTCTGCACGGCATTGGGCTCGGGCGTCGGCTCGCCCCTGAGCCAGTTGCCGGGGTCATGGAAGACGACGACCTCGCCGCGCTCGGGCTCGGAGCCGAACCACGGGGTCAGCTTGTCGACCAGGACACGGTCACCCCGCTGCAGGGTGTTCTGCATCGAGTCGGACGGGATCGAGAACGCCTGCACCAGGAAGGTCTTGATCAGCAGCGCCAGCACCAGGGCGATGACGATCAGGATCGGCAGCTCCTTCCAGAAGGAGCGCGGCTTGTTCGGCTTGGACGCCGAGCCGCCGGGGCCCTCGCCGTCGCCGTTCCCGTTCGTCCGGGACGGGCCACCGGACTCCATGGCGTCCCCATCAGCTCCGGAGGCGTTCCCGGAGGTCATGGCGCCGTCCGCCGCTGGGACCTTGTCTTCCGCGGGGTGCCCGCGATGCTCCTCGCCGTCGTGCCCGGATCGAGCGCCAACCGCCACATCCCCCACGCCAACTCCTTACTCTGTGCCGCCGCCTGCCCCATAGTCGGTGCAGGCCCACCACTCCCATAACGAGCGGGAGTTCCGCAGGGGTCGGGAGTTCGGTCATTGCCTTCGGATCGTCAGGGGCAACCCTATGCGACGGCGGAGGGGCCGCAGTCGTCCCCGACACGGAGTCGGCAACGCTTGCGAAGGTTTTAGGTTCCTCAAGGCTCGTCCAGTGCCCGAGGGGCCAGCCGATCCATCTGGCCCGGCCGACCACCGAATCCACGGAGACGGTGCCCTTGTAGGACGTGTTCTGGTGGAAACGGGAGTCCGCGGAGTCACCCCGGTGGTCGCCCATCACCCACAGGCGCCCCTGGGGCACCGTGACGTCGAAGGGGCTCAGGGAGGGGGCGTTCCCGGGATAGAGATAGTCCCCTTCCGTGAGCGGCACGCCGTTGACGGTGACCCGGCCCTGCGCGTCACAGCACTTGACGTGGTCACCGCCGACGCCGATGACCCGCTTGATGAGGTCCTTCTCGTTGTCGGAGGGCAGCAGGCCGATGAAGGTGAGGCCTTCCTTGAACTGCTTGACGACGACGGGATCGTTCTTCTTGGCCGTCTGTTCGTCGTTGAGCCAGCCGCCCGGGTCGTGGAACACGACGACGTCCCCGCGCTGCGGCTTGGAGCCGAACCACGGGGTGAGCTTGTCGACCAGGACGCGGTCGCCGATCCGGATCGTCTGCTCCATGGAGCCCGACGGGATGACGAACGCCTGGACGAGGAAGGTCTTCAGGACGAGCGCTATCAGGACGGCCACACCGACCAGGAGGGGGATCTCCCGGACGGCCGAGTGCCTGCGCTTGCGCTTGACCTTGCGCTGGAGCTTGCGGCGCTCCGCGCGGGTACGGCCGCCGGACGAGGAGGAGGCGCGCCGGACCCCGGTGGGCAGCAGGTTGTCGGCGGCGTTGCCGACCACCCCGCGCGGCTTGCCACGGTTACCCATGCGCACCCTCCACGACGGCTGCGGGCACGTGCGCGTAGGCGGCGGGACGCCGGATGCGCGTCCAGTGGCCGTAGGGCCAGACGATCCAGTCGGCCCGGCCGATCACGTCGCCGACGGGGACCATGCCGCCGCCGGGCGAGCCCAGGTGGTCGCGGGAGTCGCTGGAGTCGCTGCGGTGGTCGCCGAGGAGGAAGAGCCTGCCTTCGGGCACGACGACGTCGAAGGGCACAGTGGACGCGCGGTCCCCGGGATGCAGGAACGCCGTCTCGTCGACCGGCCGGCCGTTCACTTCGATCCTCGCCTTCTTGTCGCAGCACACCACGTGGTCTCCCCCTACACCCACAACGCGCTTGATGTAGTCGGCGTCCCCGAAATACCCGGTGCCGTCGAACACGACGACATCGCCGCGCCGCGGCTCGGCACCGAAACGGTACGCCAACTTATTTACGAGAACGCGGTCCCCGATCCTCAATCCCTGCTCCATGGATCCGCTGGGAATCTGGAACGGCTGCATCACGAAGGTGTTGAGGAGCAGCAGGAACGCCAGGCAGACGAAGACGGTGAGGGTGATCCGTCCGCCCGGCACCAGATCGGCGAGCCGCGGCACCAACGCGAAACGCGACCGTCCCTCCGGACCTCGCGTGGCGGGGTGGGAGGAGCGGTCGCGCTCCGTCGGCTGTGCTTCGGTGTCCATCGGGGCCAGATGCTATCCGGCCCCGCTTCGAACTCCGAGGACCGCTCAGTTCTCGCGCTTCTCCTTGATCTTCGCGGCCTTGCCGCGCAGGTCGCGCAGGTAGTACAGCTTGGCGCGACGCACGTCACCACGGGTGACGAGCTCGATCTTCTCGACGATCGGGGTGTGCACCGGGAAGGTGCGCTCGACGCCGACGGAGAACGAGACCTTGCGGACCGTGAAGGTCTCACGGACACCGGAGCCCTGGCGGCGGATCACAACGCCCTTGAACTGCTGCACACGGGAGCGGTTGCCCTCGATGACGCGGACGTGGACGTTGACGGTGTCACCCGGACGGAAGGCCGGGATGTCGCTGCGCAGCGACGCGGAGTCGACGGAGTCGAGCAGGTGAGACATTTCGTCTGCTTTCTTCGCTGATGCCACAGGTCATCAACGGCAACTAGGTTTCCATGAGGACTGCCGTGCGGGTCGGGGCGGACGTCGTGTCCCCCTGTGGCAGGGGCGCACGCCGGACGGACGCACAGCAGCGGTCTATTCTTCCACGCCCTGTGGCCTGCGCCAAAATCGACCGTACGGCTCGCCGTCCGGGTCGGGGGCCCAGCCCAGGATGGAGAGCATCTCGCGGTCCTTCTTGTCGAAGGCCTTGGGGTCGCAGCGCTCGATGAGGTCGGGCCGGTGGGCGGTCGTACGCCGCAGGGCCTCGTCCCGGCGCCAGCGGGCGATCTTCCCGTGGTGGCCGCTGAGCAGCACGTCCGGGATGTCACGGCCGCGCCAGACGGGCGGCTTGGTGTAGACGGGGCCCTCCAGGAGGCTCGCCATCGCGCCGGGCGCGAAGGAGTCGTCCCGGTGGGACTCGGCGTTGCCGAGGACGCCGGGCAGCAGCCTGGCCACGGCCTCCGTGATCACCAGGACGGCCGCCTCGCCGCCGGCCAGGACGTAGTCGCCGATGGACACCTCGTACACCGGCATCCGGGTGGCGTACTCGTCCATGACGCGCCGGTCGATGCCCTCGTAGCGGGCCGGCGTGAAGATCAGCCAGGGGCGCTCGGAGAGCTCCACGGCCAGCTCCTGGGTGAAGGGGCGGCCGCTGGGGGTCGGGACGATCAGCGCGGGCGCGTGGGAGCCCGTCTCGTAGCCGTCGGCCAGGACGGAGTCCAGGGCGTCGCCCCAGGGGTCGGTCTTCATGACCATGCCGGGGCCGCCGCCGTACGGCGTGTCGTCGACGGTGTTGTGCCGGTCGTACGTCCACCTGCGCAGGTCGTGCACGTGCACGTCCAGCTGTCCACGCGCGCGTGCCTTGCCGACCAGGGAGACGTTCAGCGGTTCCAGGTACTCGGGGAAGATCGTGACGACGTCGAGGCGCATCAGGCCTCGTCCCGCGAGGACGCGATCTCGGCCCGCTCGTCGATCAGGCCGGGCGGAGGCGTGATGACCGCCTTCTGCTCCTCCAGGTCGATCTCGGTGACGATCTCCTCCACGAAGGGGATCATCACCTCGCTGCCGTCGGGCCGCTCCACGATGAACAGGTCCTGGGAGGGCAGGTGCGAGATCTCCGTGATCCGGCCCACCTCCGTGCCGTCCTCGGTGACCACGTCGAGGTCGATGAGCTGATGGTCGTAGTACTCGTCCTCATCCTCCGGCAGCACCTCCGGATCGATCTCGGCGATCAGGAGGGTGTTGCGCAGGGTCTCGGCGGCGCTGCGGTCGCCGAAGCCCTCGAAGCGCAGGAGGAGGCGGCCGCTGTGGACGCGGCCGGTCTCGATGGTGAGCGGGCCCGCGGATGCGGGATCGGTGGCCAGTACGGCGCCGGGTGCGAGCCTGAGCTCGGGCTCGTCGGTACGTACCTCCACGGTGACCTCGCCCTTGATGCCGTGGGCGCGGCCGATCCGTGCGACTACGAGCTGCACTGTGCTTGATCTCCTGTCATACGACTGCGGGCCGGGGACGGCCCAGTGGCCCTCCCCGGCCCGAGCCGGTGCTGCGAAACGTCAGCGGACGTGGTCCACGTCGACGAGGTCGACGCGGACGCCGCGGCCGCCGATGGCGCCCACGACGGTGCGCAGGGCACGCGCGGTGCGGCCGTTGCGGCCGATCACCTTGCCGAGGTCCTCGGGGTGAACCCGAACCTCCAGCACGCGCCCGCGGCGCAGGTTGCGCGAGGCGACCTGCACATCGTCCGGGTTGTCGACGATGCCCTTCACGAGGTGCTCAAGCGCCTCTTCGAGCATGCTGCTCAGGCCTCGGTCGACTCGGACTCAGCCGCGGCCTCGTCCTTCTTCTCAGCCTTCTTCTTCTGGGTGATCGCCTCACCCTTGCCCTCGTCTTCACCCGCGAGGGCCTCGAACGACGGACGCGCGGCCTTCGGAGCGGCGACGAGCAGCGGCGCCGGGGCGGGCTCGCCCTTGAACTTCTGCCAGTCGCCGGTCTTCTTCAGGATGGCGAGGACGGGCTCGGTCGGCTGCGCGCCGACACCCAGCCAGTACGCCACGCGCTCGGCGTCCACCTCGATGACCGACGGGTTGTAGGTCGGGTGGTACTTGCCGATCTCCTCGATCGCACGGCCGTCACGGCGGGTGCGGGAGTCGGCGACGACGATGCGGTAGTGAGGCGAACGGATCTTGCCCAGACGCTTCAGCTTGATCTTGACTGCCACGGGAGTGGATTCTCCTGGATTTGACGTGGTTGGGCACGGCGAGAATGCCGCGTGGGGATGCGGTACCCGAGTGCCCGATGGACGCGTCAGCCGGAGGAGAGAGGGGTCCTGTGCGGCTGTCGAGTACAGCTAGCCATTGTGCCATACCCGGCGGGTGGCTCTCGGCCGAGGGTCCGCCGAGTGCGTCCGGGCATGCCGGTGAGGCACCCGGCGTGGAGGTGAGGTCACGTCGGGTGCGTTGCCCGGCACCGGCACGTTGCGGGCCAGTGGACCGCGGCTGCCACGAGCAGTCGCGGTCTCAGCTCGCTGCGGCCCCCACGATCTCCGGGATGCGGAACGGCTTGCCGCAGCCGCCGCACACGATCGGGGCCTGGGCCAGGACCGACGGGACCACCCGGACGTTGCGGCCGCAGTCGCAGACCGCCTTGACGCGGACGCCGCCGCCGGAGGAGCCGTGTCGGGCGGCCGGGCCGCGGAAGGAGCGGGTGGTGTCGGCGGACGTGGCCACCACATGGGCCTTCAGGGCGCGCTGCAGCCGTTCCATGGTCGGCCGGTAGCGCCGTTTCGCCTCGGGGTTGAGCGTGACCAGCGAGAAGCCGCTGCTGGGGTGCGGCTCGTCGGGGTGGTCCAGGCCCAGTTCCTCGGCGATCGCGAGGAATCTGCGGTTGTGGTAGCGGCCGGCCCGGGAGGTGTCACGGATCCCCCGGGCGGCGGCGATGCCGTGGACTGCCTCATGGAGCAGTCGTTCGAAGGAGAGTTCGTGACCGCACGCGGACGACGACTCCCCGATCAGGGATTCTGGCGCGGCAAGGTCCGGCAGCTCGGGGTGGTACCGCTGAATGTCGGCCCACGCCTGTGCCAGCTCTGCGGCGAGAACAGGTGGTGTCTGTGTCGTGCTCACGTAATGACAACGAGCGTGAGTGCCCCCGTGTTCCTATTCCGGGGCATCCCAAATAATTTGCACTTACCCGTCAGTTGCCGCTGATGCGTCCTGACGAGGGCGGGTGCGCTGATCTGCGGAGAAGCCTCACAGCTCATACCAAGCCGGTGCGTAGAGTGACGTACGCCCTCCCGTCTCCCGCCACCACCCTCAACGGAGACCCTTCGGGTCACCCCTCTGGCCCGGCGCGTAGCGTTGATCCGCGCGCCGGGACAGCTGTGGTCGGCGAGTGCGCAAGAGGTGTTTCGGTCGCTCTCGTGACGCGGACGCTACTTCAGTAAGCGCGCGCGACGACCGCGACGTTACCCGGGGCGTCCCCGTCGTCCGGAACGGACCCGTCCGCGGCGACCAGACACCGTACGGTCACCGCGTGCTCGGCCAGCTCGGCCTCGCCCCGCTCGCCGAGGACGGCCCACGGGATGCGCGCCCAGCCGCCGGCGGTGACGGCCTCGACGGCCTCCCCGATCGTCGCCACGTCCGTCGTACGGGACTCGCGACGCTCGCGGGACTGCCGCAGCAGCAGCGCCTGGTCCTCTTCCAGGATCGCCGGGAGGAGGTCCGCGAGCGCGTCGAGGGCCACCGGCTCCTTGCCTCCCCCAGAGCTGAACGCCTGGGAGGTACCCCCAGGGATGCGGCGGGCCAGCATCGCCGTGCCGTTCTCCAGGTCGCGCGGGCCGATCTCGATGCGCACCGGGATGCCCTTGAGCTCCCAGTCGACCGAGCGCCGCCCGAACGGCGTGTCGGTGCGGTCGTCGACCCGGACACGGATCCCGGCCGCCTTCAGCCGGTCGCCGATCTCGCGGACCTTGGCCAGAACCGCCTCGTCGTCCTTGATGGCGAGGACGACGGCCTGGATCTGCGCCAGACGCGGCGGCACGCGCAGGCCGTCGTCGTCCCCGTGCGTCATCACCAGGGCGCCGATCATGCGGGTGGTCGAGCCCCAGGAGGTCTGCCAGACGTACTCCTGCGTGCTGTCCTTCGACAGATAGCGGGTGTTGAACGCCTTCGCGAAGTTCTGGCCCAGTTCATGGCTGGTGACCATCTGCAGGGCCTTGCCGTCGCCCATCATGCTTTCGAGCGTGAGGGTGTTGACGGCCCCCGCGAAGCGCTCCTTGACCGTCTTGCGGCCGGAGACGAAGTCCATCGCGAGGACGTTCTCCAGGAAGTCGCCGTAGACCTCGCGCTGGACGAGCGCGGCGAATTCGCGCGCCTCCTCGTACGTGGCGTGCGCGGTGTGCCCCTCCTGCCACAGGAACTCGGAGGTGCGCAGGAAGAGTCGGGGACGCAGCTCCCACCGCACCACGTTCGCCCACTGGTTGATGAGCAGGGGCAGGTCGCGGTAGCTCTGCACCCACTTGGAGAAGTAGTCGTTGATGATGGTCTCGGAGGTCGGGCGGACGACCGCGGGCTCCTCCAGCTCCTTGCCGCCGCCGTGCGTGACCACCGCCAGTTCGGGCGCGAACCCCTCGACGTGGTCGGCCTCCTTGGTGAGGTACGACTGCGGGATCAGCAGCGGGAAGTAGGCGTTCTGCGTCCCCGTCTCCTTGATCCTGGCGTCCATCTCGGCCTGCATCCGCTCCCACAGCCCGTACCCGTACGGTCGGATCACCATGGTGCCGCGCACCGGTCCGTTGTCGGCCAACTCGGCCTTGGCGGTCAGATCCTGGTACCAGCGCGGGAAGTCGTCCGCACGGGGCGTGAGAATGGGTGCCTTCGCCATGGCGTGATGGTACGGGCTCGTATTGCGGGGATGTGAATTCTCGCCACAGGCACCGGCAACCCCGATCCAGGGACCTACGACCCCTGGACGCCGTCGCGAGCCGGGAGTTACCTGGCATACGTGGGGAGTGCGAGCGCACGGCACGGGGGCCACTGAACCGGGCACACCACCAACTCTTGGCGGATTGGGGCGCTTACCTATGACACCTACGCTCGTGCGGGACCACCTGTCTCATGCGGGATCCGCACCCCGCGTGAGCCTGGACTCACGCGCGCGTGACTGGTCGGAGATCCAGGAGCGGATGCTTGTCCCGCTCTATGAGGCCGTCTACGAGCGACTTGACGTCGGCCCCGGCACACGGTTGCTGGGCCTCGGCTGCGGTTCCGGGCTCGCCCTGCTGATGGCGGCCTCCAGAGGGGTCGCGGTCACCGGCGTCGAGTCCGACCATCCCGAGCGGTTGGCCCTCGCGCGGGAGCGGCTGCTGCCCAACGCCTGGCGGACACGCGCGCGTGCGGGCACCCGGATCGTCGAGGGTCCACCCCGGGACGCGGCCGGCGCTGAGACGCCCGCGTACACCCTGGTGACCGCCTTCGAGCCCATCGGGTGCCTGGCCGGCGACTCCGAGGGGCTCGGTGCGCAGCTGGCCGCCGCCACCCCGCTCGCCGAGCGCGGCACGCCGGTGGTGCTGGCCGGCTGGGGGCCGCCGGAGCGCTGCGCGACCTCGGCCGTGCTGCGGGTGGCGTCCCGGCTCGCGGATCCGGAGCGCGCGGCGCACGGCTGGCGCACCGCCCTGCGCGACGACCTGGAGGAGGTCGCCCAGCGGGCCGGGCTGCGGCCGGACGGCTCGGGGCGGGTGGCCTGCCCGTTCGGGTACGCCGACCTCGCCAGCGCCGTACGCGGCCTGTTGTCGACGGGACTGTTCGACGCGGCGATCGCGGCCACGGACCAGGAGCAGGTGGACAAGGAACTGACCGAGGCCCTGCACCCGCACCAGCGGCGGGACGGGACGGTGTGGATGCCGAACGTGTTCCGCTACCTGATCGCCCGGACGCCCTAGGCGTCCGCGTTCTTCGTGAGGCGGGTGATGCCCGCGATCCGGTACGCGTCCGCCTCCTCCAGCGTCTCGTTCTCCAGCAGCGCCTCGGCCAGGGCGTCCAGCTTGCCCCGGTGCTCGCGGAGCTTGTCGCAGGCCTCCTCGTAGCACTCGTCGACGATCCGGCGCATCTCCGAGTCGATCACGTCGAGCGTCTGCGGGGCGGCGGCGAGGCCGTACGCCTGCTGGGCGTCGCTGGGCAGGGCGGAGAGTCGGCCGACGCGTTCGCTCATGCCCCAGCGGGCCACCATCCCGCGCGCGATGTTGGTGACCTGTTCGAGGTCGTTCTCCGCGCCGGTGGTGACGACTCCGTAGACCACCTGCTCCGCCGCCATGCCGCCCAGCGCGCCGATGATGCGGCCGCGCAGGTACCCCTCGGAGTGCGCGTACCGCTCGACCTCGGGGGTCGACATCGTCACGCCGAGCGCCCGGCCGCGCGGCACGATGGTGACCTTACGGACGGGGTCGGCGCCGGGCTCCAGCATGCCGAGCAGGGCATGCCCGCTCTCGTGGTACGCGGTGCGGCGGCGGTCCTCCTCGGGCATGACGAGGGTGCGTTCGGCGCCCAGTTGCACCTTCTCCAGGGCCTCGGACAGGTCCGAGCGGGTCACCTCGTCCTGCTTGCGCTTGACGGCGAGCAGCGCGGCCTCGTTGGCGAGATTGGCCAGATCCGCACCTGTCATGCCGGGGGTCGTACGGGCCAGGTGGGCCAGGTCGACGTCACCGGAGAGCGGGATCTCGCGGGTGTGGATCCGCAGGATCGCCTCGCGGCCGCCGCGGTCCGGTGGGGCGACGTTGACCACGCGGTCGAAGCGGCCGGGCCGGGTCAGCGCGGGGTCGAGGATGTCGGCGCGGTTGGTCGCCGCGATGACGATCACGCCCTCCGAGCCGGAGAAGCCGTCCATCTCCGTGAGGATCTGGTTCAGCGTCTGCTCGCGCTCGTCGTGCCCGCTCACCGAGGGGCCGCCGCCGCGCTGCCGGCCGATCGTGTCGATCTCGTCGATGAAGATGATCGACGGAGCCACCTTGCGGGCCTCGGCGAACAGTTCGCGTACCCGGGACGCGCCGACACCGACGATCATCTCGATGAACTCGGAGGCGGAGGCGGAGAAGAACGGCACACCCGCCTCGCCCGCGACGGCCCGGGCCAGCAGGGTCTTGCCGGTGCCCGGCGGACCCGCGAGCAGCACGCCTCTCGGCATCTTCGCGCCCATCTTGCGATAGGCGTCGGGGTGCTCCAGGAAGTCGACGACGTCGTCCAGTTCGCCCTTGACCTCGTCGATGCCGGCCACGTCCGCGAACGTCGTGCGCTCAGTGCCGGGCCGCAGCTCGACCGGCTTGGGCGGCTCCTTGCGGCCGAACATGCCGCCCGCACCGCCCAGTCCGGCGCCGATCCGCCGGGCGAAGAAGACCCACACGCCGACCAGCAGCACGATCGGCACCAGCGAGAGCAGCAGGTTGGACAGCAGGCTGCGCTCCTGCACGACCGGCTGTGCGGTCACCTGGACGCCGTGGCCGGTCAGGCTCTTCCACAGGTTGTCGGACGCGAAGGCCGGGCGCTGCGTATGGAACTTGGTGTACTCGCCGCCGCCCTCGGGATTGCTCCGGGCGGTCTTGAGCTGGCCCTGGATCGCGTCGCCCTTGGAGTAGATCTTGGCGACGTTGCCGGCGTCGACCTGCCGGCTGAACTCCGTGTACGAGATCGTCGGCTCGTTGCCCTGGCCGAGGTAGTTGAGCCCCACGTAGGCGAGCACGAACACCACGAGCGCGGCGAAGACCAGGCCCCACCACTTGCCGCGCAGCCGTCTGCCCCCGGGCCGCCGGGGCGACTCGTCCGGGGTGCCCTCGGAGCGCCACGGCTGGTCAGGTGCCTTGCGGGGTGGCACGGCATTGCTCATATCTGGACGTTACGGCACATGGCGGACCTCGGCACGCGCTGAGGGCGCCCCTCCCGGAAGAAGGGCGCCCTCAGTGCCGTACGCATGTCAGCCCATGAACTTCTTGAACTCGTCCGGCAGCTCGAACTCCTCAGCGCCCTGCTGCGGCAGCCCGAAGGCGCCGCCCTGGGCGGCCGCCTCGCGGCGCTGGGCCTCCTCCAGCTCCTGCTGCTTGCGCTTCATCGGGTTGCCGGAGCGCTGCTTGCCCTTGGCCTTCTTCGGCTGCTTCTTGGCGCGGCCGGGGCCGCCGCCCATGCCCGGGATCCCCGGCATGCCGGGCATGCCGCCGCCCTGGGCCATGCGGGACATCATCTTGCGGGCCTCGAAGAACCGCTCGACCAGGCCCTTGACCGCACTGACCTCGACGCCGGAACCCTTGGCGATACGGGCGCGGCGCGAACCGTTGATGATCGTCGGGTCCTGGCGCTCGCCCGGGGTCATCGACTTGATGATCGCGCCCACGCGGTCGACTTCGCGCTCGTCCAGGTTGTTGATCTGGTCCTTGATCTGGCCCATGCCCGGGAGCATGCCGAGCAGCTTGCTGATGCTGCCCATCTTCCTGACCTGCTCCATCTGGGACAGGAAGTCGTCCAGGGTGAAGTCCTGGCCCTTCTTGGACGCCAGCTTGGAGGCCATCTTGGCGGCCTCTTCCTGGCTGAACGTCTTCTCCGCCTGCTCGATCAGGGTGAGCAGGTCACCCAGGTCGAGGATGCGGGAGGCCATCCGGTCCGGGTGGAACGCGTCGAAGTCCTCCAGCTTCTCGCCGTTCGACGCGAACATGATCGGCTTGCCGGTGACCTGGCGGATCGACAGGGCGGCACCACCGCGGGCGTCACCGTCGAGCTTGGAGAGCACCACGCCGTCGAAGCCGACGCCGTCGCGGAAGGCCTCGGCGGTGTTGACCGCGTCCTGACCGATCATCGCGTCGACGACGAAGAGGATCTCGTCCGGCGAGACCGCGTCCCGGATGTCCGCGGCCTGCTGCATCATCTCCTGGTCGATGCCCAGGCGGCCGGCGGTGTCCACGATCACGATGTCGTGGACCTTGGTCCTCGCGTGCTCGATGGAGTCCTTGGCGACCTTGACCGGGTCGCCGACGCCGTTGCCCGGCTCGGGGGCGAAGACCGCGACGCCGGCGCGCTCGGCGACGACGCTCAGCTGGTTGACGGCGTTCGGGCGCTGGAGGTCGGCGGCGACGAGCAGCGGCGAGTGGCCCTGCTCCTTCAGCCACCAGCCGAGCTTGCCCGCGAGGGTGGTCTTACCGGCACCCTGCAGACCCGCCAGCATGATCACGGTGGGGGGCTGCTTGGCGAAGCGCAGCCGCCGGGTCTCGCCGCCGAGGATGGTGACCAGCTCGTCATTGACGATCTTGAGCACCTGCTGGGCGGGGTTCAGCGCCTTGGAGACCTCGGCGCCCAGGGCGCGCTCCTTGACGTTCTTGATGAACGTCCGCACGACCGGCAGGGCCACGTCCGCTTCGAGGAGCGCGATGCGAATCTCGCGGGCCGTGGCGTCGATGTCCGCCTCGGACAACCGCCCCTTGCCGCGCAGGCTCTTGAAAGTCGCTGAGAGGCGATCGGAGAGAGTATCGAACACGGCGGCGTCGGTCCTCGGGGTCGGGGTCGGCTTAAGGAATCGCCCTCCAGGGTATCCCGGCCCGGCTGAAGCGGGTCACTGTCATCCCCGGAAGGCCACTTCCGGGGGCGCTGTCACCCCCGCAGGGCCTCCTCCAGCTTCCGCGCCACCGTCGCCGCCTCGTCGCCGGGCAGCGGCGAGCCGTCGGTACCGGTCACGTAGAAGGCGTCCACGGCGTTGGCGCCGAGGGTCGAGACATGGGCGCTCCGCACCCGCACCCGCGCGTCCTCCAGCGCCTGCCCGATCCGGAACAGCAGACCCGGGGCGTCCTGGGCGCGGACCTCGATCACCGTCGCGTGCCGGGAGGCCGCGGAGGCCACCGTGACGCGGGCGGGCGGCGCGATCCAGCCACGGCGGCGGGGGTAGGCGGCGTCGCGTTCGGCGAGGCGGCCCGCGACGTCCAGGGAGCCGTCGAGGGCGCGGACCAGGTCGGCGCGCAGCCGGGCCGCCTGGGGCAGGGAGCCGTACTCCGCCGCCACGCGCCAGTCGAGCAGCAGCACGGAGCCGTCGTCGACGTCGTCCGGCAGGCTCAGGGTACGCAGTTCCGCGGTGCGCACGGTCAGGCGGTGCACGGCCAGCACACCGGCGACCGCGGGCAGCACACCGGGCTGGTCCGGTACGGCGATGAGGAGCTCCACGCCGAGGGGCTCGGGCTCCGCGGACGGCTCCTCCTCGGCCGGCGGCTCGGCCTGGGCGCGCAGCGCGAGGACCGGCCCGCGCGTGCGGAACGCCTCGATGGCGAGCCGCTCCTGCTCGGCGGTGGGCGCGGCGGGCTCGGGCTCCTCGGGGGCGTCCCCCGCGAGCACGGCCGAGACCCGTTTCACCAGGTCGGCGACGAGGGAGCCGCGCCAGGACGACCAGGCGGCGGGCCCCGTGGCCATCGCGTCCGCCTCCGTGAGCGCGTGCAGCAGTTCCAGGGTGCCCTGTGTGCCGACCGCCTGGGCGACCGAGCGGACGGTGGCCGGATCGTCCAGGTCGCGCCGGGTGGCCGTCTCGATGAGGAGGAGGTGGTGGCGTACGAGCGTCGCCAGGACGCCCACGTCCGCGCGGTCGAAGCCGATCCGCGCCGCCACGTCCTTGGCGATGATCTCGCCGGCCACGGAGTGGTCACCGGGCCAGCCCTTGCCGATGTCGTGCAGCAGCGCCGAGACGAGGAGGAGGTCGGGGCGGCTGACGCGACGGGTGAGCTCGGAGGCGCGGACGGCCGTTTCGATGAGGTGCCGGTCGACGGTCCAGATGTGGACGGCGTTGCGCTGGGGGCGGCAGCGGACCCGCTCCCAGTCCGGCAGCAGGCGTGTGATCAGTCCTTCCGCCTCCAGTGCCTCCCAGACCTCGACGGTGGGACGGCCGGAGCCGAGCAGGGTGACGAGCTGCTCGCGGGCCTCGGCGGGCCAGGGCGTGGGCAGGGGGCGGGCGGTGGCCGCCATGCGCCGCACGGCGTGCAGGGAGAGCGGGAGGCCGGCCTGTGCGGCGGCGGCCGCGGCGCGCAGCGGGAGCACGGGGTCGCGTTCGGGGCGTGCGGCGCGGGCGAGGACCGCCTCGCCGTCCTGCTCCACCACGCCCTCGGCCAGTGGCGAGCGCTCGGTGACCGGCTTGGAGCCCCCGAGCATGGCGCGCAGCCGGGGCCGCACGGCACGCGAGCGCAGCACGCGCCCCACCTCACGCCAGGTGACGTCACTGGCGTACGAGATGACCCGCGCCGCCTCGTACACCTGCCGCAGCAGGGTGTCGGCGTCGAGGAGGCCGAGCTCGGCGGCGACCTGGTCCTGTTCCTGCAGGGCCAGCCGGTCGGTGGCGCGCCCGGTGGTCAGATGCAGCGCGTCGCGTACGTCGAGCAGGCTCCGCCGGGCGTCGGCGAGGCCCTCGCGCGGGGCGTCGGCCAGCCAGGAGGCGGCGACGGCGCGCAGGGCGGTGGCGTCGCGCAGGCCGCCCCGGGCCTCCTTGAGGTCCGGTTCCAGCAGGTACTGCAGCTCGCCCTGGCGCTCGGCGCGCTCGGCGCACAGCTCCTGGAGTTCGGGCAGGCGCTTGGGCGCCTGGTTGCGCCAGTCGGCGAGCACCGCCGTGCGCAGTCCGGCCGTGAGGCCGAGGTCGCCGGCGAGGTGCCGGGCGTCGAGCAGGCCGAGCTGGACCTTGAGGTCCTCGGCGGCCGTCCGGCGGGCCTCCGACGGCGTCCGCACGGAGTGGTCGAGGGCCAGGCCGAGGTCCCAGACGGGGTACCAGAGGCGGTCGGCGAGGGCGGCGACCGCCTTGCTGTCGCCGCCGTCGTGCAGCAGGAGGAGGTCGAGGTCGCTGCGCGGGGACAGCTCGCCGCGTCCGTAGCCGCCGACGGCCACCAGCGAGACGCCCTTGAGCCCCTCGGCGGCCGCGGTGAACAGCCGCGTCAGCCAGTCGTCCGTCAGCTCGGCGAGGGCCGCACGGCGCGGCGGCCCGGACTGCGCCCCCTCGGTGAGGAGGCGCAGCCGGGCCGCCGCGTAGCCGCTGGGTCCCGAGTCCTCCGCGTCCTTCGGAACATCCGTACTCGTCACCCAGCGACTCCTGTCCTTCTTCCGTGGTGAGCGGGCCCGCCGTCCGTGGTGGCGGATCCGCTCCGAGCGGGTCGGCTCAGAGCGCGTCCGGGCCGCGCTCGCCGGTCCGGACCCGGACGGCCGTCTCGACCGGCAGGGACCAGACCTTGCCGTCACCGATCTTGCCCGTACGGGCCGCCTTGACGACGACCTCGATCAGCTGCTCGGCGTCGTCGTCCTCGGCCAGCACCTCGATACGGATCTTGGGGACCAGGTCGACCGTGTACTCGGCACCGCGGTAGACCTCGGTGTGTCCCCTCTGACGACCGTAGCCGCTGGCCTCGGTGACCGTCAGTCCGTGGACGCCGAAGGCCTGAAGGGCCTCCTTGATCTCGTCGAGCCGGTGGGGCTTCACGACGGCGGTGATGAGCTTCATGCGTCCACCTTCTTGCTGTGCGTGGCGGCCAGGGCGGGCGCGGCGACGGTCCCGAGGACACCGCCACCCGCTCCGCTGAAGTCGTACGCGGTCTCGGCGTGCTCGGCCTGGTCGATACCGGAGACCTCCTCGTCCTCGGTGACCCGCATACCGATGGTCTTGTCGAGAAGGAAGGCGAGGATCGCCGAGACGACCAGCGAGTAACCGAGGACCGCGAAGACGCCCGCGCACTGCTTCCACAGCTGGTCGAAGGAGTGGTTGCCGTAGAAGACGCCCGTCGCGGCCGACTGGCCCTTGCCGCTGGCGAAGAAGCCGATCAGCAGGGAGCCGATGACACCGCCGACCAGGTGGACGCCGACGACGTCCAGGGAGTCGTCGTAGCCGAACTTGTACTTCAGGCCGACGGCCATGGCGCACAGGACACCGGCGATGGCGCCGACGGCGATCGCGCCGAGCGGGGTGACACAGCCACCGGACGGGGTGATGGCGACCAGACCGGCGACGGCACCGGAGGCGGCGCCCAGCGTGGTGAACGCGCCGTGCCGGATCTTCTCGTAGGCGAGCCAGGCGAGCATGGCGGCGGCGGTGGCGACCTGCGTGTTGACGAACATCAGCGCGCCGACGCCGTCGTCGTTGCCGAGCCAGGAGCCGGCGTTGAAGCCGAACCAGCCGAACCACAGCAGACCGGCGCCGAGCATGACCAGCGGGAGGCTGTGCGGACGCATCGGGTCCTTCTTGAAGCCGACGCGCTTGCCGATGACGAGGATCACGCCGAGCGCCGCGGCACCCGCGTTGATGTGGACCGCCGTACCACCGGCGAAGTCGATCACACCCAGCTCGAAGGCCCAGCCGCCCGCGCCCCAGACCCAGTGGGCCACGGGGAAGTAGACGAGGGTGGCCCACAGGGTGATGAACAGCGCCCAGGCCGAGAACTTCACCCGGTCCGCGAGGGCGCCGCTTATCAGCGCGGGCGTGATGATCGCGAACATCAGCTGGAAGACCATGAAGACGAAGATCGGGATGGTGTAGCCGTCCCACAGATCCGTCAGGCCGATGTTGCTGAGGCCGAGCCAGTCGGAATTCCAGCCGATGACGCTGCCGGAGTCCGTTCCGAAGGCGAGCGAGAAGCCGTACAGAACCCACAGGATGGTGACGATCCCGAGGCTGATGAAGCTCATCATCAGCATGTTCAGGGTGCTCTTGACGCGGACCATGCCTCCGTAGAAGAAGGCCAGGCCCGGGGTCATGAGCATCACCAGGGCGGAACAGATGAGCATGAAGCCTGTGTTCGCGGAGGACAGCTTGGGTGCCTCCGCGGCAAGCGTGATGGCTGGTGCCATCGGCGTCTCCTCGTCAATTGGTACGGCCCCGTGCGGGCGAAGCCTGAGAGCGGTCCGGTCAAGTGAGGGGTGGGCCGGTTATGCGCCATGAGATTGGCGCAGCGCGGTTTCGGTCGAAGCCCCTCGTTGTTTCGCCGGAGTGACGAAGGCGCCCTGCGTGTTACGCCTCGATGAATTGCGGGATGTCCGTCCCGGGCATCGTTATCGTGGCGCAACCTTTTGCGGAGGAAAGAAACCGGCCGCGGTCGGCCTTCCGATGACCTGGCATGGGGGGAGCCGAGTCGGGCAGTTCGGGAGGGCCGGCCGCGGCCGGGGCTCGGGGGTCGGGCGGTGGTCAGACCGCCTCGGCGGTCTCGGGAAGGTCCACGGCGAGCTGGTCGGTGAGGTCGACCACCTCGGTCAGGTCGCCGAAGTCGCGCACGGCCGAGTCGACGGTCTTTCGGATACGGGTGTTCACCCGCTCGGAGCGGACCTTCTTGGCGACCCGCATGGCCTGCGCGGCCAGCACCGTGCTCTGCTCGGGTTCGCGGCGCAGCAGGTGCACCGTGGCCATGCCGATCAGGTTCAGTGCGTACGACCGCTGGTGCTCGGAGTCCTTGGCGAACAGCTCCACGGCCCGCTGCATCAGGGGCTCGGCCAGGGAGGCGTAGGTGGGGCTGCGGCCGGCGACATAGGCGAGGTCGCGGAACGAGTGGGAGTTCTCGCCGTACAGCTCGGCCTCGGAGAAGAAGCGGATCCAGTCGGGGTCCGGCTCGTCCCACTCGTCGGCCTCGGAGAAGGTGTCCTCGGCCATCCGGACCGCCCGCTTGCACTTGCCGGGCTGGCCCATGTTGGCGTAGGCGCGGGCCTCCATCGCATACAGCATCGCCTGGGTGCGCGGGCTCGCGCAGTCCCGGCTGCCGTACTGCGCGAGGTGGATCAGCTCCAGGGCGTCCTCGGGCCGGCCCAGGTGGATCATCTGGCGGCTCATGCTGGACAGGACGTACGATCCGAGCGGCTTGTCGCCGGCCTCCTTGGCGGCGTGCAGGGCGAGGACGAAGTACTTCTGCGCGGTGGGCTGGAGCCCGATGTCGTAGCTCATCCAGCCGGCCAGTTCGGCGAGTTCGGCGGCGACCTTGAACAACTTCCTGGTGGTGGCTTCCGGCTGGGGCTCCTGGAGCAGGTCGGTGACCTCGTGCAGCTGGCCGACGACCGCCTTGCGGCGCAGCCCGCCGCCGCACTGGGCGTCCCACTGACGGAACATCACCGTGGTGGACTCCAGCAGGTCCAGCTCGGGCTTGGAGAGGCGGCCGGGGCGGCGCGACTCGTACGGCTCGGGTTCGGGCGGCGCGATCGGGCCGCCCGGCGAGGGGACGAGCCAGCGCTGCATCGGCTCGATGAGGGACGGGCCCGCGGACAGGGCCAGCGAGGTCCCGAGGAAGCCGCGCCGCGCCAGCATGAGGTCGCTGCGCGAGAACTCGCTGAGCAGAGCCACCGTCTGCGGGCCCGTCCAGGGCAGGTCGACGCCGGACACGGAGGGTGACTGGCGGGCGGCCCGCAGACCGAGGTCCTCGACCGAGACCACGCAGCCGAACCGCTCGGAGAACAGCTCGGACAGGATCCGGGGGATCGGCTCGCGCGGGTTCTCCCCGTCGAGCCAGCGGCGCACCCGCGAGGTGTCCGTGGAGATGTGGTTGGCGCCCAACTGGCGTGCCCGGCGGTTCACTTGCCGGGCCAGCTCGCCCTTGGACCAGCCGCTGCGCACGAACCACGAGCCGAGCAGCTCATTGGGGCGCTTGTCAGCGTTCATCCCGCTACCGCCGTTGCCGCCCACTGGAACGCCCCCATCCCTGAGACCACTTGTCGCCGACTGCGCCAAGCCCTATCAGAATGCCGGTAAATACGGCCGCCCGTCCGGTACTTCTCACCCTTCGAACGGGATGCCGAGTTGCCTCCGGCATACCCACGAGTGCATGTGCCCCCAGGACTCGTGCACTCAAAGTAATCCTACGATCACGCGCCCAGCCATGGCGATCCCGGAAACGCCACCATTCGCCACCCCTTCGAATGAACTCACGGTCGCCCAGGCGCGATTCACTTGACATAGGACGGCCAGGAGTAGGTGGAGCGGTGCACTCAGGGGCGCACACCGCCGGGCGCACCACCACGGGCACTTCAGGGCGCCACCCGACCCCTCGGGGCGGGTCCGCCGCGACGTTGAGTCACTTTCTGCTTCCGTTCCGTTCCATGGCGTAACCACCGGCGCGCTGAACCCGTTGGAGGGGGCATGGGCTTCACGATCGGCGGCATTCGGGAGATCCGCTCCGGCACGCGGCGGCGCGGGCGTTCGTCGGAGTGCACGGCCGTTGCCGAGTTCACCGGACTGTGGGGCTGGGACGTGGTACCGGGCGCCCGGGCCGCGGCGGGCGCCTGTTCCTGCGGCCGGGCGGATTGCCGCGCACCGGGCGCGCATCCGCTGGTGTTCGCGCCCCAGGTCTCCGCCGGGGCCACGCTCGACGACGTCACCAAGGCCTGGGGCGAGTTCCCCGGCGCCGCGGTGATGCTGCCCGTCGGGCGCGCGTTCGACGTCATCGAGGTCGCCGAACCCGCCGGGCGTCGCGCGCTGGTCCGTCTCGAACGCATGGGCCTCCCCCTCGGTCCGGTGATCGCGACCCCGGACCACCGCGCCCACTTCCTGGTCGCCCCCGGCGCCGCCGCGGCACTTCCCGCGCTGCTCTACCGCATGGGCTGGGACGACCCGTCCTCCCTCGACCTGCGCGGCCTCGGCCCCGGCGCCCACATCACGGCGCCGCCGTCCGACCGGGGCGGCCTCGGCCCGGTGCGCTGGCTGCGGCCGCCGGCGCTGGACTCGGTGTCGAGGCCCCCGGCGGCCCGGCTGCTCCTGGGGACGCTGGCGTACGTGGCACACCGGTCGAGGGCGTGACCCTGCGGCCGCGACCGTGCCGTCGTGGCCGAACGCCGCAACCGGACTCCGAAAGCGAACACCCCTACAAGGCGAAGCGCCCGTCCCCCACGGTGTCGTGGGGCGGGCGCCTCATCGTTTCTCCTGATTGCGGGAGAAGATCTCTTTCCGTTTCCGGGGAGTGATCACTCTCCGATGAGGGCGTCGACGAACGCCTCCGGCTCGAACGGCGCGAGGTCGTCGGCGCCCTCGCCGAGACCGACCAGCTTCACCGGCACGCCCAGCTCGCGCTGGACCGCGACGACGATGCCGCCCTTGGCGGTGCCGTCCAGCTTGGTCAGCACGATGCCGGTGATGTCGACGACCTCGGCGAAGACGCGGGCCTGGACGAGGCCGTTCTGCCCGGTGGTGGCGTCGAGCACGAGGAGCACCTCGTCCAGCGGCGCGTGCTTCTCGACGACGCGCTTGACCTTGCCGAGCTCGTCCATGAGGCCGGTCTTGGTGTGCAGCCGCCCGGCGGTGTCGATGAGCACCACGTCGACGCCCATCTCCTTGCCCTCCTTCACCGCGTCGAACGCGACGGAGGCGGGGTCGCCGGCCTCGGGGCCGCGCACGGTGTAGGCGCCGACGCGCTCGCCCCAGGTCTGCAGCTGGTCGGCGGCGGCGGCACGGAAGGTGTCGGCGGCGCCGAGGACGACGGTACGGCCGTCGGCCACGAGCACGCGCGCGAGCTTGCCGGTGGTGGTGGTCTTGCCGGTGCCGTTGACGCCGACGACCATCACGATGCCCGGCTTGCGGTCCTCGGGCTCGGTCTTGACCGTGCGGTCGAAGTCGGTGCCGACGAGGGTGAGCAGCTCCTCGCGCAGGAGCCCGCGCAGCTCCGCGGGCGTGCGGGTGCCGAGCACCTTCACGCGCTCGCGCAGCCGCTCGACGAGCTCCTGGGTGGGCTGCACGCCGACGTCGGCGGTCAGCAGGGTGTCCTCGACCTCCTCCCAGGTCTCCTCGTCGAGGTGCTCGCGGGACAGCAGGGTGAGCAGGCCCTTGCCGAGGGCGTTCTGCGAGCGGGACAGGCGGGCGCGCAGGCGGACCAGCCGGCCTGCGGTGGGCTCCGGGACCTCGATCTCGGGTACCGGCAGCTCTTCGACGGCGGGCGGCTCCTCGACGGCGACCGGGGCGGAGCCCCCGGGGAGGTCCACCTCCTCGATCGTCCGGCGCGGTTCGTCGCGGGGCGTCTCGGCCTCGTCGCCGACGTGCGGCTCGGCCGGTGGGGCGGTGATGTCGGGCGCGGCGGGCGGCGGCGGGGGCAGCGACTTCTTCCGTCGGCTGCCGACGATGAGCCCGCCGAGCGCGCCGAGCACGACCACGGCGATGACTACAGCAAGGATGACGGTTTCCATAACGCGTCCAGTATCAGCTATGGGTCCCGGCGCAACCCAGTTTGTGGGTTCCTCCAAGCGTCAAGGTCCGTTATGGCTGCTTTGTCGGATTAACGTACGATGGTGCGCCATGAGCACCACCGGCCCGCGCGATGGCGCCCTGGAACAGCTCGAAGAGACCCTGGAGTGCCACGGCCTCGAAACGCGGGGGCTGGAACCCGTCCCCCGCGCCGAGCGCACCGCGCGGACCCGCGGACTCCTCTCCACCTGGATCGCCGCCAACATCACCGTCCTGCTGCTGACCATGGGCGCGAGCCTGGGAGTGTCGTACGGGCTGAACTTCTGGCAGGCCCTGGTGGTCGGCGTCGCGGCGCCGGTCGTCTCGTTCGGTCTGGTCGGCCTGACGGGAATCGCCGGGAAGCGCGGCGGCGCGCCCGGCATGGCCCTGTCCCGCGCGGTCTTCGGCCAGCGCGGCAATCTGCTCCCCGGCTCACTGATCTGGATCGCGCGCTGGGGCTGGGAGACGATCAACGCGGTGATCGGCGCGTACGCGCTGCTGACCGTCCTGCACATCCTCTTCGGCATCAGGAGCAACACTCCCCTGATCATCGCCACCCTGTTGCTCTTCGTGATCGCCACGTTCGCGATCTCGGGCATGGGCATCCACGCGGTGCGGCGCTGCAACAGATGGGCGACCTGGCTGTTCGGCGCCTTCTCCGTGCTGGTCCTCGGCCACCTGGTCGCGAGCACGGACTGGGGCGGGGTCTTCCGCGAGCCCGCCGGGCCCACGGCCGCGATGGTCACCGGGATCGGACTGATCGCCGCCGGGGGCATCAGCTGGGCGCCGACCTCGCCGGACTTCACGCGCTACCTGCCGCACCGGGCGTCCTCGACGGCGATCGTGCGCAACACCGTCGGCGGCGCGGTCGTCGTCGTACTCCCGATGATCCTCATGGGCACGGTGATGGCCAGGGCCACCCCGGACCTCGCCTCGACGGCCGATCCTGTCTCCTTCCTCGGCGAGATCCTCCCGCTGTGGCTCGCCGTCCCCTACCTCCTCACGGCCCTGGCCGGCATGCTGCTGATCAACGCGATGTCGATGTACTCGGCCGGCTTCACCGCGCAGACCCTCGGCCTCCGGATCCCGCGCCCCTGGGCGGTCTCCGTCAACGCGGTGATCTCGCTGGTCCTCGGCGGCGTCCTGATGCTGGTGGCGAGGAGCTTCATGGGCTCCTTCATCGCCTTCCTGTCGCTGCTCGCGGTGGCCTTCTCGGCCTGGGTCGGCGTCTTCGGCGCGGACATGCTGCGCCGCACCGCGTACGACGCGCGGGCCCTGCTCGACACCACCCGCAGCAGCGCCTACTGGTACCGGGGCGGCTTCTGCCCCGCCGCCGTCACGGCCTGGGCGGTCGGCCTCGGCACGGGACTGCTGTTCACCAGGTCCGACTGGTTCCGCGGCCCGCTCGCCGCGAACAACCCGGTGGGCCAGTACGGCCTCGGCTGGGTGGCGACGGTCCTCGCCGCGGGCCTGCTGTACGCGCTCCTGCCGAAGCCGGCGGCGACGACCGCGCAGTCGGAGCCGACCGAGGACTGCGGCCGGGTCACGGCCTGAGCGCGACCGGCCCCGCCACACCCATGGCCATCTGACGTACCGTCAGCTAACGTCCTCCGCACCGAACCCCACCGACCCGGTGACAGGGGGACCAGCCATGCCCGTGACGGTCGTCCGTTTCAACCTCGTCGAGCCCGGCGCCGAGCCCGCCTCCCTCGCCGCCCGCTACCGGGCCGCCGTGGACATGGCTGCCTACGCCGACGAGCACGGCATCAGCACCGTGCAGACCGAGGAGCACCACGGAGTCCCGAACAACTGGCTGCCCTCCCCCTTCGCCTTCGCGGGCGCGGTGTTCGGGGCGACCCGGCGGATCACGGTCACCGTCTCCGCGGTCATCGGCCCCCTGCACGACCCACTGCGGCTGGCCGAGGACATCGCCGTACTGGACCTGCTGAGCGGCGGCCGACTGATCACCGTCGCCGGGATCGGGTACCGGCCCGAGGAGTACGCCCTGTTCGACGTGGAGTGGAGGCGGCGCGGCCGGCTGCAGGACGAGCTGCTGGAGACCCTGCTCAAGGCCTGGACCGGCGAGGAGTTCGAGTACCGGGGCCGTACGGTACGGGTCACCCCGCGCCCGTTCACCGATCCGCACCCCCTCCTCCTGGTCGGCGGCTCCTCGAAGGCCGCCGCCCGCCGGGCCGCCCGGCTCGGCCTGCCGTTCTTCCCCAGCGCGCGCCTTCCCGAGCTGAAGACGTACTACAAGGAGCGGCTCGTCGAGTACGGCACGGAGGGCTGGACGATGATGCCCGCCGCCGAGACCCCGCTCCTGCACATCGCCGAGGACCCGGACCGGGCGTGGGCCGAGTACGGAGGGCACTTCCTGCACGAGGCGCGGACGTACGCCTCCTGGCAGTCCGAGGACATCCACTCGGCGGTGCGTTCGGCGGCCACCACGGTGAACGAGCTGCGCGCGGAGGGCGTGTACCGGATCCTGACGCCGCAGGAATGCGTGGCCCAGGGGCTGGACAACCTCGTCCTGCATCCGCTGGCGGGCGGGATGCCGGTGGCCGAGGGCTGGCGGAGCCTCAGGCTGTTCGCGGAGCGGGTGCTCCCGGCGCTGGGCGGCTGACCCGCGGGCCGTCCGGTGTGCCCGGACCTGACACCGCCGCCCCCGCCCGGGCAGTGGCCGGGCGGGGGCGGCGGAGGTACGAGGAGAGGGGCAGCGGGGACTTGGCCCTTCCCCCCGAGTACCGAGGGGGCGGGTCGTCAGCCCATCTCCTCCAGCGACTTGCCCTTCGTCTCCTTGACGAACTTCAGGACGAACGGGATGGAGAGCGCGGCGAAGACCGTGTAGATCACGTACGTCGCGGAGAGGTTCCAGTCGGCCAGCGACGGGAAGCTCGCGGTGATGGCCCAGTTGGCGATCCACTGCGCGGCGGCGGCCACACCCAGGGCGGCGGCGCGGATCCGGTTCGGGAACATCTCGCCGAGCATGACCCAGACGACCACACCCCAGGACAGGGCGAAGAAGAGGACGAAGACATGGGCCGCTACCAGGGCGGTCCAGCCCTGGGCGCTGGGCAGCCTGCCGTCGACCAGGTCGTAGGAGAAGGCCCAGGCCTCCAGGGCGAGGCCGACGGCCATGCCGACCGAGCCGATGATCGCCAGCGGGCGGCGGCCGACGCGGTCCACGAAGATCATCGCGATCACGGTGCCGACGATGTTGATGATCGACGTCGTGAAGGAGTAGAAGAACGAGTCCGCCGGGTCGACGCCGACCGACTGCCACAGCGTCGAGGAGTAGTAGAACGCGACGTTGATGCCGACGAACTGCTGGAAGACCGACAGGCCGATGCCGACCCAGACGATCGGCTTGAAGAAGAAGCCGCCGCCGAGCAGGTCCTTGAAGGAGGACGTGTGCTCGCTCTTCATGGCGTGCTCGATCTCGGCGACGCGGGCGTCCAGGTCGGTGCCGGTGCCCTCGACCTCGGCGAGGATCTCCCTGGCCCGGTCGCGCTTGCCGACCGAGAGCAGGAAGCGGGGGGACTCGGGGATCGCGAAGGAGAGCAGACCGTACAGGGCGGCCGGGACGACCATGACGCCGAGCATGACCTGCCAGGCCTCCAGGCCCATCAGCTTGCCGCGCTGGTCGCCGTCGGCGGCGTTGAGCAGACCCCAGTTGACCAGCTGCGAGATGGCGATGCCGACGACGATCGCGGCCTGCTGGAAGGAGCCGAGGCGGCCGCGGTACGCGGGCGGGGCGACCTCGGCGATGTAGGCGGGGCCGATGACGGAGGCCATGCCGATGGCGAAGCCGCCGACGACGCGCCAGAGGGCGAAGTCCCACAGGGAGAAGGGCAGCGCGGAGCCGACGGCGCTGACGACGAAGAGCGCCGCGGCGATCTGCATGACCCGGATGCGCCCGATGCGGTCGGCTATCCGGCCGGCCGTCGCGGCGCCGATGGCACAGCCGATCAGGGCGACGGCGATGACCTGGGCCAGCGCGGCGGAGCCGATGTCGTACCGGTCCCGGATGGCCTCGACGGCGCCGTTGATCACGGAGCTGTCGTAGCCGAAGAGGAAGCCGCCCATCGCGGCCGCCGCCGCGATGAAGATGACATGCCCGAGATGCTCGGGCTGAGCCGACCTGGCTCCTGACGCGGGTGCCTGCGCTGTGCTGGTCACGTGGAAACTCCTGGGGCCACCGGCAACGTCGCCGGGGTGGGGGTGAGCCCTTCAACCTGAAGGTAAAAGCAACGTTGCAGAGACTATGCCTTCAAGTTTCGAAGTCAATACTTGATGTCATGTGACCTTTAAGCAGCCCACGGGGGTCCTGAGTTCAAGAAGTGAAGAAATCAAGAAGAGGTGAGGATAGGTGTAGCCCGCACGGGTCTAGCGGAGGCGCTGGGAGATGACCTTCGACACACCGTCGCCCTGCATGGAGACGCCGTACAGCGCGTCGGCGACCTCCATGGTCCGCTTCTGGTGCGTGATCACGATCAGCTGCGAGGCCTCCTGCAGCTCCTGCATGATGCGGATCAGCCGCTGCAGGTTGGTGTCGTCGAGCGCGGCCTCGACCTCGTCCATCACATAGAACGGGCTCGGCCGGGCCTTGAAGATGGACACCAGCATCGCGACGGCGGTCAGCGACCGCTCACCGCCGGAGAGCAGCGAGAGCCGCTTCACCTTCTTGCCCGGCGGCCGGGCCTCCACGTCCACGCCCGTGGTGAGCATGTTGTCGGGATCGGTCAGGATCAACCGGCCCTCACCGCCCGGGAACAGCCGGCTGAAGACGCCCTCGAACTCCCGGGCCGTGTCCCGGTAGGCCTCGGTGAAGACCTGCTCGACGCGCTCGTCGACCTCCTTCACCACCTGAAGCAGGTCGGCGCGGGTCTTCTTCAGGTCCTCCAGCTGCTCGCTGAGGAACTTGTGCCGCTCCTCCAGGGCCGCGAACTCCTCCAGCGCGAGCGGGTTCACCTTGCCGAGCTGCTGGTACGCCCGCTCGGCGGCCTTCAGCCGCTTCTCCTGCTCGGCCCGCCCGAACGGCCTCGGCTGGTTGCGCGGGTGCTCCGGGTCCTCCGGCAGCACCTCGCCCTCGGCGGGCGGGGACGGCGGTACGAGCTGGTGGGGGCCGTAGTCGGACACGAGCCCGGCCGGCTCCACGCCCAGCTCCTCCAGCGCCTTGGCCTCCAACTGCTCGATCCGCATCCGCTTCTCGGCGCCGAGCACCTCGCCCCGGTGCACCGAGTCGGTCAGCTTGTCGAGCTCGGACTTCAGATCGCGTCCGGTGCTCCGGGCCGCGGTCAGTTCCTGTTCCCTGCGGGCCTTGGCGGCCTCGGCGGCGGTGCGCTCCTCGGCGGCGCGGCCCAGCGAGACCTCGACGTGTGCGAGCAGCTGCCGGGCGCCCGCGGCGACGGCCTCCGCGACGGCCGCCTCGTGCCGCAGCCGCGCCCGCCGCTGCTCGGCACGCGCGCGTGCCTCGCGCTCCGCGCGGGCGCCCCGGTCGAGCGCGTCCGCCCGTCCGGCGAGCCCCTTGACCCGTTCCTCGTGCGTACGGACCTGGAGGCGGGCCTCCATCTCGGTCTGCCGGGCGTTGGCGCCGTCGGCGGCGAGCCGGTCGCGTACGAAGGTGTCCGGCTCCTCCTCGAACGGCAGTTCCTCGGCGACGGCCAGCCGCTCGGCGAGTTCCTCGACCTCCATGACGGCCTTGTCGAGCGCGTCCTGGGCCCGCGCCGCGGCCGCCGTGGAGCGCTCGGCCTCGCCGGCGGCACCGCGCGCCTGACCCGCGAGGCGCCCGAGCTGCTGGGCCACGGCCGACTTCTCCCGGTCGGCCGCCCGCCGCCGCTCCCCCAGTTCCTCGACCAGCGCGGCACACTCCTTGCGCCGCTCGACGGCCGCCTGCTGCGCCTCGGTGAGCTCCTCGCAGCGCACCGCCAGCTCCTCCAGCTCGGCGGCCGCCTCGTCCACGGAGGCCTGCACCTCCAGCAGACTGGGCGCCCCGGCCGACCCGCCGTGCGCGAAGTGCGCCCCCAGCAGGTCGCCTTCGGCGGTGACGGCGGTGAGATCGGGGCGGGCGTAGACGAGATCCTCGGCGTCTTCGAGCGTGCCCACGACGACGATCCCCCGCAGCAGCCGCCGCACGGCGGGCATCAGCTCGACGGGACCGCGGACCAGGTCGGCGGCGAAGGGGGGAGCGGCGGTGGCCGAAGGCCCGGCCCCGTTCACCTCTTGCGGCGAACCGATTCCGCCCGAGGTGCCGCTCGGGGCGCCCGTGCCGGAGCCGCCGTCCGGGGCCGTGGTCCGGGCGAGGTCCTCCGGTGCGCCCGCCAGCAGCAGGGAGGCCCGGCCGGCGTCCTGCTTGCGGAGCAGTCGGATCGCCTCCGCCGCCGATGCCGGGGTCGTCACCGCGATGGCGTCGGCAGCCGCTCCGAAGGCCGCGGCGAGGGCAACCTCGTGGCCCGGTGTCACGGTCAGCAGTTCCGCCGCCGGTCCGAGCAGCCCGGCGAGCCGGTCCCGTGCGCCGAGCAGCGCCCCGGTGCCGTCCTTGCGGCGCAGGCCCAGCGCCAGCGCCTCGTGGCGGGCCTGGGTCGCGGCGCGCCTGCGCTCCGCCGCGGTGGCCGCCTCGCGGGCGGCACCGAGCGCGGCCTCCGCCTCCGCGAGCCGCTGCTTCGCCGCCTCGTGCCCGTCGGCGAGTTCGACGTCACCGGCGTCGAGGCCGTCGACCTCCGCCTGGAGCGCCTCGTACTCCTCCTGGGCCCGCACCGCTCGCTCCTGGGCCTCGTCCCGCGCGGCGGCCAGGCGGTCGATCTCGGCCTGGGCCGAGGCCGCACGCGAACGGGCCGCGTTGACCTGCCCGTTCAGCCGGGCGAGCCCCTCACGGCGGTCGGCGATGGCGCGGGCGACGTCCTTCAGGCGGCGTTCTTCGAGGGCGAGTTCGCGTTCCAGCTCGGCACGGTGCGCGACGGTGTCGTCGAGCGCCCGCTGCGCCGCCTCCAGGGCCGCCTCCAGCTCGGCCTCCTGCTCGCGGATCCGGGCGGCCTCGCGCTCCATGTCCTCGGGATCGCGGCCGCGCCGCTCCTCGGGGGGCACGGAGGTCGCGCTCTTCACCCGGGCGTCGGCCAGCGAGATCGTGCCGCGGACGCGCTCGGCGAGCTGGGAGAGCTCGTACCAGGTCTGCTGGGCGCGCTGGAGGCGCGGCGTGAGCTGCCGTACCTCGTCCTCCAGGAGCGCCTCGCGCTGGAGCGCCTTCTTCAGCTCCTGCTCGGCGGCCTCCTTGCGCTCCTTGAGCGCGGCCTCGTCGGCGACCTCGGTCCTCAGCGCCTCACGCAGCCGTACGAGATCGTCGGCGAGGAGGCGCAGGCGCGCGTCGCGCAGGTCCGCCTGGATCACGGCCGCGCGCCGGGCGACCGCCGCCTGCCGCCCGAGCGGCTTGAGCTGGCGGCGCAGTTCGTCCGTCAGGTCCTGCACGCGCGCGAGGTTGGCCTGCATCGCGTCCAGTTTTCTGAGCGCCTTCTCCTTGCGCTTGCGGTGCTTGAGGACGCCGGCGGCCTCCTCGATGAAGGCGCGGCGGCCCATGGGGTCGGCGTGCAGGACGGAGTCGAGCTGGCCCTGACCGACGATGACGTGCATCTCGCGGCCGATGCCGGAGTCGGAGAGGAGGTCCTGGATGTCGAGGAGGCGACACGTGTCGCCGTTGATCTGGTACTCGCTGCCGCCGTTGCGGAACATGATCCGCGTGATGGTGACCTCGGAGTACTCGATGGGGAGGGCCCCGTCGGAGTTGTCGATGGTCAGGGACACCTCGGCCCGGCCGAGCGGCGGGCGGCCGGTGGTGCCGGCGAAGATGACGTCCTCCATCTTGCCGCCGCGCAGCGACTTGGCACCCTGCTCGCCCATGACCCAGCTGAGCGCGTCCACGACATTGGACTTGCCCGAGCCGTTCGGTCCGACGACACACGTGATGCCCGGCTCGAACCGGAGTGTGGTCGCCGAGGCGAACGACTTGAACCCGCGAAGGGTCAGGGCCTTGAGGTGCACGCCGCTGGACTCTACCTGCCGCCGCTATCTCACTCCACGAACCCTCGCAACCCCGCGGTTTCACGCATGAACATGCAGGGCACACCAGACGTTAAAGAGAGTGAAAGGATGCACGGGGGAAAGAAAGAAGGGACGCCGAAGCGTCCCTTGCAACTCTGATTGCTTAGCGGTTGATACGGGCAGCCCAACCACTGCGTGTGCTTTTGTGGAGCGATGCAGCGATCAGGTGAGCACAGGCTCCGCCTGGTGTGCGTCGACGCTCTCCATGAGACTGTCGTGAGAAGCGGCAGCCGTCAGCGCGTCGTTCTCCGCCTGGATTCGTACGAGCTCGGATTCCAGGTCCTGTACGCGCTGCTGGAGCCGTCGCATCTCGGCGAGGAGTCGAGGGTCGGAGCCGCCGACGTAACCGAGAAGCGCCTTTGCCATGATGGATGGTCCTCCACACTGAGTGACCGACCGAAGCGGTGTGGGTCGTGAGGGATTCGCACCCGCGGTGCTTGACACTTGAATGTTGCTCTGCCGTTGCTACATGCCAAACAGCTAAGGTGCGCGGGGCTTTCAGCGTCTCACCAAAAAGTTTGACGGTCAACACGATCACGCCCTGTATTGGCGGGCGAACCCGGGCGCGCGCGGCCTGGGGCGGCGGCGCTGCGACTCCTGCGGGGCCCTCAGGGCGTGGCGATGATCTGTAACTGCGGAGCCTGCCACGACAAGCGCTTCTTGGCAACCACCAGGTCGTTCCTGCTCGGGGCACCTGCCGGTGGCATCCCCCTCCGCTTCCGCCTGCGGACTTTGCCGAACGGACTCACCGGATGGCGAAGCCGTCGTAGCCCCCGCGGGGTGTGTCCCAGATCTCGGTGACACCGTCCACATGCCCGGGCGTGTCGTCGCCCTGGAGCCAGTCGAGGAGTCCCTCGCAGCCCTCGCGTCTGCCCTCGGCGACCACCTGTACGCGTCCGTCGCCCAAATTGAGAGCAAAACCACTCAGACCGCCGATCTCCAACGCCTTGGCACGCGTGAACCAGCGAAAACCCACACCTTGGACGCGTCCACGCACCCAGGCGACCAGTCGAACATCCTCGCTCATGGCTGCAACCTAACCGGCCAATGTCACTCGGGACACTTCCTCCCCGGGCGTCATGCGGTACCGTCCCCACCCAATGAATCTCATCTGAAACTCACTCGATCGTGTGAGTTGGGTTGACCAAGGGGACCAACGGTCGACCGCGAGACGAGGAAGAAGGCAAGGACATGGGACGCCACCGACGCTCAGCCGCCGGCCGCGCCGCCACGGGCCGCGCCACGGGGGTCACGGAGACGCACGGCTCGTACACGGGCAGCCACGACCCGCACCACTCGTACCCGGACGACCGACCCACGATGGGGATCGCTCCCTATCTGAACCCCGAGGCGTACACCGACGCCAGCACTCGGGTCGACGAGTACCTGTACGCGACCGACGACGAGTACGCCCGGGTCACGAACACGGTCGTCTTCCCGGCGGACGGATTCACCCCGGCGGGTGAGGCCTCCCGGGCCCGCGGGCACCGGCGCAAGAAGAAGGCCGTGACGCCCGTGCGCACCGGTCTGCTCGGCGTCTCCGCCGCCGTCGCCATCGGCACGGTCGCGGTGGCCACGGGTGTGGTGCCCGGCCTCGACAACTACCGCCTCGGTGGCGGCACCACCACCACCGGCGGCGACACGGTGCAGGCCGCGGGCGCGCCCAGCAACAGCAACAGCGAGCAGGGCGGCACCTCCGGCAGCGCCGACACCGGGCGGGACAACGGTTCCTCGACCAGCCGCAACAGCGGCGGCCGCCCGGTCACACCGGCGCCGTCCGCCTCGGCGCCCTCGGCCTCCACCTTGCCGGGGCACTCGAAGACGCAGCCGAAGAAGCCGGCCCCCAAGACGACGCCTTCGAAGAACGCCAAGACGCCGAAGACGCATCCGGCGAAGAAGACCCCGAAGACCCCGCCGAAGGCCTCCGCGCCGGTGAAGGTCTCGGCGTCGGCCGCCGCCGAGGCCGAGGTGCTGAAGCTGGTCAACGCGGAGCGGGCGAAGGTGGGCTGCAGCCCGGTCTCCGCGAACAGCTCGCTGACCGAGCTCGCCGAGTCCTTCAGCAAGGACATGGCCCTGCGGGACTTCTTCGACCACACCGACCCGGACGGCTCGACCCCGTGGGACCGGGCGGCCAAGGCCGGCATAACCGGCCTCGGGGGCGAGAACATAGCCCGGGGCCAGGCCGACGCCGCGGCGGTCATGGAGGCCTGGATGAACAGCCCGGGCCACCGCGCGAACATACTGAACTGCGACTTCAAGACGCTGGGCGTCGGCGTGCACCTCGACGCCGGCGGCCCGTGGTGGACGCAGGACTTCGGCTACTGAGAAAAACGCAGGTCGCAGGCCCGGGAACCCGTCCCGGGCACAGGGGCCCGAACACCGTGGGTGACGACGAGGCCGTGTCGGCGTACCTGGAGCACACCCGCCGCCTCGCCGGCCGGCTCGTACGCGCGGACGATCCCTATGACATCGCGCTGCACCTCATGGGCGCCACGCTGGACGTCTTCAGTACGTACGAGCACGCGGGCGGGATCTATCGCCTGTGGGATGACCTGACCGACCGGGTCGAGCTCAGGCCGCACGAGGAAACACCCTGGGGCAGATGGTGACGGCCGCGCGGGAATGGCTCCTGCTCGACCCTCATGACGGCGACGCCGTGCGCCGCTACGTCCAGCACTGGCTGTACGACGTCCTCGGCCACGAGCAAGAGTAGCGGCGTCACGCACCCGGCCCAGGGCGACGAGGGCGACGGCGGCCGACGGTCCCGCGCTCGAGCCGGTCTCCCGCCGGAGGTTCAGGCGGCCGTCGCGCGCCCCTGGAGGAACACCCTCGCCGTCTGGGCCACGCGGCGCCCGAGGTGCTCCGCCGTTGCCACGTCGGCCTTGTGGACGGCGTCCGGGCCCTGGTCGACGTTGGTCTGGGCGGCCGCGCCCGCGAAGACGCCGAGGCGGTTGAGGTCGTGCTCGGAGCCCTCGCTGTTGTTCCAGCCCGGGTGCAGTCCGAGGTTGATCCAGTTCATGCCGTGCTGGGCGGCGAGGATCTGGAAGAACTGCAGCGTGTGCAGCTTGTCGCCGCTCTTGGAGCCGGAGTTGGTGAAGCCGGCGGCCAGCTTGTCCTTCCAGTCCTGTCCGAACCAGCGCTTCGAGGACGCCTCGGCGAACACGTGGAAGGCACCGGACGCGGTGCCCATGTAGGTGGGCGAACCGAAGACGATCGCGTCGGAGGCGTCGAGCGCCGCCCACTGCTCGTCGGTGATCTCGTCGACCTTGATCAGGTGCACCTCGGCACCGGCCTCGACGGCACCCGCGCGGACGGCCTCGGCGAGGACGGCGGTGTGGCCGTAGCCGGAGTGGTAGGCGATGGAGACAACAGGCGTGGTCACAGCAAGTACTCCTCAGGGGGACGTGAAAGACGGCCGGGGCGAATGACCAGCTCACCGGCACTGACAGAAGGAAAGCACTAACTATTGGATAGTGCAACCCGCCGGTTAGCGCTGCGTTCGAGTACGCTCTCGGTATGACGACCACCCTGGCGTGCCCCGAGGAGCAGGACCTCCCGTACAACGTGTTCGCCAAGGCCTGCCCCTCCCGCGGCACCCTGGAGCACGTCACCGGCCGCTGGGGCGGTCTCACGCTCGGCGCGCTGTACGAGGGCTCGATGCGCTTCAACGAGCTGCGCCGCCGCGTCGACGGCGTGAGCGAGAAGATGCTGTCCCAGACCCTGCACGCACTGGAGCGCGACGGTCTGGTGCACCGCGAGGCGCAGCCGACCAACCCGCCGCGCGTGGACTACGAACTGACTGCCCTGGGCCGCGAGGTCGCGGCACGCCTGCTGGACCTCATCCACTTCGTGGAAGGCCGCATGGACGACGTACTGGCGTCCCGCGACCGTTACGACGACACGCGCGGCGCCCGCTGACACGTCGGGCAGAAGTAGCTGGACCGGTTCATCCAGGGGCGGCGGCGCATGGGCGTGCCGCACCTCTTGCACGGCAGGCCCTCCCGGCCGTACGCGTCCAGTGAGCGGTCGAAGTAGCCGGACTCGCCGTTGACGTTGACGTACAGGCTGTCGAAGCTGGTGCCGCCGACGGCGAGGGCCGCGTTCATCACGTCCCGCACATGGCCGAGGAGTTCGGCGGTGCGCGGGCGGGTGAAGCCGGCGGTCGGGCGCTCGTAGTGCACGCGGGCGCGCCAAAGGGCCTCGTCCGCGTAGATGTTGCCGACGCCGCTGATCAACGACTGGTCCAGCAGCGCCCGTTTGATGGTGGTCCGCTTGCGGCGCAGCGCCTGGTGGAAGGCCTCGTCGTCGAAGAGCGGGTCGAGGGGGTCGCGGGCGATGTGCGCGATGACGTCGGGCAGTCCGTCGAGGGTGTTGTCGTGCAGCGACAGGCCGCCGAAGGTGCGCTGGTCGACGAAGCGCAGCTCGGTGCCGAGGCCGTCCGCGAAGCGGACCCGGATGCGCAGGTGCTTCTCGTCGGGGGCGGAGGCCGGCTGGACCAGTAGCTGGCCGCTCATCCCGAGGTGGGCCAGGACGGACTGGTTCGTGTCCTCCAGGGGCAGCCACAGGTACTTGCCGCGGCGGCGGGGAACGCCGACCCGATGGCCCTTGAGACGGTGCGTGAAGTCGTCCGCGCCCGCCTCGTGACGGCGTACGGCACGCGGGTGCAGGACCTCGGCGTCGGCGACGGCACGGTGGGCGACCCACCGCTCCAGACCGCGACGTACGACCTCGACCTCGGGCAACTCCGGCATCGGGACCCCCGTGACTACCGTGTACGAGCCGAGCGCCCGCCCCGGGGCCGGGGTGGGCGCTCGGTGCGCTGTTCTTCCGTTTCGCTCAGGCGGAGGCGGAGGAGGGACCGTCGTCCTCGGCGGCCTCCTTGGCCGCCTTGGCGCGCTCGTCCGCCGCGGCCCGGATGGACCGCCATGCGGACTCGGCGGCCTGTTGCTCCGCCTCCTTCTTGCTGCGGCCGGTGCCGGTGCCGTACGAGACGCCTCCGACGCGGGCGGCAGCAGTGAAGGTCTTCTCGTGGTCGGGGCCGGTCTCCGTGACCAGGTACTCGGGCACGCCGAGCCCCTCGGTCGCGGTGAGCTCCTGGAGACTGGTCTTCCAGTCCAGGCCGGCTCCGAGGTTCGAGGACTTCTCGATCAGCGGGTCGAAGAGCCGGTGCACCAGCTCGGACGCCGAGTCGAGGCCCTGATCGAGATAGACCGCGCCGATCACCGCTTCCAGGGTGTCGGCGAGGATGGACGCCTTGTCCCGGCCGCCCGTGCCCTCTTCACCGCGGCCCAGCCGGATGAAGGAGCCCAGGTCGAGCCCGCGGCCGACCTCCGCCAGCGCACGCGAGTTCACCACTGCTGCCCGCAGCTTGGCCAGCTGGCCCTCGGGCAGGTCCGGGTGGGTGCGGTACAGCGTGTCCGTGACGACGAGGCCGAGGACGGAGTCCCCGAGGAACTCCAGCCGCTCGTTCGTCGGCAGACCGCCGTTCTCGTACGCGTAGGAACGGTGGGTCAGTGCTCGCACCAGAAGGGCGGACTCGACCTGGTAGCCGAGCCGCCCTTCCAGAAGCGTGTGGGACGAGGCCGTGTTGTCCGCCTTCTTCTTGGCGGGTGCGTCCGCCATGGCGTCTTCCGCCTTCTTGGGACTGGACACAGTGCCTCTCACCAGCCCGCTCAGACTTCGAGGACCTGGCGCTTGTTGTAGGTGCCGCAAGACGGGCACGCGATGTGCTGCAGCTTGGGCTCGTGGCAGCGCTCGCACGCAACCAGGGTGGGGACCGCAGCCTTCCACTGCGACCGGCGGTGGCGCGTGTTGCTGCGCGACATCTTCCGCTTCGGAACAGCCACGGCTACTTCTCCTGCTTCTCGGCGGCGCGCGCGGATTCAGGCCCGTCGCCGCTCATCTCGTCCTTCTCGCCGTCCGACATGGTGCCGGCGAGTCCCTGCAATGCCGCCCAACGGATGTCGACGGCGTCGTGGTGGTGGTCCGGGTCGTCAGCCAGCCGCGCTCCGCATTCGGAGCACAGGCCCGGGCAGTCTTCCTGGCACACCGGCTGCATCGGCAGTGCGAGCACCACCGCGTCCCGCAGCACGGGTTCGAGGTCGAACAGGCCGTCCTCGAGAAGGAGCCTGTCCTCGTCTTCCTCGGCGTCGTCGACCGGTTCCGCCTTCACGCGGCCCCGGTCGTCGGCGTCAGGGTACGAGAACATCTCCTGGAAGTCCGCTTCGACGTCGAGCTGAAGCGGCTCCAGACACCTTACGCACTCCCCCTCGGCCTGTGCACGGGCGGTGCCTGTGACGAGCACACCTTCCATGACCGACTCAAGGCGGAGGTCGAGCTCCACCGGGGCGCCTTCCGGCACTTCGATGACTCCCTGGAGACCGAAGTCCCTGGGGGCGTCGACCGTGCGGGTCAGCCGCTGCAGCGCACCAGGACGCCTCCCCAGCTCGTGTGTGTCGAACACGAAGGGGTTTCGGTGGTCGAGGCGGGCGTTGGAGGCCATTCCTGCTTTCGATCTTCTGAGCTCTGCGGGACACTGCCCTGCGGTGTCCCGGGGCAGCGCTGATCGCGGACGTACACGCGACCGAAGAGCCAGGATACTGGACCTTTCGCTCTCGGCCCAATCCGGTACGTCGTCGCAGGCCGCACCGGTGTCCTGACTACAGGCCGCGGCCCTGTTCGTAGGCCCGCAGCTGCTCCGCACTGATCATGCTCGTGTCGAAGAGGCTGGTCTCGTCGAGGGCGTAGCCCTGCTGCTGGGCGGCCTGCTGGGGCTGCTGCGGGACCTGGTTCGGGTCGTAGGCGGCCTGCTGGGCGTCGTAGCCCTGGAAGGGGGCACCTCCCGCCGGAGCGTAGCCGGAGGTGGGGGAATAGGGATCGGCGTGCTGGTAGCCGTACGGGTCCTGCTGGGCGTACCCCTGCTGCTGCGGGAAGCCGGCGTACGGGTCCTGCTGCTGGTAGCCGTAGGCGGGCTGCTGGTCGTACTGGGCGGCGGCCGGCTGCGGCTCGGCGGGCTGGGGGTCGACGGGCCGCTCGGCCGGGGTGTCCGCGAGGGCGGCGAGGTCGGCCAGGTAGTCGGCGTCGCTGGAGTGCTGGAAGGTCGACGTGTCGTCGGCGAGGGCGCCGAGGTCGTCCGTGGCGATGCGGCCGTGCAGTTTCTGCCGGCCGCGGCCGACGGCCTCCAGCGTCTTGGCGAGGACCGCCTCGAAGGCGCCCAGCTTGGCGTCCACGTAGGCGTCGGCGTCGCGGCGCAGGGTCTCCGGGTCGTGGCTGCGCTCGGGGGCGTCGTCTTCCTCAGGGTCCACGTAGCCCTGCTCGTCCAGGCCGGGGCCGGTGCCGAGGAGCTTCTCGCGGCCGCGGCCGACGGAGCCGAGGGTCTTGGTGAGGACGACCTCGAAGTTGGCCAGCTTGGAGTCGACGTAGTCGTCGGCCTCGGCGCGGACGTCCTCGGCCTCCTGGCGGGCCTCGGCGAGGATCCGGTCGCCCTCGGCCTGCGAGCGGCGGGCGACCTCGGTGTCGGAGATCAGCGAGCCGCGCTCGGCGTGCGCCTGCCCGATGATCCGCTCGGCCTCCTGGCGGGCCTGCTCGACCATCTGCTCACGGTCGCCGATCAGCTCCTGCGCCTGTGCGAGGGAGCCGGGCAGCGCCTGGCGCACCTCTTCGAGCAGGGCGAGCAGGTCGGCGCGGTTGACCACGCACGACGCCGACATGGGCATGCCCCGGGCACCGGAGACCGCGTCCACGATCTCGTCGAGCTTCTTCTGCACGTCCACCTGTGCTCGCCACTCTCTACAGCTGTGTTGGAGACGGACGGGACGACTGTACGTCCATGGGGTGGCCGTCCGACACCGGGTGACGGGGCGTCAGCCGGTCAGTCCCTGCCGAGGCGCTTGGTGAGCGCTTCGAGCACCACCGGCGGGACCAGGTGGGAGACGTCGCCGCCCCAGGTCGCGACCTCCTTGACCAGCGAGGAGGACAGGAAGCTGTAGGTGGGGTTGGTCGGCACGAAGAGCGTCTCGACACCCGACAGGCCGTTGTTCATCTGGGCCATCTGCAGCTCGTAGTCGAAGTCGCTGACGGCGCGCAGGCCCTTGACGATGGCGGGGATGTCGCGCTGCTTGCAGAAGTCGACGAGGAGGCCGTGGAAGGCCTCGACCCGGACGTTCTCGAACTCGGCGGTGACCTGGCGGATCAGGTCGATCCGCTCGTCGACCTCGAACAGGCCCCGCTTGGCCTTGTTGATCATCACCGCGACGTAGACCTCGTCGTAGAGGCGGGAGGCGCGGGAGATGATGTCGAGGTGTCCGTTGGTGATGGGGTCGAACGACCCGGGACATACGGCGCGGCGCACTTGTGATCCCTCGCTCTCCGGTCCGGTCATCGTGCGTCTTCGCACGTAGAGGCGGCGCGACCGTACCAAAACGTTCCCTCGCCGTAACGGCGGGCCCGGAGCCCTTCGAAGCCGTCGGGCCAGTGGAATTCGCCACCTCTGGTGCTGCGCTCCACGGTGACGAGCGCTTCCTCCGCGAGCCAGCCCTCCGTGTGGAGTGTGAGCAGAATCTCGCGAAGATCGTCGTCGGTGACGGCGTACGGCGGGTCGAGGAAGACGATGTCGTACGGTTCGGCGGGCGCCGGTGTCCGAATGATCTGTTCCGCCTTGCCCGCCCTGACCTCGGCACCGGGAAGGCCGATGCTGCGTACGTTGTCCCGGACCGTGCGGGCGGCACGGGCGTCGGCCTCGACGAGCAGGGTGTGGCCGGCGCCGCGGGACAGGGCCTCCAGGCCGACGGCGCCCGAGCCGGCGTACAGGTCGAGGACGCGTTCACCGTCCAGCGGGCCGCCCAGCAGGGACTGCCAGGTGGAGAAGAGGCCTTCGCGCGCGCGGTCGGAGGTCGGACGCGTACCGGTTCCCGGCGGGACGGCCAGGCGGCGTCCGCCGGCCGTGCCGGCGATCACGCGGGTCATGTGGGGTCCTTGGTCGTGGGGCGGTGACAGGTCCAGTCTGGCAGGCGAAAGTGGGGGGTGCCGCGCGTCGTACGGCCGTCATGGCTCACCCCTTTTCCAGGTACTGCTCCCGCTCCTCGTCCAACAGGGCGTCCAGAGCCGTACGCAGGCCCGGCAGCCGGGTCAGCTCCGGATCGGCCGCCACCACCGCCGCCGCCTCCTCGCGGGCCTCGGCGATGACCTCCTCGTCGTCGATGACGGCGAGCACCCGCAGGCTGGAGCGGGCGCCGGACTGGGCCTGGCCGAGGACGTCGCCCTCGCGGCGCTGTTCGAGGTCGATGCGGGAGAGCTCGAAGCCGTCCAGGGTGGAGGCGACCGCGGTGAGCCGCTGGCGGGCCGCGCTCGCCTCCGGCATCTCGGTGACCAGGAGGCAGAGACCGGCGGCGGAACCACGGCCGACGCGGCCGCGCAGCTGGTGGAGCTGGGAGACGCCGAAGCGGTCGGCGTCCATGATCACCATCGCGGTGGCGTTCGGGACGTTCACGCCGACCTCGATCACGGTCGTGGCGACCAGGACGTCACTCTCCCCGGCCGCGAAGCGGCGCATGACGGCGTCCTTGTCGTCCGGGTGCATACGGCCGTGCAGCACCTCCACCTTCAGGCCGGCGAGCGGGCCCTTGGCCAACTGGTCGGCCACGTCGAGGACGGCGAGCGGGGGACGCTTCTCGGCCTCGTCCTCGGGCGACTTCTTCTTCGGGTCCACCTCCTCGTCCCCGATCCGGGGGCAGACGACGTACCCCTGGTGCCCGTTCTCCACCTCCTCGCGCACCCGCTCCCAGGCGCGGGCCAGGAAGTGGGGCTTGTCGGCGGCCGGGACGACATGGCTGGCGATCGGTGAACGGCCGGCCGGGAGCTGGTCCAGGACGGAGGTCTCCAGGTCGCCGAAGACGGTCATGGCGACCGTGCGCGGGATCGGCGTGGCGGTCATGACGAGCAGGTGCGGCGGCTGCTTGCCCTTGCCGCGCAGGGCGTCGCGCTGCTCCACCCCGAACCGGTGCTGCTCGTCGACCACGACCAGCCCCAGGTCGTGGAACTGCACCTTGTCCTCGATCAGCGCGTGCGTGCCGATCACGATCCCGGCCTCGCCGGTGACGAGATCGAGCAGCGCCTGCCGTCGTGCGGCCGCCCCCATCGACCCGGTGAGCAGCACCACCTTGGTGGCCCGCTCGGCGCCGCCCAGCATCCCTCCCTCGGCGAGCTCGCCCATCATCTCGACGACCGACCGGTGGTGCTGCTGGGCGAGTACCTCGGTGGGCGCGAGCATGGCGGCCTGCCCACCGGCGTCCACAACGGCGAGCATGGCGCGCAGCGCCACCATCGTGTTGTGGGTCACCGTGAAGTGGTCGGTGACGTAGGCATGGCTGGGGTGGGCGACGCTAATGCACTGGACGGGCTTCCGTCCCACATACTCAACCGCGCGAATTCCGCGCCGGAACGTGCTGTATTTCGACCTGGGCCGTACGCGATCGGCCTTGCGGGTCAGCCTGAACGGAGCGTACTCGCCAGGCATGGCCACCGAGACGTCGAAGGCTGCCTTCTTCGGCAGAACGCGCGCTCGACCGCCCAGTGACCGCACAAGCCAAGCGACATCGTCCGCGAGCCTGCGCGAGGCTGAGCAGAACGAGATGCTCATGCCATCCGGCTGGACTGTGCCGTCGGTGTCCATGAGCCCTTGGAGCAGAGCCAGACGGTTCTTGATCGAGGTGTTCTTGAACTCGTCGGGGACGAATTTCTCGTGCGACGTCACACCCCACAGATTCAGATCACGCAGGATTTGAATCACAGGATTGCGCGCGCCTCCGGCACGTTCCACAAGCTGGATCGTGTAGTCACAAGGGGACCCCTTGACCGGGATCAGGCGACACTCGGGTGCCACCGCTGTCGCCACAGCGACACGGATCTCGTCATCGATGGTGGCCAGACGCAGGTTGTGGCGAAATGAACCGTCTCCCAACAGGAGACCGAACAGATACGGATCGAGGGGCAGTCCACAATCGTCTCCCAGGTCGACCGGAGTGGCCACCGGGAGATACCACTTCGAATCTCCGTTCGCCTTGAACGTGTCGAGACGAATCTCCCGGGTCGTCATGATCTTGGGTGCCTGAGAACGGTGCCACCCACAGCTCGTACCCACGATCCAGAGATGCTCGTCGTCGCACTCGACAGAACTTCCGTCGGAAAGAACCAGGCGCCAGACATCGCGCTCTCCTTGCGGAAAGACTCCGTCGATCCGTGCGATCCCGCCGTCCGGCACGACGACTTCGTCCCCCTCCCGCACATCCCCCATACGCCGGAAGCCCACGGGTGTCAGCACGAGCGAGTCGAGAGGCTGAGCCTTTCCGGAACCCACCTCCCCCTGCAGCAGCCGGTGCATCGGATGGGCGGTGGCCAGGTCGTCGAAGATCTCCGTGGAGACCTTTCGCTGGCCGTCGGTGAGGGTGAAGGGGAGGCGGTCGTCGAACGCCGTGAGCAGACCGTCCGGGCTGGGCTTCCGCGGCACCGCCGGGAGCTGGGCGTCGGTGTGGCGTCGGCGGGCGAGGGCGACCTGGAGGACGAAGGCCTCGTCCCACTTGAGGCGGGCACGGGCGTCCTCGATGTCCGCCTTGGTGTGCGGGCGGTGGATCTTGAGGAGGGCCTCGGGCAGGGAGACCAGGCCGCGGCCCTCGCGCAGGGACTCGGGCAGCGGGTCGACGGCCTCCTGGGCGCTGGGCAGGACGGTCTGGACCGCCTTGCCGATCTTCCAGGACTCCAGCTTGGCGGTCGCCGGGTAGAGCGGGATGAGGGCGCCGGCCCAGGTCTCCACCGTCTCGTCGCTGTCGCCGCGCAGCAACTCGTAGGCCGGGTGTGCCAGTTGCAGGCGGCGGTTGAACACGGAGACCTTGCCCGCGAACATCGCACGTGTGCCCGGCAGGAGCTCCTTGTGGGGCTTGTGAACGCCGCTGCCGAAGAAGACCAGTTGGAGGCGGCCGCTGCCGTCCGTGATGGTCACCTCGAGGCGCTGGCCCTTGCCCCGGGGCGCCTTGGAGGAGGCGAACGAGTGCAGGCGGGCGTCGGCGACCTGGGCGACCACCGTGACGTGCTCGTCCATGGGCAGGTCGGCCAGGTGCGTGAGCTGCCCGCGCTCCTCGTACCTGCGCGGGTAGTGGTGCAGGAGGTCGCCGACGGTGTGCAGGCCGAGGTGCTCGGCCATCACCTTCGCGGTGGCGGGGCCGAGCACTGACTTCAGTGGTTGTTTCAGTGGTTCTTCCAGTGCGGGCACGAGATCCATTGCACACCACGCCACTGACATTGCCGTATACATATCGGGAAACCCCTGGTCAGACGGGCTGTTCGGGCTCTAGGATGGCGCGCTCCGGCCATCCCCCGCGGTCACCGCCTCACACGGGACCGCCCGACCCCGCGCCGTCGCGACATCCCCCCACCGGCGCTGCGACGATGGACTCCCAGACCTCACAGTCATCCCAGGCATCCCAGTCACCTCACACGTTCCAGGTCGACCTGCGCGGTCTGGTGGACCTGCTGTCCCATCACCTGTACTCCAGTCCCAAGGTCTATCTGCGCGAGCTGCTGCAGAACGCGGTGGACGCCATCACGGCCCGGCGCGCCGAACAGCCGGACGCCCCGGCGCGGGTGCGGCTCTTCGCCGACGGCGGTGCGCTGCGGGTGGAGGACACCGGCGTCGGACTCACCGAGTCGGACGTGCACAGTCTGCTGGCGACCATCGGCCGCAGCTCCAAGCGTGCCGAGGGGCTGCAGCAGGCCCGCTCCGACTTCCTCGGCCAGTTCGGCATCGGGCTGCTGGCCTGTTTCGTGGTCGCCGAGCGGATCCGGGTCGTCAGCCGCAGCGCCCGTACGCCCGATGCCCCGCCCGTGGAGTGGACGGCCCGCGACGACGGCTCGTACACCGTGCGGACGCTGCCCGCCGAGGCGCGCCCCGAGCCGGGCACCACCGTGCACCTGGAGGCGCGCGCCGGGTCGGCCGAGTGGCTCTCGCCCGAGCGCGTGCTCGCCCTGGCCCGGGACTTCGGCTCGCTGCTGCCCTACGACGTCCGCGTCGGCGACGAGGCGGTCACCGACCTGCCCGCGCCCTGGGACCGCGCGTACCCCTCCCCCGCCACCCGCCGGGTGGCGCTGGCCCGGCACTGTCGCGAGCTGTTCGGGTTCACTCCGCTGGACTCGATCGAGCTGAACGTGCCGCTGGCCGGGATCCGCGGGGTGGCGTACGTGCTGCCCGCGGCGGTCAGCCCGGCCCAGCGGGCGACCCACCGGGTGCACCTGAAGGGCATGCTGCTGACCGAGCGGGCCGAACAGCTGCTGCCGGACTGGGCGTTCTTCGTGCGCTGCGTCCTGGACACGGACAGCCTGCGGCCCACGGCCTCGCGCGAGTCGCTGTACGAGGACGAGACCCTCGCCGCCGTACGGGAGGCGCTCGGCGAAAGGATTCGGTCCTGGCTGACCGCACTGGCGGCCGGCGACCCCGACCGGCTGGCCGCGTTCCTGGCGGTGCACCACCTAGGGGTGAAGTCCCTCGCCCGGCACGATCCGGAGATGCTGCGCACGATGCTGCCGTGGCTGCCCTTCGAGACGACCGACGGACGGCTGTCCCTGGAGGAGTTCGCGCAGCGGCACCCGGTGGTGCACTTCACCCGGACCGTCGAGGAGTACCGGCAGGTCGCGCCGATCGCCTCCGCGCAGGGCGTCGGGGTGATCAACGGCGGTTACACGTACGACAGCGAGCTGGTCGAGGCGCTGCCGTCGGTGCGCCCGGGGACGGTGGTCGCCGAGCTGGACGCGGACACCGTGACCGCGCACCTGGACGCGGTCGACCCGGCCGAGGAGCTGGCGCTGTCCGGTTTCCTGGCGGCCGCGCGGGCCAAGCTCGACCCCCTGGGCTGTGACGTCGTCCTGCGCGCCTTCCACCCGCTGTCCGTGCCCGCGCTGCACCTGGACGACCGGGGCGCCCGGCACGAGCAGGCCCGCGCGGAGGCCGAGGAGCAGGCCGACGACCTGTGGGCGGGCATCCTCGGCTCGCTGCGCGGCAGCGCCCCGCGCGCGCGTCTGGTGCTCAACCACCTCAATCCGCTGATCCGGCGGATCAGCTCCCTGAAGGACCCGGAGCTGATCGGCACCGCCACGGAGTCGCTGTACGGGCAGGCGCTGCTGATGGCCCAGCGGCCGCTGCGGCCCGCCGACTCGGCGCTGCTCAACCGCGCGTTCATCGGCCTCCTGGAATGGGCCACTCACGGGGAGGACGGTCGCCGATGACCGAAGACAGCGGGATCACCGACTTCGACGCGCTGCGCCGGGCGATGGCGGAGAACGGCGAGCAGCCGGAGGGCCCGGCCCGCAACGCGCGCGCGGAGCAACTGCTCGCCGACGCCGAGCGGCTGACCATCCCGCTCGCCGTGATCGAGGCGCTCGGACACCAGCTGAAGGTCTACAACTACAGCTCCGAGAAGGACAAGATGTTCGTCCCGTTCGCGCGGCTGCTGCGCATGTGGGACGAACGCCCGGAGGACTTCGACGAGTACGAGACCCATTCGCTGCACTGGGTCTTCAAGTGGATGTCCTCGGGCATGCTGGACCAGCCGCACATCCCGCTCGCCTCGATCGAGAAGTGGCTCGGCGAGATGGAGCACCGCTACCGGCTGGCCGGGCACTCCGAACGGGCCGTGCGCAGCGCCGAGTTCAACGTGGCCGCGCACATCGGGGACCTGGACCGCGCGGAGCGGGCGTACGGCGCCTGGCTGGCCGCCGACCGGGACCGGATGGCCGACTGCCACGCCTGCGAGCTGCACGGGCAGGGCATCTGGCAGGTGACCCGGGGCCGGGACGCCGAGGCGCTGGAGCTGTGGCGGCCGGTCCTGGAGGGCGAGTACACCTGCGCCCACGAGCCGCACAGCGTGCTCGCCTCCTCCCTGACGCCGCTGCTGCGGCTGGGCCGCACGGACGAGGCGCGCGCGCACCACCTGCGCGGCCTGCGGCTGGTGCGGCCCATGGAGAGCATGCGCGGCGCGTACGCGGACCACGTGGAGTTCTGCGCGCTGACCGGCAACGAGGCGCGCGGTCTGGAGCTGCTCGCGGAGCGGCCGGCCTACTTCACGGACGCGGGACAGCCGCGCAGCCGGCTGGACTTCATGACCGTCGTGACCCTGCTGATGGACCGCCTGACCGCCCTGGGGCTGGGCGGGCAGCAGGTGCCCGGTCCCGCGGGGCGGGCGTGGACCGCGGCGGAACTCGCCGCCCACGCGCGCGCCGAGGCCCTGGACCTGGCCGGGCAGTTCGACCGGCGCAACGGCACCCCGTACATCGGCGAGCGGGCCCGCGCGCGCATGGAGCAGCGTCCGCCGGTGGAGCGGCTGCCGCTGGGCGTGCGGACGGCCACCGTGCGCACCCCCGCGACCACCGCGGCGCCCCCGGCCGCCGCGGTCGCCGTCCCGGAAGAGGAACCGGACCTGCCGGCGCTGATCGCCGAGGCCCGGCGGCTGTCGGACACCCTCCGGCCGAACGCCATCGAGGCGTGGGCGGCGGTCGCCCGGGCCGCCGAGGGGATCGAACTGGACGCGCTCGACCGCGCGGAGATCGCCGACCACGAGGCCATGGACCGCGGACCCGACGGCATCGGCCTGTTCGAGCGGGCGGCCGGGCTCTACGCGGAGGGGGGCGACCCCGGGGAGGCACTGGCGGCACGCACGCGTGCGGCCTACGTACGCGCCCTGTCGGGTCACGTCGACGAGGCGCTCGCGGCGGTCGCCGAGCCCTACGACCAGGCCCTCGCGCTGTACGCGGAGGACGGCACCGGCGTACGGCAGACGGCGTCCGTGCTGATGGGGCGGGCCCGGATCCTGATGCGGCGGGCGCACGAGCACGGGGAGCACACCCTGCCGGACGCCGAGCGGGCCGTACGGGAGCTTTTGGCGCTGGTCCACGGGCACACCGGCGGCGACGTGCGGCTGGCGTCCCGGGCCGCCGAGGGGCAGGCGATGCTCGCGGAGCTGGCGGAGCTCACCGGGGACGCAGAGGCCGCGGCGGGGCTGTTCCGGCGGGCCGCGCGGGAGTTCGTGGAAGGCGGGCTGCCATGGTTCGCGGTGGAGTACGAGGTGCGGGTGGCCGCTCTCTCCCATCAGCTCGGCGACATGGCGGAGGCGGAGCGGGCGCTGCGCGCGTCCCTGGAGCACGGCGGGCCGTTCCTGGAGGCGACGGGGCGGGCCCAGCTGCACCTCCGGCTCGCCGAGGTCGTCGGGGGCCTGGGCGAGGTGCGGGAGGCGGCGGAGCACGCCCTGGAGGCGGCGCACTGGGCCGACGAGGCGGGCGAGAGCGCGACCCTGGGCTCCTGGGCGCGGCACCAGCTGGGCGGCTTCCTGCTGCGGCAGGGGCGCTACCCGGAGGCCGCCGAGGTGCTGGAGTCGGCGCTGCCCGACCTGAGCGCCGAGACGCACGGCGACGGCGCGATCGTGCAGACGCAGTGGTGGCTCGGCGACTGTCTCAGTGAGCTCGGCGAGCACCGCGCGGCGGCCGAACGCCGGCTCCAGGCGGCCGAGCTCGCCCGGAACTGGCCCGAGCAGCAGGACCACGCCACGCTGGCCCACCTCGCCGCCGAGTCCCTCGGCCAGGCGGGGCTGCCCGCCGAGGCGGACCAGGCCTACGCGCGCGCGGGCGACCTGTGGCGCTCCCTCGGCAACGTCCACGGCCTGGTCCGCAGCCTGCGGGCCCGCGCGTGGCTGGCACTGCGCTCGGGGGCCGGGCTCGACCGGGCCCGGAGCCTGATGGCGGACGCGGCCGGCGAGTGCGAGGCGGCCCTGGAGACGGTGGACGACGTGGAGGCGCGCGAGTCGCTCACCGCCGAACTGGGTCACACCCATCGCCAGTTCGCCGACCTGGTGGCCCGCTCGGTGTCCGAGGAGGCCGAGGACACCGCGATCCGGGCCGCGTTCGAGGAGGCGCTGGCCCAGGCGGTACGGGCGAGCGCCGTGTTCGGCTCGCTGGGCGAGGAGGGCCTGCACAGCCGCACGGGTGCCGAGCTCGCCGCCGGCTGGCTGGAGGCCGACCTGGGCCGCCCGGCCGACGCGGCCGCACGCGCGCGTGCGGTGCTCGCGGCCTACGAGGGCGCCGACGGCACGGACGAGGCGGTGCGGGCGCGACGGGCCGAGGCGCACCAGATGCTGGACCTGCCCGACCTCCCGGAGGCCCGCCGGGGGTGAGGGACGGGCGCCGGGTGCCCCCTCCTGCGGGAGGGGGTCACTCCACGCCGATGAGCAGCAGTGCTCCCTGTCGTCCGCCCCGGTAGACGACGGTGTCGACGGCGAGGTAGGACTCCCGGACGCGTGTCTCCAGGCGGCCGGCGATCTCTTCCGGCGCCTCGTCGCCGAGGACGAGGGTGACCAGTTCGCCGCCGGCCTGGAGCATCCGGTCCAGGACGGTCTCGGCGGTGGCCGTGACGTCCGAGCCGATCACGGCCACGTCGCCGTCGATGAGGCCGAGGACGTCGCCGGCCTGGCAGATGCCGGCCATGGTCCAGGACTGGCGTTCGGCGACGACGACCTCCGCGTGGCGGGTGGCGCCCGCCGCGGAGGTCATCTGGACGACGTCCTCGTCGAAGCGGCGCTCCGGCGCGTGCACGGCGAGCGCGGCGATCCCCTGGACCGCCGAGCGGGTCGGGATGAGGGCGACGCGGATGCCCTCCGCGCGTGCCTGCTCCGCGGCCGCGGCCGCCGTGTGGCGCAGCTCCGCGTCGTTGGGCAGCAGCACCACCTCGCGCGCGTGGGCGCGCCGTACGGCCTGGACGAGCTCCCCGCTGGCGGGCGGCTCCCCGGGGCGCGCGAGCACGGTGGTGGCGCCGGCCTCGGTGTACAGCCCGGCCAGGCCCTCGCCGGGTACGACCGCCACGACGGCGCGCTGGGCCCGCTCGCGGGGCGGCCGCTCGCGGCCGGTGTGCGCGTCGCCGAGCCCGAAGTGCGTGATCCTGATCCGGTACGGGCGCCCGGCCTCGACGCCCGCCTCCACGGCGGCGCCCGCGTCGTCGACGTGCACATGGACGTTCCACAGTCCGTCGCCGCCGACCACGACCAGGGAGTCGCCGAGGCCGTCGAGCCGCTCGCGCAGCCGTGCCACGGCGGAGTCCTCGGCCTCCAGCAGATAGATGACCTCGAAGGCGGGCCCGCCTTCCGCCGGCCCGTCGTCGCACCCGGCCGCCTCCGGGGCGGCGGCCGCCCCGCGCGCGTGGGCCTCCGCGAGGGCCTCCGGGTGCGCCTCGTACGCGGGCGCCGTCGACCGCACCCCCGTCGGCGCCTCACCCGTGAACGTCTCCACCAGGGCCGCCAGCACCGCCACCAGGCCCCGCCCGCCGGCGTCGACCACTCCGGCCCGCTCCAGGACGGCCAGCTGCCCCGGAGTCGCCGCGAGCGCCGTGCGCGCACCTTCGTAGGCCGCGCGCGCGACCGTTCCGCAGTCCCCCTCGGCGCCCTCGGCCGCCTCGGCGGCGGCCGAGGCGACGGACAGCACCGTGCCCTCGACGGGGTGGGCCACGGCCTGGCGGGCGGAGTCGGCCGCGTGCCGCAGGGCCAGCCGCAGTCCCGGTCCGTCGGTGTGGGCGGTCGTGCCGTCGGCAGTGAGTACCTGGGTCATGCCGCGCAGCAGCTGGGCGAGGATGGTGCCGGAGTTGCCGCGTGCCCCGATGAGGGCCCCGTGGGCCATGGCGTGCACGGCGTCGGCCAGGGACGGTCCCGTGCCCTGCGCGGGACCCGCCTCGTACCCGGCGAACACGGCCTCGACCGCCGCCACGGCGGACTCCAGGGTCAGATAGAGGTTCGTGCCGGTGTCGCCGTCGGCCACCGGGTACACGTTGATCGCGTCGATCTCCTCGCGCGCCTGTCCCAGCGCCCGGAGTGCGAGACCGCACCAGGTGCGCACCGCGAGAGCATCGAAGAATGTCTGCGGCACCTGCGCCACCTGCGCCTCCCTGAGCTGCTGGACGTGGGACGCAGCGTAGACCCCGGGTCGGTGTGCGCCGGAGGAGGGCCTGGGGCGGGGGCCTGAGCTGCCATGGTAGTTTCGTTGTACGGACGCAGTCGTTGTATGCTGCTCCGGTTGCCCGATCCCGATCGGGCCATTCCCCCTGGCAACGCCACTCAAGATCTCAGATCCTAGGATCTCGATCCCGGCATGCCGGGATCAACCGTAAGTGCATCTGAAGTCTTTGGAGTGACCCGTGGCTGCCAACTGCGACGTCTGCGGCAAGGGGCCGGGCTTCGGCAACAACATCTCGTTTTCGCACCGCCGTACGTCCCGCCGCTGGAACCCGAACATCCAGCGTGTGCGTACCGTGGTCGGCGGGACGCCGAAGCGCGTGAACGCTTGCACCTCGTGCATCAAGGCCGGCAAGGTCTCGCGCTGACGCAAACGCTGAGCGCGCGGCCACTGCTGGTTCGCTGCATGGAGCCGGTCCACCTGAGGGTGGGCCGGCTTTTTGCCGTCCCCGCTCCTGATGCTCTCGCGTCGGCCGTCCTCGCCTTCGCCGTACCCGCGGATCAGGCCCGCAGCCGCCACGCGTGATCCACCGGTCCGATCCCGCCGCCCAGCGCGAAGCCGGCCGCGATGGCCCCGGTGACGTACTCCTTGGCCGCCCCCACCGCCTGCGGCACCGTCCGGCCCTTCGCCAGCCCGGCCGCGATCGCGGAGGCGAGCGTGCAGCCCGTGCCGTGCGTGTGCCGGTTGTCGTGCCGGGGTGACCGCAGCCAGTGCTCCTCGGAGCCGTCGGTCAGCAGGTCGACGGCGTCCCCGGGCAGATGCCCGCCCTTGATCAACACCCACCGCGGGCCGTACTCCAGGACGGCCGCGGCCGCCTCCCGCAGCCCCTCCTCCGACTCGACCCGCAGGCCCGTGAGTTGGGTCACCTCGTCGAGGTTCGGGGTGGCCACGGTCGCCGCCGGCAGCAGTTTCGTGCGCACCGAGTCCAGCGCCGAGGCGGCCAGCAGCGAGTCGCCGTGCTTGGAGATGCCCACCGGGTCCACGACCGCCGGGGCATGTGTGCCGGTGATCAATTCGGCCACCGCCTCGACGAGTTCCGCAGAGGCCAGCATGCCGGTCTTCACGGCCTGGACGCCGATGTCGTCCACGACGCTGCGGTACTGGGCCCGCACCGCCTCCACCGGCAACTCCCAGGCGCCCTGCACACCGACCGAGTTCTGCGCGGTCACCGCCGTGATCACGCTCATGCCGTGCACGCCGAGCGCCAGCATCGTCTTCAGGTCGGCCTGGATGCCCGCGCCGCCCCCGGAGTCGGAGCCGGCCACGGTGAGGACCCTGGGCGGGGCGCTCACGACTCGATGTCCCCGAAGTGGTCCCAGCCGCCCTTGCTGGTCCACGGGGCCCCGTCGACCGTCACCTGGGGCAGCGCCGAGGGGTTGAGGACCTCGCCGATGACCTTCCAGCGGGCCGGCAGCTTCACGTCCGGCGGGAAGGTCGCCACGATCGCGTGGTCCTCTCCCCCGGTCAGCACCCACTGGATGGGGTCGACGCCGACGGCCTGGCCGATGTCGTTCATCTGCGACGGGATGTCGATCGCCCCGGAGCGGATGTCGATACGGACCTTGCTGGCCTCGGCGATGTGCCCGAGGTCGGCGATCAGTCCGTCGCTCACGTCGCACATCGCGGTCGCGCCGAGCCCGGCGGCGGCCGGACCCGCGTGGTACGGCGGTTCGGGGCGCCGGTGGGCCTCGACGAACGCGCGCGGCGAGCGGAAGCCCCGGGACAGCACCGCGTATCCGGCCGCGGACCAGCCCAGCCAGCCCGTCACCGCGACGAGGTCGCCGGGCTGCGCGCCGGCCCGGGTCACGGGCTCCTGGTTGCGCAGATCGCCGAGCGCGGTGATCGACACCATGATCGTGTCGCCCCGTACGACGTCCCCGCCGACCACCGAGGCGCCCGCCACCTGGCACTCGTCGCGCAGGCCGTCCATCAGCTCGGTGGGCCAGGTGACCGGGAGTTCGGCGGGGACGACCAGGCCGAGCAGCAGCGCGGTCGGTACGGCGCCCATGGCGGCGATGTCCGCGAGGTTCTGCGCGGCCGCCTTGCGCCCCACGTCGTACGCCGTGGACCAGTCGCGGCGGAAGTGCCGCCCCTCCAGCAGGATGTCGGTGCTCGCCACCACCCGGCGGTCGGGCGCGGCGACCACCGCGGCGTCGTCGCCGGGGCCGACCCGGACCGCCGGGGTGGTGGTGAGACGGGAGGTGAGCTCCCTGATGAGCCCGAATTCCCCTAGCTCACCAACAGTGCCCTTCATCGCCCTATCGCCCCTTCGTCGCCTGTCCGTACCCGCTCGCGCGCCATTCTCGCCCCCATTACGGTCGAGATGACCGTCAACTTCTGTCGTACCCGCACCCCGGCGCGCAAGCCTCGGTCTCCGCAGGTCTCCCCGCGGCGAGCGGCGACGCGATACCGTGGCGTTCCTTTTCCCCACATGATCCTCGTGGCCGCCCTGGAGGTTCCGTGGTACAGGCGTACATCCTGATCCAGACGGAGGTCGGCAAAGCGTCGACCGTCGCTGAGACGATCAGCAAGATCCCTGGAGTCATCCAGGCCGAGGACGTGACAGGACCGTATGACGTCATCGTGCGCGCGCAAGCCGACACCGTCGACGACCTCGGCCGCCTGGTGGTGGCCAAGGTCCAGCAAGTGGACGGCATCACCCGCACCCTGACCTGCCCGGTCGTCCATCTGTAGCCCCCGTCTACCCTTGGCCGGTGAACATCTTCCGTCACCGGCCGATCCGCCTGCCCGCGCTCGCCCTGCTGATCGGCGTCGCGGGCTGCTCATCAGCAGACGACAGTGCCACCGTCGCGGTTCCCAGCCCCGACGCGAAGACGGCCGCGCAGTGCCGGGCCCTGCACGAGGTGCTGCCGCGGACGGTGGACGGACGCAAGCGCGACGACCCCGAGCCCCGGTCCGCCTTCACGGCGGGCTGGGGAAGCCCGGCGATCATACTGCGCTGCGGAATCACCCGGCCGCCGAAGATGATCGACCCCGAAGTCGCCCGTGGCGAAGACCCCGACGCGATGGGCGGCGGGGTCAACGGCGTGGACTGGCTGATGGAGAAGCAGGACGACGGGACGTGGCGGTTCACCACGGCCGAGCGCGAGACGTATGTGCAGGTGAGCCTGCCGGACGGGATGTCGCAACAGGACGACGGCGCCCAGGTGCTCATCGACCTGGCGGCGGCTGTGAAGAAGGCGATCCCCAAGGGGATCGCCTCCATGACCTGACGGCCGCCCGCGCGGCGCCCGGGGCCGGTGGCCACGGGCCCGGCGGCCAAGCAGGTCGGGTTCGAAGTCCACTGCAGTTCGGCAGCGCCCTGAAGGGGTGCGGGGAACTGCGCGACCAGCCACGACGTTGCCGCAGACGAGGGACGGAATGTCGCGGCACTTCCAGCGGAGCGCTCAGCGAAGACCCGTCGACCTGCGCAGGGCCGCCTGCACCAGGCGGTCCACCAGTTCCGGGTATCTGATCCCGGTCGCCTGCCACATCTGCGGGTACATCGAGATCGGCGTGAAGCCGGGCATCGTGTTGATCTCGTTGATCACGAACTCGCCGTCCTCGGTGAGGAAGAAGTCCGCGCGGACCAGGCCCTCGCAGGAGGCCGCGTCGAAGGCGTCCACCGCGAGCCGGCGCACCTCGGCGGTCTCCTCGTCGGTGAGCGGGGCCGGGACGATGCCGGGCGTGGAGTCGATGTACTTCGCCTCGAAGTCGTAGTACGCGTGCGCGTCCGGCGGCGGGATCTCCGCGGGCACCGAGGCGCGCGGGCCGTCCTCGAACTCCAGGACGCCGCACTCGATCTCGCGGCCGCGCACCGCGGCCTCCACCAGGATCTTCGGGTCGTGCCGCTGGGCCTCCGCGATCGCCTCGTCGAGGCCCGAGAGGTCGTCGACCTTGGTGATGCCGATCGACGAGCCCGCGCGCGCGGGCTTCACGAACAGCGGCCAGCCGTGCTCGCCGGCGAAGTCGACGATCTTCTTGCGGGCGGCCGGCTCGTCCTGCTGCCACTCACGGGGCCGGATCACCACGTACGGGCCCACCTTGAGCCCGAAGGAGGTGAACACCCGCTTCATGTACTCCTTGTCCTGGCCCACGGCCGAGGCGAGCACGCCCGCGCCCACGTACGGGACACCGGAGAGCTCCAGGAGGCCCTGGAGGGTGCCGTCCTCGCCGTACGGGCCGTGCAGCACCGGGAAGACCACGTCGACCTCGCCGAGGGCCTTGGGCACGGAGCCGGGCTCGCTGTAGACGACCTCGCGGTTGGCGGGGTCGACGGGGAGCACCACGCCGCCCTCGGCCGACTCCGCGAGCTCGTCGACGCTCGGCGTGCGGCGGTCGGTGATGGCCATGCGGTCCGGCTCGTCCGCGGTGAGCGCCCAACGGCCGTCCCGGGTGATGCCGATCGGCAGGACGTCGTACTTGGTCCGGTCGATGGCGCGCAGTACGGCGCCCGCGGTGACCACGGAGATCCCGTGTTCGGAGCTGCGGCCGCCGAACACGACGGCCACGCGCGGCTTGCGAGACTGCTGCTCAGGGCTCTGGGGGAGGTTCTCGGTGCTCATATCGCGTTGAGAGTACCCGGTGGTAGTGCCCCGAGACAGCGTTGGAACGGCGGGGGCGCCCGGCGTCGCTCAGCGTCGTTCGGGTTTCGCGCTGCGCGACATCAGCTCCTTGAGGGCGACCACCGGCGGCTTGCCCTCGTGCACGATGTCCACCACCGTCTCGGTGATCGGCATGTCGACGCCGTGCCTGCGGGCCAGATCCGCCACGGACTCGCACGACTTGACGCCCTCGGCGGTCTGCCGGGTGACCGCGATGGTCTCCTCCAGGGTCATGCCCTTGCCGAGGTTGGTGCCGAAGGTGTGGTTGCGGGACAGCGGCGAGGAGCAGGTGGCCACCAGGTCGCCCAGGCCCGCGAGTCCGGAGAAGGTCAGCGGGTCGGCGCCGAGCGCCAGACCGAGCCGGGTGGTCTCGGCGAGACCGCGCGTGATCAGCGAGCCCTTGGCGTTGTCGCCGAGGCCCATGCCGTCGGCGATGCCGACCGCGAGCCCGATCACGTTCTTGACCGCGCCGCCGAGTTCGCAGCCGACGACGTCGGTGTTGGTGTACGGGCGGAAGTACGCGGTGTGGCAGGCGGCCTGGAGCCGCTGGGCGACCGCCTCGTCGGTGCAGGCCACCACGGCGGCGGCGGGCATGCGGGCGGCGATCTCCCGGGCCAGGTTGGGCCCGGTGACGACCGCGACGCGGTCCCGGCCGACCTTGGCGACGTCCTCGATGACCTCGCTCATCCGCATCGTGGAGCCCAGTTCGACGCCCTTCATGAGGGAGACGAGGACGGTGTCGGGCGCGAGCAGCGGACTCCATTCCGCGAGGTTGGCGCGCAGGGTCTGGGAAGGCACCGAGAGGACCGTGAAGTCGGCGCCGGCGGCGGCCTCGGCCGGGTCGGTGGTGGCCCGCAGGTTCGCCGGGAGCTCGACGCCCGGCAGGTAGTCGGGGTTCGTCCGGGTGGAGTTGATCGCCTCCACGACCTCCGCGCGGCGGCCCCACAGGGTGACGTCGCACCCCGCGTCGGCGAGCACCATGCCGAACGCCGTGCCCCACGAACCGGCGCTGAAGACCGCCGCCTTGACCGGCTTGCTCACTTGCCCCGTCCCTGCCCTTCTGCCTGCCTGCCCTGCGACTGCGTCTGTGCCTCGGTCCGGCGCCGCTGCTCGATCCGCTCGCGGCGCGGGTCGTACGGCGTCTCGGGCGCCTTCTCGCCGCGGATCTCCTCCAGCAGGCGGGTGATGGCGGCCATGATGACCTCGGTGGCCTCCTTGAGGAGCTCCGGGGTCATCTCCTGGTCGTAGAAGCGCGACAGGTCGACGGGCGGGCCGGCCAGGACGTGGTGCGTCTTGCGCGGAAAGAGGTCCGGCTTCTTGGCGTACGCCGGCAGGAGCGCGTTGGCGCCCCACTGCGCGACCGGGACGACCGGGCACTTCGTCTGCAGGGCCACGCGCGCGGCACCGGTCTTGGCGGTCATGGGCCAGCCGTTCGGGTCGCGGGTGAGGGTGCCCTCGGGGTAGAAGGCGACGCACTCACCGCGTTCCACGGCGTCGATCGCGGCCCGGAACGCGCTGAGCGCGTCGGTGCTCTCGCGGTACACGGGGATCTGCCCGGTGCCGCGCATCGCGGCACCGACGAATCCCTTCTTGAAAAGCCCGCTCTTCGCCAGGAATCGCGGAACGCGTCCGGTGTTGTACTGATAGTGCGCGTACGCGAAGGGGTCGACGTGGGAATTGTGGTTCACCGCGGTGATAAATCCACCCTCGGCCGGAATGTGCTCCATTCCACGCCAGTCCCGCTTGATCAGAATCACCAGCGGCGGTTTGCACAGGACCGCTGCGAAGCGGTACCAGAAGCCGATTCTGCGGCGGGACACTCGGACACCTTCCTCTAGGACTGCCCCCGGGGCCGGGGGGCCGCACAAGTGTCGCCCCAGGCCGCCGGTCTGTCGAGAACACCGTACGCCCCGCCGCCCGGGCCGCCAGAGGACCCGGGTGACAATGACCGCAACCAGTAAGGGACGGTACGCCGGTGCAGTGGACCTTGGTCATCCCCGTGAAGCCCTTGGCGCGGGCCAAGAGCAGGCTCTCGGACACCGCCGCCGACGGGCTGCGCCCGGGGCTGGCCCTCGCGTTCGCGCAGGACACGGTGGCCGCGGCGCTGGCTTGTCCGCAGGTCGGGGATGTGGCGGTCGTCACGGGCGACGCGCTCGCGGGCCGCGAGCTCGCGGCGCTGGGGGCCCGCATCGTGGCGGACGAGCCCGGTGGCGGCCTGAACGCCGCCCTGGCGCACGGGGCGAGGGTCATACGGTCCCGGCGCGCCGAAACCCCGGTGGCGGCCCTGAACGCCGATCTGCCCGCCCTGCGCCCCGCGGAATTGTCCCGGGTCCTGGCCGCGGCGGCTCAATTCCCGCGGGCTTTTCTCCCCGATGCGGCCGCAATCGGCACCACCCTGCTGACGGCGGCCGGCGGCCGGGAATTGCACCCGGCATTCGGCGTCGATTCCCGGGCCCGGCACCGGGCGTCGGGGGCGGTGGAACTCGGGCTGGACGCGGTGGATTCGGTACGCCAGGACGTGGACACCGGCGAGGACCTGCGGGCGGCGCTGGCGCTGGGGGTGGGTCCGCGGACGGCGGCGGCGACGGCCCGGCTGCTGATTCCCGGGCAGTAGCGGCACAGTAGGCTTCCGCCATGCAGGCGACCGCATACACGTACGACCCCGAGACCCGCAGCGGGCAGGTACTGCTCGACGACGGGACGCCGGTGCCCTTCGACGCTCCGGCGTTCGACGCGGGAGGGCTGCGGCTGCTGCGGCCGGGACAGCGCGTACGGATCGAGACGGAGGGTGCCGAAGACGGCCTCCGCATCACGCTCGTGACCCTGCAGACGTTCTGAGCGTCCCCCCGGACGCGCCGCGGGCCGGGCTCCCCACGGGAGTCCGGCCCGGCGTGTGAGTGCCCTGTGCCTCGCCTCTAGCGGGCGGTGGCCTTCTTGGCGGTGGTCTTGCGGGCCGTCGACTTCTTGGCCGGGGCCTTCTTGGCGGTGACCTTCTTCGCAGGGGCCTTCTTGGCGGTGGTCTTCTTGGCCGCGGCCTTGGCCGTGGTCGTCTTCTTGGCGGCCGCCGTGGTCTTCTTCGCGGTCGTCTTCTTCGCCACGACCTTCTTGGCGGTGACGGCCTTCTTCACGGGCGCCGCCTTCTTCGCCGTGACCTTCTTCGCGGCCGCCTTGGTGGCCTTCTTCGCCGCGGCCTTCTTGACCGTGGCGGCGGCTCCGCCGGTCAGGCTGCCCTTGGGCGCCTTCTTGACCGCGACCTCACCGCCGCGCGGCAGCTTCTTCGAGCCGCTCACCAGGTCCTTGAAGCCCTGACCGGCGCGGAAGCGCGGCACGGAGGTCTTCTTGACCCGAACCCTCTCGCCCGTCTGGGGGTTACGGGCGTAGCGGGCGGGGCGGTCCACCTTCTCGAAGGACCCGAAGCCGGTGACCGAGACCCGCTCGCCCGCGACGACCGCGCGGACGATGGCGTCCAGAACATGATCGACAGCATCGGCGGCCTGCTGGCGGCCACCCATCTTGTCGGCAATCGCTTCAACGAGCTGCGCCTTGTTCACGTCTTCCCCTTCGGAGACATCGCCAGAACGAAAGTGTTCAAGCTTTTTCGCACGTTAGGCAGATATATACCGCAAATCAAACACGAAACGGGCTTATCACCCTTGTGCCGCAACCGACTCGGTTGTCTCGGGCGGTTCAGCGTTCCTCGTCAGGGATTCGACCCTCGTCCAGGTCCGCCGTGAACCGCTCCAGACGCCTTGCCGCATCGGCGAGATCGTGCTTGGCCGCGGCCGTAATGACCAGCAGCTTCCGGGTCAGCGCCATCCGTACGCCCTCCGGGACTTGCAGTGCGCGCACTCTTGCGTGCGCTTCCTTCAGTTGGGCCGCGACCGCCGTATAGAGCGTGAGTTGGCCGTCGCTGTCCATGCACAGATTGTGCCATCTGGGGCGAGTTGTCGCCTGCGCAGGGTGCAACTGCCGCCTCGAATGGCCTTCCGGGCACTTGCCAAGCCCGCAATCACAGCACTCACTTACCCAGGCAACCGCCGCACTAACGTGGGAAGTTGAGCGGACCTGCGGGAACGCCCAGGGCCGTTCGGGTGCAGACATGGCTGTACCCCCAATCGTGGCGATCGGGGGTACAGAGGGGGTGTTGTGGTGGCCGAATCTCGACCCGTTCGGGACTTGGTTCAGACCTGGAGCGTCCGCGGCTTGTAGGAGGGCCGCTTGGCCTCGTAGGCGGCGATGTCGGCCTCGTTCTGGAGGGTGATGGAGATGTCGTCCAGCCCGTTCAGCAGCCGCCAGCGGGAGTTCTCGTCCAGCTCGAAGGAGGCGGTGATGCCCTCGGCGCGCACCTCACGGGCCTCGAGGTCCACCGTGATCTCGGCCTGCGGGTCCTTCTCCGTGAGCTCCCACAGCGCATCCACGGTCTGCTGCTCCAGAACCACCGTGAGCAGGCCGTTCTTCAGCGAGTTACCGCGGAAGATGTCGGCGTAGCGGGAGGAGACGACCGCCTTGAAGCCGTAGTTCTGCAGCGCCCAGACGGCGTGCTCACGGGAGGAGCCGGTGCCGAAGTCGGGGCCCGCGACCAGGACGGTGGCGCCCTGCCGCTCGGGGCGGTTGAGCACGAACTCCGGGTCCTTGCGCCAGGCCTCGAACAGCCCGTCCTCGAACCCGTCCCGGGTCACCTTCTTGAGCCAGTGAGCAGGGATGATCTGGTCGGTGTCGACGTTGCTGCGGCGCAGCGGGACGGCCCGGCCGGTGTGGGTGGTGAATGCTTCCATGACTCTCAGACTCCAGCGGGGGCGGCGGTTGCGTCGGCCAGGTCGGCCGGGGAGGCCAGGTGGCCCAGGACGGCGGTCGCGGCCGCGACCTGCGGCGACACCAGGTGCGTACGCCCGCCCTTGCCCTGCCGGCCCTCGAAGTTGCGGTTGGAGGTGGACGCGGAGCGCTCACCCGGGGCCAGCTGGTCCGGGTTCATGCCCAGGCACATCGAACAGCCCGCGTGCCGCCACTCGGCGCCGGCCTCCTTGAAGACCACGTCCAAGCCCTCGGAGACGGCCTGCAGACCGACCCGCGCGGAGCCCGGGACGACCAGCATCCGTACGCCGTCGGCGACTTTACGCTCCCGCAGGATGTCGGCGGCGGCACGCAGGTCCTCGATGCGGCCGTTGGTGCAGGAACCTACGAAGACGGTGTCCACGTTGATGGAGCGCAGCGCCTGACCGGCCTCCAACCCCATGTATTCCAGGGCCTTTTCGGCGGCCAGGCGCTCCGAAGCGTCTTCGTACGAAGCCGGGTCGGGGACCTGCGCCGAAAGCGGCGCGCCCTGGCCGGGGTTGGTGCCCCAGGTGACGAACGGCGACAGCTCGTCGGCGTGGATGACGACCTCGGCGTCGAAGACCGCGTCCTCGTCCGTCCTCAGGGTCTTCCAGTACGCCACGGCGGCGTCCCAGTCCTCGCCCTCGGGGGCGTGGGCACGGCCCTTGATGTACGCGAAGGTCGTCTCGTCGGGGGCGATCATGCCCGCGCGGGCACCGGCCTCGATCGACATGTTGCAGATGGTCATCCGGGCCTCCATCGAGAGCTTCTCGACGGCGGAGCCGCGGTACTCCAGGATGTAGCCCTGGCCGCCGCCCGTACCGATCTTGGCGATGATCGCCAGGATCAGGTCCTTGGCGGTCACGCCCTCGGGCAGCTCGCCCTCGACGGTGATGGCCATGGTCTTGGGGCGGGCCAGCGGCAGCGTCTGGGTGGCCAGCACGTGCTCCACCTGGGAGGTGCCGATGCCGAACGCCAGCGCGCCGAAGGCGCCGTGCGTGGAGGTGTGCGAGTCGCCGCAGACGACGGTGGTGCCGGGCTGGGTCAGGCCCAGCTGCGGGCCCACGACGTGGACGACGCCCTGCTCGACGTCGCCCAGCGGGTGCAGCCGGACGCCGAAGTCGGCGCAGTTCTTGCGCAGCGTCTCCAGCTGGGCGCGGGAGACCGGGTCCGCGATGGGCTTGTCGATGTCGAGGGTCGGGGTGTTGTGGTCCTCGGTCGCGATGGTGAGGTCGAGGCGGCGCACCTGGCGGCCGTTCTGGCGGAGCCCGTCGAAGGCCTGCGGGCTGGTCACCTCGTGCAGCAGGTGCAGATCGATGAAGAGGAGGTCGGGCTCGCCCTCGGCGCGCCGGACGACGTGGTCGTCCCAGACCTTCTCCGCGAGTGTCCTACCCATCGCTTTCCCTTCGGCCGGCCATGGTGCGCCGGCCCAACTAGAGATCTTGAGGAGGCAGCGCCCGCGCCCCTGTTCACGGGCACTCGCCGCCCGGCCCGTTCGGTGCTCGGGCCGTTGTGCTTACAAGGGTTGCGCGTCTCACCGAAAATTGAACTTGCGTTTCACAGAGTGAGACGTGAGTATCGTTGCATGGACAACAGTAGCGGCGTCGGCGTTCTGGACAAGGCGGCCCTCGTCCTGAGCGCTCTGGAGTCCGGCCCGGCCACCCTCGCGGGACTGGTCGGGGCCACCGGACTGGCAAGACCCACGGCACACCGCCTTGCCGTGGCTTTGGAACACCACCGCATGGTGGCTCGCGACATGCAGGGCCGTTTCATTCTCGGCCCGCGGCTCGCCGAGCTGGCCGCGGCGGCGGGCGAGGACCGCCTGCTGGCCACGGCGGGCCCCGTGCTCACGCACCTGCGTGACGTCACCGGCGAGAGCGCGCAGCTCTACCGACGCCAGGGTGACATGCGCATCTGCGTGGCCGCGGCGGAACGCCTGTCCGGCCTGCGGGACACCGTCCCGGTCGGTTCGACCCTCACGATGAAGGCGGGCTCGTCCGCGCAGATCCTGATGGCCTGGGAGGAGCCGGAGCGCCTGCACCGGGGCCTGCAGGGCGCCCGTTTCACGGCGACGGCCCTGTCGGGTGTACGGCGGCGCGGCTGGGCCCAGTCCATCGGCGAGCGGGAGCCGGGCGTCGCGTCCGTCTCCGCGCCGGTGCGCGGCCCCTCCAACCGCGTGGTGGCCGCCGTGTCCGTCTCCGGTCCGATCGAGCGCCTGACCCGCCACCCGGGCCGTATGCACGCGCAGGCGGTCATCGACGCCGCCGCGCGCCTGTCCGAGGCCCTGCGCCGCTCCGGCTGACCACCGGATCAGGGACGCTCCCGGGGAAGGCCGGCCTCAACGCCGCGGCAGGCCCTCCCCGGTCCCCCGTCCCCCTCGCCGGTCGGGCTCGCCGACCGGCATGCCGGCCCGGCCCGTCAACGCGTCTCCTCGCTGGCCCCGGCCGAGCGGTGCGCGAAGCGGTCCTTGGCATAGCGCCCCCGCGCCTCGACCGGGACCTGGCCGTGCGCCGCCGCGAGGCCGAAGGCCGGCATGTCGGCGTAGATCGACTCGTGCGACCCCTCGGGCACGACATACGTCTCGTGCCACAGCCCGACGTGCCCGCGCATCTTCCCCGCCCGCTCCTTGCGGTTGATGATCGCCCACGCCCGGTGGTGGAACATGTCGGGCGAGTGCGCGTACGCGTAGAGCTTCTCCTTGGACTCCCAGTACTGGACGACGTAGTACGTCCGCGGCGAGGCCGTCAGCAGTACGTGCCCCAGCAGCCCCCGCTCGGCGTCCCGTCCGAGCTCCTTCAGCATGCGGAGCATCGACACCATGACCGGCACCCACTGGTGCACCGCCCAGAAGTGGTTGACGCGCATGCCGATCAGGAGCACCACGGCGTCCCCGTCCACCGCGGCGGTGGTGCGCCCGGGCACCGGCTTCACGACCATCACGAGCCTCCGGATCCCCTATCGGATAGCGGCACTATCCTTCTCGGCGGTGCTTGGATAGTGGCACTTACCAAGGAAGGGCGCAAGACATGCGGCTTGGCGAGCTGAGTCGGCGCAGCGGTGTGTCCACCGCGACGATCAAGTACTACCTGCGCGAAGGGCTGTTGCCGGCGGGCCGCCAGGTCAACACCACGACGGCCGAGTACGACGAGGAGCACCTGCGCCGGCTGCGCCTGGTGCGGGCGATGATCCAGGTCGGCCGGGTGCCAGTGGCCACGGTGCGCGAGGTGCTGAAGCACGTCGACGACGAGTCGCTCGGCCGGACGATCCGGATGGGGGCCGCCCTGTGGGCACTGCCCCAGGTGAGCGAGCCGGACGAGGAGGACGAGTACGTCCGGGCCGCGCACCAAGAAGTGGGCGAACTGCTGCGGACGCTGGGCTGGGCGAACGCGCAGGCTCTGGTCACCCTCTCCCCCGCGTACCGCTCGCTGGTGGTGGCGGTGGCCGCGCTCCGGCGGCTCGGCTACGACTGGGAGTCCGAACGGCTGGTCGCGTACGCGCAGTTGATGCACCGGGCGGCCGTGCTCGACCTGGACTTCGTGGAGACGCATCCGTCGGAGGCCGAGAAGGTGGAGACGGCCGTCCTCGGGGCGATCCTCGCCGAACCGCTGCTCCAGGCACTGCACCGGCTGGCCCAGGAGGAGGAGTCGGCACGGCGCTACGGCTTCGAGTAGCCCCCGGCCTCCGGTCCCCGGACACGCCGAAGGCCCTCCGCCGAAGCGAAGGGCCTTCGTTCTGTACCCCCGACCGGATTCGAACCGGCGCTACCGCCTTGAGAGGGCGGCGTGCTAGGCCGCTACACAACGGGGGCGAGGATCACACGTTTCCGCGGATCCGAGCTGGTCTACCTGGACTCGAACCAAGACTAACTGAACCAGAATCAGTCGTGCTGCCAATTACACCATAGACCAATGTGGTTTAGACCAGCAGTACCCCCGACCGGATTCGAACCGGCGCTACCGCCTTGAGAGGGCGGCGTGCTAGGCCGCTACACAACGGGGGCCCTAGCGATCCTGCATCGAGGTCAGCGGGAGCTACCCTGACTGTCCTCGCGGGAAGGATCTGTACCCCCGACCGGATTCGAACCGGCGCTACTGCCTTGAGAGGGCAGCGTGCTAGGCCGCTACACAACGGGGGCTTGCGGATGTGATCCGCTGGTTGCAGATGAGCTCTGCGAGCTGGCCTACCTGGACTCGAACCAAGACTAACTGAACCAGAATCAGTCGTGCTGCCAATTACACCATAGGCCACTGGAACGCAAGCCCCTGAGGGGATCTTGTTCTAGTTTGCTCCCCCGGTTTCCGGCCTCTCGGCCCGCTCCCCGGCGGCGCAGGAAGAACATTACCTGAAGGTGGACGGGGCTCCAAAACGGGTATCCGCGCCAAGGATCGCGGGGAGTTCGGCGAGCGAGGCGATCCGGTGCCGGCCGGTGGGCGCATCACCGCTGGTGTACGCGCCGTCACGGTCGATCCAGACCGACAGCAGACCCGCCTCTGCGGCGCCGCGCCCGTCGATCTCCGGATGGTCGCCGACGTACGCCACCTGGTGCGGGGCGAGCTTCAGGGCGTCGCAGGCGGCGAGGAACGCCTCGGCCTCGGGCTTGGAGACGCCCAGTTCGGCCGCGCACAGGATGGCCTCGAAGCGGCTGTGCACGCCGAGGACGCGCAGCTTGCGGTCCTGGACGGTGAGGCTGGAGTTGGACAGCACCGCGTGCCGGTGGCTGCGGGCGAGGAGGTCGAGGACGGGCAGGACGTCCGGGAACAGGGCCCAGGCCGCCTCGTAGTGACCGATGTATCGCCCGAACCAGGCGTCGGCCTCGTCGTCGGTGAGCTCCGCGCCCAGGAACACCCGTACGCGGTCGCGCCGCTGGCCCTCGAACGTCGCCTCCCCCGCCGAGAACCGGGCCCACTGCTGATCGGTGATCTCCCGCCACCGCAGAAGGGCCTGCTCCGGGGTGTCGTACCCGTGGAGCAGGCCCTCGGCCGCCAGATGGGAGCGCATGCCCTCGCGGTCCGCGGTCGTGTAGTCGAAGAGGGTGTCGTCCACGTCCCAGACCACGGCATGAATGCTCATGCTCCGACCGTACCCTCCTCGACGCGCGGTCAGCCCAGGGTCGTCGAGCCGGACAGTGTCAGCGCCGGCCCGACAGGGTCAGGGTCCAGGTCGACGGCTTGTTCGACTGCCACACGGGCGCCCAGGGGTCGGCCCCGCTGATCGCGGAGGGCGAGTAGACCTGCGTCTCCATCTGGGCCAGCGGCGAGGCCGGGTGACGGGTCGGTGGATGCGCGAAGGGCGGCGCCCGAACCGGACGCCGCCCTCCTGTGTGAGCGCTATGCGGCGAGCTTCGCCAGCGCCGCGTCGATGCGGGCCAGCGTCTTCTCCTTGCCCAGGATCTCCAGGGACTCGAAGAGGGGCAGGCCGACCGTGCGGCCGGTGACGGCCACCCGGACCGGGGCCTGGGCCTTGCCGAGCTTGAGGCCGTGCGCCTCGCCGGCGGCCAGGACGGCCTCCTTCAGGGACTCGGCGGAGTTCCAGTCGGCCGCGTCCAGCTGCTCGCGGGCCGTGCGCAGCAGGGCGTCCGAGCCCTCCTTCATGGCCTTCGTCCAGCTCGCCTCGTCGAAGACCGGCTCGGCCAGGAACAGGAAGTCGACGTTCTCGGTGATCTCGGAGAGGACCTTGAGGCGGGTCTGCGCGTGCGGGGCGACGGCCTGCCACTTCGTCTCGTCGAAGGCCTCCGGCGCCCAGGAGGCGAACGGGGCCGTCAGCCACGGCCGGCAGCGCTCCGTGAAGTCCTTCACGTCGAGCAGGCGGATGTGGTCGGCGTTGATCGCCTCGGCCTTCTTCAGGTCGAAGCGGGCCGGGTTGGGGTTCACGTCGGTGACGTCGAAGGCCGCGACCATCTCGTCGATCGAGAAGATGTCCTGGTCGGCCGAGAGCGACCAGCCGAGGAGCGACAGGTAGTTGAGCAGGCCCTCCGGAAGGAAGCCGCGCTCGCGGTAGAGGTTCAGCGACGACTGCGGGTCGCGCTTGGACAGCTTCTTGTTGCCCTCGCCCATCACGTACGGCAGGTGCCCGAAGGCCGGGATCCGCTGGGCGATGCCGAGCTCGATCAGCGCCTTGTACAGGGCGATCTGTCGCGGGGTGGAGGAGAGCAGGTCCTCGCCGCGCAGGACGTGGGTGATCTCCATCAGCGCGTCGTCGACCGGGTTCACCAGCGTGTACAGCGGGGCGCCGTTCGCGCGGACGATGCCGTAGTCCGGCACGTTCTCCGGGGTGAAGGTCAGCTCGCCGCGGACCAGGTCGGTGAAGGTGATCGTCTCGTCGGGCATCCGGAAGCGGACGATCGGGGTGCGGCCCTGGGCCTCGTACTGAGCGACCTGCTCGGCGCCCAGGTCGCGGCAGTGGCCGTCGTAGCCGGAGGGCTTGCCGACGGCGCGGGCGGCCTCGCGGCGGGTGTCCAGCTCGTCCTGGGAGCAGTAGCAGCGGTAGGCGTGGCCGGCGTCGAGCAGCTTCTGGGCGACCTCCTTGTAGAGGTCCATGCGCTGCGACTGCCGGTACGGCGCGTGCGGGCCGCCGACCTCGGGGCCCTCGTCCCAGTCGAAGCCCAGCCAGCGCATCGCGTCGAGCAGCTGGTTGTACGACTCCTCGGAGTCGCGGGCCGCGTCGGTGTCCTCGATACGGAAGACCAGAGTGCCCTGGTGGTGCCGGGCGAACGCCCAGTTGAACAGGGCGGTGCGGACCAGGCCCACATGGGGGTTACCGGTGGGCGAGGGGCAGAAACGTACGCGTACGGGGGATGGGGGTCCCCCCTGCCCGAGCGGAGCCGAGAGCTTGGGGGAGGATGCGCTAGCCACGCTTGACAACCTTGTTGGTGAGAGTGCCGATGCCTTCGATGGTGACGGCGACCTCGTCGCCGACGTGCAGGGGGCCGACCCCAGCCGGGGTGCCGGTGAGGATCACGTCGCCGGGGAGCAGCGTCATGGCCTCGGAGATGTTGACGATCAGGTCCTCGATGGAGTGGATCATCTCGCTCGTCCGGCCCAGCTGGCGCTGCTCGCCGTTGACCGTGAGCTGGATGGTCAGGTCGGACGCGGCGGCGAGGTCCAGGTCGGTCTCGACCCAGGGGCCGAGCGGGCAGGCGGTGTCGAAGCCCTTGGCCCGCGCCCACTGCTTCTCGCGTCGCTGCACGTCGCGGGCGGTGACGTCGTTGGCGCAGGTGTAGCCGAAGATCACGTCCTTGACGCGGTCCCGGGGGACCTCACGGCACAGCCGGCCGATGACGACGGCCAGCTCGGCCTCGTGGTGCAGCTCCTCGGAGAAGGAGGGGTACTGGATCTCGTCGCCGGAGCCGATCACCGAGGTGGACGGCTTGAAGAAGGCGAAGGGGGCGTCCGGGACCTCGTTGCCCAGCTCCTTCGCGTGCTCCGCGTAGTTGCGGCCGAAGGCCACGACCTTGTTGGGAAGCACCGGCGGGAGCAGCCTGACCTTGCTCAGCGGCACCTTCGTACCGGAGAGCTCGAAGTCGGCGAACGGAATGCCCTTGATGATGTCGAGGACGAGTTCGTCCTGCTTCTCGCCCTCGACCGCGCCGAAGGCGACGTTCCCGTCGATGGAGAACCTGGCGATGCGCACGGGATCCTTGCGCCCCTTACCTGAGAAACCGAGCCGGCTGGAGTCTGACGCTCCAGGCTAACGCGGCAAAGGGGCCGGGCCCCGCCCATATTCCCCGGGCCACGGGCGCGGACGCCGAAAGGGCGCCCCTCCTGCGGGGGCGCCCCGGACTTCGGTCGCGGCCGCCTTGAGCATTCGGCGGCCGGCGGCCGTACTACTGCGCGACGGCGGCGGTCACCGGGACCTCCTCCAGGATGGTGCGCCTGGGGTTCGCGGTCTGGGCGGGCAGGTCGACGGAGTGCTCCGGCTGCTCCGGGGTCTGCAGGTCGTCGGCGCCGTCGAGGTGCGCCAGAGTCGTGCGACGCGGGTTGGCTATGGTGCGGAACATCATCGTCGTCTTCACGGTTGTCCTGGGCCCTGTCCTGTGTGGGTGCTGATTTACAAAGGCACGCGTCTTGTCAAGCGCCAGGCTAAACATTCAATTCGCCGCCGAAGACGCGAAGTGGCCGTGGTTGGCGTGTGAGTTTGCTCACGACCTCGCGGGCAAACCGGTCAATTCCGGCCCGCAACTCATGACAACGAAACGGACATTGCCCCCCTGAAGCCATCATTCCGCTCCTGATCATGGCGACTGGGACACCCGGCCAACTCCAGTAATTCACAGGGATATGCCCGCTATGTACGAGATCAATTTCCACGTCTCGTAACGCATCACTCACTCCGTGTCACTCAGGTCACAGCTCGGTCCACGGCCCTTGTTGGAGATCCGGCACTGTGCTGGAATTCCACGGACCGCCGCAGGATCGAGCCGGCGCACAGGGCGCTACCAGCGCCGGGTGGCGGCGAGGCAGGGGGAGTCCAGCGCCGGTCACTCACGACCACCCGGGGGGCGCATTCAGGGCGTCCCCCACAACGCCGACACCGTGTCCTTCCGTTCGCGCGGAGGGGTGCCTGGTCCAGAGGTTGCGACGCTAGTGCAGGGACGTTTCAAGAGGGATGGCAGTGCTTCGGCGGAGCCGGAGCCGCATGGCGGGACCGACCGCGGTTCCTCGCCCCAGCACGCCCAGAACCCGGGCCCGACCCAGTCCGGTGACGGCGGTGGGCGCCCCGGCGCCCCGACGCCGTCGGGCGCCCCGAAATCCATACCGCCGGCAAAGTCCACCAAGGGACCGACCGGCCCCGGACCGCGCATAGCCCTGCGCAACTGGCGCATCTCCACGCGTCTGGTGTCGCTGCTCGCGCTCCCCGTGGTCGCGGCCACCTCGCTGGGTGCGCTGCGCATCAGCGACTCCATGGACGACATCCAGCAGCTCGACAACATGAAGCTGCTGACGGACATGACCAAGCAGGCCACCGAACTGGCCGCCGCGCTCCAGGAGGAGCGCGACCAGTCCGCCGGTCCGCTGGCGCACGGCCTGAAGGCGACCGACTACACAGTCAAGGGCTACCAGGACAAGACGGACCGCGCGAAGGAGAACTTCCTCAACGCGTCCGAGGAGATCGACGCGGCGAGCAAGGCGGGCCAGCTCCAGGGCGTCCGTGACAGCCTCGTCGGTCTGGCCGGACAGCTGGACCAGCTGGCCAAGATCCGCCGGTCGGCCTACCAGTCCAAGAACAACTCGACGCAGACGGTCGAGGCCTACCACCGCCTGATCACCCAGCTGGTCGACCTCTCGCAGGACATGGCGGAGGCGTCCAGCAACCCGGAGATGATCCAGCGCACCCGCGCCCTGGCGGCGTTCTCCACCGCCAAGGAGTACGCGTCCGTGCAGCGCGCCGTCGTCGCCGCGGCCCTGCCCGACAACAACACCGAGGCCGGCCACATCTCGGAGAACGACCGGCTCTACGCCCAGTCGGCGCTGTCCAGCGAGAACTCCGAAGTCACCATCTTCCGGAAGATCTACTCCGGCAACGCCGCCGAGCTCCTCAAGCCGATCGACGAGGGCAACCCGACGATCGAGTCCGCGGACACCTACGCCAAGCGTGCGCTCGGCGGCTCGGAGGGCCTCAAGGACCAGCCCAAGCGCTCCTACCGCGACTGGGTGGACGACAGCTCGACCAAGATCGAGCAGATGAAGAAGATCGAGCACACGCTGCTCGAGGACATGGAGCAGAAGGCCCGCGAGCTGCGTAACGCCACCGAGCGCGACGCGATCATCTCCGGTGTCCTGATCCTCATCGTCCTCGGCGTGTCGCTCGTCGGCGCCTTCGTCGTGGCCCGCTCCATGATCCGCTCGCTGCGCCGCCTGCAGGAGACCGCCACCAAGGTCGCCCAGGACCGCCTGCCCGAGCTGGTCAAGCAGCTCTCCGAGTCCGACCCGCAGGACGTCGACACGTCCGTGGAGTCGGTCGGTGTGCACTCCCGGGACGAGATCGGCCAGGTGGCCGCGGCCTTCGACGACGTGCACCGCGAGGCGGTCCGCCTCGCCGCCGAGCAGGCCCTTCTGCGGGGCAACGTCAACGCGATGTTCACGAACCTCTCGCGCCGCTCCCAGGGTCTTATCCAGCGCCAGCTCTCGCTCATCTCCGAGCTGGAGTCCCGCGAGGCCGACCCGGACCAGCTGTCCTCGCTGTTCAAGCTCGACCACCTCGCGACCCGCATGCGCCGTAACGGCGAAAACCTCCTCGTTCTCGCCGGTGAAGAGCCCGGTCGCCGCTGGACCCGTCCGGTCCCGCTGGTCGACGTGCTCCGCGCCGCCGCGTCCGAGGTGGAGCAGTACGAGCGCATCGAGCTGGCCTCCGTGCCGACCACCGAAGTGGCCGGCCGCGTGGTCAACGACCTCGTGCACCTCCTCGCCGAGCTGCTGGAGAACGCGACCTCGTTCTCCTCGCCGCAGACCAAGGTCAAGGTCACCGGTCACGCGCTGCCCGACGGCCGCGTGCTGATCGAGATCCACGACACGGGCATCGGCCTCTCCCCCGAGGACCTCGCGGCGATCAACGAGCGGCTCGCCTCGCCGCCCACCGTGGACGTCTCGGTGTCCCGCCGAATGGGTCTGTTCGTGGTCGGTCGTCTGTCGCAGCGTCACGGCATCCGCATCCAGCTGCGCCCGTCCGACTCCGGTGGTACGACCGCGCTGGTCATGCTGCCCGTCGACGTCGCCCAGGGCGGCAAGAAGCCGGCCGCGGGCAAGCCCGGCGCCCCCGCGCCCACCGGCGGTCCGGCCGTCGCGCAGGCAGCGGCCGGTGCGGCCGCGGCCCGTCGGGGCGGCGGCCAGGGCGGCGGCGTGCTCGGCGCGGGTGCCCCGGGCGGGGCTCTCGGTGCCGGTGCGGGCGGCGGACGTCCGGGCCTCGGCTCGAACCCGCGTGGCCAGGTCGGCTCCGCCCAGGGCGCGCGTGCCGCGCTTCCGGGCGCCGGCCAGAACGGCCGTCCGGGTGCCCCGGGCGCGGCCCGTGGCCCGCAGGGTCCGTCGGCCCCCCAGCAGAACCGCTCGACTCCGCCCGGTGCCGGCGCCGGTACCTTCGGCGGTCAGACGCCGGGTGCCGCGCAGAACCCGCAGCAGGACATGTTCGGCGGCCGCGGCGCGGCGCCGCAGCGTCCGGGCAACGCCGCGGACCAGGGCCGTCAGCTGCCGCCGCGCGGCGGTGCGCGGGCCGAGCTGCCCGGCGCGGGCGCGTCGGCCGCGGGCTGGGGCAACGAGACCGGACAGCTCTCCCACGCCTCGCTGGACACCCCGCGCGGCCACGACGAGCAGGACCCCTCGCAGACCGCGCGCATGCCGCGCGTGGACGACCGCCAGGGCCCCGGCTCGACGTCCGAGATCCCCCGGATAGACGCCGCCCAGGGTCCCTCCGCCACCGGCGAGTTCCCCCGCCCGGACTTCAACGGCGGTGCCCAGAACACCGGTCAGTACCCCGCGGCACCGTCGTACGACCCCGGTTCCACCGGCCAGTACGCCCGTCCCGGCGCGAACGGCCAGCAGGGCAACAACGCGTACGTCCGCTCCGACATCTTCGGTGCGCCGGGCGGGCAGCAGGACGGCTCCTCCACGGGCCAGTTCGCGGCCCCGCAGGCGTACGACTCCGGCTCCACCGGGCAGCACTCCTTGCCCGGACGTCACAACCCCGCGCCGAACAACGCCCAGAACACGGGTCAGTTCGAGCGGCCGCAGGTGGGCGGTGGACAGGGCGGCGACTTCGGCGCCCAGCGTCCGCAGGCCCCGCAGCAGCGTCCGGCCCGCCACGAGCCGGAGGCCCTGCCGCCGGCCAGCAGTCCCGGTGACGGCCGTACGCCGCTGTACGACACCCTGGAGACCAACTGGTTCCGCGGCGGCCAGGGGCAGCAGCAGAGCAACGGCTCGGCTCCCGCCCCGGCCCCGCAGCAGCCGCAGGCTCCCGCACCCGCCGCCGCTTCCGCGGCCCCCCAGCGTCCCGTGACCAGCTCCTGGCGCAGCTCGCCGAACGACGAACTCGTCCGGCAGGCAGAGCGCGTACGGCAGCCGGCCGCGGGCGGCGTCACCACCTCCGGCCTGCCGCGCCGGGTGCCCAGGGCGAACCTCGTCCCGGGTACGGCTCAGCAGCAACAGCACCAAACCGGTCCGCAGGTCTCGCGTGCGCCCGATGACGTACGCGGCCGGCTGACCAATCTCCGTCGGGGAATCGCGCAGGGTCGGCAGGCCAATCCCGGCCAGACCGGCAGCTACCCGAACCCCACTCACCAGCAGGAGCGTTAGTTGAGCCAGATGAGCCAGGCGGCACAGAATCTCAACTGGTTGATCACCAACTTCGTGGACAACACCCCCGGGGTGTCCCACACCGTCGTCGTGTCCGCCGACGGTCTCCTTCTGGCGATGTCGGAAGGCTTCCCGCGCGACCGCGCCGACCAGCTCGCGGCGGTCGCGTCCGGGCTCACCTCGCTGACGGCCGGGGCCTCCCGGATCTTCGAGGGCGGCAACGTGGCGCAGACGGTCGTCGAGATGGAACGAGGGTTTCTCTTCCTCATGTCCGTCTCGGACGGCTCGTCGCTGGCCGTCCTGGCCCACCCGGAGTGCGACATCGGCCTCGTCGGCTACGAGATGGCGCTGCTGGTCGACCGCGCGGGCGCGGTACTCACGCCCGACCTGCGCGCCGAGCTCCAAGGAAGTCTGCTTCACTGATCGGCCCCGGCACCACCCACCTCACCAAATCACCGTCCGGCCGACACAATCCCCCCACCGGCCCCGACAGACGGCCCGACTGACCGAGCACTTGCTGTCCCGCCCGGAGGATTCATGACCCCGCCCACCGCCTCTCATGATCCGTACGCGGAGCCGTACGGGGATGAGGGCGACCAGCCGCTGGTACGTCCGTATGCGATGACCGGTGGCCGGACCCGGCCGCGCTACCAGCTCGCCATCGAGGCACTGATCAGCACCACGGCCGACCCGGCAGCGCTCATGGGACTGCTCCCGGAGCACCAGCGCATCTGCCACCTGTGCCGCGAGGTGAAGTCCGTGGCCGAGGTGTCGGCGCTGCTCGCCATGCCGCTCGGTGTGGCCCGGATCCTGGTTGCCGACCTCGCAGAGGCCGGCCTGGTCGCCATCCACCAGCCGGGTGGCGACGAGAACAACGGCGGCGCTCCGGACGTGACGCTGCTCGAAAGGGTGCTCAGTGGACTTCGCAAGCTCTGACGGAGGCCGGGCCACCACCTCCGCGAAGATCGTGGTGGCGGGCGGCTTCGGTGTCGGCAAGACCACGTTCGTCGGCGCCGTCTCCGAGATCAACCCGCTGCGCACGGAGGCCGTGATGACGTCCGCGAGCGCGGGCATCGACGACCTCACCCACACCGGGGACAAGACGACCACCACGGTCGCCATGGACTTCGGCCGTATCACCCTGGACCAGGACCTGATCCTGTACCTCTTCGGTACGCCCGGTCAGGACCGGTTCTGGTTCATGTGGGACGACCTGGTGCGCGGTGCCATCGGCGCGGTGGTGCTCGTGGACACCCGGCGCCTGGCCGACTGCTTCCCGGCGGTCGACTACTTCGAGAACTCGGGCCTGCCGTTCGTGGTCGCGCTCAACGGCTTCGACGGGCAGCAGCCCTACCAGCCGGAAGAGGTGCGTGAGGCGCTGCAGATCGGGCCGGACACCCCGATCATCACGACGGACGCCCGCCACCGCTCCGATGCCAAGAGCGCGCTGATCACGCTGGTCGAGCACGCCCTCATGGCACGGCTGAGGTAGCACTCAAGTCGGGAGTGCCGTACGGCAGTTGTCGTAACAACACCGGAGCCGGCTGTGGCCTTTGACACGGTCGGCTCCGGTGTTCATAACGTTTCGGCAGAGGAATCCGGTGGTATCGCCACGCGTCGCGGTCAAGCGGTATCGCTGCGTCCACAAACGCCCCGTCTTTTGACGGGGCTCGCTCTTTATGACCGATTTATCTAGGGCTTACATCACAGGGAATCGACCCTTTCCACTGTTTGGAAGTGCGCAGGTCCACGTGCTGGAATGCCTGAACTGCCCAATAGTCAAAGACGTACTCATCAGTGGTCTGTGACACACCGGGCTCTGAGAGACTGCGGCACGACGTAGGTGCCCGCCGCCGAGAGGTTGTTGGTCGAGTGAGGCGAAGCAAGAACGGTCCCGAGCCGTCGGCGCGGGGCAACTTCACCCCGCCGCCGCGCGCTGCGGCGCCCACCCCTGTGCCCGGCTCGGAGCCGGTGGCCGCTCCCCCGAAGAGCGGCGGCCGCTTCTCCCCCCGCAACTGGCGGGTGCCGACCAGGCTGAACGCGATCCTGCTCATACCCGTGATGGTCGGCCTCGTCATGGGCGGCTTCCAGGTGAAGAGCTCGATCGACACCTGGCAGGAGGCCCAGGACGCGGAGAACACCGCGCGCCTGGTGCGTGCCGCCCTCGGATACGCAGACGCGCTCTACGTCGAGCGTGACGTCAGCGCCGCCCCGCTGCTGCAGGGCAAGGGCCAGGACGACGCGACCGTCGTCGCGATCCGCAAGAAGACCGACGAGGCCGCCGACGCCTTCGACCAGGCCGCGCAGAACATGCCGCAGAAGGCGGGCCTGCAGCGCCGCCTGAAGCAGTTCCGGGAGAGCGAGCCGAAGCTCCAGGACCTGCGCGCGATCGCCTACGGCAAGAAGGTGACCGGCGTCCAGACCGAAGAGGGCTACGTCGACATCGCCCACCCCCTGATGGAGTTTGCCAACGAACTCGGACTGGGCACCGGCAACATCACCTCCTACGGCCGTACCGTCTACGCCATCTCGCTGACCAAGGCCGCCCTGTCCCTGGAGCGCTCGATCGGCATGCACCTGCTGATCAAGCCCGGCCCGGACGCCCCGAACCTGGCGACCCAGCGGGTCTCCCTCTCCTCGTACGCCTACCTGGAGCGGATCGCCGTCGAGGAGTACAAGGGCGGTGGCACCGACGCCGACACGGTGAAGCTGAACACGGCCGAGACGAAGGTCAGGTCCGACGGCGCGGCGATGGTCGAGGCGGCCAAGGGCAAGGACCCGAACTACGTGCCGCCGCCGGCCGACCCGACCAAGATGATCTCGGCGCTTGCGACCCTGAGCGACACCAGCACCACCACCCGCGCCGGGCTCGCCACCAAGGGCATCACCGCGCAGAACTGGTGGGCGTTCAACACGCTCAAGTTCAACGCCTACCACCAGATCGAGTTCGATCTCGCGGACAAGGCCGTGAACGAGGCCTCCGACATCGCCGACAACGCCAAGACCTCCGCGTTCATCACCGGTGCCGTGGTCGTGGTCGCCCTGCTCGCCGCGTTCATCCTGGCCGGCCTGGTGGCCCGCCAGATGAGCCGCTCGATGCGCCAGCTGCGCAACGCCGCCTTCGGCATCGCCGAGCAGCGCCTGCCGATGCTGGTCGACCAGCTCTCGCGCACCGACCCCGGCCGCGTCGACACCCGCGTGGCGCCCATCCCGATCACCTCCACGGACGAGATCGGCGAGGTCGCCCGGGCCTTCGACCAGGTCCACCGCGAGGCCGTCCGGCTCGCCGCCGAGCAGGCCCTGCTGCGGGGCAACATCAACGCGATCTTCACCAACCTCTCGCGCCGCAACCAGTCGCTGATCGAGGGCCAGCTGACCCTGATCACCGACCTGGAGAACAACGAGGCCGACCCGGACCAGCTGGAGAACCTCTTCCGCCTGGACCACCTCGCGACCCGTATGCGCCGCAACGGCGAGAACCTCCTCGTCCTCGCGGGCGAGGAGCCCGGCCGCCGCTGGGACCAGCCGGTCCCGCTGGTCGACGTCCTGCGCGCCGCCTCCTCCGAGGTGGAGCAGTACGAGCGCATCGAGCTGTCCGGCGTCCCGGAGGCCGAGATCCACGGCCGCGCGGTCACCGACCTCGTGCACCTGCTGGCCGAGCTGCTGGAGAACGCCACGACGTTCTCCTCCCCGCAGACCAAGGTTCGCGTCACCGCCACCCGTCTCCCCGACGGTCGGGTCATGATCGAGATCCACGACAAGGGCATCGGCCTGACCGCCGAGGACTTCGCGGACATCAACCACAAGCTGGCCAACCCGCCGACGGTGGACGCCGCGATCTCCCAGCGCATGGGCCTGTTCGTGGTCGGCCGGCTGTCCGACCGGCACGGCATCCGCGTCCAGCTCCGCCCCTCGGGCGAGCAGGCCGGCACGACCTCCCTGGTCATGCTGCCGGACGCGATCACGCACGGTGGCGGTGGCGAACAGTCGCTGAACCGCGAGGAGTTCACGGTCTCCCAGATCATCCCGGAGCAGCAGTTCCAGGGTGAGAGCTTCAACCAGCTCCCGCAGGCGCCGATGCGCACGGCGGCCGAGCTCGGCTTCGACGACAGCCGTTACACCGAGGTTCCCGACGACATCCGCGATCTGGACCCGGTGGGCCGCTCGCTGATGCGTGAGGAGCGCCGCGCGGCGCTGGAGGCCCAGTCGCACGGCCAGCAGCCCGGCCTGGAGGGCGGCGAGGCTCCTGCCTACGCCGACGACTTCGACGCCCCGCAGGGGTACGACACAAGCGGTACGGGCTACCAGGAGCAGCCGACGGGCTACGCACCGCAGCCGGCGTACGAGGAGCAGCTGCAGACGTCGTACGACGAGCGGCAGCAGCCCGCGTACGACGAGCAGTACTTCGCGCCGAACGGCGGCCTGCCGCAGCGCGACGCCTACGCCCCGAACGGCGGCTACCCCGAGCCCGGGTATGCGGAGTCGGCCCAGGAGGAGTCCGCGGCCGCCCGCGGCACCGCGGCCGACGGCTTCCCGGCGTACGAGGAGCCGTCCTACCAGGACGACTGGCCGCAGCAGGGTGGCTACCAGAACGGCTACCCGGGCCAGTACGCTCCGGAAGCGGAATCGGCGCAGGCCGGTGACGTGAATGAGCAGGACCGCGTAGGCTTCGACCGTCCGGGACCGGCCTCCAACGCCGCTCACCAGCTGACCGACGCCGGGCTGCCCCGCCGCGGATCCATCGCGGGCGGCACGAACGGGTCGAACGGCTCGAACGGCGCGGCGCGGGTGCGCCAGGACGTGCCGGCCCCCGCACCGCAGAACAACGGTGACAACGGCTGGCGTTCGGCGAACGACGAGCGGTGGCAGCAGGCCTCGCAGCTCCGGAAGCCGAAGGCCGGCGGGGTCACCTCCTCCGGTCTGCCGCGGCGGGTACCCAAGGCCAACCTGGTCGAGGGAGCCGCCGAGACCACCCCCCAGGGAGGCCCCCAGGTCTCCCGCGCCCCGGAGGACGTCCGGGGCAGGCTGAGCAACCTGCGTCGAGGTGTCCAGCGCGGACGCAACGCAGGCAGTGAAACGAACGGCCAGGGCTTCGGTCCTGACAGCACCTACAACCAGGAGCGTTAGTGTGAGCCCGATGAGCCAGGCGGCACAGAACCTGAACTGGTTGATCACCAACTTCGTGGACAACACCCCGGGGGTGTCCCACACGGTGGTGGTCTCCGCCGACGGACTCCTTCTGGCGATGTCCGAAGGCTTCCCCCGCGACCGCGCCGACCAGCTCGCGGCCGTCGCCTCCGGTCTGACGTCTCTGACGGCAGGCGCCTCCCGGATCTTCGAGGGTGGCAGCGTGAATCAGACGGTTGTGGAGATGGAGCGGGGATTCCTGTTCCTCATGTCCATTTCCGATGGTTCGTCGCTGGCCGTCCTGGCCCACCCCGAGGCGGACATCGGCCTCATCGGGTACGAAATGGCACTCCTGGTCGACCGCGCAGGCACGGTTCTTACCCCGGACCTGCGCGCCGAACTCCAGGGAAGCCTTCTCAACTGACAATCAGACGGTGCGTTTTCGCGTCCCGGGGCCGTAAGGTTTCGGGACGCGGCTCCACAGAGATGGGTGCCCGGCACGGTCGGAGGAGGAGAGAAAGTGGCAACACCCCCAGGCGGTTCTCATACGGGCAACTGGTCGTACGGCCCTGCCCAGGGCCGGAACGACGGTTCCGCGAACCGGTACAACTTCCCCTCCGCCCCGAGCCACCGGCAGCCGTACGCGCCGCAGGGTCCCGGCCCGTCGCCGTACGACCAGCCGCCGGCACCGCGCATTCAGCCGGTGCAGCCGCAGCGTCGTCCCGAGCCGGCGCCCGCCGGGGCGTCGAACAACCCCTTGGTGCGTCCGTACGCCATGACCGGCGGCCGGACCCGCCCGCGGTACCAGCTCGCCATCGAGGCGCTGGTGCACACCACCGCGCAGCCGCACCAGATGCAGGGCCAACTGCCCGAGCATCAGCGGATCTGCAACCTCTGCCGGGAGATCAAGTCTGTGGCCGAAGTCTCGGCCCTGCTGTCGATCCCACTCGGCGTGGCCAGGATCCTCGTCGCCGACTTGGCGGAGGCGGGCCTGGTCGCCATCCATCAGCCCGGCGGCGACGAGAACGCCGGCGGCCAGCCAGACGTGACACTGCTCGAAAGGGTGCTCAGTGGACTTCGCAAGCTCTAGCGGCGGTCCTTCCCGCTCCACCACCTCCGCGAAGATCGTGGTGGCGGGCGGCTTCGGCGTGGGCAAGACCACGTTCGTCGGCGCCGTCTCGGAGATCAACCCGCTGCGCACAGAGGCCGTCATGACGTCCGCGTCGGCCGGTATCGACGACCTCACCCACACCGGGGACAAGACGACCACCACGGTCGCCATGGACTTCGGCCGTATCACCCTGGACCAGGACCTGATCCTGTACCTCTTCGGTACGCCCGGTCAGGACCGGTTCTGGTTCATGTGGGACGACCTGGTGCGCGGTGCCATCGGCGCCATCGTCCTGGTCGACACCCGCCGTCTCGCCGACTGCTTCCCGGCGGTCGACTACTTCGAGAACAGCGGGCTGCCGTTCGTCATCGCCCTCAACGGCTTCGACGGCAACCAGCCGTACCAGCCGGACGAGGTGCGCGAGGCCCTGCAGATCGGCCCCGACACCCCGATCATCACGACGGACGCCCGCCACCGCGCGGACGCCAAGTCGGCGCTCATCACGCTCGTGGAGCACGCGCTCATGGCGCGCCTGCGGTAGCGGGACCCGTACGCACGGAAAGGGGCGCTCTCCTCAGGAGGGCGCCCCTTTCCGCGTCCCGCGGGCATTGCACGTCGGGCAGCGCATGCGGAAGGGCCCCTCTCTTCCCGAGAGGGGCCCTTCTTCGTCGTACGGGCTCAGTGCCAGCTGTGCGGAGCGCGGAAGCCCGGCTCACGCTCCAGGCGGCGCCAGCCGGCCTTGGCGCGGCCACGGTGCGTCGCCGTGGGCGCGGAGCCGCGGGCGGCGGCACGGGCCAGGAGGATCGCGGTGATGGCGGCGACCTCCTCGGGCTCGGCGTGGCCCTTCTCGACGCGGATGTCAGCGTTGTCCATGGGTGTCAGTCTCCGTGAGAGAGGTTTCCGCAGGGTTACTGCGGGGGGTTGCCGTGCTTGCGGGACGGCAGGTCTGCGTGCTTGGTGTGCAGCATCGCCAGGGACTTGACGAGCACCTCGCGGGTTTCGGCCGGGTCGATGACGTCGTCGACCAGACCGCGCTCCGCCGCGTAGTACGGGTGCATGAGCTCGGCCTTGTACTCCTTGACCATCCTGTGCCGCATCGCCTCGGGGTCCTCGGCATCGGCGATCTGGCGGCGGAAGATGACGTTGGCCGCGCCCTCGGCGCCCATC
>NZ_JADDRL010000239.1 GCF_021538895.1 Streptomyces olivochromogenes | reverse complement strand
GCGCCCGCGTCGACGGCCTCGTACTACTCCGCCTTCGCGGCCGCCCCGCTCGCGATGGCCGTGGTCGACCGCGAGGGCCTGGTCGCGGACGCCAACGACGCGTTCGGCGCGCTGCTCGGCACCGAACCGGCCGCGCTGACCGGACGCCTCGCCGCCGATCTGGTGGATCTGGCCTCCGACGCCCGCAGTTGGCACGCCTACCGCGAGGTGCTGCGCGGCCGGCAGGCGAGACTGCGCTGCACACGCCGCCTGAAGCACCCCGACGGCCGGTCGGTCTGGGTCCAGGTCACGGTCGCGCCGCTGGACGGGGCCGAGCCCGGCATCCTGCTCTCGGTCGCCGACATCAGCGCCCGCCGCGAACTCCAGGCCCGTTTGCGGCACTTGCAGATGCACGACCCGGTGACCCGGCTGCCCAACCGCACCCTGTTCTTCGAGCGCCTGTCGGCCGCGCTGGAGGCGGAGTCGTACGAGCAGAGCGGCACCGGCCGGATCGGCCTGTGCTATCTGGACCTGGACGGCTTCAAGGCGGTCAACGACACCCTCGGCCACCGCGTCGGCGACCGCCTGCTGGCGGCCGTGGCCGAGCGGCTGACCCAGGTCGCCGACGAGGCCGGGTACACCAGAACCGGCGTCCCCCTGGTCGCCCGGCTCGGCGGCGACGAATTCGCCCTGCTCGTCGAGGACTCGACCGGCACCGACCAGCTCGCCGACCTCGCGGAGTCCGCCCTCGGCGCCCTCCAGGCCCCCTTCGACCTGGCCGGCCAGCGGCTGTCCCTGACGGCCTCGATCGGCGTGGTCGAGCGCCATGCGGCCGGGACGACCGCGACCGGTCTGATGCAGGCCGCCGACACCACGCTCTACTGGGCGAAGGCCGACGGAAAGGCCCGCTGGACCCTGTTCGACCCGGAGCGCAACGCGCACCGCATGACCCGCCAGGCCCTGTCCTCCACGCTCCGGCCCGCCATCGACCGCGGCGAATTCGCCCTCGAATACCAGCCGTTGGTCGGCATGGAGGACGGCCGGCTGCGCGGTGTCGAGGCGTTGGTGCGCTGGCACCACCCGCAGTTCGGCACGCTGACGCCGAATCGGTTCATCGGACTGGCCGAGGAGGACGGCTCGATCGTGCCGCTCGGCCGCTGGGCCCTGGGCACCGCCTGCCGCCAGGCCCGCCGCTGGCAGCTGGACCACCCCGACGAGCCGCCGATCTTCGTGAGCGTCAACGTGGCGGTCCGCCAGGTGTGGGACTCCGATCTGGTGGCGGACGTGGCCGAGACCCTCGCGGAGACGGGCCTGGCCCCGCACCTGCTCCAGCTGGAGCTCACGGAGTCCGCGGTGATGGGCTCGGCGGGCCGCCCGCTGCAGGCCCTGCAGGCCCTCAGCGACATGGGGGTGCGCATCGCCATCGACGACTTCGGCACCGGCTACTCGAACCTGGCCTATCTGAGCCGCCTGCCCGTCTCCGTCCTCAAGCTGGACGGCTCCTTCGTGCGCGGCTTCCAGTACGACGACCCGGGCGACCGGCCCAACCCGGCCGACGAGGTGGTCGTCGAGGCGATGATCCAGCTCGCCCACCGGCTGGGGCTGACCGTCACCGCGGAGTGCGTGGAGACCTCCGCCCAGGCGACCCGGCTGCGGCACATCGGCTGCGACACCGGCCAGGGGTGGCTGTACTCCCGCCCGGTGCCGCCGGATCGTATCTCCGAGTTGCTGGAGACCCCGGCCTACGCGGTCGGCAACCCGTAGGCGTCCGCGATCAGTTCGTACGAGCGCAGCCGCAGCTCGCCGCGGTGGGCGTGCGAGGTGAGCATCAACTCGTCGGCGCCGGTGCGCTTGTGCAGGTCGTCGAGGCCCGCGCGCACCTCGTCCGCGGTGCCGTGCACGATGTTGCCCGCCCAGGACCGCGCGAACTCCTCCTCGTACGGGCTGAATTCGTGCTTCGCCGCCTCGTCCGGGTCGGGGAAGAGGCCGGGGCGGCCGGTGCGCAGCCGGACCATGTTCAGGGCGGCGGCCCGCACCTGCCGGCGGGCCTGAGGTTCCTCGTCCGTGGCGAGGGCGGAGACGCCGATGAGGGCGTAGGGCTCGTCGAGGACGGCGGAGGGGCAAAACGACTCCCGGTACAGGTCGAGCGCCGGGATGGTGTTCTGCGCGGAGAAGTGGTGCGCGAAGGCGAAGGGCAGGCCCAGCAGGCCGGCGAGCCGGGCGCTGAAGCCGGAGGAGCCGAGCAGCCAGATCGGCGGGCGGTGCGGGGACTGGACGCCGCCGTCGGCGGTCCCCTGCACGGGTCCCGGGATGGCGTGGATGCGGCGGTAGGGGTGGCCGTCCGGGAAGTCGTCGTCCAGGAAGCGGGTGAGCTCGGCGAGTTGCTCGGGGAAGTCGTCGGCGCCCTCGCCCAGCGTGTCGGTCCGCCGCAGCGCGGCCGCGGTGGCGCCGTCCGTGCCCGGTGCGCGGCCCAGGCCGAGGTCGATCCGCCCCGGGGCCATGGCCTCCAGCGTTCCGAACTGCTCGGCGATGACGAGGGGCGCGTGGTTGGGCAGCATGACGCCGCCCGAGCCGAGCCGGATCCGCTCGGTGTGGGCGGCCAGGTGCGCCAGGATCACGGCGGGCGAGGACGAGGCGACCCCCGGCATGGAGTGGTGCTCGGCGACCCAGTACCGGTGGAAGCCCCGCGACTCGGTGAACCGGGCCAGCTCCACGCCGGTGCGCAACGCGTCGCTCGCGGTGCTTCCCGCGCCGACGGTCACCAGATCCAGTACGGAAAGGGGCACGGGGGCGCTGCCGTGCGCGGTGCCCCGGATCTCGTCTGCCGACACGGTGTGTGCCTCCTGTTTTCGGCCCTTGCGCTGTCCTCCCGGGACGGACGGGAGGCACTACGGATGAACAGGGGACGTAACAGGAGGCGGTCTCCGGTTTATTCCCGGGGACGGGGGCGGCGGCCGGTCAGACCTGCACGATCGGCTCACGTGTGAACAGGGAGCCCAAGGTCGGAGCGTTCACCCGCCGGTCCGTCAGCCGCAGCGCCTCCCACACCGTGACCTGGTTCGCCGTGAGCACGGGCTTGGAGAGGGCCTTCTCCAGCAGGGGGATGTGGGCGACCGTGTGCAGCGCGGTGTCCGGGAGCAGGATCGCCTGCGCGTCCGGACCGTCGGCGGCCCGGGCCAGCGTCAGCACCTCCTCCTCCCCCCACGTGGCGACCTCGGCCGCCGTCACGACTCCGGACGCCCGCACCCCGGTCACCTCGATGCCCCCGGCCCGCAGGAAGTCCGCGAACAGGGACGCCACGTCCTCGGGGTACGTCGCGCCGACGGCCACCCGCTCCACCTTGATCTCCCGCACGGCGTGCACGAAGGCGAACGCCGTCGAGGAGGCGGGCATGCCCGCGGCCTGGGCCAGGGTGCGCACCTGGTCCTGGGCGCCCTCCCAGCCGTACACGAAGCTCCCGCTGGTGCACGCCCACACCACCGCCTCCGCGCCCGCGAGGCGCAGATCCGCCACTCCCTGCGCCAGCCGCCCGGGCGAGCCCATCTCAAGCAGCGCGTCGACCCGGTGCGCGTCCTCGCCGATGTCGGTGTGGACCACGTCCACCCGGATGTCGCTGCCCAGGAGCTGCTCGATGCGCGGATAGTCGTCCTCGGCGGAGTGGCCCGGGTAGAGGAATCCGAGTCCTGTCATGTCCAGCCTTCCTGCTGTTCTTCGGGCAGTACGGGCCACGCACGCGCCGACTCGTCCAACAGCGCCTGATACGGCCCCACCGCTCGGGTACCCAGCACACGCAGCGCCGCCCACATCGTGACCTGGTTGGCCGACAGGACGGGGATGCGCAGTTCCGCCTCCAGCTGGGGGATCACGTCGTAGGTGGGGAGGTTCGTGCAGGAGATGAACAGGGCCTCGGCCCCGCCGTCCCGCACGGCCCGGCGGGCCATCCCGACCACGTCCCGGTACGGCACCTGCCAGATGTGCCGGGTCAGCCCCATGAACGCGCAGCCCGTCACCCGGACGCCCGCCTCGGCCACGTACCGCCGCAGGGCCCGGGTCACCGAGACCGTGTACGGGGTCACCAGGGCCACCCGCCGCACCCGCAGCTCGTCCAGTGCCTGCAGCAGCGCCCCGGAGGTCGTCACGGAGGGCAGGGCGCCCGCCCGGGTCATCGCCTCGCACATGGCCCGCTCCCCGGCGATCCCGCCGACGAAGCTGCCGGAGGTGCAGGCGTAGGCGACGACCTGCGGCGCTATCGCGATGAGCGCGCGCACCGCCTCGCCCAGCGTCTCGTGCTCGCTCACCAGCCGGGCCAGGTCGAGGCTCACCTCCACCGGCACGAACGGCGTCCGGGTCAGATGCAGCGAGACGTCGTCGGGCACCCACCGCCACAGCTCGCGGTCGAGCGCGAAGTCGAAGGGCGCGACCACCGCGACACCGCGCTGGGGACGGGGACCGCCGAGAAAGGAGACGTCCATGGCAGGCACCGGCCTCACACTGGGGGACGACGACGGGCGAGAGCGCGACGATCCGTGGATACGCCCGTGTTGACGAAGGTAGGTTCGGGTGCGAGCGTGGTCAATCCGCGCATGTCAGACACCCGGCCGCCCGTCTCCGCGCCGGCCGCGCCGAGCAGGTGCCCGGCGCGCCGCCCGCCGCGGGAACGCGCGGGAACCGCGCAGGAACTCGGAGGAACGGCTTGCCGATGCCCGTCCCGACCGGCC
>NZ_JADDRL010000238.1 GCF_021538895.1 Streptomyces olivochromogenes | reverse complement strand
CACGCGGGGAGCCGGCCTTGTGCTGCGCGCCGTCGTCGTCGCGGGGATGCGTGGAGGCTGCGCGGGGCGCGCGGCCGGTCGTGGCCGCCGGGGCGTGCGAGGGATGTGTGGCGGTGGGTGCTTGAGTTTCCTCCGGGGCTTGTGCGGGGGTCGGTGCGTGGGCGTCTTGTGGTGCGTCGGCCGGCGCATGGGGTGCCTGGGGGGCTTGCGATGAATGTGCGGGCGCGGGCGTATGACGGTCGGGCGGCCTGGTGATGGAGGAGGGCGCGGTGGGCGGAGTCGCGCGGTCGGGTTCGGGGCTGCCACCGGTCGTCCGAGCCGCGGCCGCAGCCGCGGAATCGGCGGCGAGGCCGTCGTAGGCGTCGACCTCCGGTCCCCTGGCGGGACGGGTGTCGCCCGGCAGCATCGCCGACGCCGCGGTCGGTGATGCGTCCGTGGCGGACCGGCCGTCGGCGACTCGCGGTTGATCTGCCGCCCGTGACTCCGCGGGGTGCGCCTGGGCCGACTCGGCACCGTCCTGGAGGGGTTGTGGGCGATCCGCTGCCGCCGTTTCACCGGAGACCAGCGGCCACTCCCCCGGCACACCCGACTTCCCCGGCCGATCCGCAGTCAGCCCGTCGTCGTGAACCGTCGGCCTCTCTCGTGCCGGCACGTCGTCAGGGTTCCTCGGCCGCACCCCTCCCGCTGCCCCTCCGAGCGCCTCGGAGCACTCCATCAACAGCGCGTCCTCAGGGTTGCGCGGCCGGCCGACCACACGCGGCCCCTCGAACGCCTCCGCCCGTTCCGGCGCCACCTGGTCGGCAAGTACCTCCGGTCGACTCGCCATCGGCGGCTCGTCGATGGCTCCAGGGCGCTCCTCCCGTGCCGTCTCGCAAACGGTGCGGTGGCCGTTGAGCGGAAACGCTTCAGCAACGGGTCCCATGTCGCCCGTCTCGTCGGCGAGTTGGTGGACAAGGATGCCGTGCCGGAAGGCGATCTCACCGACGGCGGCGGTGGTACTGCCGTACACCGAGAGACGGTTGCCCTCCTCTCGTACGACCTCGACGGAGCGTTGGGCGGTCCGGGCCTCCTTGGTGAGCAGAGCCGCGAGACGGGCCGCGTGTGGGCTCCGGACGGCCACCCGGGGGCGCAGCCGGGTGCGGGCGAAACCGGCGGCTTCCTGGTCGGCGACGAGCCTGCCGCTCTCCAGCGTGACGACCCGGTCGGCGGTGCGTGCGGCTTCCTTCGGGTCGGCCGTGGTGAGCAGAACCGTGCCGCCCTGGCTCGCGTGGGCCCGAAGCACACCGTGCAGCCAGCGGCCCTCGCGAGCGGACAGCCCCTGCGTGGGGTCGTCCAGCACGAGTGTGTGCGGGTCGGACAGGAGGGCGCAGGCCAGCCCGAACCGACGGTCCATGCCGCGCGACAGGGTGCCCAGTCGCTCCTCGCGCAGGCTGACCAGGCCGACCACTTCGAGAACCTGGTCGGCTCGGCGGGCCGGGACGCCCGCGGCGGCGCACAGCATGCGCAGATGTCCCCGGACCGTGCGCGCCGGATGCCCGGGTACGTCGCCGAGGAGCACGCCGACTTCGCGCGCGGGGTGGGCGATGCGGTGGAGGGGCCGGCCTCTGAAGTAGGTGATCCCACGGCCTTGTTGGAGTTCGAGCATCAGACGCAGTGCCGTGGTCTTGCCGGCGCCCGGTGCGCCGAGGAGCACGGTGACATGGCCCGCGGGCGCCTCGAAGGAGACGTCGTCGAGGGCGGGCGGGTGCGCCTTGCGGGGATTGCTGGTCAGTCCGAAGGCTTGGATCACCTGCAGCAAGATAGCGTGCCGTGTCCGATTTTTCGCGTATAACCCGATCTGTTCCGTATGGGGTGCCCGCAAATGTCGGACCCTTGTTCGCGGTTCCCCGGTTCAGGTCGGCTCGCGATCCGACCCCGCGCCTCCTCCACACCTTGGCGGAAGGAGCGGTGTCACACCTCGGGGCGCAGCATCGGGGGGTTGAGAAGAGTGGCGCCGCCGGCGCGGAAGAGCTGGGCCGGGCGGCCCCCCTGGCGGGTGGTCGTGCCACCGGTGGGGACGAGGAAGCCGGGAGTACCGGTCACCTTGCGGTGGAAGTTGCGCGGATCGAGGGCCACACCCCACACGGCCTCGTAGACGCGGCGCAGCTCGCCGACGGTGAACTCGGACGGGCAGAAGGCGGTGGCCAGCGACGAGTACTCGATCTTGGATCGGGCCCGCTCCACCCCGTCGGCCAGGATCTGGTGGTGGTCGAAGGCGAGCGGCGCCATGGGTTCGCCGTCACGGCCGTAGCCACCCTGCTGCAGCAGTTCCTCGACCGGCGCCCAGCGGGCGTTGCTGGCGTCGCCGCCCGCCCGAGGAGCGGGCAGATCGGGGGCGAGGGCGAGGTGGGCGACGCTGACCACGCGCATGCGCGGGTCGCGCTTGGGGTCGCCGTAGGTCGCGAGCTGCTCCAGGTGGGCGCCGTTGTCCTGGGCGGGGACGGAGGGGTCGTGGGCGTGCAGCCCGGTCTCCTCGGCGAGCTCGCGCGCCGCGGCCTGTGCCAGATCCTCGTCGGCCCGTACGAAGCCGCCGGGCAGCGCCCAGCGCCCCTGGAAGGGCGGCTCGCCCCTGCGCACCGCCAGCGCGCACAGGGCATGGCGGCGCACGGTCAGCACGACCAGGTCCACGGTGACGGCGAAGGGCGGAAACGCTGACGGGTCGTAGGGCATGCGGCGATCATAGTCGTCTGCCTGACGATAAACACTCCCCTCATCGGTAGCATCGACGGCTGATCCACTTCGTCGCGGTATGAGACCTCCGGGTCGGCACGCGCTCTTGGTGCCGGTCACGACGTACAAGGTCACGCTCCCAATTGCAGACCGTCCGCCGCCTCCTCGACCATGGCGAACCCGAGTCGGCTGACCCGTACCGAGAAGGGGCCGCCCGCGATCCGCAGCCCGGTCAGGCCGATCTCGCCGAGGGGCGCGCCGGGCACGGGTCGCAGAGTCACGGTCCCGGCCGGAACGTCGGGGCGAATGCCCGCGAGGGCGGTGAGGAGCAGCACCCCGGAGGCGGCCGCCATGGCTGCCGGACGGCAGGCCGCCGGGTGGGGAACGGGGACGCTCCAGCCGGAACGCTGCTCCCCTGCGTACATCTCGGGCAGCCGGTACCCGAAGTGCTCGGCAGCCGCCAGGACACCCCGCAGCAGGCCGCTCGCCTCCTTCTCGTGGCCCGCTGCGGCCAGGCCTGCGACGGCGAGCGCCGTCTCCGGGACACGTACGGCTCCGGAGCGGTGGCCGAACGGGTTGTGTCCGGCCTCCTTCGTACCGAGGCCGCGCAGTCCCCAGCCCGAGTCCAGGGCGGGGCCGCCGAGCAGCCGGGCGAGTTGTTCGGTCCGCACCCTGTCGAGCAGGCCCGGGGCGAGTTCGCCCCCACCGAGCAGTCCGGTGTCGAGGAGGTGGACGGCGGTGGCGCCGAGGTGCGGAAGGAGGTGCCCGTCCGGGGTGCGGGCAGCCGCTGGGCGGCCTCCCCCGGGGTCTTCGATCCAGAAGTCCTGGCGGAACGCGTCGCGCAGTACTCGTGCCCATTGCCGCAGTTCGACGCCGCCCGGTCTGCCGTAGGCGTCGAGGAGGTCGGCGCCGAGCAGTGCCGCGCGGTGTGCGTGGGCCTGCGTCTCACAGCGGACGGGGCCGCCCGGCTGTGGGTCGCACAGGTACGTGCCGTCGCTCACCGTGGCTCGCAGCCAGGCCAGACACCGCTCGGCCGTGGGCAGCAGTTCCTCGGTGTCCTGCTCCGGGAGCCCCCAGCGGCGGGCCTCCGCGAGCAGTGCGGGGAACAGCAGCGTGGCCTCCGTACCCGTGCAGCCCGGCGCCAGATACCGGCCGGCGTCGCGTCTCGGTCCGGGGATCACGCCGTCCCGCGGCCCCGGGTCAGGGACTTGGGTGTGCGCGAGGGCGCGCAGGGTGCCCGCGGCGAGACGCGTACCGAGGGGCAGTGTCATCCGGGCGGCGGCGAGCGCCTCGGCCGGTGCCATGCCGCAGCGCCAGGGCACCCCTGCCGCGAGATAGGTGTCCGAGGGGCGGGCCGGGTCACGCAGCAGCAAGGCCTGGAGGTCCTCGACGCTCGTCCGCATGAGCGCCGGAACCCTGGGATCGTCACCTGCCGCCCGGGCGTGGGCCAGAGGGCTCGACGCGGCGCGCCCCACGGCCCACGGCCGGGCCGCTCCGTCCTGTCGCACCCGCAGTTCCACACTCGCCGTGCCGCCCGGCGGCAGCTCGAACTCCCAGCGCAGCAGCCCCGCCGAGGCCAGGGCGTCCGCGGGCGACGGTTCGGCCGTGACGGAGGACTTCGCACCGGCACGGGCCCAGCGCAGGCCCGAGTCGTGGACGCTGGCCGACACCTCGGGGCCCGCGCTGCCGGAGGCGATGGCACCCAGGTCGGCGAGGTCCGTGCCGAGGGCCACCTCGACCGGCAGGCGCAGGGAACGGGAAGCGGAACTGTGGAAGGTGATCCGCTCGGTTCCGTCCGCGTGCCGGATCCGCTCGACGACCACGTCCGGGTCCGGGCCGATGCCCGGGGTGGCCCGCAACGTCCCCACGAAGCGCGCCTGGTCAGCCGCGATCATCCTGGCCTGCACGGCGAGCGGCTCGCGTCCGGCCACCCTGACCTGGCAGCGCGAAAGCAACCGTCGGCCGCCCCGGTAGAACCCCTCCAGTCCCTGGCCGGTCAGCTGTCCCTGATCCGTGGAGATGACGAGGC
>NZ_JADDRL010000237.1 GCF_021538895.1 Streptomyces olivochromogenes | reverse complement strand
TCGACCTGCTGTTCGTCGCCGACGAAGCTCAAGGACGGGGTATTGGTCGACAGCTCGTCGCGCACATGCAGTCGGAGGCCCGTGCCGCCGGGCTCGACCGTGTCATGGTCGTGTCGCATGTTCCCGCCGAGGACTTCTACCACCACGTCGGTGCGGTGCGGTGCGGACCGGGACCGCGTTCGCGAACCCGCCCGCCGTGCCGTGGGACCGTCCCGAATTCGAGTTTCGCATTCCTTCGGAATGACGCGGTGTACCGATTCGCAGGGCACCGACTTCGCCTGCATGGTGGCCGGCATGCAGGAGCCGCTGGACGCCGCGCGCTCCGTGTGTGCCGTCGTCTCTGCCCTGGCGGGGGATCGCCTGTGTCATGTCGCGCCATGATCTACCTCGGGCGCCACAGGACGCCCCTCGGTCTCCTCGGCGTCGCCGCCAAGAAAGGCGCGAGGCCCGCGACGAAGGCGTTGGTCGCCTCCCAGACGGCCGGGCGCACGCGGCCCTCGGCGACGAGCGCCGGGCCGAGACGCACCTCGGCGCCGCCGACGAGCTCCTGGCGGACGGCCTCGGCGCCGACGTCCCGGAGTGGGTGAGCCCCTTCGACGCCGCCGAGCACGCCAGCGCCCGCGCGGTCTCCGCCCGAGACCTCGCTGGTCTCGGCGGCGACGGGGCCGCGAGCGTTCACTTCGAGGACGCGCTCGCGCTGCGCAAGCCAGGCCTCGACCGCGTGAAGGTGATGAGCCGCGTCTGCCTGGCTGCCGCGCTGTTCGACGAGGGCCGGGTCGAGCGAGGCGCCGCCCAGCAGGCACTCGACGGCGCTACCCGCGTCGACTCCACCCGCGTGGCCTCTCGGCTTCAACACTGCTGGACGCGGCCCGCCCGTACCAGACTGCCGCGGTCGACGACGTACGGACAAAGGCGCAGGATCTCGCCGCCGCCCGTCCGACCGCGATCGCCGCCTGAGGCCATCAACACGATGGGGGACAACCCGGAACGCGGGCAGTGAGGCGTTCGAACAGGCCCTGGATACATTCGCCGCCTCTGACCTGGGCGTGCGCTACCCGGCGATCGTCCGGACCTGGCAGGCAGCCTGGAGCGAGTTCACTGCCTACCTGGCCTTCCGGTCGAGATAAGGAAGGTCCGAGCAGGCTGACCGCATCGCTCCCTACGTCACGGCGGTCTGGCACGGACGTGTGTACGGCACGGCCAAAAAACGCCGGGTCGCCTGGGTGGTTGACTTCAGTCGCTGCGCAATCGCGGGCCGTTGCGCACGGACGTCAGGGGGCGGGAGGGGCTCCTTCGGCGTCAGGCGCGTCCTGGACCGGTCCGGTTGTCTCACCTGGGCGGGCCTGCCGAGGTCATGGTGTTTTGCATGCGGTCGTGGACGTGGTCGTGGACGTCGCTAGGGTCGGGCACTTCTGACCCGGGGTCGTCCTTGCGGTCCTTGTTCTTGCAGACGGTGGCGGTGGAGGGCTCGTAGGTGTCGTCACCGGCGAAGGTGGCGGTGTAGCAGATCTCTTTGGGCTGCTTGCCGGGCACCTTGCAGGTGGCCTTGCCCCTGCTGTCGGTCGTGTCGGTGCACAGCGTGGTGGAGTCGGTGGTGAACTCGTTCTCCTTGCCTGCCAGTGGCTGGCCTTCTGCCGTCAGCTTGGCTTTGAGGGTGACGCCGTTCTTGTCGCCGGCACCCGCGCCGCAGCGCGCCGAGCGCGATCTCCCGCATCACCCTGCACGCGGGCGAGGTTTCCGCGGACTGTGAAGGTGTGGGGTAGTCAGGACCCAGTACACGTACGCAGTCCTCCAGCAGTCCAGAGGATTCGGCGAGCGCGCCGTCCACGTCCCCGGTCTCGCCCTGCATGTAGGCGCGTCACGGAGCATCGCGAAGAGAGCACGCCCATGCGGTGCCGGGCGAAGCGGGAGAGAGCCTGGATGCGGGTCTTCCCCTGATCCCGCCATATGTCGCCCCTGCAGTTCGCTTGGCTGCAGGTGAACTGGATCGGGCGTGATCCACCTGAGGGCCCGCCGGGGCTTGGGCTGTGTTGCCGGAAGCGTGATCACGCGGCGTTCCTCGCCGGGGCCGGTGCCCCCGATGCACGTCACAGCGCGAGCGCCGGGACCCCGGGGGTACGGGGCACACCGCACACCCCCCGTGCCCGCGAGGGCGCCGCGGGCGGCGGCGCGAGGGCCGGCCCGATCAGCGGCATGACGGCCGCCAGCATCTCCGCCTCGCTTGCGGTCCCGTTCACGACCAGATCGGCCGCCGCCCGGGAGGGCGCGACGTGGGCTGCGTGGCGGTCCCTGCCGGTCTGCAGATAGTTGCGTAGGGACAGTCGGGGGTCCTGCCGCTGTACCTCGATCTTCCGGAGGATCTTGCGGGCCAGGCGTATGTCGTCAGGGGTGTCGACATACACCCGCCACGCCGCCCGCCGGAGCACGGACGGCAGTGACAGCGCGAACAGGCCCTCGACCACCACCAGCAGCACGCCGGGGCGCAGCAGCGCCGCGTCAATGGCGTGTGTCACCGCTGTCTCGTCGATCGACCCCGGATGGTTCCAGTCGAGGACGGCGTGCCCGTCGGCACTGACCGTCCACACGCCCCTCAGGGGGTCGTGCGCGGGCACGTAGTAGTCGTCCAGATGGACCAGCGCGATGCTCTCGGGACACTGCAGCGACAGGGCTTCGGCAAGGGTGGACTTGCCGGATGCGGTGCCGCCTGCGACCGCCAGTACACCCGTCATACCGGGCGCTCCTCATGTGCTCAAAGGGGATAGACGAAGCGGCCGGACAAGCCGGGTGCAGGGAATGTACGGCGGCGTGATCGCTCATGGCAAGCGGGGAAACGCGGCCCGGTTCAGCGGAGGCCAGGGCCGCGACCTTTGGTCGACCTGCGCACCGGTCTCGGCGATGCCGCGGACCCCTAGCGTGACGTAGCGGCCCTTGGGCGCGGGCGTGACGGCGACGCGCGGGAACGAGTAGCCGAGGCAGCGCACCTGCGACCAGGCGACCCCGTCCGGGCCTCGCCGGGAACAGCACCGACGGCCGCCGCCTTTGACGCCCTGACCAAGACGTCTCAGGCAGGTCGCCCGGCCCAGCTGGAGGAGATCGCCGGGGCGGCCCACTACCTCGCCAGTGAGGTGGCCGGATGTGTACAGGGAACGACGGTCGTCGTTGACGGCGGCGGGTTGGCCGCCCGACTGTAGGCGCCCCGGGCTTCCTTGCCTGGGGGCGCCGCTGATGGGGATCTCTGGAATCTGCGCTGTCCGCAGTTCCGTGAAGCTCATGGCTGGATGAGGATCCGAAGTCGGAGGAGTTCGAACGAGGCTCGGCCGTACATAGCCCGCTTGAGAGGACGATACGAAAGTTGATGTCCGGTTCGTGACTGGGTTGAGTGAGGCTGGCGGGTCGGGTGTCCGCGTGAGGGGACAGGGGCCGGGCTGGGTGAACATGTCCCGCGATCCGGAGTGAGTCTGGTCAGTGTGAGTCCGTCGAAGTGTTGTGGCACCATCCCCGTTGTGGATGACCGTACGGATGACGTGGACTGGTCCTGCTTGTTCCATGCCTCGGGCCCCGCTGGCGACACGCCGCGGCGTCTGGCAGCTCTCCTCGGCGACGATGCGGAGGCTTTCGTCGACGGGTACTCACACCTGTGGTCGGAGACGCTTGGCCGCGAGGGTAAGGCCTGGCCTGCGACGGCGCCCACCGCGATGCTTGTCGCCGAGCTCCTGGACAATCCGCTGCTGGGGCCCGACGATCCCTCGCTGCGCGATGCCATGCTCGCCTATCTGTACGCGATCGGCGTCGCCGCCGACCTCGGCGACCAGGCTGCGGAGATCCGTGCTCGGGTCAAGGACCGCACACCGGAGCTGCGGGCCTGGACTGTCGAGTACGTGTCGGCCGATGCAGATGGCAGGGCCCGGATGTGGCAGGACGGCACGGAACTGGGTGAACTCGCTCTCGATCAGGCGGCGCTCGCCTGCTTCGACGTGGTTCCCGTGCTCCTGCGGCGAACACTGCCGTACCTCGCGTCGGAACGTGCCAGGCGCAGGACCTGCGCCGCTGCAGCTGTTGGGTCACTGGCGCGGCATCCCGCGGCCGCCGCGCAACGTTCGGAGCTGCTGAAACTGTTGACGTCGATGGCCCGGGCCGCCGACTCCTCGTACGACCTGGCGACGATTGTGATCGCCATCGGCCACCTCGGCGGCGACACGCGCCCCTGGCTGGCTGACCCGCATCCAGGCGTTCGGGCCTGCGCGGCCCTGGCGCCCGACCTTGCCGGCGACGACACAGCAGCGCAGGTGCTCGTGGAACTGGAGCGGTCGCCGCAAGCGTTCGGCAAGTCCTTTGGAGACCTGGCTCCACCCCTACAGCTCCAGTTCAAGTCGTACCAGGATCTGCCCCCAGGACTACGCGCGAACTGATGCCCGGTGTCCGCGACGGGGGTTACGGTTGCGGCAGTGCGAACAGCCCCTGCTCGCCGGCCGCCTTCGATCCTCCTCGACCAAGTCGAGGAGTTCGTCGTGGCCACCCTGGAGTCGGTCCCGGGCCAGGACACGCACTGGTCACGGGCCTCGATGGCCCAGCGCACCGGCCTGTCGAAGTCTACGATCGGGCGAATCTGGAAGCGGTTCGACCTCAAGCCCCACCTGCAGGATTACGTCAAGCTGTCCACCGATCCGCAGTTCGTCGCCAAGGTCGTCGACGTTGTCGGCCTGTACCACCACCCGCCCGAGAAGGCGGTCGTGCTCTGCGTGGACGAGAAGAGC
>NZ_JADDRL010000236.1 GCF_021538895.1 Streptomyces olivochromogenes | reverse complement strand
GCCCCCGCTCGCCGACAGCGGCAAGCGCACGCTCGCCCGGATCATCGACATGATCCTGGTGGGCATCGTCGTCTGGCTGCTCACCCTGGCCTTCGGGGTCCGCGAGTACACCATGACCGGCGACCGGATCGAGGTCACCAAGTCGTTCGCGCAGTCGCTCATCGCGGCCGTGCTCTTCGTCGCCTACGACACCGTCCTGATCGCCAGGACGGGACAGACGCTCGGCAAGAAGTGGCTGGGCATGCGGGTGGCCAACCTCGACAACGGCTCCACGCCCTCCACCCAGACCTCGCTGGTCCGCGCGCTCGTGCTGTGGATCCCGTTCGCGTTCTGCTGCGCCTGCATCTGGACCGCGATCGCGGGCGGCTGGAGCTACTTCGACCGGCCCTACAAGCAGGGCGTGCACGACAAGGCGGCCAAGACGGTGGTGGTCAGCACCACTTGAGCCGTGCGGTGCGAGCCGAGCGGCGCGAGCCGAACACAGGGGCGACAGCAGGCGGCGGGTCCGTACGTCTCACGGACCCGCCGTCTCGCGTGTGTCAGGGAGCGGTCGGCTCCCGTATCGGCTCGACCGCGGCGGCCACGGGCTCCCGGGGAGCCGGCACCCGCTCCTCGGGGGCCGGCACCGCGGCCTGGTCCGCCGGAGCGAGCGTGCGCGGCCCGGGCAGGGGCACCGTCATGGCGACCAGCAGTCCCAGGGCGAGCGCGGCGAGGGCGATGACCGTGATCCCCAGACCCGAACTCGTCTGAGACAGCAGCAGCATGGCGAGCGTCGAGAAGATCACGGTGCATGAACCGTAGGCGAGCTGTGCGGCAGTCGGACGAGGCATGGCAATCGTGTCCTCGGAAGATATTGGGGGTGAGACGGGTAACCGGCCTGGCTTTCCGCCGACTTCCGGGCGTTCCACCATTCGACTCTATTCGCGTGCATGCCCGAGAGGAACCGCCGGTAAGCGTGACCTAACCCACGGTACCGGTGCATCGGGGGCGCACGGAGTCATGGCGTCCACCAGGCGGACGGGCTCGCGCGCCGGTCGAGTCGTACGCGAGGTGGTGTTCGCAAAGCGAACGTCGTCTCCGCATAGTGCACTTGATGTGGCCAAGTCAAGGTCTGTCTTTTCTCGTAAACCTCTAGTCAAATGTCGTCACTTGATTACAACGCGTTGATCGTGCGCGCACGGACCTTCCAAGACCAGGATCCCTCTTCCCGTGCGCGCGGCGCGGGGGAGGAACTCAAGTGATCAGCAGAACCTGGCAGTTCAGAGCGGTCGCGATCAGCGTCGCGCTCGCGGCGGCCTCGGCCACGTTCTCGACCTTCGCGGTCGCGGAGGCGAGCACGACGGCCAAGTCCGCCCCGGTTCACCGGCACGACCCGGCGCCGGTGAAGCAGCAGGAGCACAACCTCGACGGTCCGCTCAGCAAGACCCAGGAGGCCCAGCACCAAGAGGCGCTGAACCAGGTCATATCGGGCGAGGCCAAGGTCAAGGACCGAGGCGGTTCGAAGGTCGTCCAGCTCAAGAGCAAGAAGGGCGACAGCAAGTTCGTCGAGCTCGGCCGCGAGAAGACCGACAAGATCTTCACGATCCTCGTCGAGTTCGGCGACCAGACCGACCCGAAGTACGGCGGCACGGCAGGCCCGCTGCACAACAAGATAGCCGCGCCGGACCGGGCCAAGGACAACTCGACGGCCTGGCAGAAGGACTACAACCGGAAGCACTTCCAGGACCTCTACTTCGGCACCGGCAAGAACGTCGAGTCGATGAAGAAGTTCTACGAGAAGGAGTCCTCGGGCCGCTACTCGGTCGCCGGTGAGGTCGCCGACTGGGTCAAGGTCCCGTACAACGAGGCCCGTTACGGCAACAACGCCTGCGGCTCCACCAACTGCCCGAGCGTGTGGAACGTCGTCAGCGACGGTCTGAACTCCTGGGTCGCCCAGCAGAAGGCGGCCGGCCGCACCGACGCCCAGATCAAGGCGGACGTGGCGAAGTTCGACCAGTGGGACCGCTACGACTTCGACGGCGACGGCAACTTCAACGAACCCGACGGCTACATCGACCACTTCCAGATCGTGCACGCCGGTGAGGACGAGTCCGCGGGCGGCGGCGTCCAGGGCAAGGACGCGATCTGGGCCCACCGCTGGTACGCGTTCGGCACCGACGCCGGCGCCACCGGCCCCACGGGCAACAAGCTGGGCGGCGCGCAGATCGGCGGCACCGGCATCTGGGTCGGCGACTACACCATCCAGCCGGAGAACGGCGGACTCGGCGTCTTCGCCCACGAGTACGGCCACGACCTGGGTCTGCCGGACCACTACGACACCACCGGCGGCGACAACTCCACCGGTTTCTGGACGCTGATGTCCTCCGGTTCCTGGCTCGGCCGGGGCAAGGACTCCATCGGCGACCTGCCGGGCGACTTCAGCGCCTGGGACAAGATGCAGCTCGGCTGGCTGAACTACGACACGGCCAAGGCCGGCAAGCAGTCCACCCACAAGCTGGGCGTCGCCGAGTACAACACCTGGGACAAGCAGGCCCTCGTGGTCTCCCTCCCGGACAAGGCGGTCACCACCACCATCGTGACCCCGGCCCAGGGCGCGACCCAGTGGTGGAGCGGCAGCGGTGACAACCTCAAGAACACGCTGACCCGTTCCGTCGACCTCACCGGCAAGTCCTCGGCCACGCTGAGCATGGACGGCTGGTACGACATCGAGGCCAACTACGACTACCTCTACACCGAGGTGTCGACCGACGGCGGTGCCAACTGGACCGCGATCGACGGCACGGTGGACGGCCAGGCCATCCCGCGCGACGCCAGCGGCGCCCCGGCGCTGACCGGCACGCTCGACGGCTACAAGAAGCTGTCGTACTCGCTGGACGCCTACGCGGGCAAGAAGATCGACGTCCGCTTCCGCTACGCGACCGACGGCGGCGTGGCCCAGAAGGGCTTCGCGGCCGACGAGATCACGCTGACCGCCGACGGCGCGACCGTGTTCTCCGACAACGCCGAGGCCGCGGACGCCGCTTGGACCGCGAACGGCTTCTCCCGCATCGGCGCGTCCTTCACCAAGGACTACGCGCAGTACTACATCGCCGAGAACCGTCAGTACGTGTCGTACGACAAGACCCTCAAGGTCGGCCCGTACAACTTCGGCTTCTCGACGACCCGTCCGGACTGGGTGGAGCACTACCCGTACCAGAACGGTCTGCTCATCTGGAAGTGGGACACCTCCCAGGCGGACAACAACACCAGCCAGCACCCTGGTGTCGGCCTGGTCCTGCCGGTCGACTCGCACCCGAAGGCGCTGAAGTGGGCCGACGGCACCCTGATGCGCAACCGCATCCAGGCGTACGACTCGCCGTTCAGCCTGTACGGCACGGACGGCATGACGCTGCACCTGGCGGACAAGGCAACCAAGATCAAGTCGTCGAAGGGCGTGCCGGTCTTCAACGACCACGCGAGCACCTACTACGACGAGTCGAACCCGACCGGTGGCGTCAAGATCACTGACACCAACACCAAGATCAAGATCGTCAAGGAGGCCAAGAACGGCTCCACGATCTTCCTCCAGGTCGGACCCGCGGTGAAGTAGTCCACGTTTTCGCAGGTCAGAAGCGTATCGGCGGTGACCCCCTGGCGGGTCGCCGCCGATCGTGTTTAGGTGCGTCCTGTGGTTCCCTTATTGACACCGACGCACACGGGGGTGTGACCGCATGGCCACAGGAGGTTTCTGCAAGCTGCCGAACGGCACGGTGGTGGTGGCGCTGAATCTGCCCCGCCCCGCCGCCGACGGTTCCGGCAGCGTGCGCGTACTCGTGCACGCCCAGAACCGGGCGCGCGCCCTGACCAGGCTGCGCAATCTCGGCATGCGCGCGGTCTACCTGCGGGGCAACGCGGCCCCGCCGACCCCGGACGAGATCACCGCGGTCCTGCACCACCCGGACGGCCTGATATGGCGTACGGCCCCCGACAACGGTGTCTCCACCACGGAGCTGTGGCGCCCCATCCGCAGCCTGATCCGGCCGCCCGTGGCACGGGTGTAGGCGGCTCGGCCCTCAGACGACCGGCTTGCCCGAGAGCTCGACGCCCGCCGCCCGCAGCTCCTCCAGGGCGCGCCCCGTGGTCTCCTCGGACACCCCGGCGGTCAGGTCCAGCAGGACGTGCGTACGGAAGCCCTCGCGCACGGCGTCCAGCGCGGTGGCGCGCACGCAGTGGTCCGTGGCGATGCCGACCACGTCCACCTCGTCGACCTGCCGCGCCCGCAGCCAGTCGCCGAGCGGGACCCCGTTCTCGTCCCGGCCCTCGAACCCGCTGTAGGCCGCCGCGTAGGCCCCCTTGTCGAACACCGCGTCGACCGACCCGGAGGCGACCGCGGGCGCGAAGTTCGGGTGGAAGCCGACGCCCTCCGTACCGGCGACGCAGTGCGCGGGCCAGGTGCGGACGTAGTCGGGGTTGTCGGCGAAGTGGCCGCCGGGCGCGATGTGGTGGTCGCGCGTGGCCACCACGTGCCGGTATCCGGCGGGCGCCTGCCCGATCAGCTCGGTGATGGCGGCGGCCACGTCGGCGCCGCCGGCCACCGCGAGGCTGCCCCCCTCGCAGAAGTCGTTCTGCACGTCGACGACGATCAAGGCGCGGCGCATGGTGGGTGTCCTTCGGCTATGGGATCTCGTGGTGAAGGCTGCGGGCCCGGCCGTGAACTTCCGAGCCTAGAGAGTTACGGGGGCGTAGGGGAAGGGGCCTTTGGGGGCGCTTACGGCGGGCACCTGCT
>NZ_JADDRL010000235.1 GCF_021538895.1 Streptomyces olivochromogenes | reverse complement strand
ACGCCCACCGTCACCACCACGACCGCCACCGCCGGAACGGTCAGAGACAGCGCGTCGGTGTGCAGCTCGGCTTCGCCCACGGGGGTCTGCGCGGAGGCCAGGGCGATGGTCGTCAGGTCGGTGCCGGGGGCGAGGAGGCGGATGGTGGACCAGCCGGTGAGGGCGCCGCCGGCCGCGGCGAGGAGGGCCTGGGGCAGCGACTCCAGGACGAGGAGGCGGCGGCCCTGGGCGCGGGTGAGGCCCATCGTGCGCAGGCGCGCGAGCAGCGCGGCGCGCTCGGGGGCGGCGCGCAGCAGGGCGAGGAGCAGGGCCAGTACGGCGTATCCGGCGCCGGCCGCGACCGCCGCCGTATAGACGTGCTCGGCACCGGACTGGAGCGGTGAGTCGGCGAACCGGGCCCGTTCCTCCGCCCGGACGGTGACGCCCGCCGCGGAGCCCGCCGCCCGGCGCAGCGCCTGCCCGTCCACGTGCTCCCCCGTCAGCAGCAGCGCCGTGGGCCGGGCGGCCGTGGCGTCCAGGCCCGCGCGGTCCACGACCAGGAAGTCGGTGCCGGAGACGGCCGGGGTCCCGTCCCGTACGGCGGTGATCCGCACGGTGACCGCGCTGCCGTCCTCCAGCCGGACCAGGAAGGGACGGCGGGTGCCGTACGCCGAGGCGACGGAGGGCGAGGCCAGCGCGGGGAGCGGGGCGTGACCGGAGGCCGGGCGCCGCACCGCGCCTTCGTCGAAGGGGCCGAGCCCCGTCCGGTCCGCCAGCGCCCGGTACGTACCCGGCTCCACCCCGACCAGCGGCACCGAGGCCTGCCCGTCCTCGGGTTTCGCCTGGTAGGCGATGCTCACCGCGGCGGCCTCGCTCACCCCGGACGCACGGCGCACCCGGTCGACCACGCCCGCGGGCAGCGGCCCGTCGGAATCCACGCGCGCGTCGGCGCCCACGGACAGCAGCGCCGCCCGGTCGCGGGCCTCGGCGACGCCCGCCAGGACCGAGCCGCCGAACGCGGCCGTGGTGAGCGCGCTCAGCAGGGCCAGCAGCGGGAGTACCGCCGAGACGGAGGTACGGCCCGCGCGGGCCAGCGACAGATGGCCCACCGCACCGCGCAGCCGCCCGGCGGGGCGGGCCAGCCGGCGCAGCAGCAGCGGGTAGAGCCGGACGAGGACCAGGGCCGCGATCACCCCGACCAACACCGGTGCCACCGACACCAGTTGGTCCGCCGAGCCGTCCGCGGAAACCGACGTCCCCCGTCTCCGCAGCGCCTCCACCGCGCCCGCCGCCAGCACGAGCAGCGTCAGCTCCGCGACCGTACGGCGCCGGGACGGACGGACCGTCGCCACGTCCTCGCGCGGCCCGGTGACCCGTACCGACCGGTGCGCGAGCACGGCGCGCAGCGGGAGCGCGGCGCACGCGGTCAGGGTCACCGCGCCGGCGGCGGCGACGGCGTACCGGACCCGGCCCCCGGGGACCGCGAGCAGCGCGGCGGCCAGGCCGAGCGCGCCCGCGGGCACGGCGACCACCGTCGTCTCGGCGCACAGCCGGCCGGCCAGGCCGCGCAGGGAGGCGCCTCGGGCGCGCAGCAGGGCGAGTTCGGTGCGGCGGCGGTCGGCGGTGAGGCCGCCCGCCATGAGGAGGACGACGCCGGCCACGGTCCCGGTGCCGAAGGCGGCGACGGCGACCAGTGGACTGATGCCCGAGCGCAGCCGGGAGAAGGAGTGGAGGACGTCGTCGAGGTCGGTCTCCACCTCGGCGCCGGGATCGGTGGCCGCGCGGGCCCGTTGCAGGCCGGGGCCGGATTCCAGGGCGGCGACGGCGGACTTCAGGGACCCCAGGGCGTGGGCGTGCAAGCCGTGCAGATCGGGGGCGAGCTGCCAGTAGCGGAACGGGACTGAGCCCGTGCCCAGCATGGCGGGTGCGGCCTCCGGCGCCAGCAGCAGCCCGCCGAGCCAGTACTTCTCGGGGTCCGGGCTCGGCGTGGGCCGGCTCACCAGCGCCGGGGTGTGCAGCAGGGTGTGGGTGGACCAGTAGGCGCCGGCGGGGTCGCGCGGGGTGAGGATGCCGGTGACGCGGACGGCGAGCGGCGGGCGGGCCACGCCGGGCACGTGGATGACCGAACCCACCTTGATGTGCAGGCTCTTGGCGGTGGCGGCGGAGACGGCGGCCTGCACCTCGGTGGTCGACTCGTCCACCGGGCCCGAGACGCGCGGCAGCCGGCCCGCGCGCACCCGCGCGTGGTCGGCGACCCCGCCCGGGGCGACGAGCCAGACGTGGGCCGGCAGTCCGCTGGGCCGGGGTATCCACGGGTCGGGCACGGCCGGGCTGGCGGAGGCGGCCACGCCGTACGACGACTGGCCGCGGTCGAGGGCCAGCGGCCCCGGGACGGACCCGAGGACCTTCGCGTAGCGCCCCCGCAGGGCCGCCGGGCGCAGCGCCGCCGCCCGCTCGTCCGCCGAGAGTCCGAGGTCCGCCTGTGGGGCGCTCACCTGCACGGTGGTGCGGGCGGGCCCGGCCTGCCGCAGGGCGCGCAGCAGCCCGGCGTCCTCGTACCGGTCGACGGCGCGCGGGAAGGCGCCGGCCAGACACGCGGTCAGCGCCACCAGCACCGCGAGGGCGACCGCGGCGAGCGGCGCGGCCCGCAGCCGGGTGCGCACCCAGGGGGCGGCCGTCGGCGTCATCTCACTCACCCCCCTGATCCCGCAACGCGCTCGACGGATCCGCCCGCCGCATCGCCAGCGCCGCGGCGACGAGCAACGGCATGGCCGCGACCGCCGCCAGCAGCAACGCCACGCGCCCGGCGGGGAGTTCGACGAGCAGCTTCGGTTCGGGCCGGGTCGCCTGCGCGGTCAGCACGATCAGCGGGAGCACGGCCCGGGTCAGCACGGTGCCCAGGGCGACGCCGACCACCAGGGCCAGGCCCAGCAGCACGCCCTGTTCGGCGGCGACCATCCGGGCCAGTTTGCGGCGCGGGGCGCCCAGGGCGCGCAGCACCGCGAACTCGGCGCGCCGCTCGCGCAGCGACCCGGCGGCGCTCACCGCGAAGCCGACCGCGGCGAGCGCCGCCGCCACCACGGCCGCCGCGGCGAACGCGGCCTCGGGACCGGCGCCGAAGGGATCGTCGCGCAGTTCGGCCGCGATCTCGTCGCGCACCACGACCTGCCCGGGGTCGACGTCCGGCAGCGCCCGCAGGGTGGTGGCCACCGCGGTCGCCTCGCCCGGCGTGGTCCGCAGCCACCACTCGGTCGGGGTGACGCCCTCGCCGAAGCGTGCCGCCAACACCCGGTTCACCGACCGCAGATCGAGCAGCAGGGCCCCGCCGTCGCGCTCGCCGGTGTTCACCGGGTCGGCGGTGGCGGGCAGGGCCCGCACGGAGCCGACGATCCGCACCGGCAGGCTCCGGCCGCCGAACGTCAGGGCCACGCGCTGCCCGGGACGGGCGCTCGCCGAGTCCAGGTATCGGTCGGTGGCCAAGGCGGTGAGCTCGGGCGGAGCGGGCTGCGTCACCCGGAGCCGGATCGTCACGGAGGCGACGGTCCACATGTCCATGTGGGGGATGTAGCCGGTGCCGTACTCGACCGTCAGCGGCCGGGTCGAGGTCACCCGCGGCCGGCTCGGGCCGGTGGCGGGGGAGACGGCGCCGTCGGCCCGCGCGGCCGCGGTCCAGGAGGCGGGGAGGGACAGCCGCTGCTCCTTTCCGCCGGCGTCCGTGGAGGTGAGCCCGTGGACGGTGAGGCGATGGTGCTCGGCGCGTTCGCCGGGCTGGGGCATGTCCAGGCGCAGCGCGGTGAGCGTCACCGGGCCCGCGGAGGGGGCGAGGGGGAGGGACAGGGTGTGGGTACGGCCGTCGGTGGGCAGCCGGCCGAACGACAGCTCGTACGGCACCCCGTAGCGGTCCTCCAGGGTCGCCGTCACGTCGACGGCGGTGCCCGGCCCGGTCGAGCTGCGCAGGGACGCCGCCAGCCGCAGCCGGGCGGTGCCCGCGGGCACCGCGGCTCCCTCGGCCGTCCCCTTGCGGGCCAGCCCGGCCAGCATCGGCTCCACCGGCCCGGACGCCAGGTCCGGCCGCATCAGCACCCCGGGGGCCGCGTGCGTGGTGTCCAGCGCCAGCACGGTCGCGGTCCGGTCGCCGGACAGTGGCTGTTCGGTGCGTACGGCGGGGGCGGCCTGCCGTACGTGGGGGAGGGCGGCGTAGGCCTCGGTGCGGCCGAGTCCGCCGTCCCCGGCGGCCAGGACGCGCACCGACACGCCGGCCCGGAAGTCCGCCTGGTCCTCCTGCGAGCGGTCCCAGGAGGCGCCCTGCCCGATCGCCAGCATGCCGAGCGCGACGGCGAGGACGAGCAGCAGCACCGGGCCCGCCCCGCGCATCGGACGACGGCTGAACTGCCAGCCCGCCAGCGCCACCGGCAGCCCCCGCCCGGACGCCGCCCGGCGCTCCGCGAGCCGCGCCACCGGGGGCAGCAGCCGCAGCGTCAGCACCGTTCCGGCCAGCAGCGCCAGGGCGGGCGCCGCCACCAGGAGTGGATCGATTCCGAGCGTGCCGATGGGGGTCCCCCCTGCTCGAGCGGAGTCGAGAACTTGGGGGAGGTCGGTACCGACGGCTCCTGAGGTCTGCCGGTTCAGCTGCCAGTACGCCACCCCGGCCACCGCCAGCAGCCCGACATCGGCGCCGGCCCGCAGGGAGAGGGGCACGGCCCCGGCACGGCCGCCCCGGAAGCCACGACCGGGCGAACGGCCGCCGTCGGACGGCGATTTGCCGCCGGGCGCCGACCTGCTCGGTCCCGGGCCGGCAGCGGAGCCGCCCCCGACGGCCGGCCGCCG
>NZ_JADDRL010000234.1 GCF_021538895.1 Streptomyces olivochromogenes | reverse complement strand
GGCACCAGACCCCGCTCCCTGATCCGGCCTGATCCAAACGAAAGACCCTAGCGGCCGGTCCCCGGGCCCGGTCTACCGGGGGGCGACATACCGTTCGAGCCCGGACTCCGTCACCCACTTCTGCTCCGCGAACAGCCGCGTGCCCCGCTCGCACAGCCCGGCGTCGGCACGCGCCCGCGCGCAGAACTCCTCGGGCGTCACCCCGAACAGCTCCCTGAGCCGCGGTGACCGCACGAGGAGCTGGGTGAGCAGCGCCCGCTGCCCCGGATGCCCGCGCGGCGCACCGGTACCGTTGTGCAGCACCCCGTGCCGGTTGACGTACGCGAAGGCGCCGGGGAGCAGCGTGCCGTCCGCCAGCTCGATCCGTACGTCCGGCGCGGGCAGCCAGGCCCGGTCGTAGTTGCCGTGCGGCAGCGGTACGCCCTCGCTCGCGTCGACCGCGGCCAACTGCCGTGCGTCCAGCCAGACGAGGAACAGCTCGCGTGGTTCGCCGGGCGCCTCGACGGGCGAGGCGGAGACGTATCCCAGGCGGCTGACGTGCGCGGAGACCCCGATGCCCACCCCGGTGACCGCGGCCTTCACCATCGGCACCAGCGAGGTGATCCCGAACGCGGCCATCTTCCGGCGGAGTTGACCCGGGCACGCGTTGGAACCGACCGACAGGACCGGCACCCGGTCCTCGTGCACCAGGCGCTCCAGCGGCAGCATGCGGTCCCCGTGCAGGAGTCCGGAGTCCGCGGGCCAGGCGCCCGGATAGGTCAGCGGATGGTCGCGCGGCGCCTCGGCGAGGCCCAGCTCCTCCAGCGTGCGGCCGGTCATCGGCGGCTCAGTCCGCCGGCGGCAGCTCGCCCGAGCCGCGGGTGATCAGCCGGGTGGGCAGCTCGATGCGCTCCGGCATGACGAGGGTTCCCTCCAGTTGGCGGAAGAGGCGCTCGGCGGCGGTACGGCCGAGAGCGGCCGCGTCCTGGGCGACCACCGTGACACCCGGCTGGAGCAGGTCGGCGAGCTCGATGTCGTCGAAGCCCACGAGGGCGACGGAGCGGGAGTGCTCGGCGAGCACCCGGATCACGGTGACCGTCACCCGGTTGTTGCCCGTGAAGATCGCGGTGACGGGGGAGGGGCCGGAGAGCATCTCCTGCGCCGCCCGGCGCACCCGCTCCGGGTCGGTGGCCCCCAGGGACATCCAGGCGTCCTCCACGGGTATCCCGGCGGCGTCCATGGCGGCCCGGTAGCCGCGCAGTCGCTCGGCCGCCGTGTGGATGCGCGGCATGTCGCCGATGAACCCGATCCTGCGGTGCCCGTGAGCGATCAGGTGGGCGACGCCGTCCCGGGCGCCGCCGTAGTTGTCGGACAGCACCACATCGGCGTCGATCCTCCCGGCCGGGCGGTCCACGAACACGGTCGCGACGCCCGCCTTGATCTCCGGCTCCAGATAGCGGTGGTCGTCCCCGGCCGGGATGACCACCAGGCCGTCCACGCGCCGCGCGCACAACGCCAGCGCCAGCTCCTGCTCGCGCTCCGGGTCCTCCGCGCTGGACCCGTTGATCAGCAGCGCGCCGTGGGCGCGGGCCACCTCCTCCACCGCGCGGCTGAGCGGGCCGTAGAAGGGGTCGGCGAGGTCCTCCAGGACCAGGCCGATGCTCGCCGTACGGCCCTTGCGCAGCACCCGCGCGCTGTCGTTGCGTCGGAAGCCGAGCGCGTCGATGGCCTCCTGGACGCGGCGTTCGGTGTCCGGCGTGACGCCGGGCTCGCCGTTGACCACGCGCGACACCGTCTTCAGTCCCACCCCGGCGCGTGCCGCCACGTCCTTCATCGTCGGGCGGTTGCCGTAGCGGCTTCCGGTGAGGGCGGCTGCGCGGCGGGGGGTCTCGGGCACGATGCGGAATCCTGTCCTGTCGTCCACGGGGGATGCGTAGGTCCATGGGTTTGTATGAGGATGTGGCGTCGAGCATAGAGCCTGGACAACGTTGTCAGATGCGGGAGACACTGTCCACCGCACTTACCGGCCCGCGCCCCCACCGCCGGACCGGCCTTGGTTCTTCGACGGTTGTTCTCATGTTTGACGGGGAGATCTGACTCTGATGCACACCGACCTCGTGGCGGCGCTCGACATCGGCGGCACCAAGATTGCCGGCGCGCTGGTGGACGGCCACGGACGGATCCAGGCGCGCGCCCAGCGTCCGACGCCCGCGCAGGAGCACGGCGAGACCGTCATGCGGGCCGTGGCGGAGGTGCTCGGTGACCTGGCCGAGTCGCCGCTGTGGGAGCGCGCCGGCGCCGTCGGTATCGGCAGCGCGGGCCCGGTGGACGCCTCCGCGGGCACGGTGAGTCCGGTGAACGTGCCGGGCTGGCGGGACTTTCCGCTGGTCGAGCGGGTACGGGCGGCCTCGGGCGGGCTCCCGGTGGAACTGATCGGCGACGGTGTCGCGATCACCGCCGCCGAGCACTGGCAGGGCGCGGCCCGCGGCCACGACAACGCGCTGTGCATGGTCGTCTCGACCGGCGTCGGCGGCGGCCTGGTCCTGGGCGGCCGGCTGCACCCCGGGCCCACCGGCAACGCGGGGCACATCGGCCACATCAGCGTCGACCTCGACGGCGACCCGTGCCCGTGCGGCTCGCGCGGCTGTGTCGAGCGGATCGCCAGCGGCCCCAACATCGCCCGGCGCGCGCTGGCGGAGGGCTGGCGGCCCGGACCCGACGGCGACACGTCGGCGGCCGCGGTGGCCGCCGCCGCCCGAGCCGGAGACCCCGTCGCGATGGCCTCCTTCGAGCGGGCCGCGCAGGCGCTGGCCGCCGGGATCGCGGCCACCGCGACCCTCGTCGAGATCGACATAGCGGTGATCGGCGGCGGCGTGGGCAAGGCGGGCGAGGTCCTCTTCACGCCGTTGCGCAAGGCCCTGTCCGACTACGCGACCCTCTCCTTCGTCCGGCGGCTGACGGTGACGCCGGCGCAGATGGGCACGGACGCGGGCCTGGTGGGCGCCGCCGCGGCCGCGCTGGCCCGGAGGCCGGACGCGACCGCGGGAGTCTGACACCGGTCGCCCGGACGCGACGCCACCGGCCGGCGGGAACGTTCGGCCGGGAGCGGTCGCGCCCTCGACGGGCACCGGCTCAGCAGCTGATCCGGGCGTCCGCCCAGTCCGCGTGGTCCGAGTCGATGCCGTCGCCGCCGTCGGTGACGACCAGCCGGACCACCTGGGCGCCGGTCACGTCGGCCGTGAGCGGCTGGGCGGGCACCGCGTTGGTGAGGACGCCGGTCGAGGCGACCTTCGTGCCGTCGGCCCAGACCTCGAAGGCGACGGTGCCCTTCGCGCCCTTCTCGTCGTCGACCCCGACGTCCGCGCTGACCGTCTCGCACGCCTTGCCGGTGTAGTACGCGACGGCACTCTCCGCGTGCACGCCGAGTCCCTTGGCGTACACCGCCCCGCCGAGGGTGAGGGGGTGGCCGTCGCCCGCGGCGCTCTCCCCGTTGCTGGTGTCGCGTTCCACGGGCCCCCAGCCGTTGGTGGTGGACAGCCACGGCAGGTCACCGAGGTACGACGTCCCCGCAGGCGGCGGTACCGCCACGGAGGCCGTCAGCGGCAGTGTGCTGTCGACGCGGGCCCCGGACGGTGAGCGGTAGCGGGCCCGGAGCGTCAGGTCGTACGAACCCGTCGGCGTCCCCCGAGGAGCGGTCACCTTCCAGCCGGTGCGCAGCGTACGGCCCGTCGGCAAGGCGGCAGCCCCGGTGGCCGAGGTCGGGGTGAGCGTCCAGCCCTCGGGGCCGGTCAGGGACACGGACACCCGCTGGGCGGGGGTGCGGCCGAGGTCGGTGACCGTGGTCGTGAGCGCGGCCGGTGTGCCCGCCTCCACGAAGGGGCTGCCCTCCAGGCCGAGTTCGACGGCCGGCGGGTGCGTGGCCCAGCGGGGGTCGGCCGCGACGCGGACCAGGACCGTGCCGTGGGCCGGGACGGTCGCGGAGACGGTGCCGGCGGTGTTGTGGCTCCGGTGTTGCCACAGGTCCCGCAGCGTGTAGGCGGGGGCGTCCGGCAGGCCGACGGCCCGGGCGGTCGTCGCTATCCGCTGGGCGGTGCCGGACTCGTTGAACAGGGCCACCGTGCGGCTGCCGTCCGCCATCTCCTTCGCCACGACCCAGCGTCCGCCCTCGGAGGAGACGACGGTGCCCTGCTTGCCCAGCGGGTCCTGGTCGACCGCGACGACCTCCTTGTTGCCCAGGATGTCGAAGGTCGCCGGGGACGCCTTGCGCAGGTCGGTGCCGATGAGCAGCGGGGCCGCCATGACCGACCAGAGGGAGAAGTGCGAGCGGTACTCGGTGTCGGTCATGCCGCCGTTGCCGACCTCCAGCATGTCGGGGTCGTTCCAGTGGCCGGGGCCGGCGTACGGCGCGAGCGGGAGGTTCTGTTTCAGGATGGACAGCATCGAACCCCAGCTGTCGCTGATGTCCCCGGTCGTACGCCACAGGTGGCCCACGTCCGCCGCCCACTCCCAGGGCTTGTTCGCGCCCCACTCGCAGATGCTGTAGACGATCGGGCGGCCCGTCGCCCGGAGGGCGTCGCGCATCGTGGTGTAGCGCGCCTTGGCGTCCACACCCTGGTTATTGCAGTTGTCGTACTTGAGGTAGTCCACGCCCCAGTCCGCGAACTGCTGGGCGTCGCTGTACTCGTGGCCCAGGCCGCCCGGGAAGCCCGCGCTGTTGCACGTCTTCGTGCCCGCGCTGGTGTAGATGCCGAGCTTGAGCCCCTTGGCGTGCACATAGTCCGCGACGGCCTTGATGCCGTGGGGGAAGCGGGCCGGGTCGGGGACCAGTTTTCCGTCCGCGTCGCGGTTCGGCAGGGCCCAGCAGTCGTCGAGGTTGACGTATTGGTACCCGGCGTCCTTCAGGCCCTTCGCGACGAAGAGGTCCGCGATGCCCTTGACCATGGCCTCGTCGAACTCCGCCCGGCAGTGCGTGGAGTTCCAGTTGTTG
>NZ_JADDRL010000233.1 GCF_021538895.1 Streptomyces olivochromogenes | reverse complement strand
GCCGGACACCGAAGTGGGACCGGCTGCGGACGCGGGCTCGGGGGCGCGCCCCGGCTCCGCGCCGGACACGGATGCGGGGTCCGACCCGGGCCCGGCTCCCCGCACGGCACCGTGATCGAGTGCGCGCGTCACCGCCCGGCCCCCGGCCAGTTCCTCCAGCGCGGCCGCGACCTCCGCCGCCCCCGGTCGCGCCTCAGGCTCCTCCGCGAGGAGGCGGGAGAGCAGTGCCCCGAGGGGGGCGGACCGCTCCCCCGCGGGGTCCACGGCGGCCCGCAGCAGCGCGCCCAGGGACCACAGATCGGAGGCCGGTCCGGCACCGCGCTCCGACATCCGCTCGGGCGCGACGAAGCCGCGGGCGTCCGGGGAGTCGTCCTCGGCGTGGCCGATGCCGAAGTCCGTGAGGACGACGCGCTCGGTGCCGGACTCGATCAGGACGTTGGCGGGCTTGAGGTCACGGTGCACGATGCCGACGGCGTGCGCGGCGCGCAGGGCGCCGAGGACGGCGTACCCGATGCGCGCGGCCTCGGCGGGCGGGAGCGGGCCGCGTTCGAGGACCGTGTGGAGGGACTCCCCGTGGATCAACTCCATGACGATCCAGGGAAGTCCGTCCGCGCGGCCCTCGACGACGACCTCGTGGACACGGACGGCGGCGGGATGGTCGACGCGGGCGGCGGCGCGGGCCTCGCGGAAGAGCCGGTGGGCGGCGCGCTGGTGGTCCTCGCCCTCCGGGTCACCGGCCGGGCGCAGTTCCTTGACGGCGACGTCCCGCCCCTGCGCCTCGTCGCGCGCCCGCCACACGGTGCCCGTCACGCCGGAGCCGATGCGCTCGGTCAGCCGGTAGCGCCCGCCGAGCAGACGTCCCTCGGGCGTACGTTCACCGTCATCGCTCATGTCCCATGAGTACCGCGCGTACCACGTCCTTGTCGAAGCGGGCGGGTCAGGCGGCCCGCCGATGGAAGGTGAAACCGCCGCCCTGGCGCCGTACTTCGACCGCGCCGACGTCGGCGAAGTGCGCCGGGACCACCAACTCGTTCTCCTCGGCGGCCCGTTCGAGCACTCGGCGGCGGCTCCTCGCCGCCTGGTCCGGGTCGAGGCAGAAGCAGCTGCTGCGCTCCGGGCGCAGGACCTGCACCGGGCTGTGCAGCAGGTCGCCGACGAAGACGGCCTGTTCACCGCGGGAGTTCAGCCGGAGCACCGACGACCCCGGCGTGTGTCCGGGCGCGGGTTCCAGGGTGAGGTGCTCGTCGATCCGGTGCTCCCCCTCCCACCGCACGGTGAGCCCGGCCCGGTGCACGGGCGCGACGCTGTCCTCGTACACGAGCCGGTCGTCCACCTCTCGACCGCCTCCGTAGCCGTTCTCCGGTCCGAAGTGGGCGTCGTCGGCGGCCGGGAGGAGGTACCGGGCGTTGCGGAAGGTGGGCACCCACTCGCCGTCCTGGTCGTGGGTGTTCCAGCCGACGTGGTCGGCGTGCAGGTGGGTGTTGACGACGACGTCGACGTCGTCCGGCCGCACCCCCGCCCGCTCCAGCCGCCCCGGCAGGTTCCCCTCCCGCCGGTGGAACAACGGGTTCCCGGGCCGTTCCCGTCCCCGCCCCACGCCCGTGTCGACGAGCACGGTGCGCCCGCCGCTGCGCAGCACCCAGGTCTGCAGGGCGGACACGGTCAGATCGCTCACGCGGTCCCAGTGGTCGGGGGCGAGCCGCTCCTCGTGCTCGGCCCACAGATGGGGCCCGACGCCGGGGACGAGGTCCCGGGTGGGCGCGAACGGGCCTTGGTACTCGACGATCCGGAGGACCTCGACGTCCCCGATCAGAAAGCTCTGCACTGCGTCATCAGCCATGAACAGGACCCTAGGAGCGCCGGGGTGAGCTTCCCAATGCCCGAATGGCTCATGTGGATACGCTTGCGTCTCATGGATGTGGTGAGCGACGCGATTTCCGCCGTCCGCGCGGGACGGCCCTCCTCCAACCGGCTGCGCGTGTCCGGGAAGTGGTGCGTGCGCCTGGCCCCCTACGAGGGCGCGGGCTTCCACGTCGTACTGGGCGGCGGCTGCCGGCTGCTCCCGGACGGCGGCGGCGAGCCGGTGGCGCTGGGCGCGGGCGATGTGGTGCTGCTGCCGCACGGGGCCGGGCATGTGCTGGCCGACGGGCCGGTCGGCGCGGCGGAGCTGGGGCGTGCCGTGCCGTTCGAGGAGGTGCGGGAGGCGGACGTACGGGCCGCGGGGTCCGGCCCCGCGGTGGAGCTGCTGTGCGGCAAGTACCGCCTGGACCGCAGCCGTACGCATCCCCTGATGGCGGAGCTGCCGGAGGTGGTGCATCTGCCCCACCGGTTCGGCGCGCACCCCGAACTCCGCTCCGCGGTGGACCTGTTGGCCCGGGAACTGACCGGCAGCCGCCCGGGCGCCGCCCTCGCCCTGCCGAGCCTGCTGGACCTGCTCCTGATCTACCTGGTCCGGGCCTGGATGACCGAGGCGGAGGCGGGTGCCTGGCCGGCGGTGCTGGCCGACCCGGTGACGACGGCGGCCCTGCGCGCCCTGCACGCCGCCCCCGCGGCGCCCTGGACCAACGCCCGTCTGGCCACGGAGGCGGGCGTCTCCCGCGCCACCCTCGCCCGCCGCTTCACGACCCTGGTGGGCCGCCCCCCGATGGCCTATCTGACGTGGTGGCGCCTGACGCTCGCGGCCACCCGGCTGCGCACCTCGGACGCGCCCCTGGCCACGGTGGCCCGCGAGACCGGCTACGCCACCCCGTACGCGCTCTCGCACGCGTTCAGCCGGGAGTTCGGGGTCACTCCGGGCAAGTACCGCACCGGCGCGGCACCGTGAGGCTCAGGGCTCGGTGAGGCTCAGGGCTTGGTGAGGCTCAGGGCTTGGTGACGTCCAGGTTCGCGATCGCCGTCCGCGCCACCTCACGGCCCCGGGCCGTGAAGTCGCCCTTGCCCGGGTAGCCGACGGTGAGCTTGTACATGTCGCCCGACGATGACCTGACGTAGAAGATCTGGACTTCGCGCGGGAGCGGGTTCTGCGTGTCGCTGGTGCGGTAGACGACGGTGTTCCGGGCCGCCGGTCTGCCGTGGTACGTGGCGTTGTCGTCCGGCGTGGCCCGGGGGCCCGCGGGCATGGCGAGGGCGTACTCGCCGTCGCTCTTGAACTTCTCGTTGTCGGCGTACATCTGGGCCGCCGCGGAGTTCTTGATCTCGTGGAGGGAGTCGTCGGACTTCCGCGACAGGTTGAGGCGGATCTGGACGACGCCGCTCGGGTCGGTGTAGGCGACCCAGTTCCTGTCGGTGTCGTCCTTGGCCGGCCTGCCCTCCGTGTAGGCCTTGGGCACCGTCAGGGTCACGCCCAGCTTCGGGTTCGTGCGGTGCGTCCAGCCGTCGGGCAGCGGTCCCGCGAACGGGTCGGCGAGCACCAGGTACGCCGCCACCGCCGCCGCGACGACCGTCGCGCCCACGCCGAGCCAGGCCAGGCGCCCGAGGCGGAGGCCACGGCGGCCCCGGCCGCCCTCCGGGCGCGGGACGAGCCGCGTGGGCTCCGGGGCCGGAGGGCTCGCGGCCGCCTCCAGGAGGGCGCGGACCCGGGCCGCGTCCGGGCGGTGGGCCGGGTCCTTGTGCAGGAGGCCGGTGATGACCTCGGCGAGCGGGCCACGGGCCGAGGCCGGCGGGGCGGGAGCGGCGTTGAGCACCGACTGGAGGGTCGCGGGGGTGTTGCTGCGCCGGAACGGGGACACGCCCTCGGTGGCCGCGTACAGGACCACGCCCAGGGACCACAGGTCGCTCGCCGGGCCCGGTCGTTGGCCCAGCACCCGCTCCGGCGCGATGTATTCGGGGGAGCCGACGAAGCCGCCGGTGTCCGTCAGGTTCGTCTCGCCCTCGATCTGCGCGATGCCGAAGTCGGTGAGGACGACCCGGTCGTGCCGCCCGAGCAGCACGTTGTCCGGCTTGACGTCGCGGTGCAGGACACCCGCGCCGTGCGCGGCCTCCAGGGCGCCCAGGACCTTCAGGCCGATCCCGGCCGCCGCTCGTGCGTCGAGGGTGCCCTCCTGGAGGGCGTCGCCGAGCGAGCGGCCGTCGACCAGCTCCATCACGATCCACGGCCGGCCGTCGACCACCGCCACGTCGTGGACGTTCACCACCGCCGGGTGGTCGAGCCGGGCCGCCGCGCGGGCCTCGCGGCGCATCCGCTCGAAGGCGTTGGCGCGTTCCCGCTCGGGCAGGTGGTCCGGGACCCGCGGTTCCTTGACGGCGACCTCGCGGTCCATCGTCTCGTCCTTGGCCCGCCACACCGTGCCCATGCCGCCGTGGCCGAGCTTGGCGAGCAGCCGGTAGCGTCCGGCGATCAGCCGTCCGGCGCCGGGGTCCTGGGCGGGGGTCGGAGCCGCCTGGGTGGGCACCGCGTACGGATGCGGGTCCTGCCGCGCGTCCGGAATCGGGCCCGGAGGAGAGCCCGGACGAGAGCCCGGGTGAGGGCCCTGGTGAGAGCCCGGATGCGCGGCCGGCTTCGCGTCGGGCGGTCGCAGTACAAAACTCGTCGTGTCGTCGGCGCCGTGGCCGACTCCCCCGTCACTGCTCATGGCTCCATCACTATCGCGCCATGAGCGTCCGCAGCCACAGGGAAGACGAACCGGTCACACAGCCGTGACCGAGAAGGTGTCCACGGCGACGTCGAAGTACTCCCGCGCCTCGCGCACCTTGCCCACCGGCGCCGAGACCCACACGTCGTACAGCTGCCCGGCCTCCTCCCAGCACAGGTCGAACGTGTGCCGGGGGCCCTCCGCCGCGCTGAAGCCGTTCCAGGTGAACTCCCAGAGCGCGGCCAAGTGTCCTGCGTGCTTGGTCTCGGTGACCCGTCCATCGTGGTAACCGGGGTTCGAGCCGGGCCCCTTGGCGGCCGCCCGGCGCATCACGCCCGAGGGGCCGCCCGGTTCGGGGTCGGACACCTTGATGCCGAGGCGGAACACGTTCCCCGGCGACATGTAGAAGATCCGCTCGCCCTGCGCCTTGCGGGTGAAGCCCTCGGGCACGGCGAGCGAGAAACCGGCCGGATCCTGTGCGACGCGGTAACCGGACGGCGCCGTATGGCTGTTGTCGGCGGTCG
>NZ_JADDRL010000232.1:2500-5184 GCF_021538895.1 Streptomyces olivochromogenes | reverse complement strand
ACACAGTGGACGCGAGCAACTGAGGACAAGCCCTCGGCCTATTAGTACCAGTCAACTCCACCCGTTACCGGGCTTCCATATCTGGCCTATCAACCCAGTCGTCTACTGGGAGCCTTACCCTCTCAAGGAGGTGGGAATACTCATCTCGAAGCAGGCTTCCCGCTTAGATGCTTTCAGCGGTTATCCCTCCCGAACGTAGCCAACCAGCCATGCCCTTGGCAGAACAACTGGCACACCAGAGGTTCGTCCGTCCCGGTCCTCTCGTACTAGGGACAGCCCTTCTCAATATTCCTACGCGCACAGCGGATAGGGACCGAACTGTCTCACGACGTTCTAAACCCAGCTCGCGTACCGCTTTAATGGGCGAACAGCCCAACCCTTGGGACCGACTCCAGCCCCAGGATGCGACGAGCCGACATCGAGGTGCCAAACCATCCCGTCGATATGGACTCTTGGGGAAGATCAGCCTGTTATCCCCGGGGTACCTTTTATCCGTTGAGCGACGGCGCTTCCACAAGCCACCGCCGGATCACTAGTCCCGACTTTCGTCCCTGCTCGACCCGTCGGTCTCACAGTCAAGCTCCCTTGTGCACTTACACTCAACACCTGATTGCCAACCAGGCTGAGGGAACCTTTGGGCGCCTCCGTTACTCTTTAGGAGGCAACCGCCCCAGTTAAACTACCCATCAGACACTGTCCCTGATCCGGATCACGGACCCAGGTTAGACATCCAGCACGACCAGACTGGTATTTCAACGACGACTCACCGCGAACTGGCGTCCGCGTTTCAAAGTCTCCCAGCTATCCTACACAAGCCGAACCGAACACCAATATCAAACTGTAGTAAAGGTCCCGGGGTCTTTCCGTCCTGCTGCGCGAAACGAGCATCTTTACTCGTAGTGCAATTTCACCGGGCCTATGGTTGAGACAGTCGAGAAGTCGTTACGCCATTCGTGCAGGTCGGAACTTACCCGACAAGGAATTTCGCTACCTTAGGATGGTTATAGTTACCACCGCCGTTTACTGGCGCTTAAGTTCTCAGCTTCGCCCCACCGAAATGGAGCTAACCGGTCCCCTTAACGTTCCAGCACCGGGCAGGCGTCAGTCCGTATACATCGCCTTACGGCTTCGCACGGACCTGTGTTTTTAGTAAACAGTCGCTTCTCGCTGGTCTCTGCGGCCACCCCCAGCTCGAACAGCAAGTGTTCTCACCAGGTGTGGCCCCCCTTCTCCCGAAGTTACGGGGGCATTTTGCCGAGTTCCTTAACCATAGTTCACCCGAACGCCTCGGTATTCTCTACCTGACCACCTGAGTCGGTTTAGGGTACGGGCCGCCATGAAACTCGCTAGAGGCTTTTCTCGACAGCATAGGATCATCCACTTCACCACAATCGGCTCGGCATCAGGTCTCAGCCGTATGCAAGGCGGATTTGCCTACCTTGCGGCCTACACCCTTACCCCGGGACAACCACCGCCCGGGATGGACTACCTTCCTGCGTCACCCCATCACTCACCTACTACAAGTCTGGTCCGTCGGCTCCACCACTCCCCTTTGCCCGAAGGCTCCGGGGCGGCTTCACGGACTTAGCATCGCCTGATTCAATGTTTGACGCTTCACAGCGGGTACCGGAATATCAACCGGTTATCCATCGACTACGCCTGTCGGCCTCGCCTTAGGTCCCGACTTACCCTGGGCAGATCAGCTTGACCCAGGAACCCTTAGTCAATCGGCGCAAACGTTTCTCACGTTTGTATCGCTACTCATGCCTGCATTCTCACTCGTCAACCGTCCACGACTACCTTCCGGTGCCGCTTCACCCGGCAGACGACGCTCCCCTACCCATCACAGCACCCGTTGGGGCTATATGTTGCAATGACACGACTTCGGCGGTACGCTTGAGCCCCGCTACATTGTCGGCGCGGAATCACTAGACCAGTGAGCTATTACGCACTCTTTCAAGGGTGGCTGCTTCTAAGCCAACCTCCTGGTTGTCTGTGCGACTCCACATCCTTTCCCACTTAGCGTACGCTTAGGGGCCTTAGTCGATGCTCTGGGCTGTTTCCCTCTCGACCATGGAGCTTATCCCCCACAGTCTCACTGCCGCGCTCTCACTTACCGGCATTCGGAGTTTGGCTAAGGTCAGTAACCCGGTAGGGCCCATCGCCTATCCAGTGCTCTACCTCCGGCAAGAAACACACGACGCTGCACCTAAATGCATTTCGGGGAGAACCAGCTATCACGGAGTTTGATTGGCCTTTCACCCCTAACCACAGGTCATCCCCCAGGTTTTCAACCCTGGTGGGTTCGGTCCTCCACGAAGTCTTACCTCCGCTTCAACCTGCCCATGGCTAGATCACTCCGCTTCGGGTCTTGAGCGCGCTACTATACCGCCCTATTCGGACTCGCTTTCGCTACGGCTTCCCCACACGGGTTAACCTCGCAACACACCGCAAACTCGCAGGCTCATTCTTCAAAAGGCACGCAGTCACACACGAAGTGCTCCCACGGCTTGTAGGCACACGGTTTCAGGTACTATTTCACTCCCCTCCCGGGGTACTTTTCACCATTCCCTCACGGTACTATCCGCTATCGGTCACCAGGGAATATTTAGGCTTAGCGGGTGGTCCCGCCAGATTCACACGGGATTTCTCGGGCCCCGTGCTACTTGGGTGTCTCTCAAACG
>NZ_JADDRL010000231.1 GCF_021538895.1 Streptomyces olivochromogenes | reverse complement strand
GACCGGTCCTACGCGCTGTCGGGCGGCGCAGGGACCTTCGTCCCCGCTCCCCGGCCCGCCGACGCGGGAACTTCCACCGTCCCAGGGGCCGGCGAGGCTCTACGTGCCGTCGGGCGCTGGTACACGGTCGCCCGCCCTTGACCTGCCGCAGCCCCGCACCGGCCACGTCGCCGGTTCTCTCCCCGGGGCCTGGACGCTGTCGGGCGGTCCATGGACCATCGCCACCGCCCCCTGGCCTGCCGGCGCCCCACACCGGATACGCCGACGGGAACTTCCACCGTCCCTGGGGCCGGCGAGGCTCTACGTGCCGTCGGGCGGCTGGTACACGGTCGCCTGCCCTTGACCTGCCGCAGCCCGGCACCGGCCACGCCGCCGATTCTCTCCCCGGGGCCTGGATGCCGTCGTGCGGTGCACGGACCTTCGTCCCCGGCCCCCGGCCTGTCGGCGCCCCACACCGCATACGCCGACGGGAACCTCCACCGTCCCTGGGGCCGGCCAGGCCCTACGTGCCGTCGCGCGCCGGTACACGCTCGCCCCCGACCCGCCGCAGCCCCGCACCGGCCACGCCGCCGGTTCTCTCCCCGGGGCCTGGATGCCGTCGTGCGGTGCACGGACCAGAGCCCCCGCCCCCGGCCTGTCGGCGCCCCACACCGCATACGCCGACGGGAACCTCCACCGTCCCTGGGGCCGGCCAGGCCCTACGTGCTGTCGGGTGGTGGTGTGCCGAGGGTCGCGTAGTGGTGGTGGAGCGCGCGGGTTGACTTCTCGCGGTCCTGCCAGGTCTCCATGGCGGACTGTGCGGTGATCGCGCCGAAGGCGGCGAGTGCCGCCTGCCAGCTTGCCGGCTGGATGACCATGGCCCCGGTCAGCCAGCCCACGGCCTTCGGCGCCGTGAACCGGGCCATCAGCCCGCGGCCGCTGCGGCGGTTGGTCTCGTCGGCGGCGGCCCGCATCTCCTCCCGGTACAGCCGCAGCGCCTCGGCGTCCTCGCCGTCGCCCACGAGGGCGAGGGCCTTGCGCTGCCGGGCCCGGAACTCGCGGAACAGCGACTCCTCCCGGATCTCCAGCATGTGCCGGGTGTCGAGCCGCCCGCTGTTCGGCAGGGCGAGGGCGGCCAGGCGGACATGAAGCCCCCCTCCCGCTCGGGGAGCAGGGGAGCGAGCAGCGCGGCGGCCTCGCGGAACGCGGCCTCCTCGTCGGCGTCGGCGAAGAGTGGAACGGCCCGCCCGCCGGTCAACAGCCAGGCGCGCACCGTGCGTTCGGCGAGCTCCTGCCGCGAGACCGCGCCGCCCAGCCCGGCGATGCTGGAGCCGGCCATGGCGATGCTCCGGGGGTCGGCGGTCAGCTGGCGGGGGATGAACATGACGGTTCCGGCCCGGATGAGTGGGGCGAGATCGGCGAGGGTGCGCAGGGTGCGGACGAACAGGCCGGGCTCCAGCACCGGCCGCATGACCGTGTCCGGTGAGGACTCCTGGATGACCCGCATCTGGACGAGGGCGTGGTGCTCGTCGTCGAAGGGGTCCTCGAAGAGCACGTCGTGGGCGTAGCAGAGCGGGGCCTTCAGCTCCCGGTAGTCGGCGGAGAGCCGGCTGGGCAGCCGCTCCGCCCCGTAGAGCCGGCCGTCCATGAGGACGTTGAGCCGGCCCGTCCTCGGTACGTCGACGAGTTCGCGGCCCAGGAGCGCGGAGCGCAGATGCCCCTCGGGCATGGGGAGCGAGGCCGCCCAGCGCTCGGCGGGCACGCTGTGGATCTGCTCCAGATAGACGGACATGAACGCGTCGACGCGCAGCGCCTCGATGGTGGCGATGTCGTCGAGGCCCTTCGCCCGGGCCTCGTCGAACGTGGCCCGCCCCCAGGCCGCGAGATCGTCGATGTCCCGCGCGTAGAACGCCTCCAGGGCGCTCAGGACGGGGGTGCCGCAGGACGCCTGTGCTGTGCTCATCGATGGTCTCCCCGCCCGGAGGTCCGGACCTCGCCGCCGGCCGCCGGGACCGGCCCTACAGCCAGTCCCGGCGCTTGAAGATCAGGTACAGGGTGAGGCAGACGATCCCCATCAGGCCGATCGCGAAGGGATAGCCGAGGGCCCAGTGCAACTCGGGGATGTGGGAGAAGTTCATGCCGTAGATCGTGCCGACCAGGGTCGGGGCGAAGAGGATCGCGGCCCACGACGAGATCTTCTTGACCTCCTCGTTCTGCTCGAAGCCGGCCTCCGCCAGCGCCCGCATCTCCGCGTTCTGCTGCTGTGTCACCAGCGTCGCGTTCACCGTGAGGATCTCGGTGAGGGCCTGCCGGAAGCCGTCCACCCGCTCGCTGATGTGGGTGACGTGGTCGGCGACGTCGCGGAGGTAGCGCTGCAGCTCCTCGTCGGTCTCGTACTTGGCGAAACCGGCCATCAGGGCGTGCAGCATGCCGACCAGCGGGCGGGTGGCGCGCTGGAACTCGACGGTCTCGCGGGAGAGTTCGTAGATGCGGCGGGAGACCTCGGGGTCGCCGCGGAAGACCTCGGTCTCGATCTCGTCGACGTCGTTCTGGACGCCCCCGACGACCGGCGCGTAGCCGTCGACGACCGCGTCCAGGATCGCGTAAAGGACCGCCTCCGGGCCGAGTTTGAGCAGGTCGGGGGAGTCCTCCATGCGGCCGCGGACCGCGGAGAGGTCGGGGGCCGCACCGTGCCGGACGGTGATGACGAAGTCCGGCCCCACGAACACGTGCAGTTCGCCGAAGTCGACCTCCTCGGGCGCGTCCAGGTAGCGAGCGGCGCGCAGCACGACGAAGAGCGTGTCGCCGTACCGTTCCAGCTTCGGCCGCTGGTGCGCCTCCAGGGCGTCCTCGACCGCGAGCGGATGCAGGTCGAACTCGGCGGCCAGGGAGAAGAGTTCCTCGTCGGTGGGGCGGGCGAGGCCGATCCACGCCATGCCGGAGGGCTGCTCGCGCAGCGCGCGGTAGGTCTCGGTGAGACCGGCGGGGGAGGAGACCCGCACCCCGTCCTGGTACAGGGCCGCCTGGACGATGCTGCCCGCCTCGGCCGGTTCCCCGCCCGGCGGCTCGGCCGGGGACGCGGAGGGCGTGGCGGAGGGCTGCGGCTGGTTCAGGGCGCGGCGCCAGACGGACTTGCGGTGGTTCTTCTCGGCGATGTCGGCACCTCCGCGCGAGCCGGGTTCGGCCTGATCACGCAGCAGGATATACGGGGGGTTCGGCCCGGACGTCGGCCGAGGGTCCGGGATTCGGTGAGAGTTGCGGACAGAAGGTGTCCGCGAGCGGCTCTAGTGTGCGGGTCATGACGAAGACGACGACCGCGACGGCCCCTCTGCTCGGCATCCGCGCCCTCAACCGCGCGACCCTCGCCCGGCAACTGCTGCTGACCCGCTCGCCGCTGTCCGCGAAGGCCGCGGTGGAGCACCTCGTCGGCCTCCAGGCGCAGAACGTCAAGCCCCCGTACCACGCGCTCGCCGCCCGCCTCGACGGCTTCACGCCCGAGGCGCTGTCCGCCCTCATGGCCGACCGCGCGGTCGTCCGCATCGTCACCCTGCGCTCGACCATCCACACCCACACCGCCGACGACTGCCTCACCCTGCGGCCGCTCGTCCAGCCCGCCCGGGACCGCGAACTGCACGGCTTCCGCAAGAGGCTGACCGGCGTCGACCTGGACCGGCTCGCCGCGCTCGCCCGTGAGCTGGTCGAGGCAGAGCCGCGCACCATGGCGCAGCTGCGCGAGGCCCTGAGCGTCGAGTGGCCGGACGCCGACCCGCAGGCCCTGTCGGTCGCCGCCCGCTGCAAGCTGCCCCTCGTGCAGGTCACCCCGCGCGGGCTGTGGGGCCGAAGCGGCCAGGTCGCGCTCACCACCGCCGAGCACTGGCTGGGTCGCCCCGCCGGGCCGGCGCCCACCCCGGACGCGCTGGTGCTGCGCTATCTCGCCGCGTTCGGGCCGGCGTCCGTGAAGGACATGCAGACCTGGGCCGGACTGACCCGGCTGCGCGCGGCCTTCGAACGCCTGCGCCCGCGCCTGGTCACCTTCCGGGACCCGGCCGGCGTCGAACTCTTCGACCTGCCCGACGCCCCGCGCCCCGACCCGGACACCCCGGCCCCGCCCCGCTTCCTGCCCGAGCTCGACAACCTCCTGCTCTCGCACGCCGACCGCACCCGGGTCGTACCGCCCGAGTACTGGGGCCGCACCTGGGCGGTCAACCAGGCCTACCGGCCCCTCCTCGTCGACGGCTTCGTGGCCGGTGTGTGGAAGCCGGAGGACGACGGGCTGGTCGTCGAGCCCTTCCACGAGCTCACCCGGTCCCAGCGGGACGAGGTCGTGGCGGAGGGGCAGCGGATGCTGGCCGCGCTGCACCCCGGCGCGTCCGACGCCGTCCGGTTCGGCACGGTCGTACCGCGGTGACGGCGGGGCACCGAAGGAGAGGTACGGACGGCGGGCATGGATAGGGGGGCGCTGCGGGCCGCTCGTGGTGGCTCGCAACGCCCCCCTGGTCTTACCTGAGGGGTGCTCAGGAGTTTCGCTGGTTACGAGTTGACCTGCGTGGTCACCAGGTTCGAGAAGGTGGTCAGCCGGGTGTAGACACCCGGGTAACCGGCCTCCGCGCACCCCTCTCCCCAGGAAGTGATCCCTGCCAGGACGCCCCCGATGAGCAGGGGACCGCCGCTGTCGCCCTGGCAGGTGTCTACGCCACCGGATGTGTATCCGGCGCAAACCATGTCGGTCTGGACGAAGTCCGAACCGTAGGAGCCGCGGCAGCTGGAGTCCGAGACGGTCGGCACGGTCGCCGTCCGCAGCTGGTTGGAGGAGTTGCCGCTCTCCGAGGTGGTGCCCCAGCCGAGGATGCGGGCCGTGGTGCCGGCCGCGTACACGCCCGTCTGGGAGGAGGAGACGTACGTCGCCGGGGTGTACGGCATCGACGTCGACAGGGTCAGCACGGCCACGTCGTCGCCGTTGCTGGCGTCCGTGTAGTCCGGGTTGATCCAGATTTTGCTCACCCGGCTGACCGTACCGTTGGTCCCGTTGAGGTACGTCCGGCCGCCCACGACCCGGACGCCGCTGGTGGACTCGCCGGCCATGCAGTGCGCGGCCGTCACGACCTTCTTCGCCGCGACCAGGGTGCCCCCGCAGAACTGGTTACCGGAGGAGTCGGTGATCTGCATCATGAACGGGTACGCGGACGTCGTGGTCGTCGTGCCACCCACGACGGGCTGCGGGGCGGCGACGGCAGAGGGAGCGCTGAGCAGTGCGGTCGCCGCGGCGGCAGCGGTCGCCGCGACCACGGCGGCGGTCTTT
>NZ_JADDRL010000230.1 GCF_021538895.1 Streptomyces olivochromogenes | reverse complement strand
CGCACGTCCGCGTGTACGACCTCGAACTCCTCCAGCGCGGTCACGGTCACATGAGCCTTGGCCGCGCCCGCGCGGCGGATCGGGGCCTGGGCGGCGCGGGTGGCCGCCATCGACTCGCGGTCCACGAACAGCGTGTCGACCAAGCCGCGCCCGCGTTCCCGGTCCACGAACAGGGACGTCCGGGCCAGCCCCGGGAGGGATTCGAGCCGGGGCACCTCCGTGGCCCGGAACGTGTCGGCGACCAGGTCCGCGTCCAGGGGATCGAACTCCAGCCTGGTCAGCCGCAGTCCGCCGCCCACCCGCGGATGCTGGATCGCGTGGAAGACCGCCACCTCGTAGTTGTCGACCGCCACGGTCCCGGCGAACGGATCGAGCAGCGACGAGCGCCGCTCACGCATCACCTCGTCGCTGTTGTGCCGGGCCTCCTCGGTGTCCCACCAGCTCACCGCGAAGAGCTTGCCCAGCCGGTGATCCACGAAGACGCCCGCCCCGCGGTATCCGGGGCGCTCTTCGAGCAGGTCGCGCCCCTGCGTGTTCAGGGCCCGGACGGCCGTGTCGATCTTCGTGGGATCGCCGGTCGAGTACACGGTGCGTACGAACATGCCGCCTCGCCTCCCGGGAGCCGGATGTGAACATCCGGGGTGGAATCCGAAATGTTCGCTACGACCAGTCTTCTCTGGGGCACTGAGGGCCGCAAACGACGCACGGTGCGCACGTTCGGTCCACCGGACTTGACGGGGCCACGCAAAGGGGCCACCTTGTAACCCACCCGGTAAGGAAACTTTCCTAACAGAAGGGTCCCCCACAGTGCGCATCCGAACACTGACCCTCGCCGCGGCCTCCGGGGCCGCACTGCTCGCCGCCGGAGTGCTCCCCGCCAACGCCTCCGGCACCACTTCCCCAACCTCCGCGCAGGAGGGCACGGTCAGCGCAGGCGACCTGCTCGCCAAGGTGACGTCCTGTTCGCAGATCTCCAACGGCAAGTACAAGACCGATGACGAGACGTCGGCCACGATTCCCGTGTGCGGCAAGAACGGTGCCGTGTTCTGGAAGGCCGACATGGACGTCGACTGCGACGGCCAGCGCACCTCGAAGTGCAACGAGGACACCGACCCTTGGTACCAGGACGACACCGCCTTCCACCAGTCCAACGGCAAGCCGCTGAAGGCGGATTCACTGCCCTATGTCGTCGTGCCCAGCTCCAGCGGCATCTGGAACTACTCCAGTGCCGGCATCAAGGGCGGCGGCGTGGTCGCCGTCATCTACAACAACAAGGTCGAGTACGCCGTGGTCGGCGACACCGGCCCGACGAAGATCATCGGCGAGGCCTCGTACGCCACCGCCAACGCGCTCGGCATCGACCCCGATCCGGAAACCGGCGGGGTCGACTCCGGCGTGACCTACATCCTGTTCAAGAACTCCAAGGTGTCCCCCATAGAGAGCCACAGCGCGGCGGTGACTCTCGGGGATCAGCTGGCCCAGCAGTTCCTGCGGAACAACTGAGCCGGTCCGGAGGTCAGTTGGGCTGTCCGAGCGGCCGTACGACGACGGTGTTGACGTCGACACCGGCGGGCTGCCGGATGGCCCACACGACCGAGTCGGCGATCTGGTCGGCGGTGAGCAGATGGCCGGGCGGCAGTCCGTTGCCGTCCCAGAACGGGGTCTCCACCCGGCCCGGCGCGATCAGGGTCACCCCGACGCCCCATTCGGTGACCTGGCGGCGGGTGTTCTCGGCGAGACCGGTCACCGCCCACTTGGTGGCGCCGTAGAGGTTGCCCGGGGTGGGCACGAAGCCGGCGACGCTGCCGACCAGGACGATCCGGCCCCGGGTCTCCTTCAGCGCGTCGATCGACGCCCGGATGAGGAGCGCGGGGCCGAGCACGTTGGTCAGCACCATGTCGGTCCAGCCGGCCGGGTCGCCCTCCGCGACGGAATCGTGGGTGGCGGAACCGGCGTTGGCGATCACGGTGTCGAGCCGCCCGAACGCCTTGAGCGTGCCGTCGACCGCCGCCCGCACGTCGTCGTACTCGGCCGTGTTCCCCACGACGGTCAACAGGCCGTCGGGCTCGCCGAGTTCGGCGGCGAAGTCGCGCAGCCGCCGCTCGCCGCGGCCGGTGACGGCGACCCGGTGCCCGGCCTCCAGCAGCTGCCGGGCGACGGCGGCGCCGATGCCGCTGCCGCCACCGGTGATGAGCGCGACCGGAGAGTCGGTCATGATGAACCCCCTGTGTTTCGGTGAACGCCGGGGATTCCATCACTTGAAGCGCTCTCGAAGTCAAGGAACGCAGGTGTCGCGGTAGGGCACGGACGGCAGGAACCGATGCCACTCGGCCCGGGTCGCGCCGCCCCCGGCCCGTGCGCACACCGCCGCGGCGGCCCGCCGGGGATCCAACACGGCCGCGCGGTCGCCGAGATGGGGCGTGGCGAGACGCAGCTCGCCGCCGGGGCCGCCCTCCTCGCGCTGCTGCCGCTCTCCCTGTCCCTGCGCACGCCGCAGAGCCGCCTCGACGACGTCACCGCCGTCGCCTCGGCCGTCCGCACGGCAGGCAAGGGTGCCGACGGAATTCTGTACCTGCCCGGACGGCGCCGAGTGTGGTCCCTGGCCGAACCGGATTCCGTATCGGGGCTGCGGGATCTCGCCCTGGAGCGCGGCCCGGCGGACTCCGGCACGCTGTACGGCACCGAGGCCGCCCCCTCCGTCATCCGCTCCCGTGTCCTGGCGGCCCGCCGGATCGTCGTGCTGCGCGATCCGGCGGGGCAGCCGCTGGACCCGGCCGCCCGGGAGAGGACGAAGCGGGGGGTGCTGGCCGGGCACTTCGAGGAGTGCGGCACCGTGGCCGTGCGGGGCGCGCGCGTCAGCGTGTACGCACGGCCGGGGTACTGCTGAGCGGGCCGGTCAGACGGGTCGTACCGCCGTGTGCACGGTGTACGCGGACAGGACGAACACGTCCGGGCGCCGGTGCACGCCCGCCGGGTCGGACGGGTCGAGGAGGCGGTCGAGCGTGGCGCGGTCGTCGGCGTCGAGGGCGTCGCCGAGGTCGTCACGGAAGCGGGAGAGCTGCGCGGCGACATAGGCGCGGGCCCGCTCGGACGCGGGGGCGGGCAGGTCCAGCAGGAAGCTGCGGGTGCGGGTGTGCTTCAGGCCGGCGGACGTCAGCAGGGCGGGCCAGTCCTCGGTCTCGGCGACGGCACCCGGCAGCTCCGCCCGCATCTGCGCGAACCACTCCTCCTGCAGCACGTCGAGCCGGGGCTGGAGCCCCGGCCGCCCGATGCCGAGGTCGCGGGGCAGGAAGCGGGACGGCAGGCCGCCCTCCAGCAGGGCGAGGGTGCCGCCAGGGGCCAGGCGGGCGGCGAAGGCGGCGAGCGCGGCGCGCTGGTCGCCGAGGTGGTGCAGGCTGCGGCTGGCCCACAGCAGATCGGCGGGGTAGTCCAACTCGTCCAGCGCACCGGGGAGTTCACCGGCGAGGACGCCGAAGCGGTCGGCGACGCCCTGGCGGGCGGCGCGGGCGCGGGCCCGGTCGAGGAGCGGCTCGCTGCTGTCCACCGCGACGACCCGCGCACCCGGGAAGGCCTCGGCGAACAGGCACGACACGACGCCGGGCCCGCTGCCCGCGTCGACGATCAGCCCCGGCTCGGTCACCTCCTTCGCCAGCCAGGCCATGGCCCGCTCGTAGACGGGCGCGAACAGCTCCGCCTGCGTCTCCAGGTGCGCGGCCATCTGCGCCCAGTCGATGTCGGTGTGGTCGTGGTGGTGATGCGCCATGGTGGTCAGCCTCTCGTCCGGGTGCGCCCAGAGTGCGCCGACGCACCGCGCGCGGGCCAGTCCTGTTGCCGGTACGGCAAAAGTGTGATGCGTGACAGCAAGGCGCCGGCCGGGGGCGGACCGGGCGGTGCGGGACGTGATCCGCCGGGGCCCGTCCCGGAAGGACCGGCCCCGGCGGACGCTCACCGCGCTAGGTGAGCGGCGGGTAGGCGTTCTGCATCAACTGCTGGAACTGGGCGGAGAACCAGTGCCCGGACAGCGGCGCGTTCGGCAGGGCGCCGGACATGTTGTTGCCGTTGCGGGCGTTGCCCGTGTACGTCGGGTCGCCCATGCGGTCGAAGCCCTTGCCCTCGTCGTTCGGGACGGCGGTGATGGAGCCGTCGGACTCGCCCGGCGGCTTGATCCACACGTAGGCGTCGATGCCGGTGGCCGGGGAGGCCTGCGGACGCTCACCGCAGGGGACGGCCGACGCGGCGGCGCCGGCCTCCGCGGTGGTGAGGGCCGTGCCACCGACCCCGGCGACGAGCGCCAGGGCGGCGAGGGTCGCTGTTCGGGTACGACTCATGAGTGCGTGTTCCCTCTCGATCGGGGTTCCGTCGGGGATTACGGGTTGACCGCGCGCAGGTGGTCGCGCACGCCGAGCCCGAACGCGGTGGGCGTGCCGTCGTAGCCGGAGATCAGGGACGGGCCGGAGGAACAGTCCCAGGTGTTCCAGGCCCAGCCGAGGTAGGACTGGTTGTGGTCGTCGAACCACTTCATGACCTGGTCGACGAACCCGTGCGAGCAGGTGTTCTCACCGATCTCCCCGGCCACCAGCGGCACCTGGGCCGCGACCGGGGCGAGGGTGGAGTTCCAGCATCCCTCGTTCGCACAGGAGTTGAAGTTGTAGACGTGCCAGGCGGCGACGAGATTGCCGGTCGGGTCGGCCGGCCGGTACGTGAGCCACTGGCTCAAGTCGTTCGAGTACGCGAGCCCGCCCGCCATGACGACGTTCTTGGCGCCGGTGCCGCGTACGGCGTCGACGAGGTCCTGCATGCCGGCGACCTCGTATCCGATGCCGGGGCAGTTGCCGCCGTCCTTCCAGCACTGCCAGGCCTGGGACGTCGCCCGGTCCGCGTACGGCTCGTTGAACAGGTCGAACACGGTGGCCTGGTCGTCCTTGAAGGTGTTCGCCACCGAGGACCAGAACGACTGGCTGTACTGCATGTCGGGCATCGGTTTCTGGCAGGTGGCGTGCACGTCGGGGCAGCCCGCGGAGTTGCCGGTGTACTGGCCGTAGGTCCAGTGGAGATCGAGGATCGGTGTCATGCCGTGTGCCTCGATGCGGGCGACCAGGTCCTTGACGGCGTTGATGTAGTTGGCGCCCGCGTACTCGGGCTTGACGTTGGAGAGTCCCAGCCAGCACTCCTCGTTGAGCGGGATGCGCACGGCGTTGGCCTTCCAGTCGGCGATCGCCCTGATCGCCGCGTCGTCGACGGGGCCGTCCCAGATGCCGCGGCCCTGGACGCACATGAACTCGGCGCCGGAGCGGTTGACGCCGAGCAGCCGACGGGTCCGGCCGACGGTGTCGAGGAGCTTGTTTCCGGACACG
>NZ_JADDRL010000023.1 GCF_021538895.1 Streptomyces olivochromogenes | reverse complement strand
CGCGGTGGCGATGGGGTTGAGGGTGACGGGGATGTTGTCCCGTGTGGCCTTGGAGTAGGGGCAGATCTGGTGGGCGGCCTGCGTGAGTTCCTCCGCGGTGGCCTGGTCCACGCCGCCGAGGACCGGGCTGAGGAGTGCGGAGAGGGAGAACTCGCCGTCGTCGCCGTGGGTCAGCGTGATCTCGGCGGTGATGGTGGTGCTGGTGAGCCGGATCTTGCGGATGGCGGCGGCGCGACGCAAGGCACCGAGGAAGCAGGCGGCCCAGCCGGCGGCCAACAACTGCTCGGGGTTGGTCGCGTCGCCCGCTCCGCCGAATTCCTTGGGGATGGCGAGCTGGGTCTCCAGGAGGCCGTCGGAAGAGTGGACGTGTCCGCCGTTACGGCCCTCTCCGTCGACGTCGACTCGGGCGGTGTAGGTGACTGCCATGGCTCGTGCTCCCCATCTGGGTCGGAGGTTTCGATTGGCCTCGGATCCGGGACGCCCTTAGTGCGTCACTGGTTGAGGCAGTGACGCCATCATGGCAAGTGGTCGCGTCACCCGTCAAGGTAGTGACGCGGCGGACCTGTGCGGGCGCGATCAAGCAAGCCGCACGTGCGACCCAGTGCGAAGCAGTGCCCCTGCGTCAACGCGCGTGAGCTCGCCGTGCCCTTGACGGGCATGGCGAGCTCAGGGGCGTATCGCGGATGGGGGTGTGGCAGGACGGCGACGACCGCGAGGGGGAAGCGCCGAGCGGGCCGGGCGGGCCGTGAGGACCCGCCGGTGTGCGGGTGTGCGGGTGTGGGGGGAGTGGGGCCGTCTTGTCCAGCCGCCCGGTCAGCCGGCGGTGGCGCGGGCGGCCCGCTCGATGACGTCCGCGACGAGGCGGGGGTGGGAGACGGCGACGGAGTGCGAGGCCGCCACCTCGGTGGTGCGGGCGTGGGCGCGCTTGGCCATGAAGCGCTGGACGGCGGCGGGGATGTTGAGATCGCGCGTGGTGACGATGTCCCAGGACGGCGTGGTCTTCCAGGCGGCGCTGGTCGCCTGCTCTTCCAATGCCGCCTGAGCGATGGGGCGTTGAGCGGCGGCCATGAGTGCGGCCTGACCGGCGGGGACGTCGGCGGCGAACTGGTGGCGGAACTCGTCCTGTCGGATGTACAGGTCGGTGGCGGTGGTGCCGTCAGGCTGCCGGTAGGTGACGGGGTCGAGCGCGTCGGGGAGGGTGGAGCCGGGGTACTTGCCGGTCAGCTCCAGCGCGCTCTCCCCGGGAGCCGGGAGGAACGCGGCCACGTAGACAAGGGCCTTGACCTGGGGGTCGCCGGTGGCGGCCTGACTGATGACGTTGCCGCCGTAGGAGTGGCCGACGAGGATCTTGGGTCCCTTGACGTGGTCGAGAACGGTGCGCAGCGCGGCGGCGTCGGAGGCGGGGCCGCGCAGCGGGTTGGCGGCGGCCACCACCGGGTAGCCGTCGGCGCGCAGTTGGGCGATGACGCCGTTCCAGCTGGAGCCGTCGGCGAAGGCGCCGTGCTCCAGGATGACGGTCGGCCTGGCCAGGTGGCCGACGGTCCGGGTCGCGCCGTCGGCGGTGCCACTGAGGGCGAAGGCGCCGAGCGCGAGCCCCGCTGTGACCGTCGCGGCCACACCCGTCATCCGCCGCTTGCGTCCACCCTTGATGTTCACCACGACAAGCCCCTTTCAGGCATTTCTTCCAGGCATATCGGTGAGGGGGCGAGACGATCGTCACCCCCCTGACCGGTGCCGAATGTGTCACGCCGTGTCGTCACCAGTCAAGGCGGTGATGCGTTGCGGTGGGCCGGTGGGCCGGTGGGCCGGTGGGCCGGTGGGGCGTGAGGGGTGCGGCCTCCGTGGCGGTGACGCTCAAGGCGATTCACTCTCGTCACCTGTTTGACAGGTGACGCGCTCTGTGTGAGTGTCGTTGCGACACATGCCGCGGCGATCTCGCACCCAAGAGCGCGGGCGGCAGTTCTCCCGGTCACGGACCGGTCACCGGAATGCGCACGACGGAGGGGCTTCTCATGATCAACAGGCGTACGTTCACCCGGGCCGTCGGTCTGGGCACCGGCGCGGCCGCGGTCTCACTGACCGGCCTGCAGTCCACCGCGTCAGCCGCCCGCGGTGCGGGCGGCGAGTACGGCGTGAACGGTGCCGACGCAGCGGCGACCGCGCACGCCCCGGGCGGTACACCCACCCCCGCCACCATCACTCTGCCCGCCGTCACCCCCGGCACCCACACCGCTTTCCCCGCGCTCAAGCGCGTCAGGGCCGGCGTCCTCGACATCGGCTACGCGGAGGCCGGACCCGCCCACGGCCCGGCCGTCCTGCTCCTGCACGGCTGGCCCTACGACATCCACAGCTACGTCGACGTCGCCCCACTCCTCGCCGACCAGGGCTACCGCGTGATCGTTCCCTATCTCCGCGGCCACGGCAGCACCCGTTTCCTGTCCCGCCGTACCCCGCGTACCGCCGAGCAGTCCGCCGTCGCGCTCGACATCGTCGGCCTGATGGATGCCCTGAAGATCGAGAAGGCGGTGCTCGCCGGGTTCGACTGGGGCTCGCGCACCGCCGACATCATCGCCGCCTTGTGGCCCGAACGCGTCAAGGCCCTTGTCTCGACCGGCGGTTACCTCATCACCAACCGCAAGGCGCAGCAGGAGCCAGCCGCCGCGGCCGTCGAGCACAACTGGTGGTACCAGTGGTACTTCGCCACCGAGCGCGGCAAGAAGGCGATGGAGAACGTCGACGAACGCATCGCCCTGTGCCGCTATGTGTGGACCCTCGTCTCACCCACCTGGGACTTCGGCGACGCCACCTTCCAGCGCACTGCCCAGGCCTTCATGAACCCCGACTACGCGGCCATCGTCCTGTACAACTACCGCTGGCGCATCGGCTTGATCGAGACCGACCGCCGCTACAGCCGCTACGAGGCACAACTTGCCGCGCAGCCGCCCATCGGCGTCCCCGCGATCACCCTCGACCCGGCCCTCGACCCCTTCACCCCGGCCGGCGACGGTTCCGCCTACCGCGACCACTTCACGGGCCGCTACGAGCACCGCACCCTCGCGCGCACCGGCCACAACCTGCCCCAGGAGGCGCCGACCGCCTTCGCGCAGGCCGTCGTCGACGCCGACCGCCTCTGACTGGTGAGCCCTCAAGATCGAAGGACGGCATCAGTCGCGAGCGCGACGCGGTGGGGCTCGGCGCCTACGCCAAGTACAAGGGCCGTCACTGTTCGACGGACGTCGGCCCGTCCGGCGACGCATGTGTGCACACCCTCACGCTCATCACCGCCTTGACTGGTGACGCATGCGGGTGCATCCTCGGGGATGTCAAGTGCGACAGTAGGACGGACGCGATCCGCTCGGCATAAGAACACCGACGAAGTGGAGTACGGGTCATGAACAAGGAACTCGCGGCGGACGTCGCCGCGGCAGCGGCACGGCACGCACGCTTTGGCAAGCTCCCCGAGCGGATCCGCTTCGAGGATATGACCCAAGAGGTGGAGAGCGAGGCGGGCGGGACCGCCACCACGTACAACCCCGAGGGCTCGTGGCAGTACTTCTCGTGCCTCGCCCTCGACCTCGGGCTGTAACCGGCACTCACCCTGCGTCACTCCACCCGTCCCGGTCGGCTCTGACCGGGGTGTACATCACGGACCGCTGCTCCTTGGCCGGGCGCGGCTCGTCGTGGCCGCCCAGGCGGTCGCCGAGCAGAGGCCGGTGTGCCTGCCACGGCGCGCCGGCCTTCGTCGAGCCGGACGCCGCCTCGGCCGGGGTGCGTCCCGTTGTGGCGTTCACTCACCGTCGTCGGCGATGCCGTGCAAGCTGTCCACGCCGAAGACCACCTGTGGACATGTCTGCCCGGCGGCGACACGTGTGCCCACTGACCGGGGCACACGTGTCCCCGCCGGCTCAGCTCCCGGCCGCGGTGGGCGTCGTCTTCTTGCGAGCGCGGTAGGCCGCCGCCTTGATCTTGTTGCCGCAGGACTCCATGCCGCACCACTGTCGCCGCATGCCCCGGGAGCGGTCGATGTAGACGCGCGTGCACTCGGGGTTGCCGCACTCCTTGAGCAGCGGGACGTCCGGGCCGCTGAGCAGTTCGACGGCCTGCCGGGCGACGGTGGCCAGGGCCTGCTGCGGGGTTGCGTCGGTGTGCCGGCCCGCCAGGGTGAGCTGTGGCGTCACCGGGACCTGGCGCGCGGCGGCGTTCAGGACCGCCAGGGCCTGCCGGTCGAAGTCCTCGCCGAGGCGGCGGTCGGTGACGAGCCGGTAGACGGCCTCGCGCAGCGCGATCGCCGCCCGGACGTCGTCCGGCTCGCCGGGCGTGATCGTGTCCACGAGCCCGGACTCCAGGTACCAGGCGTTGAGCCGGTCCGGCGTCACGAACATCTCGAACCGAATCGAGCGTCGGGCGCGCAGCGTGGCCGCGAAGTCGAGCGCCGGGTGCCCGCACACGAAGACATGGTCAAGATTCACATCACCATCTTGACAGGTGACTGTGGTGTGGCGCAAGGCTCGGGCTGGGCGCAAGCCTCACTCCACCCGCAGCCCGCGCGCGGGCCGTTGCACATGCCGGCGGCTCACACCTCGGGCGCTCCCGTCTCCTCAATGCTCCCATCTGCCAGCCGCAGCCAGCGGTTCACCCCGATCTCGGCGAGGAACCGCTCGTCGTGGCTGACCACCAAGCGCCCCGACAGGAGTTGAGCGCGCTCTCCAGCTGCCCCGCGCCGACCAGGTCACCGGTCAGGGGCAGGCTCTGCGGCAGCTGGCCGAGCGTGCCGCTGACGGACGCCGAGCCGGTGGCGGGCCGCAGCTCGCCGGCGATCAGCTTGAGCAGGGTGCTCTTGCCGGAACCGTTGGGGGCGACCAGGCCCGTGCTACCGCTGGCCCCGGGCAGACATGGGGAAAAGGGGTACGACGAACGGGCCACCTCTGCGGCGCTCCCTCAGTGCGTCCGGTGGCCGTCAGATCCGGGTCTCACCCGGAGATGTCGTCGTCACCCGCCACGTCTGCGACTCCTCGATACGCGGTCTACGTCTCGGTGCACGGTCTACGTCGCCGGCAGCGTAACAGCCTCCTTCTCGCGCCCACTTGCGTCCCGCTGCTCCCCGGCCGTCCGCCGCGGCCGGATGCGTGTGTTGACAGCCCGAAGACGCCCATGCCAGCATCGTCACCAGTTAAACCGGTGACGTCGACTCCGAAGGGCGGCCCGGCAGAGTTCACACGTGTGTCGCGAAGGAGCGCAGTCACCATGTCAGGAGGAACACCGAAGCGGGCGTCCGAGGGAGCCCCGGTGGGACGGCGGGCGCTGCTCGGCGTCCTCGGCGCGGGCGCCGCCGGACTCGCCGCGGCGCCCTACCTCCAGCACGGCTGGGAGAGATTCCTCGGCGCCGCTTCCCAGGCCGACCCCACGGGCCTGACCGGCCTGCTGCCCAACCCGGGAGGCTTCCGCTACTACAGCGTCGTCGGCTCGGTGCCGCGCAAGGACGCCACGACCTACCGGCTACGGCTCGACGGCCTGGTGCGCACACCGCGGACCTACACCCTGGACGCACTGCGCGCCCTGCCGCAGACCCGGATCGTCCACGACGTGCTGTGCACCGACGGCTGGCGGGTGAAGCAGACCCCCTTCACCGGGGTGCGTCTCGCGGACCTCCTCGACGCCGCCGGCGTGCGCCCTAGCGGCGCGGCGGTCCGCTTCACCTGCTTCGACGGCGCCTACAGCGAGAGCCTCACCCTGGAACAGGCACGCCGCTCCGACGTCCTGGTGGCCCTGACCATGCAGGACAAGCCCCTCACCCACGAACACGGCGGCCCGGTCCGCCTCTACGTGGCGCCCATGTACTTCTACAAATCGGCCAAGTGGCTGTCCGGCATCTCGGTCACCGACAAGGTCGTCCCCGGCTACTGGGAGGAGCGCGGCTATGCCGTCGACGGCTGGCTCGACGACGCCGACCGGCACGACAGGGCGGCCTGAACTCCGCGACCGCGTACGCCGCTTCAGCATCGTCGAGCGCACGGTCCACCAGACCACCGTTCTTCTGATGCTGCTGTGCGTGACCACCGCGGCCTGCCTCTACTTCGCCCCGCTCAGCCAACTCATCGGACGACGCCACCTGTTGGCCACGATCCACGTATGGTCGGGCATCGCCCTGCCGCTGCCCTCCCTGCTGGGCCTGTTCTCCGCCGCGTTCCGCGCGGACCTGCGCAGGCTGAACCGCTTCGCGCCGTACGACCGACAGTGGCTCAGCGCCGCCCTCCGGCGCCGCACCGCCCCCGAGGCCCGTCCGGCCGGCAAGTTCAACGCGGGCCAGAAGCTCTACGCGGGCTCCCTCGCCGGCGCCGTCCTGGTCATGCTCTTCACCGGCCTGCTCATGTGGTGCGTGGGCCTGCTGCCCTTCATCTCCCGCACCAGCGCGATCTTCGTCCACGACCTCGTGGCCTGGGCGATCGCCATCGCCCTCATCGCACACCTGCGCAAGGCCCTGGCCGACCCGGAAGCGCTGCTCGCCATGCGCACCGGACACGTCAGCCGGACCTGGGCCGAACGGCACCACAAGCACTGGCTGCCGTAAGCCCCCCTACCTAACCGCCCTGCCCCCACTTCTTGTTTGCCTCTTGAATTGCCTCTTGATCGGGGAAACACCATGAAACGACGACTTCTTGCTGCCCTCGCGACCGGCGTGCCGCTGATCACGGCGGCGGTCTACCTGCCGACCGCGTCCGCGCAGCCGTCACGCGGCCCCGCCTCGGTATCCACCCCTGTCACCTGCTCCCCGCAGTCCGTCCAAGCCCCGGCCGGCACCAAGGTGGAGAAGACGACGGCCGTCCGGCACGAGGCCGGCACCGTGGACGTACCTGAGGTCTGGCCGCTGCCCGCGGACCACGTCGACGACGTACCGGCGTTCTGCGACGTGACGATCACGCTCACCCACCCGGGAGCCGGCGATCACGCCAAGGTGCGGGTATGGCTGCCCCTGCGGGGCTGGAACGGCCGCCTGCAGACGATCGGCGGCAGCGCCTATGCCGCCGGTGACTACGGCAAGGGCCTGGCCAACGCGGTCAAGAACGGCTACGCCGCCGCGACCACCGACGCCGGCGTCAGCACCTACGTCGACACCAGCTGGGCCCTGAACAGCGACGGCCAGGTCAACGCGGCGCTGCTGAAGAACTTCGCCAGCCGCTCCGAGCACGAGGCGGCGGTGATCGCCAAGGAGGTCATCGGCAGCTTCTACGGCAGGCCCGCCTCCTACGCGTACTTCAACGGCTGTTCCACCGGCGGACGTCAGGGCTACGCGGAGGCCCAGCGCCACCCCGACGACTACGACGGCATCCTGGCCAACGCGCCCGCCGTCAACTGGGACGAGTTCGAGGTCGCCACCCTCTGGCCGCAGGTCGTCATGAACCAGGAGAAGACCTACCCGACCCCGTGCGAGCTGGACGCCTTCACGAACGCCGCCGTCAAGACCTGCGACCCGCTGGACGGCGCCGAGGACGGCCTGGTCGACGCCCCCGAACGGTGCGGTTTCGACCCGCGCAGCCTGATCGGCACCAAAGTACTGTGCGCGGGCCGGGAGTTGACCATCACGGCGGCCGACGCGGTGGTCGTACACAAGATCTGGGACGGCCCGCGCACCCCGTCGGGCAAGAAGCTGTGGTCCGGCGTCCCGGTCGGAGCCGCCCTGTCTGGCCTGGCGGGCACCACCCCGCCCGACGCCGACGGCAACGTCAAGGGCGCGCCGTTCCCCGTACCCGCCGCCTGGATCGCCACATGGCTCAAGAAACAGCCGTCCTTCGACGTTTCGTCCATCACCTACAGCCAGTTCACGCAGCTGTTCAAGCAGTCCGAGGCCGAGTACGACCGCGTCATCGGCACCGACGACCCCGACCTGACCGCCTTCCGCGACTCCGGCGGCAAGCTCCTGACCTGGCACGGCCAGGCGGACGAGTACATCCCCACCCAGGGCACCGTGGAGTACCGCAAGCAGGTCGAGCGGACGATGGGCGGCGCCAAGAAAGTCGACGACTTCTACCGACTCTTCCTCGCCCCGGGCACACCGCACTGCGGCCTCAACAACGGCAGCGGCGCCACGGTCGACGACCTGGGCGCCCTGCGGAACTGGGTCGAACACGGCAAGGTCCCTCGGACCCTCCCCGCCACCTTGCGCAACGCCTCCGGCGAGCAGATCACCCGCAACCTGTGCAGCTACCCGCAGGTCTCCCGCTACGACGGCCTCGACGACGGCCAAGGCGCCACAACCGCCACCGCCACCGCCACCGCCGCTGGCTTCCGCTGCGCGCTCCCGACCCACCACTGACCTTCCAGGTTGCCCCCGTACGGGCCACTCTCGTACGCCGCCGACCTCCCTCCCATCTGGACAAAGCGATGGCCCGCCACCCGCGGTGGCGGGCCATCGTGCGGAGTGCCGGATGACGGTCAGGCGTCGCGCGGCGGGCCGCACACCGAGAGCTTGTCGCACAGCTGCGAGCCGTTCATGGCGCGCCACTGCCACTCCATCGCGTCATGGGTGTTGGGGCCGTAGACACCGTCGAAGCCGCCCGTGTCCTTGCCGTAGCAGTAGTCCAGGGTGACCTGGAGCGCGTAGACGACGTTGTTGGAGGCGCCACGGCGCAGCGTGCAGAAGTTCGTGCCACGCAGTCCGACGGTCGGGACGTCGGTGTAGTACCCGTGCGTGTCGTAGTACTTGGTCGTGGTGCCGCACCCCGAAGCGGCCTGAGTCGACAGACCGCTGATGACGAGACCGGCGGTGAGGGCGGTCAGGGCGCCGAGGCATCGAGGGCGCGTTTCATGATGGGTGTTCCCCCCGGTGGTAACGATTGTTACGCCGCAGGTCAGGCGGCGGCTGACAACAGATCAGCAATGGGGATCTCAAGATCTTCTGTCTGCGGGCGGGGTCTCCTGGACGGGCGTCGTAGGCTCCAGGTGGCTGGTGTTGTTGCAGCGGCCGGACGAGCCGGCGCTGATGCGGGAGGCTGCCGAGAATCTGTGGCTGCACGGACCGGACTGGGACGACATCGCGGCGGATCTGGCGGGGCAGGCCGATTTCCTGGAGGCCAGCGGCAAGGGCTCGTAGGCGTCGGGACGGATGGCCTGGGGTGGGGCTCACGATGCCTTGTTTACGCCGCGTAATCACAGTGTGTACATGGTGTGAGGGGGCTAGCTCGGTGCCTCCTCGGCTGTCGACGGTCCTCGCTTGAAGGCAGAAATGTCGACGTTCGAAGGCGGAAATGCCGGCGGATCCCATCAATGCCGCGATCAGCTGGACCGGGAACCGTCCGGCCGGTGATCTGGCGAACGCGGAGCGGGCCCGACTGGAGCCGCATCTTCGTAGGCTTCGGGCGGACGGCGATAAAATTGCCCAAATCGGTGGCCTGGCTTCCGGACCTAGGCTGCTGCTCGGCCTGTGTGACCTTGGGGAGCGGCACGGTGGCGAGGTCTCCTGAGGATCGCGGAGTCCCGCGCAGAGCTCGTGCGCGGGGCAGGCTGCTGCCCGTCGTGCCCGCTCTGCTGCTGCTCGTCGGCCTGCTCGTCGGCCTCTTCACACCCCGCGATGTCAGGCCGGATGCCTTCCTCGCCACGGCCATGGTTTCCGCCGCCGCACTGCTGCCCCTGTGGGGGACGGTGTTCACCGGAGTGGGCGCGTGCGGCATCTTTCTCGGCCTGATGGTGGACTTCGATGCGCTGCGGGACGCGACCGCCTACTCCGAGCTGGCCACCCTCGTGGCGATCGCGGCATTCTCCGTCTCCTTCAACCGCCTGCTGAGCCGACGCGCTCATCAGCTGCTTCAGGTCCGCTCAGTGGCCGAGACAGCCCAGCTGGCGGTGCTGCATCCGATACCGCGACACCTCGGGCACGTCACGCTGGAGAGCCTCTACCTGGCCGCCGCGGCGGAAGCCCGGATCGGGGGCGACCTGTACGAGGCGATACGCACCCCGTACGGCGTACGGCTGCTCATCGGGGACGTACGCGGGAAGGGCCTGCTCGCGATCCAGGCGGCCGCGACGCTGCTCAGCGCCTTCCGTGAGGCCGCTCACGACGCGCCCGACCTGCCCCGCCTCGCGAGCCGCCTGGAGACGAGCATGAGCCGCTACTCCGCCCAGTACCCGGAGGTTCCGGGCTCGGAGCCCACGGAACGCTTCATCACCGCTCTCCTCGCCGAGATCCCGGACGACGAACCGGTCGTCCGGACCGTCACCTGCGGCCACCCGCCCCCGCTGCTGCTGCACCGCGGCGAGGTCCGTGAGCTGGATCCCGCTGCCCCCTCGCCGCCGCTCAACCTGGGCAACCTGGTGAGCGACGGCTACCACGTCGACCTCGCCCCCTTCCACCCCGGAGACCAGCTCCTGCTGTACACCGACGGGGTCACTGAGACCCGCGACCGCTGCGGCGCCTTCTACCCCCTCACCGATCGCATCCGCTCATGGAGCGTCGATGCGCCCCACCAACTCCTCGACCATCTCCACCGCGACCTGATCGCCTACAGCGGCGGCGCACTCGACGACGACATCGCCGCCCTCGTCGCCAGGCGGCGCCCGCGGTTGTGATCATGCGGTGCGACCTGTTCACGGACGGTGAGGTCGTCCAGCTCCAGCGGCTGGGAACACTGGCGTGGGTGCGGGCTGTGTCACGGCGTCCTTCACCTTTCGAAGCTGCCCTCACCCAGCGGATCTGCGGTCGCCGGGGTGCTGGGTGGTTTGACGGTCGCTCTCGGGTGCCTGCGCGGCGCAGCAGCTGTGGGCTGACGGCTGTCCATGCGCGGCTGCGGACCTTTGGAACGTGGTGGGAGCTGCCGTTCAACTCCTTCACGCACAGTCCGCGCCTGTACTGGACGCACCCAAAGTACCCGCCGACGCTGCGGCCCGACCCCAGCGGGTACGGCGTCGCGGGCGGGCTGCCCGATGCACGGGTCAGGTGCCGGCCGGCGCCGACCGCCGGATGTGCGTGTTCAAGGTCGAGTACGAGTACTGCAACGAGTGGGGGTGTCCGGCGGCCGAGGCAGGACAGCCGGATCCACGGGTGCTGGTCACCGTCTCCGACGGGGAGTGGGTGCTCCAGGCGGGCTCCCTCTCCGAGTTCTTCCTGCAACTCGCCGTACAGCGACTGCCCTCGTACTACGGCTGGACGGTGTATGGAGACGACGACACCGAACGAATCGTGGCGTGGGTCAAGGACGAACTGCCCACGCTGGGTTACCAGCCGTGGCGTGAACTGGGTCAGCACATCACCGTGTTCGGCGCACTCGACGCGCTGGTCTTCCACGACACCGGCGCGGGTGACGCCGAGTTGACCGTCTACGGCCGCAGCGCGGAGGCGCTGGAGACGCTGGGCGCCCGCATGGGTCTCGACTGGTCCGAGCGGATCGAGACGCCTCGTGCGGTGCAGGACGCCCCGAAGCCGATCGCGCTGCTTCCTCGACACGGACGACATCAGTGGCCGCTGGACGGTGCTCTCGACGTCCCCGGACCCCATGGAGCCCGGCACCGAGCAGTACTCGGCGAGTGACGACGGCGTCGGCCCCTGGACCGTGTCCGGAACGCTCGCCGTCACCAGCGACGAGGACGGCACCCTGCGGGCACGCCGGCTCGACAGCGACGCCGATCCGGTCGTCGCCCGCCCGGAGGGCGGACCCGTAACAGCCCTGGCCTGCATCGAACTTCCAGACGAGGGGCCGCTGATCGCGAGCGGGTATCCCAACGGGACGTCTGTTGCCGCGAGTTGGCGCGCCGACGCCCTCAAGTCGGGTATCCGATCTCCGCAATGTCCTCGGCCAGGCCGAAAAGCTCGATGTCTGGGTTGAGCACGGCGACGATCTCCGCGGTCAGCGGGTGCCCGGCCAGGACGTGACGGACGGCCTCGACGTCGACGGGAACTTCGTAGTACTCGGACGCCCACTTCGCGTAGGCCTCCGGCGAGCGGTCGACGAGGAGCTCGAAAAGGACGTCAGCACCGTCCGGGGCGCCGTCCCCCTCCTCGGGGAAGACAATGGCGCCGGTCTGCCAGAGGGTGTCGGGCGTTCCGCGCCAAAGGCAGCAGGTGATGGCGGGGACACCGCGCTCGTCGCAGAAGGCGGGCTCCTGGACGTACGGGCGGAAGACCTCCGGCACGTCGTCGACCACGCCCGGCCATACCGCGGGTACGTCCATACGTGCCCAGGGACTCATGAGCGACTCGTGGTCGAAACCGCGGACGTAGGCCCCGGCGGCTGAGAAGGCGATCGCGTACTCACCGCCGATGCCGTCCCGCATCGACGCCATCTGCTTGCCCTCAGCCCAGTGGGCGTCGTAGGAGTAGAACCGCGCATCCCACTCCGGGCTGAGTACGGCGTCCAGCATGGCGAGCCCTTGGCAATGGCTGCGCAGCGCCTCGATACCCGGGAGCGCCCTGGCCACGTCAAATACGGTCACGCGGCCATTCCATCGCACCCCACTGACAGCCGGGCGAGTGATCCGCATGGTGTGAAGGGCGAGAAGGTACCCCTCCGACGGGCTGCGGATCAGCCTTCGCTCCGCGCGGACGGAGCCCTGGCACTATTCCGTTGCACAGTGACACTTTTGCCACTGGGAGGTGCGTCGGAGGCCGCATAGCGTCGAGAACGTTCGCGGCCCGATACCGGGCCGGTTTCGACGTAGACCCCGTTCTCCGTAATCCCCGAGGAAGTGCCATGCACGTTCAGATCGTTCTGTTCGACGGCTTCGACCCGCTCGACGTCATCGCCCCCTACGAGGTGCTGTACGCGGGCGGCATGGCATCCGACGGCGCGGTGAGCGTGGAACTGGTCTCGGCCGAAGGCCCCCGTGAGGTGGTCAGTGGTACGGGAGGACTGGCGCTGCGTGCCACGGCGGCCCTGGACGCCGAACGGCCGGGCTACGTCCTGGTGCCCGGCGCCTCGGGCCGCATCGGCGAACCGGGCGAGGTTCCCGAGGAGGGCGAGGGGGCCGGCGAGGCGGAGCAGGACGAGCTCATCCCCGTACTGCTCGGCCGCACCCTGACCACCGAGCTGCCCGCCCTGCTGAAGACGGCGATGGCGCATCCGGACGTCACGGTCGCCACGGTGTGCGGCGGCTCGCTGGTCCTGGCCATGGCCGGACTGCTGGAGGGTCGCCATGCCACCTCCCACCACCTGGGGCTGGATCTGCTGGACGCCACCGGCGTCCACGTGGTGAACGCCCGCGTCGTGGACGACGGCGACCTCGTCACCGGCAGCAGCGTCACGTCCGGACTCGACCTTGGCCTCTACCTTCTGGAGCGCGAGGTGGGTCCCCGCGTCGCTCACGCCGTCGAGGAGCTGTTCGCCCACGAGCGGCGCGGTGTCGTCTGGCGCGCCCAGGGGCCGGCACCAGTCTCCTTCTGATTCTGATTCTGATTCCGATTCGATCTGGGTCGTCTCCTTCTGACCCCGCCCCGCACCGTCTTGTCGTGCACCACACCGTGAGGAAGCAACGCACCATGCAGTCCGCTGAAGGCACCTGGGATCTGACCATGTCCACCCCGATCGGCCGGATGAAGGCCGTGATCGAACTCCGCTCCCGGGACGGCGTCCTGACCGGGACCGCCCATGGGACGGGCGAGGACGTTCCGCTGACCGAGGTTGTCCTCGACGGCGACCGGCTGACCTGGAAGCAGGCCATCACCAAGCCCTTGCGGCTGAACCTGGCCTTCGACGTGAGGCTCGACGGCGACACCCTCACCGGCACGTCCAAGGCCGGACGCCTGCCCTCCTCCAAGCTCACCGGCGAGCGGCGTCGCGTCCGCCCCGAGTCCGTCAACGAGGTGTGAGCGTGGGGCACTTGCGGTCGCTGCGCATCGCGGCGCATGTCGAACTCGTCACCCTGGTCGTCATGTTGGCCAACCTCGCTACGGCACACCTCCGACCCGTCTCCGCCGTGATGGGCCCCAGTCACGGGTGCGCCTACCTGTTCGTCGTCGGCGCGGCCTGGCGGCTCAGGCAGGCCCCGGCCACCGCGAAAGCCGTGGCGCTCGTTCCGGGTGTGGGCGGTCTACTGGCCCTGCGCCACCTCGACCGTTCCGGCACGAGCCGTCCGTACGTCGAGGAGTCCACCTCGTCATGACTCGTGCGGTGTCTACTCCGGAAGGCTTTGTGTCACCTTCAAGCCGTGATGCGTGAGGTGAGTTGTGAGGAGCTGAGCCAGAACGCTGGACACGTCGTTGGGCTTCAGCAGGCGGTCGGCCTCCGTATCGTCCGAGGGGAAGCCGATGTGTTCGGGCCAAACGATGGCCCGGCTGAAGAAGTCGCACAAGACGTCGAAGAACTCTTCGTCCGAGCGATCGGGAGCGGTCTTGCCCAGTGCCGTCAGGCCGGCTTCCACGATGGTGTTGATGTACCGCCGGCGCGCGTTCCTCTGGTGTCGAGCCTCGCTGGAGGCACTCTCCTCGCTCACCTCCACCACGTGAAACCTGCTGGGGTCGCTGCCAGGCCCGCTACTCGGCCACTCGTCCGATTCGCGGGCCTTCACCAAGGCCTCCTCCATCGAACCCGCGTGAACGTAGTCCACCCGCACGATCCCCTCATCGATGCTCTCCAGCTCGACCCGGTAGTGCGGTAGGTCGTTCTGCTGCACTTCGGGCGACTGCTGAGGGACGTGCTTCGGGTCATCGTTCCCGGCCCCCTCTGGGGCGGCAAGGTTGCGCGCGTTCTGATTCGACGGTGACTCACTCATTTGCTCTCCTCAGGGGGACTCTACACATCACGTATACATGATGTGTATACGTGATGTGTATAGATGGGGTGCGCAGCGCAAGTGGACAGCAATGGACAGCTGCCGCCCCGGTACGGCCTGGAAAGTGGACACCAGCCGCGAAGAGCCTGTGCTCCATGAGCCCTGCACGCTCACTCGGCAACACCGACGCCAAGGAGAAGCTTCATGGAGCGACTGCTGTTTCCCGGTGACCCTCAGTTCTGGTACGAGACCCTGCGCTCGTTCGGCCATATCGCCTACGGCGGCTCCGACTTCGGTGAGGTGGTCGCCGTCATCCGCGGCATCATCGCGGGTGACTACGGCAGTTGGCACGACGAGTGGCTGAGCATGGCCGACCGGGTGGCCGGCGAGGCCGCACGGGCCCTGGACACGGGGCACGCGGTGAGCGCCCGGGACGGCTTCCTGCGGGCCTAGAACTACTATCGGTCGGCCGAGTTCTTCCTGCACGGCCATCCCTGTGACCCACGGCACGAGCTTGCCTTCGCGCGCTCCGTGGACTGCTTCCCGGCGGCGGCAGTCCTCTTCAGCCCCCGGATGGAGCCGGTCCAGATCCCGTCCGAGGACACCACGCTGCCCGGCTGCCTCTACCGGGCCGACACCTCGGGGGAGCCGCGCCCGACCGTGGTCATGCACAACGGCTTCGACGGCGCCGCTGAGGAGAGGGCCTTCTTCGGCGCGATGGCCGGCGTCGAGCGCGGCTACACCGTGCTCGCCTTCGACGGTCCCGGTCAGCCAGGTCCCTGCACCGCGAAGGTCTGGTCTTCCGCCCCGAGTGGGAGAACGTGGTGGGTCCGGTGCTGGACCTCGCCATGATTCTGCCCGAGGTCGACAGCCGTCGGGTGCCCTGCTCGGCAACAGCATGGGCGGCCTCCTCGCCCCCAGGGCCGGGCCCACGATCCCGTCTGCCGACAGGTGGTGGTTGCTCTGCCATGCGCGCGTCGTGACGGCCGTCGGACCGTCGTACGCGCAGGAGACCCGGTGTCTCGCCAGGTAGCCGTCGGCCCACAGGATCGCCTGCCGCAGCCCGACGACATCACTGGGCGCGGTTCGGCCGGACTCCAGCAAGTCCGCCGCGTGCAGGTCGGACAGGACTACCCGACCGCCCGGCCCCCGCTCGCCCTCCGTCCGAGCGGCCCCGGCGCACAGGGCTCCCACGACCAGTACGCACAGCGCGGCGCTCGCCGCGGTCCTCCCACGCATCCACCCGTCTTAGCCGCGTCCGCAGCCAACGGCCAATGAATTCGGCGGAATTGACGGTGCTGGTGGCCTATGCCACGTCGATACGGTGAGGAGATACGGGAGACAACTGGTGGTGCCGGGGGCCTCAGTGACCGAGTGGAAGGCGTTGCCGGACGACCTTCCATCGGACGTCCGTCTTCTGCTCACCGATTTACGGACGTTGAAGATCCGCAGCGGACTGAGCCTGGCGGCACTCGCCGAGCGGACCCCGTACAGCAAGTCCTCCTGGGAGCGGTACCTCAACGGCAAGACGCTGCCGCCACGGCAGGCGGTCACCGTTCTGGGGAAGCTGTTGGACGCGGAGCCCGCCCGGCTCGCCGCGCTGTGGGAACTGGCCAAGGCTGCCACCCACGATCAGCAGGCAGGCAGCGGACGAGCGGCGCAGGCCGCGCCGTCGGAAGCAGCCGCCGACCTGACCGCGGCCACCGCCCCGACGCCGTCCGCCTCCGGAACCGAGGCGACCGCCTCCTCCGGCGACACCGTCGCGCCCCGAACACCGGTTGCCACCACAGGAGACGCGGGGCGACGGCGTCCTCTCCGGAACGTACGGCTGCTCTGGGCGGGGGCTCTCGTCCTGACCGTCGTAGTCCTGGGCACCTTTGCCGTGCTGATGAACGGGGACTCGTCGGCACGCACCGCACGAGCCGCCGTATCCGCCACCGACACCGCGGGCAGGCAACTCGACGTGAACTGCTTCGCGGACAGGTGCGCCGGCAAGGACCCGAAGGAGGCCGGTTGCGGGGGTGACGCGTGGACCTCGGCCATGACCAAGGTGCAGCAGGTCTATGTGGAACTGCGCTACAGCGAGGCCTGCAGGGCCGCGTGGGCCCGTATCAGCTGGGGGCGCCCCGGCGACATCGCCCGCGTCGTGGGCCCGGGCAACAGCGCCCACCAGAACAAGGTGCACTACGACACCGACACCTACAGCGCCATGCTCGCCGCCCCGACCCCGTCCGCCGTCAGGGCCTGCGCCGTCCTCACCTCCGGCCGACACGGCTGCACGGGCCCCGGAGGCTCCCAACGCCTCACCGAACCACCGAATCCCCCGGTCCCCTCGCTGTCCGCCACCCAGCCGCGATCGACAGGCCCGAGCCGTTCAGGGACGGGGTGACCCTCCGCACGGGCCGCCGGACCTGTGTTAAGGTTCCCGAGTTGCAGTTGTGGTACCCATGAACCCATGTGCGCCTGACGGGAATGTTTATCCTTCAGGCGCATTATTTGTTTTCCGGCATCTCCGGATGGGGCCTCTGCCTATTGAAGGAGAAAGTCATGGCACAGGGAATCGTGAAGTGGTTCAACTCTGAAAAGGGTTTCGGCTTCATCGCGCAGGACGGCGGCGGTCCGGACGTCTTCGCCCACTACTCGAACATCGCGACCCAGGGCTTCCGTGAGCTCCAGGAGGGCCAGCGGGTCTCCTTCGACGTCACGCAGGGCCAGAAGGGCCCGCAGGCGGAGAACATCGTCCCCGCCTGATCACGGGACGCGTATCCGCTCACCGGGGTCCGCACCGTCATGGTGCGGACCCCGGTTTGTGCTGTTTCCAGGAAGGCAGATCACCGCATGTCCCGCAGGCCCCAGAAGCCGAACCGGCGCGCCTCGTCCCGCCCACCGTCCGCGTCGTCACCGAGTGAGTTCCGGCTGCCGGAAAGCACGACGCCCGCACTTCCCGCCGTCGAGGACTTCGCCGGTCTGGACATGCCCGCCGCGCTGCTGAAGACCCTCACGGCGCAAGGTGTGACCTCCCCCTTCCCCATCCAGGCCGCCACCCTGCCGAACTCGCTCGCCGGCCGTGACCTGCTCGGACGGGGACGCACCGGCTCCGGCAAGACCCTCGCCTTCGGGCTGGCCCTCCTCGCCCGCACGGCCGGACTGCGCGCACAGCCCAAGGCGCCCCTCGTTCTCGTGCTGGTGCCCACCCGTGAACTCGCCCAGCAGGTGGCGGACGCGCTGACCCCCTACGCGACGGCGGTGAACCTCCGGCTGGCCACCGTGGTCGGCGGGCTGTCCATCACCAAGCAGGCCGGTGCGCTCCGGCGTGGTGCCGAGGTACTCGTGGCGACACCCGGCAGGCTGAACGACCTCGTGGAACGCGGGGACTGCGTGCTCGACCATGTGCACATCACGGTGCTGGACGAAGCCGACCAGATGACCGACATGGGCTTCCTGCCGCAGATCACCAAGCTGATCCAGCAGGTGCGGCCGGACGGACAGCGCATGCTGTTCTCGGCCACCCTGGACCGCAACATCGACCGCCTGGTGCAGCGGTTCCTGACCGACCCCGTGGTGCACTCCGTGGACCCGTCCGCGGGAGCGGTGACCACCATGGAGCACCACGTGCTCCACATCCAGGACGAGACCGACAAGAAGGCCGTCACCACGCGTATCGCGGCCCGTGACGGTCGGGTCATCCTCTTCCTCGACACCAAGAGGTCCGCCGACCGGCTCGCCAAGCGGCTGCTGGCCGTCGGTGTCCGCGCGGCGGCCCTGCACGGTGGCCGGTCCCAGCCCCAGCGCAACCGCACCCTGGAACAGTTCAAGAACGGCCAGGTCACCGCCCTGGTGGCGACGAACGTCGCGGCCCGGGGCATACACGTCGACGACCTCGACCTCGTCGTGAACGTCGATCCCCCCACCGACCACAAGGACTACCTCCACCGGGGCGGCCGCACGGCCCGGGCCGGCGGTTCCGGAAGCGTGGTCACGCTGGTCCTGCCCGACCAGAAGCGGGACGTCACCCGGCTCATGTCGGACGCGGGCATCCGCCCCCGGACGGCCCGCATCACGTCGAGCGACGCGGAACTGGCCACCATCACCGGCGCCCGCGAGCCGTCCGGTGTGGCCGTCACCATCGAGGTCCCCCAGCCGGCGACACCGACGGCGTCCCGCCCGGAGCGCAGGACCGGCGCCGAGCCCGGCGGCCGATCCCGCCGCCGCCGGAACGGCGGCGGGGCCAAGACGGCGACGGGTGCTGCCAACGGAACGAGGGACCGGGGCGTGGACCGCCGTGCCGCGGCCGGGGCCGGGGCCTCCGGCGGGACGTCCGCGGTCCGCGGGGGTGCCGCGGGCGCAGGCGGCCGCGGTTCCGACCGCCGGGTCGGGGGCGCCGCGGCGAAGGGCGCTGCCTCCGGCAACGACCTCCGCGGCTCCGGCCGACGGGCAGCGGCGGGCGGAACGAGCGGCGGCGCTGCCGACACCGGCGGCCGCGGCTCCGGCCGCCGAGGAGGCCACCGCAAGTCCGACGCGCGGTGATCCTTCCGCTGGGGTAGCTCAACCGTCCACGCGCAGGGTCCGGCCGAATCGGCCGGACCCTGCGTCGGCTGTGCTGCCGTTTCGGGAGAACTATGGCCACTGGCCGACAGTGCCGAGCAGTTCGCCGAGAAGCTTGCCGCGGCCACCGAGCTGGGACTGCTCCCCGATCCGGACGCCGTCCGCGCGGTCTGGCAAGACGCCGTTGCCGCGCCCGCGTGGGCGGGCCCGGCGCTGTGGCTCCACGGCGACCTGCATCCGGCCAACGTCCTCACCGCGGGCGGCACCTTCTGCGGCAGCCGGCCCCGGACGCAGCGACCCGGCGCCGCGCCCGTGGCTGGGCCGTGCTGCAAGTCCTCGTCTGCATTCTCATCGGAGAGGCAGGCATACACGGCCGTCCGGGCGGCAAGCCCACCTGGGGCCCACCCGCCCACGCCGCGCTGCGACGCCTCACCACGACGAGCCACCGCTCCGGTTCCCCAGCACCGTAGAACAGCTCGAACTCCCTGCCGATGTCGCGCCGTTGATTCAAGGCCCAGGACCGAAATGCGCCTCGAACCCGGGCGGGGTCAGCTCTGGGCCGTGGGGCGGACCACGATCTCGTTCACGTCGATGGTCGCAGGCTGCTCGATGGCGAACGCGATGGCCTGGGCGATCGCCTCAGGCGGGATCGCGATCCGGTCCCGCATCTCCGTGATCTGTGCTCGGACCTGCGGATTCGTCGATGCCTCAGCGAAGTCGGTCCCTACTACGCCAGGCGAGACAGTGGTCACCCGCAGAGAATCACCGGCCTCCTGGCGCAAGCCTTCGCAGATGGCGCGGACCGCGAACTTCGTACCGGCGTAGACCGCCATGGTCGGCACGATGCGAAACGCGGCCGTGGAGGCGACGGCGATGAAGTGGCCCGCGCCCTGGGCCCGGAAGACCGGCAACGCTGCGCCGATTCCGTGCAGCACACCCTTCACGTTGACGTCGACCATCTGGTCCCACTCGTCGACCCGCAGATCGTCCAGCGGCGAGATGGTGCCGACCCCCGCGTTGCTGACCAGCACGTCGAGCCGGCCGAAGCGCTCGCCGGCCAGCGCGACCAGGGCGTGCAGGTCGTCCCGTCGCGTCACGTCCGTGCGGATCTGCACGGCCGCGCCACCCGACTTCTCGATCCGCGCTACCAGCTCCGCGAGCCGCTCGGACCGGCGCGCGCCCAGGACGAGCCGCGCGCCTCGCTCGGCGAGCAGCAGCGCGGTCGCCTCGCCGATGCCGCTGCTGGCTCCCGTGATCGCCACAACCTTGCCGTCGATTCCCGACACGATGTCCGCCTCTTCCTTCTGAAATACCGGTGACCGATGACCCACGGGTCATCGGTGGGAGCCGTACCTCCCCCCTCGGGATCCAGTCTGTAAGGGCTTTAGCCTGGTATCCAGAAGCTATTTATTCTGGAACCAGGGGTGCCATCCACCATGCCGACGCAGCCGAACCAGCGCCGTGAGCTGGCCGCTTTCCTGCGCAGTCGCAGGGAGCGGATCACTCCTGACCAGGTCGGGCTGCCGCAATCCGGCCGACGGCGGACACCGGGCCTGCGCCGGGAAGAACTCGCGCTGCTCGCCGGCATCAGCGCCACCTGGTACACGTACCTTGAGCAGGGCCGGGACATCCGCGCCTCGGACCAGGTGCTCGACGCCCTCGCCTCGGCGCTGCGGCTGGATCGACACGAGCGCGGTCATCTCTTCCGGCTCGCCGGTCATGCGCCTGCGGTCGACATCGAAGGACCCGAGCCCCTCGCCGCCGAGGTGGCTGCCGTCCCGCTCCTGCTCCAGCCGCATCCGGCGTACATCATCGGCGGCAACTACGACGTACTCAGCCACAACCAGGCGGCCGACGATCTGTTCCCGCACCTCACCGCGGCGGACGGGCGAGCGAACTTCGCCCGTTGGACGTTCCTCGAACCTGCCGCCCGGGACGTTCTGGTCGACTGGGAGAGCGAGGCACGCGGACTGCTTGCCCGCCTGAGGACGCTTGCCGGGCGCCACCCGGGCGACCCCCGATACACCCGGCTGATCGACGAGTTGAACGCGGGCAGCCCGGAAGTACGGGCCTGGTGGCCGCAGTACGACGTGCAGGCCCGGCACGGCGGACGGAAACGGCTACGGTGCCGGGAGCGCGGGATCGTCGACTTCGCCTACACCGCGTTTCATCTGGCCGAGCAGCCCGAACAGACCCTGGTGATCTACTCCGACCACCAAGAATCGGCTGAATGACTGCGCGGCGCACAGCGGCCTTCGTGGCCGCCGTTGCGCCGCACAGCATCGCACCGGGTTGTCCGTCAGACGCTTTTCCGCCAGACGTTACGGAGAGGTGCTCCCGACGTCAGGACGCGTCGTCCTCCGTCCCGCCCTTGATCATCGCGGCCAGGACCGAGTAGCGGTCCTCGCCCGGCTGCGCGCGCAGCGGGACGGACAGGCGGTGGCTGTCGTAGTGCCAGCGGTGGTCGAGGTCCTGGTGAACGCGGTCGGTCTCCTGGGCGGTGCTCGCGCTGCCGAGCAGGGTGGTCAGGTCGGACGCGAGTTCCTGCCAGGACACATGGCCGCTGACGGCGTTGGCGACACCGTGCACCGGTGCGTCCAGACAGGACGTCACCGCTCGGGCGAGGGCCGCCGCGTGCACCCAAGCCGCCCCGTACCAGGGGTGTCCGGCCGTCCCCGGTCGCGGCAGTTCGATCGGCCGCCCCGCGTGAGCCGCCTGGTAGAGCAGTCCCGTGGATCCCCAGCGCAGTTGGTCGCGCAGCCGGTCGTGGGCGCCCCACACGATCGGCGACCGCACGGCACTCGCGCCGCCGCGGCCCTCGGTTCCGGCTGCCCGCAGCAGCAGTGCCTCGCAGTCGAGCTTGCCCCGACCGTAGGCACTGAGCGGTTCCTGCGAGGCCGACGCCTCCGTGACCCGATGGTCGGCTGGGTGCCCGTATGCGTCGACGCTGCTGACGAAGACGAACGGGCCGCGCCGCCAGCCCTCGATCATGGCCTCCATCGCCGCCAGGTCCACCTCGGGCCGGGTGAACGTGCACGCGGCATGGATGACGGCGTCCGCGCCGGCGACCGCCTCCCGCAGCGCCGCCGGATCGGCGAGGTCGCCCTCGACGACCTCCACGCCGTCCCCGGCGACGAGATGGGCGGACTCGGGACGCGCCAGGGCCAGCACCGGACGCCCCTGAGCGGCCAGTTCACGAAGGACGAACGCCCCGACCCCACCGGTGCCTCCGGTGACGAGGACCGTGCCCGGGCGGGTGGTCCGCCGTGTGCCCGACACCCGGGACGACTTGGCGGCCTGCTCGTGGAGGCGGGCCGACTTGGCGGCCTGCTCGTGCGCGCGGGTGTCCAGCAGCGTGGTGAGCGCCCGTGGTGTGCGTGCCTGGAGGACGTCCAGCCCGGTCAGCGGCAGTCTCAGCGCCGAGCGCAGTCGTTCGGCGAGTTGGACGGCGACCAGGGAGTGCCCGCCCAGGTCAAAGAAGTCGTCGTCCGGTGCCGGGGTGCGCCCCAGCAGTGCGGTGAAGCCCTCGGTGACGGTCTCCGCGCGCGGTCCATTCAGTGCGGAGGGCGCCGGAAGTCCGGGCAGACGGTCCTTGTCGATCGCACCGTCGGCCCTGCGCGGCATGGCGTCCAGCAGGGTCACGGCCGCGGGTACCGCCCCGGGTGCCAGGACCGTCCGCAGGTGCGCGCGCAGCTCGTACGGCGTCGGGCCCACGCTGTCGCGCAGCACGGCGTACGCGAGCAGGAGACCGCCCGGCAGTTCGGACACGGTGGCGTCGACGACGCGGGGATGGGACAGTAGCGCGGCCTCAGCGCGCTGCCCGGCCGGGGTGTTGTCGTGGTCCGGGGTCGCGCTCCGGACCTCCCGGCCGTCTTCTCCGTCCTGTCCGCTCCGGTCGCTCAAGCCGTCGTGCCCGACGGGTGCGATGTCCGGCAACTGCGAAAGCCTCAGCCCCGGTTCTACCGCCACCGCCTCGAGCAGGGCCGCGTACCCCGCGCCGAGCACGGCCGCGGTGGCGTCGTCCAGCGCGGTCCTTGCGTACTGCACCACGGCGGCCGGATCCCCCGCGTCGACCAGGCCGAAGGTGAGGTCGAACTTGGCGTCCTCGGCGCCCACTTCGACGTACTCGCTCACCGTGCCGGGCAGTTGGAGCGTCGCGGGTTCGCCGAGGACGTCGGCGGTCACCCGGACCAGTGCGGTTCCGTCGGTGCCCCGTGCGGCGGCGCCGAGCCGCTCCAGGATCAGGTCGAAGGGCACGTGTCGGCACCGCTGGGCTTCCAGGAGCGCGTCCCTGACCCGTTCGACGAGCGTGGTGAACGCCGGGTCCCCGGTCAGATTCACCCGTACCGGCAGGGTGTTGACGCACAGACCGACCAGGTCGCGCATGGCCGCGCCCTGGCGGTGGGTGCTCGCGACCCCGATGACCAGATCCTCGTCCCCGGTGAGCCGGTGCAGCGCGGCGAACGACGCCGCGAGGGCCACCGTGAAGACGGTGGCGCGGTGTTCGCCGCCCAGTGCCCGCAGCGCCTCGGGCACTCGCTCGGCGAGCGCCACGGTGTGGGTGCCGGCGGGCTTGGAGCCCGTGACGGCCGTGGTCCCCTCGGGGTGCGGAAGGCGCGGGGCCGTGGCGCCCGTGAGGCGTGCTTCCCGGTGGCGCAGCCCCGCTTCGGTACGGCCGGCGCCTTCGTGCTCGCGCCGGGCGAAGTCGGCGTACTGCGGTGGCGCGGCGGGCAGGGCCGGTTCGGTGCCCTGCACAGCGGCGGTGTAGAGCGCGGTCAGTTCCCGGGTGACGGTGTCCAGTGATCCGCCGTCGATGGCGATGTGATGGAACGTCAGCAGCACGGTATGGTCCTGCTCGCCGTGGCGCAGGACCAGGGCGTGCAGCGCTTCGCCGGCGGAGAGGTCGAACGCGCGGCGCGCCTCGTCGGTGAGCAGGGCCGCGGCGCTCGGCTCGTCGGCGTCCACGACGGGCACGGTGACCGTCGCGGGCGCGTCCATCGTTTCCTGGTAGGGCTCGCCGTCCCGCTGTCCGTAGCGCGTGCGCAGGATCTCGTGCCGGCCGACGAGCCTGGTCAGTGCGGTGGTGAGCGCGGTCAGGTCGAGGGGGCCGCGCAGCCGGGTGGCGAAGGGCACGCTGTAGGAAGCTCCGGCGTGGCCGAGCCGGTCCATGAGCCACATACGGCGCTGCGCGTGGGAGAGCGGTGCCGGACCGCTCGCGGGTGCCGTGGTAGTGGCCGGGGCGGCGGCGGGCGTGGTGCGTGCGGAGGCGCGGGCGCGTGCCCGGCGCAGCAGTTCTTCCTGGCGGCCGCGGTCCGCGGAGGTGTCAGTGGCCATCGGTGTGCTCCGGGGTGTCGGGGCGCGGATCGCCGTGCGCGGCGAGGAGCGCGCGTTCGACCAGGGCGGCCTGCCTGGCGACCGTGGGGGCGCCGAAGAATTCGGCGAGCGCCAGCTCCACTCCCAACTCCTCGCGGAGATCGTCGGTGACGACGAGGGCGAGCAGCGAGTGACCGCCGAGGGCGATGAAGTCGGCGTCGGGCCGGGTGACTTCGGTGCCGAGCGCCCGGCTCCAGACGTCGGCGACGGCCTGCTCCAGCGGGTTCATCGGCGCCGCCGGCACAGCGCTCGCGTCGCTGCCGACGAGGGCGGTGAGGGCGCGCCGGTCGACCTTGCCGGTGCCGGTGAGCGGCAGCCGTTCGACGACGGTCACGGAGTCCGGGACCAGGTGGGCGGGCAGTACGGCGGTGAGCCGCGCGCGCAGGGAGTCGGCCCGGGGGAGGGGACCGAGAGCGGCGACGACGAAGGCGACCAGCCGGGCGTCGTCGTCGGTCGGCCGGTGCACGGTGACCGCCGCGTCGTCCACGTCGGACTGCTCACGCAGGGCGTGCTCGACCTCGCCCGGTTCGATACGGAAGCCTCGTACCTTGACCTGGTCATCGGTGCGGCCGTGGAAGTCGAGGGCTCCGCCGGGCCGCGGGGACACCACGTCACCGGTGCGGTAGAGCCGTCCGTGTTCGGGATGCTCGACGAACCGTTCGGCCGTGAGCTCGGGCTGCCCGACGTAGCCGTGGGCCAACCGACTGCCGCCGATCCACAGTTCACCGCGCCGGCCTTCGGCGACGGGCCGGCCGTCGTCGTCCAGGACGTGCACGGTCGCGGCGGCGATCGGCCGGCCGATGGGTATCGGCCCGTCGCAGTCGGCGTCGGTGACGCGGTGGGCCGTGGCGAAGGTGGTCGTCTCGGTCGGACCGTAGATGTTGACGAGTTCCAGCCAGGGGAAGGCACGCAGGACGGTGCGGGCGTGCTGGGGCGCGAGGGCCTCACCGCCGACGAGGACGCTGCGCAGGATCGAGAACACCCGCGACCGGCGGGTGGCGAGCTGGTGGAAGAGCGCGGTGGTGAGGAAGGCGACGGTGGCGCCGTGCCGTTCCACGTGCTGGGCGAGGTCCTCGAACGAGGGCCGCTCGACGGTGCACACGACCACGGCGGCACCCGCCGCGAGCGCTCCCCACACCTCGAACGTGGAGGCGTCGAAGGTCATCGGCGAGTGGAACAGCACACGGTCGCGCGGGGTGATGGTCACATAGGTGGTACGGGTGACCAGCTCGGCCACGGCGTGGTGCGGGACGGCCACGCCCTTGGGCCGACCGGTGGAGCCCGAGGTGAACATGATGAACGCCGTGGGGTCCGGGTCCGCCTCGGTCTCGGCCAGTACGGCACCGGTGAGCAGCGGCTCGTCGGGCAGCGGCAGCGCGGGGCCGGCCGGGGCCGCGGACTCCAGCAGCTTGCGGTCGCCGACGGTCAGGGTCACCCCGGCGTCGGCACACACGGCCTCGGTGCGCGGGCGCGGGTGCGCCGGGTCGAGCGGTACGCAGACGGCACCGGCCCACCACAGCGCCAACTGGGCCACGATGACGCGTGCCGAGCGGGGCATCAGCAGGCCCACCCGGTCGCCGCGGGACACACCGTTGTCGCGCAGATGGGCGGCGAGGGCGCGGGCGGAGTGGTCGAGCTGGGCGTAGGTGAGAGTGGTGTCGCCGTCGGCGACGGCCAGCGCGTCCGGCGTCGCCTCGGCGAGCCGGGCCACGAGGGCGGGCAGTCCTCCGTCGGCTACCGAGCGGGTCCCGGCCGCTGTGGTCCGGGAGTCGGAGGTGGGCACGGAGCCGTCCTTCCGGGTGGTGTGGGTGTGCGGGTCGATGGGGGTCATTCAGGCTCCCGGCTGCGGTGCGTCGGCGCGGCGCTGGTCGATGAGGGCGGCCACGGCCCGTAGGTCGGGCTGGCGGAGCAGCTGCGGGGCGCGCAGCCGTACGCCGCTGTCCCGCTCGATGGCCGTGAGCAGCCGGGCGGCCTGCACCGAGGTGCCACCGGAGTCGCTGAAGTTGTCGGTGAGCGCGATGCCGGGGCGGCCCAGGAGGTCGCGTACGGCGCGCAGGACGAGCAGTTCGCCGGGCGTGGCACCGGTCGGCAGGTCGCCGTCGCCGTCGCCGGGGGCGGCGGGTTCGGCGGCCGTACGGCTCAGCTCGGCCCGGTCCACCTTTCCGTTGGCGTCGAGGGGGTAGCTGTCGACGATCCGGACCTCGGAGGGCACGGCCTGCTCGGGGAGCCAGGCCCGTACCGCCGCGAGCAGTGCGTCGGCGTCGCAGGCGGCCCCGGCCGCCGGACGCACATGGGCCACGAGGCGGGTACGGCCGTCGGGGGTGCGGGGCGCGGTGACCACGGCGCTGCGCACCGAAGGGTCCTGCTCGAACGCGGCTTCCACTTCGGCCGGTTCGATACGTACGCCACTGATCTTGACCTGGTCGTCGAGGCGGCCGATGAACTCCACAGGACCGTCGGGCCTCATCCGCACCCGGTCGCCGGTGCGGTAGAGGCGGTCGGGCAAGTTCAGGCCCGCGGGCGGGGCGGTGAAGCGGCGAGCCGTGAGCTCGGGGTCCAGATAGCCGAGCGCCAGGCAGGTGCCGCCGATGCGGAGTTCGCCGTCCTCGCCGCGCGGGACGACACGGCCTTCGGTGTCGGTGACGACGACGGTCACGCCCGGAAGGGGAGATCCGATGGGCGGCGGGGTCTGCTCGCCCGCGAGCCGGTCCGTGCCCGTCATCGCGAAGGTGGTGGTGGCGACCGTGGCCTCGGCCGGACCGTAGGCGTTGTGGACCGTGGCGGTGACGTCGTGGCCGGGCCGACGCCTCATCCGGTCGCCGCCCGCGATCAGATGACGCAGGGCCAGATCCCGCGGCCAGGGGCGGTCCAGCAGTGGTTCGATCATCGGGGTGGCCCCGACGCACACGGTCACCCCGGCGTCGCGCCACCAGTCGGTGAGCACGGCCGGGTCCCAGCGGACCTCGTCCGGGGCGGGTACGAGCGCGGCGCCTGAGGTGAGCCCCGCCCACAGCTCCAGCAGGTGGGGGTCGAAGGCGACGCCGATGAGCAGGGACTGCCGGTCACCGGGGACGAGCCCGGTCTCGTGGCGGTACCAGTCGAGCAGGGTGCCGAGGGCGTCCTCGGCGACGGCGACGGCCTTGGGGCGTCCGGTAGATCCCGAGGTCAGCACGGCGTAGAACGCCTCGTCGGGTGCCCGGCGCGCGCCGGGGCCGGGAGGAGCGAAGGCGGCGACCACCGTACCGCCGACGTTGGCGCCCTCAGACGGCAGCGCGAGCGGGACGTGGTGGGCGGTGCGGTGCCGCTCCGGCAGGACCTGCGGGTCGCCGACGAGGCAGACGACGTTGAGGTCCTCGGTGACGGCGTCGATACGGCGCTGACCGGGGCGGGGGCCCAGCGGCAGATAGACGGCGCCGATCCGGGCCAGGGCGACCGCGGTCACCACGAGGGCGGCCGAGCGGTCGAGGCAGATGCCCACCAGGTCGCCGGGGCGTACGCGGTCGCCCAACGCGACGACGACCTCCGCGGCGGCGGCATCGAGGTCCTGGTAGGTCCACCTGTGGCCGCCGTCGATGACCGCGGCGGCGTCGGGGGTGCGGCCGACCCACTCCTCGAAGAGGGAGAGCACCTTGGCGGCTCCGGCGGGGGCGGTGCCGTGGGCGATGCTGAGCGCGGCGCCCTCGATCGCCTCGACGGTCTCGGTGCGTTCGACGGTTCCGGCGCCCTCGACGCCTTCGGCACCTTCAACGGCGCGGTCGGCGACGGCGGTCCGGTCCGTCAGGGGGTTCAGAGGCTGGTGGGACGTCTCGGTCATCACGACTCCGTCGAGGTGGTGGCGGGGGCGGTGGCCGCGAGCGCACCGGCCTGGTCGGCGAGCACCGGGTTCTGGAACAGCACTCGCAGCGGCGGGCGCTGCCCGAGCCGCGGTTCCAGCCAGGCGGCGAGCTGAGCCGCGAGCAGCGAGTGGCCGCCGGTCTTGAAGAAGTGCGAGGTCTCGTCGAAGCGGCCGTGGCCGAGGACTTCGCGCCAGCCTTCGGCGAGCAGGGCGGTCATCGGATCGGCGGGAACGGCTGGCTGGTCGCCGGCCGTGCCCTCGGACACGGCGGAACCGGCGGAACTGGCCGAACCGGAGGGCTCGGCGGGTTCGAGCGCGGCGGCCCTGCGGGCGAGCGCCACCCGGTCGGGCTTGCCCCCGGCCAGCGTCGGCATGCTCTCCAGCCGCGCCCAGCGGGCCGGTACCAGCGCACCGGGCAGTCGCCGGCTCAACTCGGTGTGCAACGCGTGCTCGTCCCATGCCCCGTGGGCGTCCGCACCCGCCGGGGCCTCCAGGAAGCCGACGAGCCGGGGGCCGCCGGGCGCCTCCCGGTCCAGGACGACCGCGCAGGAACGGCCGCCGAGCGCGGCGGAAGCGGCGGCCTCCACCTCTTCGAGTTCGATGCGGTGGCCGCGCAGCTTGATCTGGTTGTCGCGGCGGCCGAGGAAGTACAGCAGACCGTCGAGGCCCCGGTAGCCGAGGTCACCGGTGAGGTAGACCCGCTCACCGCCGAGCGCGTCGACGGTCACGAAGCGGGCGGCCGTGGCCTCGGGGTTGCCGGCGTAGCCCTCGGCGAGTCCCGGTCCGGCGATGGCGAGTTCACCGACCGCGCCGGAGGGCAGCGGGCGGTGCCCGGCGTCCAGGACGTGCACCCGCTCGCCGGGCAGCTCCGTGCCGAGCGGGATCTCGGCCCCGTCGGCGAGCGCCTCGCGGCTGATCTCGTGAACGGTCGAGCTGATTGCGGCCTCGGTGACGCCGTACACGTTGAGCACCCTGACGTCGGTGTCGGCCATGAAGTCCCGCAGCACGTCGGCGGGCAGCCGCTCCCCGCCGAGCACGAGCAGTCGCGGTGCCCACGCCCCGTCCCGCAGCGCGGGCCGCATGTCCTCGCGGGTGGCGAGGAAATAGCTGGTGGGAAGGTTGGCGACGGTGACACGGGCCGCGCCGAGCAGTCCGGTCAGTTCGGGGCCGGTGGGCACTTCGTGCTCGGGGACGACGAGGCAGGCTCCGGCGTGGAGCGACGGCAGTACCTCTTCGAGTGCCACGTCGAAGGACGGCTGGGCGAACAGCAGGACCCGGTCGCCGGGCGCCAGGCCGAAACGGTCGGCGGTGGCGGTCAGATGGTGCTCCAGCGCCGCGCGGCCGACGGCGACCGGCTTGGGGACACCCGTGGAGCCCGAGGTGTGGATGATGTACGAGGCACCCGGCACCGCCTCCGCCTGGTGTGCCCGGGGCAGCACGGGGGAGTCGGCCGGGGCGGCGGGCAGGCCGTCCGGAATCGTCACCGCGCTGTCGGCCGAGGTCAGGACGAGCGCCGGGGCAAGCCGTGTCAGGAGCAAGTCGATGCGGGCCTGGGGGTCGGACGGCGAGAGCGGGCAGTACACCGCTCCGGTGCGCAGACAGGCCAGCAGCGTGGTCACCGAGTCGAGGCCGCGGGGGAGTACGGCGGCCACGGGCAGGCCCGCCGTCACCCCGGCGGCGCGCAGCCGTTCGGCGAGCGCCTCGACCCGCGCGTCCAGCTCGCCGTAGGTGATGCGGCGGGCACCGATGAGCAGCGCGGGCAGCTCCGGTTCCTGGCCGGCCACCGGGTCGAGCGGGTCGCGTTCCGGCCGCTCCGCCAGCGCGGCCGGCCGGATCTCCTGCGGGCGCGTGGGCGCGAGGTCGGCGAGGGCGGTCGCGGGGGCGTCGAGGTAGGCCCGCACCAGGTCCAGAAACCGTCCGGCGAGCAGCCTGGCCACGTCCTCGCCGAACAGGTCGGCGTCGTAGTCCCAGACGAGGGTCATACCGGCGGCCCCGTGGCGGGTGGTGACGCCCCGCCTGTCGTCCGGCAGCAGCACGACGTCCAGGTCGAAGCGGGTGGTGCCGGTGTTGAAGCCCTCGAAGAGGGTGATCTCCAGTCCGGGGATGTCGATTTCGGGCAGCGGCGCGTCATGGGCGCTGAACATGACGCTGAAGAGCGGGTTGTCGGCGCCCGAGGTGTGCATGCCGAGGGCGCGGGTGAGCTCCTGGACCGGCACCTCCTGATGCGGCAGGGCCCTGATGAGGATGTCGGTGACCTCGTCCATGGCCTCTTCGGCCGGCGCGGCGGGGTCGAGCCTCAGCGGCAGCGGGATCGTGTTGACGAACATCCCGACCGCGTCCTCGTAGCCGCGCGGGCGGTTGCCGACCGCGGTGCCGACGACCATCTGCGAACGGCCGCTGTGCCGGCGCAGCATTTCGGCGAAGAGACCGAGGAGGGTGGCGAACGGCGTCAGCCCCCGCTCGCGGGCGTGTTCCCGCAGTCGTACGGCGAGGTCGGCGCCGATCGACTGACGCAGCTGTCCGCCGTGGTGCCTGCGCCGTGCGCCGGGCCGGGTCAGTCCGGGCAGCGGCATGTCGTGGGCGAGGTCGCCGAGTTCGCGGGTCCAGAAGTCGAGGCTCTCCGTCGCGAACGGGGCCTGGGCCTGGGCGCGGACGTGGTCGGCGTACGAGGACGCGGGCGGCAGGGTGACCGGCTCACCCAGGACATGACCCCGGTAGACGCGGAAGACGTCGTCGAGCAGGATCGCGAACGAGTGGCCGTCGTGGATGAGGTGGTGCTCGACATGGATGAGACGGTGGTGGTCCTCGGCGAGCCGGACCAGCGTCCAGCGCAGCAGCGGCGCCTCGAAGGTGTCGAGCGGCGTCTCGGCCTCGGTGCGCAGCAGTCGCGCGAACGCCGCCTCCGGATCGTCCTCGCCGCTCAGGTCGACCGTGTGCAGGCGGGGCGCGCAGGTCCCGGCCACGCGCTGTCCGGGCATCGCCCCTTCGACGGCGACGAGTTCGAGCCGCAGACCGGGGTGCCGGTCGAGTGTGGCGCCGAGTCCACGGCGTAGTGCCTCGACGTCGAGGGTGCCGTAGAGGTCGAGGGCGCCGGTGAAGTTGTAGGCGCGGCTGCCCGGTTGCACTTGCTCGTGCAGCCAGACGATCTCCTGCGAGGAGGAGAGGGGGAGCATGGGCGATCCCTGGGGTTGTCGGGTCGGTTCTGTTCGTGCCGGGCGCGGTCGTGCCCGGCGGGGGTGCGCGGGCCGTCCGCGGATCGCGCGGCGGGGCCCAACTGTCGGTGATGGTCGGGTCGTCGGTGCCTGTCGGTCGTCGGGGCCGGTCGGCACCGGCGCGGACGGATCAGCCGGGTGTGCCGGCCGGTTCTCTCACGGCGTCGGTCAGTGCGGTGAAGGCGCGTTCGGCGGTGTCGTCGTCGAGGACGGCGCGGTCCCACACCATGCGCAGGTGCAGCTCGGTCCCCTGGGTGACGGAGACGGCGAAGGGACCGCGGACGGATCTGCCGTCGATGTGGATCTCACGGGCCGTCACACCACCGAGGCGCAGCAGCGGGCGCCGGGTCGCGTCGTCCACGGTGAGCAGGCCGTCGAGCCGGCCGGTCCAGCCGGAGCCCGCGGCCCGGGCGGCGTGCACCACGGCGTCGAAGGGAGTGTCGGCCCGGTCCAGGTCGTCCCACCAGGCGGAGGACGTCGGGTGCGCGTCGGAGGTCTGCGCGGTCGCGGCCGGGAAGACCACGGTGTTGAGGAAGCAGCCGAGCACCGGCGCGGCGCCGGGCGGCCGCCCGCCCCACGGATACCCGATCGGTACGACGTGCCCCGCCCCGTACAGCGTCCGCGCGGCGGCCCGGCAGGCGTCGAGCAGGTCGGGGAAGGGCACGCCGGGGGCGGCGGAGGGCAGCATCAACTCGGCGGAGCCGCTGGGCAGTTCCGCGGCAATCGGTCGGTTCGCCCGCGGCTGCGGCGCCTGTTCGCGTGTGGCGCGCAGCCGTTCGCCCCAATAGGCCATCGCGGCGGGGGAGGAGGCGCGGTCCTCGGCCTCCAGTTGGAGCAGGACGGCTTCCCGGTAGGAGGCCAGTTCGGCGACGGCCTCGCCGGGGCCCGGCCCGGTGGCGGCGGGCCCCTCGGTGTAGGCGGCTTCGAGCTCGTCCACCAGGCGGGCCAGTGACTGGCCGTCGCAGGCGGCGTGGTCCAGGACGATGGCGAGGACCTCCTCACCGTCGTCCGCTTCGTCCTGTGCCAGGAACATCCGTATCGGCGGGCCCTGCGGGGTCCAGTCGGCGAGCGCCCGGCGCAGCGTGGACGTGGTGTCCTCACCGGGGGCGGGGTGCACCCGGGCGAGCGGTACGGCGGGCTGCTGCGGGAGGAGTACGGGCGTGCCGCGCACCACGGTCGGCCGGGCGCGCAGCACGGGATGCAGGGCGGCGAGGCGGTCGGCCGCCGCCGTGAGACGCGCCGGGTCGACGGTGCCGCGCGGGAAGGCGAAGAACATGGGCACCAGGTCCGGTCGCCCGACGGGGTCCAGGGAGCGCACCAGAACGAAGCGGCGCTGGGCTCCGGTGACGGGAAGCGGATCGTCGGCCCCTTCGCCGGCGCCGAGTCGCCGATAGCGGGCCAGATACTGGCTCGTGATGCTGGGCACGTGGGCCTTTCTGTGGTGGAACGTTCTTGCGGGGCTTGCGGGGCTTGCGGAGCTGTCGCGGACGGGAGGGCCGGGGGAGCTCAGCTCACCGGAGCGGACTGGTCGGCGGCGGGCTGGTCGTCGGCCGACTGGTACTCGGACCGGTCCTCCGCGAGGGCGGGGGCGTCGTCGGTCGGGTGCTCGTCGGTGTCCGTGGTCGTCGGAAGGTCCCGCATCCCGCGCAGCGAGGACAGCAGCAGCGGCAGGGGTACGGCGAGGAAGCCCGCGGCGCTGCATGCCAGTGCCGTGCGCGGGCCGAAGGTGTCGGCCAGGGCGCCGCCGAGCAGTCCGCCGAGCGGGAGGGTTCCCCACATGAGGAAACGCAGGGTGGCGTTCATCCGGCCGAGCAGCCGGGGCGGGCACAGCGCCTGACGGAAGCTCACCTGGGCCACGTTGTAGACGACGGCGCCGAAGAAGACGACGCCGGACCCGGCCGCGAACATGGCGGCGCCGGCCACTCCGTGTCCGGACAGCGGCCACAGCAGTGCGAACGGGCCGGTGACGAGCAGGGACAGCCAGATCGTGCGGGCCTGGCCGAGCCGGGCGGCGAGCCCTCCGGCACACAGCGCACCGGCGAGTCCGCCGACGGCCGACGCGGACAGCACCAGGCCGATCGCGCCGGGCTCCAGCCCCAGCACCCGTACCAGGAACACGGTCTGGGTCGCCATGACCACGGCGCTGAAGAGGTTGGCGAGACCGGTGGTGAGGGCGATGACGCGCAGCAGCGGGTGCCCGAAGACGAAGCGCACGCCTTCGGCTATGTCCTTGCGCAAGGAGGAACTGGGCTCCGGCTGGGGGCTGTTCTCGGGTGTCTTGATGCCGAGGAGGAGCAGCGCGGACAGGGCGTAGCCGATCGCGTCGGCCACGATCGCGAGGTGGGCTCCCACCAACTGGACGAGTCCGCCGCCGAGTCCGGGGCCCGTCACCTGCGCCGAGGAGCGGACCGTCTCCAGCGCCCCGTTGCCGGCCACCAGTTGTTCCTTGGGCAGCAGTTGGGGCAGGAAGCTCTGGTGTGCCACGTCGAAGAAGACAGTGGCCACGCCGGTGATGAGGGCCACGGCGTAGAGCTGGGCCATGGTCAGGGCGCCGGCGGCGGCTGCGAGCGGGATGCTCGCCATGGCCGCCGCGCGCACGATGTCGGCCCGGATCATCAGGGGCCGCTTGCGCATCCGGTCGGTCCACGCTCCGGCGGGCAACCCGATGAGCAGGAACGCGGCGGTCTCGGCCGCCGTCAGCAGTCCTACCTGGAAGGCCGATGCGTCGAGTTCGAGCACGGCTACGAGGGGCAGCGCCACCAGGGTGACCTGGGCGCCGAGCTGCCCTGCGGCTGCTCCGGCGAGCAAGAAGCGGAAATCGGGCATGCGCAACGGGCCGCTTGTGGCGGCTCGGGGTGTTACGGGCATGTGAACGACATTCAGGGACCGACAGATCAGCCGTCAAAGGCCAATGCTCAGTTTCGGTCGATTCCTTTGCATCTTTGGCGTCAAGGCGGGAAATTTTGCGTCAGATGGCGGCCACTTTCGGATGAATGACGCCTGTCGGTCCCAACTTCGAGCAGTGGAGCCGCAACCGATCACCCGACCGTGCCGACCGATCGCGCATGCGGCCCGCCTGATCGCAGGTGTGGCTGAAAATGGTCGCGTTCTGGTCATCAACGCCGGAATCACACATTCCGGCCGGTATGGCTCGGCTCATGGGCGGGCCATCGGTACACCCGCGCACATCGGTCCGGCCGCACGGCTAGGTAGGGATGAAGCTCGGCCACCAGGAAGGAACGTTGCTTGGGCACAGAGGGGCCGGGTAGGAGTCCGCCATGCCGAGCCATGTCACCAGGAACCACGTGAACCACACGCTGAAGACGAGCCCCGCGGCCAGCGCTGCCTTGGGGTGACGTCTTCCCAGGGTGCCGTGCAGGACGACCCACGGAACGGCTGCGGCGATCCATATGACAGGAGCGAGACCAAGGAGAGTCATGCTGTCGGCTGCTCCATTGGCGCCGATGTCACACGCGGCCCACACCCTCCCGACAGCGGCGATCGAGACCACCGATGTCAGACCCCCGACGAGGACGCCGAGCAGCATTCCTCTGGACCAGTTCCTCGAAGAACTCGGCGGCCCTGCCTGAACCATCGGCTGTCTCCCGTTCGTTGTAGACGCGGAGACCACAAACGCCGGTCACTCGGTTCCCTCCGCCTTACTACGGGAAGGGCCGCACGCCGAGCGCCCTCGCCTGTCTACTCCGCCACGGTCGCGATGAACGTACGGACCTCGACGGCGAGGCTGCCCATGTCCTCGCCCGCCGGGTGCACCGTGGTGGTCTCGAAGTGCCATTCCTCGGAAGGCGCCCGGTCGTGGATGCCCCAGGTCAGGTGGACGTAGCCACCGGGGCGGTGCTCCGCCGCGATGGTCAGGTCGTAGTAGAGGGAGTGCCAGGTACGTGCCCCTTCCCAGCCGCGGAAGTCGAGAGTTGGTTCATCCTCGAACTGCCGTGTCGGCTCCGAGAGAAGCAGGGAGGCCTGGCCGGGGTTTCCCACGCGGACCGCGGGGCTACCGGAACCGCCGTAGTCGATCACTCGTACAGGGTAGGGGGCAGGCTGATCGGCCCCGTCGGTCCTCGCGGGCGGTCGGTTACATGACCGGGCGGAGCCTCACTTTGTGGCCGTCGACCGTGACCGCGTACCTGGCCGGCGAACCGCGGTCGGTCGCCGAGCAGCGGACGGCGATGGTGCCGCCGGGCACGTCGGGCAGAACGTCCTCGGACTTGGCGTTCGTCGCCGCCAGGTGCTTCGCGCGGACATGCTCGACGGTGGTGAAGGTGCCGTTGGAGGCGGACTCGCGCCCGAGCGCCTTCTTGCACACGGAAGTCATGGCGGCGCGCGAACTGATCGCGGTGTCCTCACGCCACAGGGCGATGAGCCGCTTGTGGCTGTCCAGGAACCGCAGCGTTCGGCCGCGCGCGTCACCCTGCGCGTCCACGGCGACGTAGGCGGTACGAGCCATCGCCTCTGGGAGGTCGGGCGGCGGCGTGGCGAGCCTCGGGCAGGACTGGAACCGCCGTGGCGGCACCGTGGCGGTGAAGGAGCCGTCCGTCCCCAGGGTGAAATCACCGCCGACCAGCGGCCCGCAGGCAGTGTTTACCTGCCATGCATTCGCTTCGCCGTCGGCGCCGATGATGATGTTCGCCGGAATGCCGCTGACGTCGCGCCACGACGAGATGTCACGGCCCTGGACCCGGACGGCGATCCAGCGCCCGCCGAGGTCGTTGGCGGTCAGGGCTGCGCGGCCGAAGGTGGGTGTGGCCATGGTGTCGCGCTGGTCGTGGCCCGCTTGCGTCGCGACGGCCACCGATCCGGCGAGCGCGACGACGCAGGTGAACGCGCCGGCGGTGGCGAGCCGTCGGCGTCGGCGTCGCTTCGTCCCCGCCCGGACCGCCTCGTCGATGTCGATATGGTCGGCGGGAGCACTGACGCTGATGGCCGCGATGCGCGCGGTGAGTTCGTCGGGCGTCTGGTCGGGGTTCACGATGCTCCTTCGATCCCGGTCGGTCGCGCATGCTGGGTGGGCGGCGTGCGGAGTGCGGAGCGCAAGGCCTCCAGCCCGCGGCTCGTCTGGCTCTTGACGTTGCCCGGACTCGTCCTGAGCAGGGCCGCGGTCTGCTCTATGGACAGATCCTCGAAGAAGCGCAGGACCACAACGGTCCGCTGTCCGACCGGGATTGTCATCAAGGCGGCGATCAACTCGTCGTCGCGCTCGGCCATGCGGATGTGCGGGTGTGCGCGCAGCGAGGCCACATCCGCTTCGCTGATCTCACGCCGGGACGGCCGACGCCGGTGGTCAGTGTGGAGATTGCACAGGATCCGACGGGCGTACGCACGCGGATCGCCGCCTGCCACCACCTTGCCCCACCTGGAGTAGAGCCGTCCGAGCGCGTCCTGGACGAGGTCATCGGCGAGGTACCAGTCACCGCAGAGCAAAAACGCCGTCGTACGCAGGCGCGTTCGGTGCTCAATCACCCAGGCGCGGAAGTCGGTCTCGCGGGAATGATCCGTCACGCTCCTCCTCGTGCCACGCATCCATACGTCGCCTGCGCCGGAACCGAGTCGATGCCGGTTCCGCAGCTCCTCACGCCCTACACGGAACCCGGGCTGCCCCGGGTTGCACGGGGCCGTGAACTCCTCGCCCAGGCCGCTTTGTTGGTTCAGCGGGGCGGGCTGGGGCTGAGTGAACTGGTCTGGCTGGCCAACCCGGTGGGGGAGTTGTCGAAGCCGGAATGCTGGCGATGGTGGCGGCGGGCGACTGCGCGAGGTGGTCGGCCCGTGTTCTGTGCCCGCCCGCCGACCAGGTTCGGGCACAGAACCGGTCACTGCGAGGGGATGCAGTGGTCGGTCTGCCGGATCGGGGCGATGAGTCGGGACAGGTCGATCAGGGCGGCGTCGGTCTTGCCTCGGCCCTCGAAGACGACCTGTGTGGCCGGGGTGCGCCCGTAGCTGACGATGACCTTGCGGGTGTGGGTGGACTGCGCCTGGTCGATGACCCAGTCCACGCCGTTGACCGCGAAGCACGGATCCGGGGTCAGTCGTGGGGGTGTGACCCCGCAGCGCAGCAGGATGTCACGGTCCCCCCACACGGCCACGCCCGCAAGGCTGCTGTCGCGGCGGGACAGACCTCCGAGAGCTGCCGGGGCCGTGTCGGTGATGCGGCGGCACTGTGGGGCGCCGGAGGCCTTGGCCGGGTGTACCCCGGCATCCGCGTCGACATGCGTGAGCGCGTAGGTGGTCAGGCCGGCGCCGACGGCAAGGGCGCACGTCACGCCGGTGAGGGCGAGTCGGGCGCGGCGCGTTAAGGGCATGTGTGAGGTCGTCTTCCCGGTCGGGGCCGCTGGTCGGGCCCACGTTAGGCCACCGCGGAAGACGGGCCGCACACAGCCCTGGGGTGCTCTCCCCAAGCCACGGTCAGGCGGGCTGCCACAGCTCGATCCGATTGCCCTCGGGATCGGTGACCCAGCCGAACCGACCGACACCGTCCATGTCCTGGGTCTCCTCGGCCACGTCCGCACCCTTGGCGCGCAACTGCGCGAGCATCGCATCCAGGTCGCGGACCCGGAAGTTGAGCATGGTCCGCTGGGCGCGGGACCCGAAGTAGTCGGTCTCGGACTCGAACGTCGCGAACACCGTCGGTCCGGTTTCCTGATTCCACACGCCGTGCTCATCGGCGTCCAGGCCCAGGCAATCGCGATACCACGTGTTCAGGGCCGCCGGGTCTGCGGCCCGCATGAAGTAACCACCGATTCCAAGTACATGTTCCATGCCGCCATCCTGCCAGGGCGGCGATCAGGCGGCCCGGCACCACACCAACGCTCACTGCGCGAGGGGACAGTCCGGGGTTCGCCTGGTCATCGCCGACCACCACAGCGGCCTGGTCAAGGCCGCAGACTGCGACGGTCCGGGCCCAACTCGACACCGCCGCTACATGGGACGACACCTTCTCCGGCACAGTGCTCTTGGTGCACCGCGATCGCCCGGTGCCGGCGCGGCCCTCCGGCACGGCCGACAAACAGCGGGCGCACCTGCGAAGCCGCGGCATCCGTACGGTGACCACGCAGCCGTGATCACGAAGAGGGCCGCTGCAGCGTGTGTCTCGTATGCCGCAGCGGCCATCGATGTGCTGTTCAGCCCGACGCGATCGCCTTCAGCCGCGTTGGAGAGGCGTCAGACATGTGCGGGGTGTCGGAACTGTCAGTGCCACACCTGGTTGCGACCGTCGTTCCCGGGCTCCGTGTAGGTGCGCGAGCCGTCGCTGTCGAGGAAGAAGCCCTTCACCCAGCCGTCACCGCGGTGCTGGAGCTTCCAGGCGTTCCCCGTCCAGATCTCCTCCCACTGCTGCCACCAGTTGCCGTCCTGGCAGGTCTCCAGGTAGACGAGGGTGTTGTAGGAGGTCAGGCACATGTTGGACGGGTGCCCGTTGACATGGTCGTCGGGCCGGAACGTCCCCGCCGAGCCGTCACACCGCGCGTGGACACTGACCTTGTGGCTCCAACACGATGCCCACATCGAGGCCACCGCCGCCGCCCTGGCCCTGTCGACAACCGCCGTCCCCAAACGGCTGGCACGCGCCGAGGCCCTCTGGCTCGCACAGCACGCACTCGGCCTTACGCCTCCCCCACCACCCGATCAGCCCGCGGGACCCGTCCGGTGACCCACACAGCAGTTGCGGGACGGGCACATAGGATCGCCGGCATGGCACTGCGACCCGTGCACGTGATCATCAAGGCCCTTGACGGTTCGGCGGTGGGCCGGTTCTGGGCCGAGGTGCTCGGCTGGACTGCGTACAGCCCCGGCGTGGCCACCTACGTCGGCCCCGCGGGCGGCCTCGTATGGCCGGACCCGGTGGCCGTCGGCATCGACGTCGTTCCCGTCCCGGAACCCAAGACGGCAACGAAGAACCGTGTGCACCTCGACCTCGCCACCACCTCCGCGGCCCATCAGGCGGAGTTGGTCGCACGCCTCAAGGCTCGCGGTGCGACGCCCGCCCACGTGGGCCAGGGCGACGTGCCGTGGACGGTACTCGCCGACCCCGAGGGCAACGAGTTCTGCGTGCTGGAGCCTCGGGAGACCTACCGCGACACCGGGCCGATCGCCGCGGTGGTGGTCGACTGCGCGGATCCGCGTGCCATGGGCCGGTTCTGGGGCGAGGCGATGGACTGGACCCTGCACGAGGTGACCGACGATCACGCGACGCTGCGCTCCGCCAAGGGCGTCGGCCCGTATCTTGAGTTCCTCCGCACGCCCGACGTGAAGACCGTGCCGGACCGCGTCCATCTTGACCTGCTGCCGTACCCCGGTGACGACCAAGCGGCGGAGGTGGCCCGGCTGCGGGCCCTCGGCGCCACCGACCTCGACGTCGGCCAGGGCGACGCCCCGTGGACGTGCCTGGAGGACCCGGAGGGCCACGAGTTCTGCGTCCTCGCCCTGCCGTGACACGGAGCCCCGACGACAGCTCGATATGTGCGCTGCCTGCCGACTCGGAATAATCCGCTTGCCCGCTCCGATCGGTCATGGAACAGTGTGCTGCGCTCTGCGACCTTGCAGACACACTCACGGTGAGGAACGAAGCCCATGTTCTCGGCGTCCCCCAGCGGCCGCCGTCGGCACTGAGCGCCTGCTCCCCGCAGCAGCCTCAGCCTGCCATGGTGTTTCCCACGGCGGCCCACGACGCGGTGCCTGACGCATCGCCACTCTCCCGTGCCCCGAACTCCCCGAGTTCGTCAGGGGCTCTCCCTGAGACTTCGTGAGGTCAACACCCACCATGGACATCCAGGTCCAGAGCTTTGCCGTCACCAACCTCCGCCGCCGTCCCCTGGTCGTCGAGACCGGCGGCTTCGTCGCGGGCTTCACCCCCGACACCGACAACCCCTACCTCAACTACGCGACCCCGCTACCCGGCGTCGAGCCGACCGAGCGGGACGTCGCGGCGCTGATCGGAGCCTTCCGGGAGCGCGGTCTACTGCCGCGGCTGGAGTTCGCACCGGAAGCGGCCCCCGGCGTGGCACCGGTCCTGCGGGCGGCCGGCTTCGGCACGGAGGCGGTGCACGAGTACCTCGTCTGCACACCGCACACGCTGATCCTGCCCCCGTCGGCCGACTCCCCGTACGTGGAGAACCCGACCACCGACGAGGAGTTCGCCGACCTCGACGCCGCACTCGCCGAGGCATTCGAGGGCGCCTTCACCCCCTCCGCACAGGGTGCGGCCCGACTGCGCCGCACCCAGCAGCGCGGCGGAGCAGTGCGCTTCGTCCGCGCTCCGCAGGGCGGCGTCGCCGGCGGAGCGTCCTGCTCCCCGCCGGCCGAGGACACCGCAGAGCTGTCCGGCGTCGGAACCCGCCCTGCACACCGTGGCCGAGGCATCGCCGCCGCGGTCACCGCTGCGCTGACCGAAGCCATGTTCGCCCGGGGCGCCGGATCCGTCTGGCTGGAGTACTCGGGGGAGGGATCCCGCCGCGTCTACGAGCGCGTCGGCTACCGACCGCAAGGCACCCGCCTCTATCTCTCCCTGCCTCGGACGCGGCAACCCTGACGGCAGACCCGGCCGCCAGGACGCCAGGACACCAGTAGGAGAATGAACGAACGGGAAAGCGGGCCGCCGCAGGGCGGCCCGCACCACATGGGGGTTGATGTGACTGTCACTTGGCGCAGTGCCTTCTTATACGCGTTGACCGTCGTCGTCCTGTCCTGGCTGACCGGTGCGGCCGTCGACCTGGCATGGCAGGCCACATCCGGCGGCATCGACACCTGGCTGTCCTTCTGGCTGAAAGACCCGTGGAACGCGGTCTTCGTGGCGGCCACCACCGTAGTACTGACGTTGGCCCGCCGCCTGGACACGCCCCTGCCGCGCCGGCGCGTCATCCTGGTCGACGGCGGCCTCTACCTCGCGGCGTTCCTCGCCTCCTGGGGCGTCTCCGTATGGGCGGCCGGCGACGGTGCGCCGGTAGACGGCGCGTTCTTCATGGCGTACTTCGCCCTCTTCACGCTCCAACTCCCGGCCGCGTGGCTGCTGTCCGCATGGCGCTCCGGCCACCTACAGGTCGTCCTGAAAGACCACGAGGCAGACTCCGCGAACAGGGACCGGACCAGCCAGTGACCAAGACGCGACGCCCCTACGCGGCCGCGGCCGCCATCTGCGCGGTCCTGGCCGGCTGCTCAACACCGGCCCCCATCGGCGACACCAGCCCCTCCGACCCCCTCACCCGAACCCTGAAGGAAGGCGAACGCCCGGCCGCCCCCGACTTCTCCGGGACCACCCTGGAGGGCCGTACGGTCCACCTGTCCGACTACCGGGGCAAGGTCGTCGTGGTCAACGCCTGGGCGTCCTGGTGCGGCCCTTGCCGCGCTGAAGCGCCCGAGCTGGCAAAGATCCAACGGGCGTGGGCAGGCCGCGGACTCCAGGTCCTCGGCCTGGACAACGACCACAGCCGCGCCGACGGGCTCGCCTTCCAGAAAGACCGCCGCCTCGGCTACCCGTCCCTGCACGACCCGTCGGGCCGACAGGCCCTGAGGCTGCCGCGCGGCCTGGTGAACACGCAGTCACTCCCCTTCACGATCGTCATCGACCCGGCAGGGAAGATCGCGGCCACCCGGATGGGAGCGGTGACACAAACCACGATGGAGAAGATCGTCACCCCGTTGCTGCCCACCACCGGCAAGAAGCCCGGCCGATCACCTGCCGGTGATCCCAGCATCAGTCGATGACACTCCCGGTCTCGTACAGCTCCACTTCGAACGGGTGGGCATCCACGGTTGGCGTAGCTCAACAGATCCTGGTGCACCCACAGCCTCATTGAACACAGTGGTGGTCGGCCCTGGATTCCTGGCTGTTCGCACCGCAGCATTCAAGCCCAATTGGCTTGCTGATGCGGGAAGATAATGGGCTATGAGCGACGGGGGCGGGCGCCGTGCGCCGGGGCGCGTGGGGACCTGGTACTTGCTGTTGGTGTTAGTGGGCGGTGCGGGAGCTCTGGCGATCGCCCGGCACTTCGACTTGAGCGTGCCGGAGACGGCGGTCACAGTGTTGATGGGGCTGGCACCGGCGTACATCGCCTGGGCGGCCTACCGTGCCGGGTCCACGGCCGGCGTGATCGATCTGGACACCACGGCCGGTGAGCTGGCGGTGGAGGTCAAGACGCAATGGGACAACGAGCCTGCTGTGTGCCGGGTCCTCGACCCCTACCCCTTGCCGGTGGCATGGCGGGCGGCTGAGGCAGAGCTGGCCGAGCCTTGGCCGCTCCTGACGGATCTGGCCCACGCCTGGCCGGGCGGACCGCCCGGCGACCCAGCGCGGTGGCCCGCGGACGCTGCCGGGCTGGCGGGCGCGGGCGGCGAGATCGGGGAGGTGTTCGGTGACCGCGTGCCCACACGGCGCCTGGTGGTTCTGGGTGACCGTGGCGCGGGCAAGAGCGTGCTGCTCATCCGGCTGTTGCAGGACCTGATCGAACGCCGAACGACCGATAGCCCCGTCCCGGTCTTGTTCTCCCTGGCTTCCTGGGATCCCAGCCGGCAAGGATTGATGGCATGGTTGGCCGACCAGCTTCGCCGCACCTACCCCCGCCAATTCAGTCCAGCGCCCAGGTGGAACTTCGGCAACGGGAACGCCCGCGGCGACCTGGCACGGACGCTCTTGGACGCGGGCCGCATTCTCCCCTTGCTCGACGGTTTCGATGAACTGCCGCCCGACCGGCACGCCACCGTGCTCTACGCCCTCAACCGGTCTCTGGCGGCCGGGCAACCCCTCGTACTGGCGAGCCGCGCCGACGCCTACCGCGCGGTGTTGAACCGTTCGGACCTCAGCGTCCGCCTCAACGGCGCCGCAGCCATCCACCTGCAGCCTCTCAGCCCTCAGGCAGCCGTTGCCTACCTCCACCGCGACGCCGGGGGACCGGACACGCCGCCAGCCCGACGCTGGGACTCGGTCGTCGCCCAACTGGGGACCAGTAGTCCGGTCAGCGAGGCCCTGAGCACCCCACTGGGGCTGTTCCTGGCCTGCACCATCTACAACCCCCACTGCCGAGCCGACTCCCCACCTACCGGCGAAGGCAGCGCACTGCGCCCCGACGAGCTGTGCGACGCAGACAGATTCCCCGACCGCGCCGCCATCGACACCCACCTCTTTCGTGCCTTCATTCCTGCCGCCTACACCAAACACCCGGAGAATCCGCACCCGCCACGGTGGAGCTCCGAACAGGCGCTCCGTACCTTCGTGTTCCTCGCCCGGTTCCTGGAGAGCCAGCGCCAAGGCATCCCGGACCTGGCCTGGTGGGAACTGCCGCGGGCGCTGCCGTTGAGCATGCGCTACCTGACGGCCACGCTGGCAGGGGGGCTCGCCTCGGGCATCGCGTTCGGCATGGCGGGAAGACTGGCGGGTGGGGTCCCGGTCGGCGTCGCGGCAGGGGTCCTGCTGGGGATCTTCTTCGGCCACGGATTGGGTGCCCCGTCGAGAGTCCGGCTCCGCTGGTCGCGCATCGGGATCGCCCTCGGAGTGGCGATCGGCATGGCGTTCGGGCTGGCGGGCGGGGTCGCGGGCGGGATCGCCGGAGGCATCGTGGGGGGCCACAGAGAGAACTCCGCCACCGTGAGCAGCTGGCTGCGCTGGTCGCCCAGCGGCATCGTGGGTGGGCTCACCGGTGGATTGGCCGGAGGCCTGGCGGGGAGCCTGACCGGTGGCCTCGCGGTCGGGGCGGCAATCGGAATCGCCGTCGGTGTCGCGATCGGAATCTCCTTCGGGCACAGGGTGGGCTCCGCCACTCCGAGCACGCGGCTGCGCTGGTCACCCAGCGGCATCGCGGGCGGGACAGTGGCGGGAGTCGCCGGTGGCGCGGCATTCGGATTCGCCGGCGGGATCGCGAGCAGTCTCCTGGAAAAGATCGCTTTCGGGATCGTCGGGGGCGTGGCGGGTGGCATCGCCTTCGGGATTCAGACCGAAGAGCCCGAGCCGACATCCGTTGTCGGGCCGGCCGCCCAGTTCGCCCTGGACCGGCGGGCCTTCGTCGTCTTCGGTCTCGCGTTCGGTCTCGCGGTCGGCGTCGCCGGAGGTGTCGCGGTCGGCGTCACGGGAGGTATCGCATTGGGTCTCGCCGGAGGCATGGTGGGGGGACTGTCCCAGACGGCCTGGGCCTACTTCGTCGTGGCACGGGTGTACTTGACGCTGTGCCATGGGGCCCCGCGCGACCTCATGGCGTTCATGCAAGACGCGCATGAACATCGCGGCGTACTGAGGCAAGTCGGTGCGGTGTACCAGTTCCGGCACATCGAGCTGCAACGTCATCTCGCCCGTTGATCCACAGTGGCCGTACCGGATTGGGCTTGCGCACCAGTAATACGATTTCGTAGTATCCGAAAACGTGAAGTCCGAATCCGTGTCATCCGAACGATCGGTGCTGCTGACCTTGCAGCGTGCGACCCACGCCACCCTGCAGCTGATCGCCGCCGAACTCGTCGACCTCGACCTGACCGCCTCCGAGATCAACGCCCTGGCCAACCTCGCCGACGGCCAGGGCCGCACCGTGTCCCAGCTGGGCGCCGCCGTCGGCACCCGCCCCACCACCCTGACCAGCGTGCTGGACCGGTTGGAGCGACGGGGCCACATCACCCGCGGCACACGAGCCGGCGACCGCCGCTCGGTGCTGATCGAACTGACCGAGTCCGGGCACGCGACGGCCGCCCTGATCAGGCAGACGCTGGCTGATCTTGAGAGCCGTGCGCTGGACGGACTGCCTGCCGAGACGGTCGCCGGCTTCTACGCCGTTGTGGACGCGTTGATCAAGGAGGGAACGTGATGACGAACGACCACGGCACCAAGGGGGAGCCTTCGCCGTTCACCGAGCTCATGGGGGAGGTGATGGCCACAGCCGAGCGATTCGGTCACCGCCAGCACGTACACCTGACCTGGCTGGCCGTCCGGCGCTACGGAACCGGCGCGGCGGTGAACCTGATCAGTGACGGCATTCAGCGCACCGCCCGCTACGCAGGTGTCCCGCAGAAGTACAACGTCACCGTCAGCCGAGCCTGGGTCGAGTTGGTGGGCCACCACGCGGGCGAGTCGGACACCGCCGACTTCGACGCCTTCGCCCACCAACACCCTTCCCTGCTCGACAAGAAGCTGCTCACTCGCTTCTACCGGCCCGCCACACTGGCCGGCACCCCGGCCCGAACCGACTGGGTCGAGCCCGACCTCGCGCCCTTCCCCTGGCAGCACGTCGACGGGTGAGCCCGGTGGGCGGCGAGTGTTCAAGCGCCGGGGACCGAGCCGCGTACGGCGTCAGTGGCCAGCGCATGGGTGATGACGCGGGCCACGGTCACCACTGCGGGTATGTGTGCCGGCCGGCTCCGCTCGGTCGGGCCGACGATGGAGACGGCGGCGACGGTGTTGTCGTGGCGGTCGAGGACGGGGGCGGCCACCCCGGTGATCGTGTTTTGGCGTGGGGAACGGGAGAACACCGCGTAGCGGTTACGGCGGATGGCCGCCAGCTCGGCCCGTAGCGCCTCACCAGTGGGGCGCTCCTCGTCCTCCCTCGCCGACGGGTCGGCGGTGAGGAAGTCTTCCTGTACGTGCGTGGGGCGCAGGCGAGCAGGACCAGGCCCGGTGCGGTGGCATTGAGCGGGAGGCGGCCGCCGACGCGATACCTGATGTGTTTCGCGTCGCGGGCGGACAGTCGCTCGACCAGTACGGCCTCCGAGCCCTCGCTCACTACCAACTGCACGTGCTGGCGGGTGGCGTGGCAGAGGTCGTGCAGGTGGGGCAGCGCGGCGGCGCGCAGGCCGTGGCCGCGCGGCGCGAGGGTGGCGAGCTCCAACAGGCGTAACCCGATGGTGTAGTGGCCGGCCGCGGTGCGCTCCAACGCGCCGTGGTCGACCAGTTGGCGGGCGATGCGCCAGGCGGTGGCCTTGGGCAGCTGCGCCCGGGCGGCCAGGCCGGTCAGCGACAACACCGGTGTGTGGGGCCCGAAACAGGCCAGCAGCCGAAAGGCGCGCTCCAGGAGGGGTTCGCCGGGGGCGGGGCGGTGCCCGCCGGCCTCGGAGGGTTCCTCGACAGCGCCGTCGGTGTCGGTGTCGGTGTTGGTGTCGGCGTCGGTGGGACCGGTCATGCCGGAAGTCTCGCGGATCACACCGATGCGGTTCCACTCACTGAAATGGGGGGTGCCGGGCGGTCACCGGTCCGGCGATCCTCTCTCGGGCCGGCTCTTCCCTCAGGACCACCGGCACCTTCCCCTCTTGGCAATCCGGGCTCCCGGGACGCCTGCCACGGAATGAGGAGATTCCTTTGACAAGTTCGTTACGCGCCGCCGTGACGGTGCTGGAGGACGGGGTGAGCCGGTCATGGCGCGACGCATGACGACGATGACCACTGAGCGGCACCGCCGTCGGCTCAGACGGACACTGCACAGGTGGCTGGTGGTCCTGCTGGCCGTGGTCACGCTCGGCGCCGGACAGGTCCTCCTGCCGTCGGTCGCCGGCGCCGCCGACATCCCGACCCAGGACGAGGTGCGCACCGCGTTGGCGAGCAGGCCGGGCAGCAACATCTTCTGGACCGGCCGAGTGGGCGCCTGCGAGAGCGAGGACGACAGCGTCAAGCCGCTCGCCGAGAAGTTCGCGAAGTGGCGCGGCCAGAAGACGCTGGAGATGCGGCTCGCCGAAGCGGGCGTCAAGATGCCGCCGTTCGACACCCCGGACAACAACGCGAAGGAGATCTGGCGCTTCGCCTCGGCGGAGTACGCCCGCCAGACCTCCGGCGAGGCATGGGTGTTCAAGGGTAAATGCGTACGCGACGACAACACCTGGGAGACCCGGGAGCTGCCGGAGCTGAAGAAGAGCGGCAAGGTGAAGTGCATCTGGGAAGTCGACCCCGACCACGAGGCCTACGAAAAGCTCATCTGGAACGCCTGGTGGTGGGGCAGCACCTGCAACGGCCCCGTGCACCTGCGCAACAAGGCCGCACAGGCCTGCGTCGCCTTCGACGAGCAGAACCTCGAAGAGGGCTTCAAGTGGCGGCACTTCGACGAGAAGGACGTCAACTCCTGGAGCTACTTCTACGGTTGGGCGTGCATCGGCGGCCAGCCGTACCCCGGCACCAGAGACGACGACATCAGCCCCGATGCCAAGGGATACAGCTACTCGATCGACCCGGACGACAGCGGGCCGAACAACCCCAGCTATATCGTGGGCCACACCGACAACCTGATCGGCTGGTTCCGCAACAGCCGTGACACACGGCCCTACCGGCTTCAGCTCGTCGACCGCAGCAAGTGGTTCGCCCGGCAGCCGTCGGAGCCGTACGAGGACATCTGCACCTTCGAGAACGCGGTCGCGTTCTCCGCTGCCGAGGCCCAGCCCAGGGATCAGTGCGGTGATGCCGGCACCGTCCCGGGCGGCTCGGGCGGCGCCACCAGCCAACCCGAAGCGGACAAACCCGACCCGGGCGACGACACAGGCGCCGTGGGCGCTGACGCCGCTTCGGACCAGGCGTGCAACGTAATGATCGTCGGTGACTCGATCAGCAATGGGTACGAGGGTGACCACACCTGGCGCTACCGCCTGTGGGAGTGGGCTCGCGACCAGCAGTGGAAGGCGAACTTCGTCGGACCGCTGACCGGAACCAGGAAATCGGAGGAGGCCCACCCTCCGCAGCCGCCGCCCCCGGTGGAAAACGGCGGGGAACCCGCAACGGAGGATCCGGGCCCGGCCCAATTCACCGGACCGTACGCCGCGAGCGCCGATCCCGGCTTCACCCAGGGCGGCTCCGCCCACTACGCCATGTGGGGGCGCCGCCTGGGACAGGACGTGGACACCATCGAGCCGGTCATGGACCAGCTCAAAGCCCAAGGCCGACTGCCCGACGTGCTCCTGGTCGAACTGGGCTTCAACGACATCGGCTGGCAGGGCGCCGGCGCGGGCCTGGTCGACACCATGAAGAACTTCGTCGACAACGCCCGCAAGGCCAACCCGGCCGTAAACATCGTGCTGGCCGACGTACCGCAACGGACCAGCCTCGGCAACGCCAACCCACAGCTCCCACAACGCACCCGGGACTACGACGCGGCTCTCGACCAGGCGGTGCCGCAGTGGAGCACGGCCACCTCGCCCGTCGTACTCGCCGACCTCGACAGGCGCGATGAACTGCGACCCCACCGCCACCACTTGCGCCACCGCCTACGACGGACTGCACCCCAACCCGCTCGGTGAATACCGCATCGCGCGCGCCTTCGGCACCGCACTGCACAAGGCGTTCGACATCGGTACGCAAGACCCCCAGGTACCGGACAACGTCCCCGACCGGCAGATGGCCACCCCCACTGGCCTGGCTTTCGACGGCACCCAACAGGGTGTCACCGTGACGTGGAACAAGGTCATCGGAGCCCACAGTTACGACGTGCAATGGCGCGAAGTGGTCTCCGGCACCGACAAACCCTGGGAGACCGCTGTCCCCGCCGCCCAGTTCAACCGGTGGGATCTGCCGTGGCAGTACAGCTTCCAGCCGGTCGACGGTCACCGGTACGAGGTCCGGGTGCGCGCCGTCGCCGGCGACGCCGACCACCTCAAGTCGGCCTGGTCGGCTCCGGTCTCCGGCATCGCCCACCCGACCACGCCCGACCCGCCCGACGAGGTGACCGCCACCGCCGCCGGCCCCGGCGAGTTCGACGTCAGCTGGACCCCCGTCTACGACGACTCGCTCACCCGTTACGCGGTCTACGTCTACGACCAGGACACCCCGCTGACCTTCGCCCGCGTCTACGGCTACGCCCCCACCGTGCGTCCCCTGCGCCGCATCACGGGTCTCACCCCCGGCCACCACTACCAGGTCTTCATCTGCAGCTGGAACGCCGCGGGCGAGGGCAAGCCCCGCATCGCCGAGAAGACGGTGGTGCCCTGACCCTTGACCGGGCACGTCAGGCTTGACGCATCCGAGGGGTGATGGGCGTGGCCCACGCCGCGCCCATCACCCCCGGCATCGAATGCGGCGAGCCGCACATCTGCCATCGCAGCAAGCACAGGCCTCAGCGACCGCTCTTCGCTCCCGATCGCCAGCGTCGGCCGAGGAGGACGACGGCACAACCGGCGGCCACCGACCCAGCGGCTACGCCGCCGAGGGTGATGGCCCGTGTGGCCGACCGCTCGGAGCCGGTGTCCGCGAGGATCGCGCCGGAAGGATCGGCGGCGGTCGTCGTGGTGGCGGTGCCCTGGGCTGCCTGTTCGATCAGGCGGGTGACCGCCCCCGGCTGGGACACCGAGACGGCGTGGGACGCCTTGACCTCGACGGTGTGCGCATGGGCGCGCCGGGCCATGAAGCGCTGCGAGGCCGGCGGGATGTTGCGGTCCTCGGTGGTGATCAGAGTCCAGGAAGGGATCGTCTTCCAGGCGGCCTTGGTGGCCTTCTCCTCCAGGGCCGAGGCGGCCACGGGACGCTGGGCGGCGGCCATCAGGTCGGTGACCGACCTGGGCACGTCGGCGGCGAACTGGTCGTGGAACTTGTCCACCTTGATGTACTGGTCGGTGCCCGTGCCACCGCCGGGAAGGGGGAAGGGCACGTTGTTGAGTGCACTGCCGAGAGTGCTCCCGGGAAACTTGTTGGACAGTTCCAGAGCACCCTCCCCCTCCGCGGGGGCGAAGGCGGCTATGAAGACCAACGCCTTGACCTGGACATCCCCGACGGCAGCCTCGCTGATCACGGCGCCGCCGTAGGAGTGACCGACGAGTACGACCGGTCCGTGCACGCTCATCAGCACGCTGTGGATGTACGCGGCGTCACTTGCCAGCCCGCGCAACGGGTTGGCCGGAGCGATGACCGGATACCCCGCCTGCCGCAGGCGCTTGATCACCCCGTTCCAGCTGGAACCGTCGGCGAAGGCACCGTGCACCAGCACGACGGTGGGCTTCACACCGCCTGCGCCACCATCCGCTGAAGCCGGTGCCGCCGGGACCGCGCACAGGACAGCGACGGCGAATCCCGCCGCCGCGCCGTGGAGACGCCGCGTGTGGCGTCGTATGCCATGGACCGCGCTCATTCTGTTCTCGCCTTCCGTCAGGCCCTACGGCAATCAGCTTCACGCGCCCACGGCGCCGAGCCAGCTCACCCAGTGCAATCGGGTGAAACCGGTACGGCAGTCGGTGTAACCGCTCGCGCGAGAGGCATGGCGACGTCGCGGTGCGGGGAGGCGGCGCGGCAGGTCGCCCGGGCGGGCGGCGTCGAACAGGATCCTGTTCGGGGTCCGGACCGGCATCCCCGGCTCCCGCAACCTGGCCACGATCGGCCGGTGGGGCGACGCTCCCCGAGAACGCGTTGCCTAACCGGTGAAAGGGTCTTCCAGCGTCGGGATGCACGGAGACAGCAGCGGCTCCGTGTGGTGCGTGACCGTGCCCCGAGCGAGCCTGAGGACACATACCTCGTTCTCATGACCAGGGTCTTCGTCATCGCGAATGTGGAGGTCAGCCGTACGCCACGGGAACCGTTCGTGGGCGGCGCCCTGCCGCGGCCGGACCGCTAGGGCGAATTACGGCGAGTTGCTGTCAGACGGAGCGATCCGCACCGTAGTAGCCGTGACGCATCCGGAACCTCATGGGGTCGGTACCGTTCTCTTGGATGTGCTCGATCAGCATCGACCTCAGCGGCTCGGGCAGCTGCATGCCGTGTGCTCGGGTCCATTCGAGCGAGCTGAACAGTGCGGCGGCACCGTCGAGTTGGACCGGACTCGGCGGCCGCGCAGCGCATGCGGTGACAAGGAGGTTGGGTTCTTCGGCCAGGAGCAGGCGTTCCACCGCCATGTCGTACCACATGAGGCCGCCGGTGGACTCCCTGGTGGGGAGCCCGGCCCAGGCCAGCAGGACGCGAATCCGCTCGATCGCGTCGGGATAGTGGTGTCGGGTGACAGCGGCGAGCCGCTCTCCGGCGTCCCGCACTCGACGTGACCAGGTTCCGAGGTCACCACCCTGCGGATAAGCCACGTCCGCGGCCGCTTCGGACAGCCCGGCAGGCGCGCCCTGGACCCAACGCATCCGGCGAGCCTCGGCGTTGGCCTCTTGTAAAGCCCGCGCCGCCTGAGCATCCCGTGAGCGGGTCAGGCCTCGCTCCGCCAGCCATGCGGTGAGCGCCGGACCGTCCCGCAAGTCCGCGTCGCAGTCACCGCCCCCTCGGAGACCGGACTGGTGATGCAGTGTCCAGCAGGCCATCAGTTCGCCGCTTGAGTCGTGCACCATGATGGTCGGCCAGCCGTTGCACCGGCAGCTGTCGCCGGTCCCGCCGTCCACAACGGCCAACAGCTCGGCCAAGTCGGTGATTTCGGCGCCGGTCACCACGATCCGCGGCACGTCGACGGAGTCGGCCTTGTCGGGCGCTCCCTCGACGATCACGACGCGCGCGGCACGGTTCAGCACATCACGCAAGCGAGCTGTCGTCGGCGGGCCTGCGGCCATCCCCGCTATTCCCTCGAAGATCACGGTTGCGAGGATATCGGCAGCTCACCACCTGCGGGCCCGACAGCACCGCTGGTGCACCCGCACTTCGCCAAACGATCCGAACTCCGCATCCTCACCGAACGCCCCGAGCGGGAGACAGCGTGACCCTCATCGTCCCCCAGATCATCCACACCGACCGGCTCACTCTCCTGCCGCTGTCGGTCGAGCACGCCGAAGAGATGGCCGCGGTGCTGTCCGACCCGGACCTGCACACCTTCATCGGCGGCGACCCGGCCACCCCGCAGGCTCTGCGCACTCGCTATGAACGCCTGGTCGCCGGCTCACCCGACCCCACTGTCTCCTGGTGCAACTGGGTGATTCAGCTCCGCGACGCGACCTGCCTGACCGGCACGGTCCAGGCCACGGTCACCGTCAGTGACAACGGACGAGTGGCGGAGATCGCCTGGGTCGTGGGGACGCCCTGGCAGGGGCGAGGCATCGCCACCGAAGCGGCCCAAGGACTGGTCGCTTGGCTCCGGGAACAAGGCGTGGGGACGGTCATCGCCCACATCCACCCCGACCACAAAGCATCCGCCGCCGTCGCGACCGCCTCCGGCCTCACCGCCACGGATCACTGGCACGACGGAGAAGTCATGTGGCAGCTGACGGCCAACTGACCCGCCCAGAGGGAGAAGTAGCGTTCGGCCGTGCGCTTTGGCAACACACCCGGCCCCGGTTGTCGCGCCCGCGGCACGGTTGATCTGCACGGCGGCTGTCCCGTACCGGAAGCCCCCGTCCCGCCAGGGCCTGATGTCCGCGGCTGGGCCGCGCAGTCCGTGCACCGCGACGAATCCCGGGCCCGGCGGCTCAAGCCCTCTGGCGCCGAGGGGTGAACGCCGCTGCCGTGTCGGCCATGTCGGCCATCACGGTTACCCATCGGCGGCGGGATGGAGCACGGCCGCGGCGATCTCCCGGACGCGGTCCAGGGTGATCCCGGTGTGCTGCTCGACGGCGAGGGGGTGGTCGGTGGGTTCGAGCTCGACGAAGGGGCGTTCGCCGAGCGGTCGGGTGTGGACGTTCGTCTTCAGGTTGAGGGTGGTGGGCGAGTACACCGGCAGGTCGGTGGTGAGCCAGCCGAAGTACGGTTTCTCGGACTCCCGGCCCGGCGTGTCCCACCTGTCGGCAGCGCGGGAGAAGTTCTCGCGGCTGAGCGAGACCCAGACACCCCAGGAGAAGACCTCGTTGCCGCCGATGACCGGTATCTCGATGAGGCCCTTGACGAAGTAGTGCTGCCCTTGCACCACGCACTGGTCCGACGAGAGCAGACAGTCCTCGGCGTCGGCAAAGGCCGGATTCCACACGGCCGGGGCCGCGGCCGTGAAGTTCATCGGGAGCTCGGGGTGGTGCGCGCCGCAGCACGAGCAGGAAAATCCGGGATCACTGGTCATGGTGTGGAGCCTAGTGATCTGCGTCGCCGCCCCGGTCGGCACCCACCTGGGCCACCGGAGTGCCGAGAGCATCGCGCATCCGGTGCCCCCTGAGGGAGCAGGGTGGGAATGCTCATGGATGGGCCGACGGGAGAGTCCCGGCGGCGGTCTGCCTGGACGGCTCTGCGGCCAGAGGCCCGCGCGCCGCCCGGGCCGACGCGCCGGCTCGCGTGAGTGCCTGGCCGACGCGCCGCCTCGCGTAAGTGCCGTTCACATGCCGCCGGGCCCGTTCATGGGCACCTGCGACGTCGGGCGGTAGTGGTAGGCGAGGTTGGCGTCGCGGTTGTGGCTGTAGCGATGGGCCTCCGGGTCGCCGTACTCCTTGAGACGTCGGCGGCCGGAAACGATGTCGCGCAGACGAGTCGTAGCGCGGCTGAGCATGGTCTTCACGCGTTTTCCCCCTTGTGCAAGTGGTCCTGACAGGCAGGATGCACCAGCCGACGGAATAGGTTCCGGTACCTGAGCAGATCTTGAGCCTCGGCAACCAGACGAGTTTCTCGGCCAGTTGCGTCAACCAGGGGCAGGTCCCGTGGGATCGGGGTTGTGCGGGGTGGGCCGGGACCAAGGCGCGTCGACGGCTCCGGACTCCGGCCGTAGCCCGAGTTCGCGGAGCTGGTTGACCGCCATCATGGCGGTGAACATCGCGTTCGGGTTGGCGCCCCCGACCTCTAGATCGGCGATGGTTTCCGCGAAGCGGGTGGTGAACTCGCTCGGCCGAACCTGCCTGCTCTCACCGGTCAGCTTGAGTGCCGCCACCTGCAGGGCGGTGGCCTGCTCCAGCAGCCCGTCCAGGTAGGACACCACGTCAGCGCCACGGCGCAGGGCGAAGGTGTGCCCGTCGGTGAGGAGCGTGGCTTCCTCCTCCTCGAAGAGAAGGGAGACGGCGCCGAGCACGGTCTGGATCTTGAGCTGGTCGGCGTCACACATCGCACCGCAGGGTCCGTTGCCCTCGTCGGACAGGTGCAGGACGCCGCAGTCTCTCAAGTGCACGATCACATGCCCGGCACAGTGGCCCTGGCTGCGCAGCACGCGGACCGCGCCGTCGGCGAAGGTCCAGCCGGTGAATCGGAGCGAGCCGATCCGAATCCGCTCCAGCGGTCGCTCCTCGTAGGTGCGAGTCGTCTGGCCGAACGGGCGCATGGGCTGGAAGAGCGACACCACCTTGGCGCCGACCAGTGCGGGCGGCACCGGGAGAGGTGCCAACCCGGCGATGCGTTCGAAGGACCGGATCCAGTACGGCCCGGGGTCCCGCATCTGGTCGAGGTCACGGGCGGGGACGTAGTGCTCGACCGGCACGCCCAGTTCGTCGGCAAGGTCGTTGTTGCCGACGTGGTCAGGATGGCCGTGCGTGGTCAGCACCAGCGCCCGGGACCAGGGCCCGACGCGGTCGGCCGCCTCCCTCAGGGCCGCGCGGAAGGCCGAGGTGACGCCGGTGTCGACCATCACCAGGGTGTCGCCGCTCCGGTGCACGAGGGAGTTGGCGACATCCGGTTGATCGCGCTCGACACGCAGTTCCTGCCCGAGGACCAGCACGGTCCGCTCGTCGATCTCGATCAGGTCACCGAGTGCGGTCATGGATCCTCCCGCGGTCTCGTCCGGGTCCGGCTTGCTACGGAGCCGTGGGAGGCAGGCGACGAGCGTGCGGTGCTCGTGAGTGATGGGTGACGGTGGACGCCGCACGCGGGGCACGCCGACGCGTCCTCTGCGGGCCCTGCCGACGACGTCGACCAGGAGTCCCCTGCCGACGAGCGTACGCCGCACCACGCGTGATGTCCTTCCGGCAGGATGCGGGCCAGGGGCCTGCGCGACCCCCGGCCCGCACGGTGCCAACTCACACGCAGTCGCTCGTCGGGACGTCCTTGACGAACACGAGCCCGTCGCTGTGTGCCAGGTGGGTCGGGGCGAGCGGGGCGTAGCCGAACCAGGGGGAGACGCGGAGCGCGGGCAGCGTGTCGCCGAGGGCGGTGGCCAGGCGCGGGGCGTCGATGACGTAGCGGTCCTCCGGGAGCGCGTACAGGAGGCCTTCGACGGTGTCCGGCGGCGGGGTGTCCACGCCCTGGTGCCGGATCGTGCCGAGAGCCGTGGCCACGAAGGCATACGCCTCGCCGAGCTGGGCACTCACCAGCGCACCGGCGCTCCACCACTCCACCGGCCCCTCCCACATCTGCATCGTGCTCTTCAGCCGCTGCAGGTGGGAGTTGTGGGCGTGGACGAGAGCCGGGCCCCGTTCGGCGAGGGTGAGGAGGTTGTGGGCCATCATCTGGTCCCGCAGGCTCACCAGCCGTGTCATGCGGGCCGGCGAGGTGTCGGCCATCCAGTGGTGGTAGCGCAGTAGGCCGGTGGCGGTACGCCCGTACAGGCGCGCGCGGTCCCAGTCGTCCCGCGAGGTCGCCGTGATCAGGTGTGGCATCTGCGTGTCGAGAAGCGCCACCAGATCGTCGGCGAGCAGCCGCAGTTCCCCGGCCTCGGCCGACTGCCCCGCGGACTGGGCCGGATCCGTCATCGCGGCGGGATTGGTCCATTGGTCGTCGGGGCCGAGCAGGCGGTCGAGCGCTTCCGCGGTGCAGGGGAGCAGGTGCGCGTCCACCTGGGCCGCTAGGTAGGCGTGGAGTGCGGTGAGGGCCTGCCGGGGGCTCGCGGCGCCGGTGATCTCCAGTGGGCCGTCGAAACCGGCGAAGCGGAGCCGCTCGGACGCGGGACGGCCGTCGTTGTAGGCGCGCATCCAGCGCACGAGTTCGCGGTTGCCCGCGGAGGTGCCCCAGCCGTGGCTGAATCCGGTCTCCATGACCTCGTCGAGCGTGCCCGTGCCCGAGGCGACGTACTCGTCCACGGCCAAACCCATCATGCAGTCGCTCTCGATCGCGATCGTCCGGTAGCCCTCCTGCTCGACGAGCTGCTCGAAGAGCTCGTTGCGCAGGTAGAGCAGCGTGTCCTCGCCGTGGGTGGGCTCGCCCAGGGCCAGCAGCCGGGGGCGGGCCGGGAGCAGCCTCATGACGGCGGCAGCCTCGACGGCATGAGCGGTGTCCTTGATGTCGATAGCCATGCCTTCAACGCTATCGTTGAACCTTCGGTTGAAACTTTGCAGCGATACTGCCGCGATATCTTCGGTCTCATGGGGCAAAACCTTCAAACCAGTGAGCGGCTCAGGCCTGTCGATCTGGCGCGCGGGCATGGTCTGTCCACGCAGGCGGTGAGGAACTACGAGGAGGCGGGCATCCTTCCGGCCGCCGGTCGCACACCCCACGGCTACCGGACCTACACCCCGCTGCACGCGCAGGCCCTGCGCGCGTTCCTCGCCCTGGTGCCCGGCCACGGCCACCAGACGGCGACGTCGATCATGCGGGCCGTGAACCAGGGTTCGGCCGACGAGGCGTTCCGTCTCATCGACGAGAGCCACGCCCAGCTTCTCGACGACCGCCGGACCCTCCAGGCCGTGGAGAGTGCCCTGCGCGACCTGGAGCCGACCGCGGCGCCCGAGCCCGGTGTGGGCACCGAGCCGGGCGCGGTGTCCGGGCCCAGTGGCACGTTCATCGGGCCGCTGGCGGGCAAACTCGGAATCCGGCCCGCGACGCTGCGCACATGGGAGCGCGCCGGGTTGGTGCGGCCGCACCGCGACCCGCGGACCGGGTACCGCGTCTACGACGAGGCCGACGTACGGGATGCCCGGCTGGCCCACCAACTCAGGCGCGGCGGCTACCTGTTGGAGCAGATCGCTCCGCTGATCGCCCAGGTGCGCACGGCCGGCGGGCTGGAGCCGCTGGAGGCCGCACTGTGCGACTGGCACGGCCGGTTGTCCGCCCGCGGGCGGGCGCTGCTGACCGGTGCCGCCGAGCTGGAGGCGTACCTCACGAAGTACACATCTCGGCTCCGTAGCAGCCGGGTTGATGGTGATGGTGTCGGTCTGCGGCCTCGCCACGCATGAGCGCTACCGGCCTTCCAGTGCCGCCACCAGCTGCGGCAGGCCGTTGCTGCCCATGATGAGGGCCAAGTGGTCGTGGTAGTCACGGCTGTTGACGATGAGGCCGTCACGGACCCGCAGTACTTGGATGTTGGCGGCCTCGAAGGTCCGTCCGGTCACCCGGTGGTGCACCTGGTAGTCCCACTCGGCGACGATCACCTCCGGGTCATCGGTCTCCCGGACCACCACGTTCGACGAGGTCAGTTCGATGGGTGAGTGCGCCGCGACCTGCGCGAACCGCTCTCTTAGCGTGCCCCGGCCCTCGAACTGGCGTGGTCCGAGCGGCTCGAAGACGGTTTCCACGACGGTGTCTTCGGCATAGAGGTCGGCCAGTTCCGAGAACCGTCCGGCGGTGATGCCGTCGAGCAGCTTGTGGAACACGTCGCGCGGTGACCGCGTTTCGGGCATGGTCAACCTCCGGCCGTCGTCGTCGTTAGAATCGGACTAGTGACTCCGGTTGCGACGATACGGACTGCCGACTCCGGTTGTCCAGATGGTTTGGACATGGGCGGGAAGAGGTGAGAGGGATGGGCGGCGCTCAGGAGCGCCCGTTGCGGGCGGACGCGGCCCGCAACCGAGCCAAGCTGCTGGACGTGGCCACGGAGGTGTTCACCAGCCGCGGCGTGGGCGTGCCGACCGAGGAGATCGCCCGGGCTGCGGGGGTCGGGGTCGGCACGCTCTTCCGGCACTTCCCGACCAAGGAGGTACTGCTGGAGGCGGTGATGGTGCGCCGGCTGGAGACGATGGCGGCCCAGACCGCGCGGCTGGCCGCCGAGTCCGAGCCCGCCGAAGCCTTCTTCGGCTGCTTCCGTCTGCTGATCGACCAGTCCGCGGGCAAGAACGACTTCGCCCAGGCACTGGCCGCGGCCGGCGTCGACGTGCATTCGGCCCTGCGGGAGTCGAGTACGACCATCCGGGCCCAACTGGAGAAACTGCTGGCCGGAGCGCAACGGGCCGGGGCGGTCCGCCCGGAGCTGGGCCTGCCGGAGCTGCTCGCCCTGCTGGCCGGAACAGGCGCGGCGATGGAGCAGCTCGCGGCCGACCCGGCTGCCCGCGAGCGGGTCTTCGAGGTTGTCTTCGACGGGCTGCGGCCACACTGATCGCCGCAGGACTCACGCGTCGGGCGGTCAGAGATCGTCGCCGTGAACCGGTGCCGCATCAGGCAATCCTTGCCCCGTACGGACGTGACGCGCCGATTGGATGCTGGTCCGGGCGGCGTGGGCCACATCATCCGGCGGAACGAGCACACCGCCGATATCCGCTTGCACACCGTCGTCACGCGGGTCAACGTCGCCTGACACCTGACGAAGGCAGAGAAGATGACCACGCAAACCCAGCCCGTCGATCACGAACTCGTCCAGGCCGCAGCGCACGTCGCCCGCACTCGCTGCCGGGGCGACAACCACACCATGGCTGCCGCAGCCCGCGCCCAGGACGGCCGGATCGTCACTGCGGTGAACGCATACCACTTCACCGGAGGGCCCTGCGCCGAGCTGGTCCTCATCGGCGCGGCAGCCGCCCAGGGCGCCTACGAGCTGGACACCATCGTCGCCGTGGGCGACCGCGACCGAGGGGTTGTTCCCCCTTGCGGCCGGTGCCGTCAGGTCCTTCTCGACTACTTCCCCGCCCTCAAGGTCATCGTCGGCAAGGACGACCACATCCGAACCGTGTGCATCACCGACTTGCTTCCCGAAAGCTACGTCTGGGCCGACCACCAGCTCGACGCCGAGTGAACCGCGCCCCTCAGCGGCCGTGGCCGTGCCCAGCGCGGAGGCGACCGCGGCCGCGAGAGTGTGGGGCCGTGCCGTAACCGGCACGGCCCCGTGCTGTGGTCGGTCAGCGGTCCTGGGAGAGGGCGTGCAGTTCGCCGAGCAGACTGCCCTCGGTGGCGACGAGGTCCTCGAAGCGGCCCTGTTCGCGGATTCGGCCACCGTCGAGAACGACGATCCGGTCGGCCATTTTCACGTTGTCGAGCCGGTGCGTGACCACGATCGTGATGCGGTCCGGTGCCATCGCCCGCAGCTCGCGGAAGATCTGGTGCTCGCCCCGGGCGTCCATCTCGCTGGTCGGTTCGTCCAGGACGAGAACGGCGGGCTCTCGGTACATGGCCCGCCCGCACGCCAGGCGCTGCCACTGCCCGCCGGACAGCTCATGCCCGCCCCAGACCGATCGGGCGAGCAGGGTGTCGAGCTGTACGGGCAGCGTGCGCAGCGCGTCAGCCATGCCGACCTGGTCAGCGACCGCCCAGACCCGGTCGTCGCTGTGCTCCCGAGGCTGGCCGAGGGTGATGTTCTCCCGTGCCGCCAACGGCCAGTGCCCGTTCTTCTGCGGGACGAGGCCGACGTGCCGCCACACCGATTCCGCGTCCGCGGTGGCCAGATCGGTGTCGTCCCACAGCACCGCTCCCTCGGTGGCCGTGGTCAGCCCCGTGAGCAACCTGATCAGCGTGGACTTGCCGGCGCCGTTCTCGCCGACCAGGGCGACGACTTCACCCCGGTCGAGGGTGAGCGTGATCGGGTGCAGCGCCGGGGTGTCCTTGGACGTGTAGGTGAAGCCGGCGCCCTGGAGGCGGATCCGCCGGGGCGCCTTGACCTGCGCGGAGCCCCGGGCCGTGGCCAGGGACCGGATCTCGTCGACGAACGCGTAGTAGTCACTGAGGTAGAGCCCGTGATGGAACATCACCGCTCCATAGCGGACGATCGAGTTGAGCGCACGGCCGGCGGTCTGCGAGGCGACGACGGCCGTGCCCGCGGTCGCCGCCGACATCGCGCCCGCGAGGACCAGCGCGGCCAGCGACGCCCACATGCCCAGCGTGAACACACCCGCCAGTGCGGCGGCCAGCAGCGTCACGAGCAGATACGGGCGGGCACCTTCGAGTTCCCGGCCCTCGACCCGGTCGCACATCGTCCGGTACCAGAAGCGCAGGTACGGCCGCATCGTGTTGGCGCGCAGCTCGTCGGCGAGCTCCGCGGTGGTCAGCCACCAGCGCATCATGCCCCGCACATTGCGGGCGGAGATGGTCCGGTCGTGGACGCGGTAGTCGATGCGGGCGGCGATCACCCCGCCGAGCCCCCTCGGGATCACGGACAGCAGGAGCACGCCCAGCAGCAGCGGGTGCAGGGAGGTGAGCACCGTCGCGGCGGACACCAGCTGTACGAGGCCGTTGGTGAGCGTCTTCGCGTCGTCGGCGAGGTCGACGGCACGCAACGCACCGATCTCCGCCGCCCGGCTGCGGTCGGTGAAGCCCTCGGTGTCGTACGCGGAGAGCTCGGCGCACATGTGCAGATCGACCAGGGTGAGGTCGGCGGCCGAGGCGATCTTCGGGTTGAGACGCCGGGTCGCCCAGTCCGCGAGGATCCACATCGTCGCCCCCGCGGCCATCGCCAGGACCGCGACGGTCAGCGCCGGCCATGCCTGTTCCAGCCCCTGGCGGGGCTCGGAGGCGGTCAGCTTCGGCAGGGCTTCGGCGACGGCGCTGAGCATCACGGCCGTCCCCAGGCCGGACAGCAGCTGGCAGACGACGATCGTGACGGTCATGCGCCGGTCGACGGACCAGGCGAGCCGGGCCGTTTGTGCCAGTGCCCTCGGGATCCGGCGGGCCATGTCCCACAGCGTCGCGTCATCCAGGGCACGCCGGTGCTTGCGGCCGTTGTAGTCGAGTTCGGGCGGCGCGGCCGGTTGCGAGGTCCCTGCCCGTGCCGCCGGGACGGCTGGCGGCACGCCGTTGTGGGACGCCGCCTCCACTGGAGGGTCCACCTGTTTGTCCTGGGACGACGTCATGCGAACACCCCCGCCATCAGCCGGTCCAGGGTGCGCCGTCCCCGCCCGGTGAGCGCGGGATCGTCGTGCGCGGGGCCCCGTACGAGACAGCTCACCGCGTCCAGGGCCGCCAGCCCTTTCAGCGCGTGCTGTTCCTCGGGCAGCAGATCGCGGCCGTAGCCCCGGAACCACGCAGCTCGCAGGTCGGGCCGCTCCGCCCAGATCCCGCAGCTCATCGGTACGAAGTCCTGTACTGCCGTGGCGAACCGTGAACGCTCGAAGTCGATCCACGCGGCGCGACCCGGACGCTGGGACCACAGCAGGTTGCGGGACCGGGCGTCACCGTGGATGAACGCCAGTGGGAGGGCCGGCAGATCGCGCAGCCGCTCGGCGAGGTCGCGCACCAGCCGGAGCTCGGCCGGCGTCAGCCTGTCCCCGGCCTGTCGCAGGTGTCGGTCGGCGCTGTCGGCCGCGGCCTGCAGCGCCCGCTCGGCCCCCACACGATGGGGGCCTGACAGGTCACCGGCCGCGTGCAGCAGGGCCAGCAGAGCACCGCCGCGACGGTGCGCGCGGAGTTCCTCGGCGGGAGCCAGGGTCAGTCTGTCGAGCGGGGCGCCGGGGACAGCGGTCAGCAGGAGGGCCAGGTGCTCGGCGCTTGAGGCGCGCAGCTGCGGGGCGTGGCCGGCGCCGAGCGCTGGAACCGCGTGCCGTAGGGCGAAGGTCTCCCGCTCGTACATCAGAGGCTCGGGCTCGACCTTGACGTAGAACCGGATGCCGTCAGGGCGGCGAAGGGCCCAGACGCGGGAATTCTCGCGCGGGTGGGACGCGACACCGTGGCGGGCCCGCGCAACGGACACCTCTGTGCCGAGTTCCTTGGCGGCCCAGGCGAGCAGGGCCGGCGAGGGCATGGTCGAGTGGGTCATGCACCCCACCTCGTAGACGGGCGTGATGCGGATGCGAACAGAACGCGGCGGGCGTCAACCGCGCGGCGGAGACCGGTCGGGGAGGTGGCCTGAGCCCCAGGGTTTTCGAACGTAGGCTGATGGGCGGTGAGTACGAGCACGGGATTCACGGGTTCTCCTCGGTTGGTGGAACGGGCAGAGCACTCCGGACAACGGCCCTGATCACAGGACCGATACGGGTCGCATCGGGCGAATGGTCGAGTGAAAGTTCGATGCGTTAGGTCGCGGCCAAGTGCTGTGGGCTCGAGTGCCGGGCACCTGTCCGTTCGATTCACTCGTCAAGGGGACGGCGGGGAGGCCGTAGCCCGAGCGGGGGATTGCGTGAAGGCGTCGCCTGCACCGGTCTCCTTCAGGAAGAGGTGGACGTGGACGTGGTCTGCGGACGGCACCCTCGTGCACGCCACTGACAATCAGCGGGGTCGGAGACCGTGATCCGGACAATCCGAGGGGGCGCCACACCGACGGCCCGACGAAGGCCGTCCGGCCGCCGACCTGGGCCGGAGGCGGAAGAAAGGATTCTCGAACCCTCGGGTGATGCCCTGTAGTTGAGCGCCGGCCGAGATGGCTTGAACCGGTGCCCGTGTAGGGACTCCTCGCTGATGGCCCGGCGTCGGGTGAGGGTGGGCGCGTATGCGTGAAGGCGAGCGTCGCCAGTGAGCGACACGGCGCGCAGCCGCCCGGAGCTGCGGGTCAGGGCCGTGCCGACTTGCGTTCGAGTGCACTCCAGCAGCCAGACTTGGCGCGACGAGATCCGGACCCACAACAGGACGGCGAAAGCACATGGCGACGACCAGCCGGGCGGGACACCCGCTCCCGTACGACATCTACCGGCAGGCGATCGAGCGCGAGACGCTGACGTTCGCCGAGGCGGCCGGGAGCGCGGATCCGGGGACGGCGGTGCCTTCCTGCCCCGACTGGTCGCTGGCCGACCTCACCCGGCACGTGGGGATGCTCCAGCGCTGGTTCGGCGGGCTGCTGACCGCGCTGGTGCAGGAGCGTCCGACCACCCGGGACGTGGAACCCGGGCCCGACGACGCGCGGGAGCGTGCCGCCTGGGTGGCCGCGGGCGTGCCCGCGGTAGCGGCGGTACTGCGGGACACGGACCCCGGGGCGCCCATGTGGGCCTGGGGCGAGGACCAGCACGCGCGGTTCTGGGCCCGGCGCATGCTGTTCGAGACGTTGGTGCACCGGGTGGACGCGGAACGCGCCGTCGGACAGGAGACGGGGATCGATCCCGTGCTGGCCGCGGACGGGGTGGACGAGTTCCTCGTCAACCTGCCCTACGCGGGCGGCTTCGCCCCGGCCGTGACCCAACTGCGCGGCACCGGCGAGACCATCGCCTTCCGCTGCGCCGACCTCGGCGACGCCGGCGATGTCGAGTGGCGGGTGCGACTGGACCCCGACGGCCTGCGCTCGTTGCCGCCGACGGCCGCGGACGACGCCGGGACGTCCGAGCCGCACGCGGCGGTAAGCGCGTCCGCAGCCGACCTTCTGCTCCTCCTCTACGGGCGCCAGTCGTACGAGGAGCCCGGCTACGAGGTGACGGGAGACGCCGCGCTGCTGGACCGCTGGTTCGCCCACACGGCGTTCTGAACATCAGCTGCCGCGACCGCGCTTCTTTCTCAAGGATCTCAAGGACAAGGGCAGTCCGGTGAATCGTGCCGATATGTACAGACTGAGACCGTGCTGCCGGTGAAACGCCGTCGCGTTCGCGCATAGGTTTTACCGTCCCGTGCTTGTCGCCCTCACAGGTCCGTCGGATTCTTGGTCACCATGCCGTCGGGCAGCTGGTTCTGCTGGTCACGGGGGGTGCATGGGCCCCTCCGCGCTGAGCGGGGGATGCTTCATGCACCTTGAGTTCCGTCACCTCCGCATCCTGCTGACCGTCGCCGAGGCCGGCAGCATCCGCAGGGCCGCCGCACGGCTGCAGCTCTCGCAACCGGCCATGAGCGCTCAGCTGAAGCGGATCGAACACGAGCTGGGCGGCCCGCTGTTCATCCGCGGCGCCGACGGGGTGAAGCCGAACGAGAACGGACAGTACGTCCTGCGCTGCGCCCGTGACCTCGTCGTCGGCTTCGACCGGCTGCGCGAACACGCGCGCTCGGCGGCCGAGGCGGACCGGCAGGCCACCGCCCCGCTGAAGGCCGGCGGAACCGCCGGCCCTTTGGTGTCCCTGCTGGTCACCACCCTCTTCGAACTCGCCCCGGAGCGGCGGCTCACCATAGATGCCCGCCGCTCCGTGCACACCCTGGTGAAGTCGCTGAGCCTGTCGAAATGCGACATCGCCGTGTTCGGCGAGTTCCCGGGCTTTCCCCTTTCGGTCGGCGAGTCGGTGGCGACGCGCACACTGCTCCGTGAGCCGGTCTTCGTGCTGCTCGCCGAGGACCACCCGCTGGCGCGCCGGGAGTCGGTCGCTCTCCATGAGTTGGCGGGGGAGGACTGGGTGATGCCGGAGGCCGACGAGAGCGGCGTGCACGCGTACCTCCATCTCACCTGTCAGTCCGCGGGTTTCACTCCGCGCATCGCCCATGTGACGTCGGACCTGTCCGTGGCGCAGATCCTGGTCGCCGGTCGGCGTGCCGTCTGCGGGGTCTGGCCGACCGCCGATGTCTCCGCCCGGGGTACTGTGCAGCGACCGCTCGTGGACGTCCCGTTCCATCGGCGGCTGGTACTGGCCTGGAATACGGACTCGGTTCCGCCCGAACTCGCCGACGCGGCGTGCGAGCGTCTGCTGGCCGCCTATCTTGCGATGGTGGGGGAGCGGCCGCAGTATCTGGCCTGGTGGGAGGACGGGGGCCGGAAGTTCGCCCTGGGCGAGGGCAGTTGACCGGCCGCTCCATGGGTCCCCCTGCCCTATAGCTCCGCGGTTATATCCCAGATGAAGTCGCGTCAGGGACATGTCACCTACTGAACACTTCGCGTCAACGTCCTAGGACGTCGTCACCCCACGACGAGCGAAGGAATCCCCCCGTCATGTCCCGTCCTCTTCTTGCCCTTTCCGCGATGGTAGCCGCCGGCGTCATCACCACGGCGATGGCCGTACCCGCGCACTCGCAGACCGACGCGGTGCCCCGCGGATCCTCCGTCCGCGACACGGCGATATCCCAGGCCAAGGCGAACGTGACCCGGCACGCCGACGCCTTCGGGTTCGGTGCCGGCCAGGCCCTCCGGGTGAAGGACGTCGTGATCGACGCCGACGGCACCCAGCACGTCCGCTTCGAGCGGACCTACCACGGCCTCCCCATAGTCGGCGGCGACTTCGTCGTCCACCAGAAGCGAGACGGCTCGCTCAAGGGATCCACCCGCGCCAAGGCCCACAAGGTGTCGCTCAAGTCCGTCAAGCCGAGAGTCGACGCCAGGGGAACCGCGGCCGGCGCCCTGAAGCGCTCGCACGGGCTGGTGCGCAACGCCAAGTCCAGCCCCGAACTGATCGTATGGGCAGCCGACGGCACCCCGCGCCTGGCCTGGCGCACCACCGTGCAGGGCCTGGGCGACAAGGGCCAGCCGCACGGCGAGGTCTTCGTCACCGACGCCACCACCGGCGCGGCGATCGAGAACTACGACGCCGAGCGCGAGGCGACCGGCACCGGCCACTCCGAGTACACCGGTGACATCGGCATCGACACCACCCAGCAGGCCGACGGCAGCTTCGCCCTGATCGACCCGGTGCGCGGCCACATCACCAAGGACGCGCACAACCTCTCGTCCTCGTCCGTGAAGAGCTCCTCCGGCACCCTGTTCACCGACGCCGACAACATCTGGGGCGACGGCAAGAAGTTCTCCACCGACCGCGCCACCGCCGCCGTCGACGCGCACGCCAACACCGCGAAGACGTTCGACTACTACAAGACGACCTTCGGCCGCAACGGCATCAAGAACGACGGCCGCGGCGCCACCGTCTTCGTCCACGTCGGCACCAACTGGGACAACGCCCAGTGGTCGGACTCCTGCTTCTGCATGCTGACCGGCGACGGCGACGGCACCACCGACCCCGAGCAGGTCGACCTCGACACCATGGGCCACGAGATGACCCACGGCGTCACCTCGGCCACCGCCAACCTGCGCTACAGCGGTGAGTCCGGCGGCCTGAACGAGGCCACCAGCGACATCCTCGGCACCATGGTCGAGTGGTACGCCAACAACCCCGTCGACACCCCCGACTACCTCTTCAGCGACCAGTCCACCCCGCCGTGGCTGCGCCGCTTCGACAAGCCGTCCCTGGACGGCCGCTCCGCCGACTGCTGGTCGAAGTCGGTCGGCCGGCTCGACGTCCACTACTCCTCGGGCGTCGGCAACCACTGGTTCTACCTCGCGAGCGAGGGCAGCGGCGCCAAGACCATCAACGGCGTGTCCTACAACAGCCCCACCTGCAACGGCTCCACCGTCACCGGCATCGGCAACCAGAAGGCCTCCGCCATCTGGTACCGGGCGCTGACCGTCTACATGACCTCCACCACGGACTACAAGGGTGCTCGCACCGCGACGCTGAACGCGGCGAAGGACCTCTACGGCGCCACCAGTCCCGAGTACGCCACCGTGGCCGCGGCCTGGAGTGCGCTCAAGGTCGTCTGACGCACCGACGCACCACCTGATCCGTACGCCCGAAGCGGGGGTCGGTCCGCGCAGGACCGACCCCCGCTGTTCACGAAGGGCTGCCGGTGTCCAGGGTGTTGCCAGTCAGGGCAGCGTCCAGAAGTGCACCGTGACGAGGTAGAAGACGACAGCCCAGAAGGCCATCGCCACCGCGACGATACCGAGGCCGCGGAGGTTGCTCCTTGCCGCCGGTTCGTCTGGCGGTGGCCGCAGCCATCGCCCGAGCAGCGGGTTCACGTAGTACGGCATGGTCAGGAAGCTCATGATGAAGCTCGACAGCAGGTTGCCCACGAGCAGGCCGATCCAGAGCCGCAGGTGCAGGGGGGACAGAGCGAGCGTCAGCAGCACGACGGTCGGGTACAGGCCGACCCAGATGGCGAGGGAGGTCCTGGTCTCGGAGGGCGGTGGCGGTACCTCCTTGCCGTTGCCCTCGAAGGCGAACCAGCTGCCGAACGAGTTGTCGATCGTACGCAGGTTGAAGTCACTGAACCGCTCGCCCTCGGCGAGGATCTGCTGCCGTTGGGGCGATGTCAGCCAGGCGTCCAGGTGCTCGGCACTGTCGTAGCGGTACAGCGTGGTCCATTCCTCCTGGAGCCCCTCGATGGGGCGGAAGAGCTCGGTCCCGCGAAACCCCTCGAACTTGCTCTCCTCCTGGACCATGTGGTGCTGCCAGTCGAGGAAGGCGTCCACCTGGTTCGGGTGGACGCGGTGGGTGACCACCACGGTGACCAGCGGATCCAGTGACTGGGTGCCACTGCTGACCACCTGCTGGGTCGCCGGACCGTCGAAGTACTTGGCACCGACGTCGAGATACGTCTGCCTGGTCCCGCTGTTGATCCACGCCTGCAGATGCGCCACCGAGTCGAACCGGTACACGACCACCCAGTCGGATTGCAGCTGTGTCGGCGGGGAGACCTCGGCACCGAGGAAACCCGGGTAGTAGGCGGCCGCGGAGTTCAGGCCCTCCTGCCACGACTCGAAGTCCCGGTCCATCCCGGGCAGGACCTTCTGGCCGATGATCGCCGTCGCCGCGGCGGCTACGTTCTTTCCGGCGTCCATGGTGGCTCAACCCGCCGACACCGACTGCTCCGCGGGGAGTCGGCCGTAAATGCGTTCCGGAGTCAGCGGCAGCGCACGGTAGCGGACGCCCGTGGCGTCATGCACCGCGTTCGCGAGCGCGGGGGCGACCGGGTTGATGCAGCACTCCGCCATCCCCTTCGCCCGCATGGGCCCCACCGAATCCGCCGAGCCCACCAGAAGGACCTCGGTGCGGGGGATGTCGGCGTAGGTGGGGATGCGGTAGTTCCGGAGGTTCGGGTTGACCATGACGCCGTTGTCGTCGACATGATGGTTCTCGGTCAGCGCGAAGCCGATTCCCTGGGCGACACCGCCCTCCACCTGCCCACGGACCTGCGCCGGATTGATGATCACCCCGGCGTCCGCCGCCTGCACGCTGTACAGGATCCGTATCTCCCCCGTCACACGGTGCACGGCGACCCGAAACCCCTGCGTGTTGGAGGTGACGCTCCGGGGCGAGCCGTACGCCTTGCGCGCGGCGGTGAAACGGATCCCACGCCTCCGGGCCAGCGCGACAAGTTCGGCCAGCGACACCCGCCGGTCCCCGCAGATGACACCGTCGTCGTCCATCGTGCACATCACGACATGGACGCCCGTGTGCGCCGCGGCGAACTCCAGGATGCGGTCGCGTACGGCATTGGCCGCCCGCAGGACCGCGTTGCCCGCCACGAAGAGGCCCGCGCTCGCGAAGGCACCGGTGTCGAATCCCGTGCGGTCGGTGTCGGACTGCACCAGACGGATCCGCGACGGCGTCGTACCCAACTGGTTGGCCGCGATCTGGACATGCGCCGTGGAGGTTCCCTCCCCGAACTCGACGGTCCCGACGGCCAGTTCGTAGATCAGATCGTCGCCCAGCGTGACCCAGGCCTCGGAGAGGTGCTCCGTCGGCGGCGCGGTCTCGTGCAGGGAACTCGCCATGCCGGCTCCGACGAGCCACTCGGGCCCGGGAGGCGGCCGGTCGGCCGTACGGGCCAGGGCCTCGCCCACCAGATCGACGCACTTGGCGAGTCCGTCCTCGGTGAAGATCACGTCGTCGGGCCCGTCGTGCAGAGCGACCAAGGGCTCACCCGGTCGCACGATGTAGCGCCGACGCAGTTCCAGCGGGTCCAGGTGAAGAGCACGGGCCAGTTCGTCCATCGCCGACTCCACGGCGAACGCCGGCTGCGTCATCCCGTAACCTCGCAACGCCCCGCTCGGCACGGTGTTCGTGTAGACGGAGTAGGCGTCGTACTTCTTGTTGGGGCAGCGGTAGAGCATGACGGCGGCCCCGCCCGCGAACAGCGTCTCGCCGCCGTGGTTGCCGTAGGCGCCCGTGTTCGACACGTTGCGCACCTGGAAGGCGGTGAGCGTTCCGTCGGCCTTGGCGCCGAGCTTGACCGTCAGGCTCATCGGATGCCGCGGCGAGGCCGTGGTGAACTCCTCCTCACGGGAGAACTCAAGACAGGTGGGCCGCCCGGTGTCCAGCGTGGCGAGCGCGACCAGGTCCTCCGTGATCACCTCCTGCTTGCCGCCGAAGCCACCGCCGACGCGCTTGCAGAACACCCTCAACTGGTCCGGGCGCAGCGCGAACAGGTACTCCAGTTTGACCTTCGCGATCGACGGTGACTGCGAACTGGTGCGGACGTTCAGCCGGCCGTCCTCCAGCCAGGCGATCGAACCGTGCGTCTCCAGGTGCGCGTGCTGCACCCGCGGTGAGAAGTACGTGCCCTCGTGGATCACGTCGGCCGCGGCGAATCCCGCGTCGACGTTGCCGATGTGCGAGTGGAGTTCGATGAGGATGTTGTGCACGGGATCGCGGACGAACGGATCGTCGGAGCCGTGCAGTTGGGGTGCGCCGTCGGCCATCGCCGCCTCGGGCTCGAACACCGCCGGCAGCACCTCGTACTCGACCGCGAGACGTCGGCAGCCCTCCTCGGCCGCGCCCACCGTCTCGGCCAGGACGGCGGCGACGCGCTGACCGACGAAGCGGACCCTGTCGTCGAGGACGTAGGTGTCGTCCGGGTCGACCAGGTGGTCGGTGTGGATCGCCGTGTTGAAGCGTTTGCGGGGTACGTCTTCCCAGGTGTAGACCCGGTGCACCCCGGGCACCGCGAGGGCGGCGCTCTTGTCGATCGAGAGGATCCGGGCGTGCGCGTGGGGGGAGTGCAGCACCTTGAGGTGCAGCATGCCGTCGATATGCGTGTCCATGGTGAACTCGGCGTGACCCGTCACCACGTCGTGGCCCGCGGGCGCACCGACACTCGTCCCGACGGCCTTGCCCGGTGCCGCCGTCTCCACCGCGCCCACGCCCTTCACGGCGTCCTCGATCGCCCGGTATCCGGTGCAGCGGCAGAGATTGCCCTTCAACGCCCTTGGCAGGTCCGCTTTTTGGTCCTCGGTGAAGGTCGCCGACGTCATGATCATCCCTGCGGTGCAGAAACCGCACTGGAACCCCGGGGCATCCTCGAACTGCCGTTGCATGGGATGCGGGGCGCCGGGCCGCCCGAGGCCCTCGATCGTGGTCACCTCATGGCCGTCCGCGCGGAACGCGGGGGTGATGCAGCTGTGTACCGGTGTGCCGTCCAGCCACACCGTGCAGGCGCCGCAGTCGCCCGCGTCGCACCCCTTCTTGACGCCGAAGTGGCCGAGTTCGCGCAGGAAGGTGCGCAGGCATTGGCCGGGTGCTGGTTCCCGGTCGAATTCCTTGCCGTTCACGAGGTAGCTCATGCCAGGTCCCCAGCCGTGAGTTCGCGGCAGATCTCCTCGGCGAAGTGCCGTGTCAGATGCCGACGGTGATCAGGGGTCCCGTTGGGATCGGCGAACCAGACGTCGGCCGGCACGGCGTCGATGCTCTGTCGCAGGGTTCGCACATCGGGCAGGGAGTCGAAGGCGATACGGACCGGCCGCGTGGTGCCGGCGGTGATGGTGAGCAACAGGTCACTCCCTCCCAGCCGTTGGGTGCCGACGAGGAACACCGTCGAACGGCCGAGCCGGGTCAGGGTGAAGCGACGGTGCGCGGTGCACTTACGCAGGGCGTGCTTCGGAATGGTGATGCGCCGAAGGATCTCCCCGGGAGTGAGAACGTTGCGGTGGTCGCCCGTGACGAAATCAAGTGCGTCGACAAAGCGCACGGAGCCATCGGGCGCCCATAGTTCGTACTGCGCCTCCAACGCGACCGTCAACGTGATCATCGGGCCTGCCGGCAAGGACATGCAGATGTTTCCGCCGACGGTCGCCGCGTTCCAGACCTTGAACGAGGACAGGAATGCCTCACAGCTCTTCCGGAAGAGAATTCCGGCGGTCCAGTCCTTGGGCCATGGGAAGGCGTACAGGTCGCGAATGGTGCACGTGGCGCCGATCTCCAGCCCCTCGTCCGTCGCAACGAGGGGCTCCCACGGCAACGCCGTCAGGTCGATCAGCCGTCGCAGGTCCGGCTGCTCCGCGGAATAGAGCCACGTCCCACCTGCGAGCCAGGCGTCGCCCTCGTGCCACTCCGTACCTGGCCGCTCGGAGGGTCGCCGGATTACTTCGGTGATGGTGTTGAGGTCCATGAACACCGACCTACGGGAGAACGGACCCACGGAAGACAACTGGCCCGGATGCTTTTGTCGCAGTTTATCGCAGCATGCGAATGGCGGCCCGGGGCTGGGGTGGCTGAAAGCATCCGATGCGCTACGAAGAGTCACTGTGAATTCCTGCGGAGCAGCCGGACGATCACACGCATGACCTCCGAGAACGGGCCCGCGTAATTCGTTGGTGTGCGGCCCGTTGGTACTTGTACGTTGGCATCGCGACCGCGCCTCCGATGCGCTCGGCTGCGGCTACTTCCTTCTGACAACCAAGTGACGCCGCCGCCCTCTTTGATCTCGGCAGGCGCGGCCGTCTTCGCCCCGTCAGACCTCTGGGTCGGGGCCGTCCAATCTTTTGAATCCGGGGGGATTCACTGCCTCGTCACACCCCACGCGTCTCCAAGATCTGGTCCGAGATGCTCGTGGCCCCGCACGTTTCGGCGGCCGCCCGCTCTCTGCCCGCACCGCGGCCGCATCACGGGCCCGCCAAGCCTGACTTCCGTACCTACGAAGGCGGCCCCGCCTTCGTCCGGGAGCCCCGCGAGGAACTCTTCCTCCTTGCGGTCGGCAACTTCGTCTCCCAGGGCACCTTTTACGAGAGCGGTGAGGAACGGGACGACCGGTACACCCGTCTCGTCGGTGAACTCGCTGTCCAGGACCCTGTGTGGACGGCCGGCCTGCTGCGCTGGCTGCGCGGCGAGGGCAATATGCGCACGGCGTCCCTGGTGGGCGCCGCCGCGTACGTGCGGGCCCGGCTTGCGGCCGGGGCGTCCAGAGGCCCGTCCAACCGGTCCGTGATCGACTCGGTGCTCCAGCGCGCCGACGAGCCCGGTGAACTGCTCGCCCACTGGATCTCGGTGTACGGGCGGAACGTACCGCAGCCCGTGAAGCGGGGCGTCGCCGACGGCGTACGCCGGCTGTACACGTCCCGATCCCTGCTCAAGTACGACACCGCGTCCAAGGGCTTCCGCTTCGGCGACGTGCTGAACCTGGTGCACGCCTCCCCTGCCCCGGACAAGCCTTGGCAGGGCGCACTCTTCCGGTACGCCCTGGACCGCGCCCACCACCCAGAACGGGCGGTTCCGCCGACCTCCGACCGCCTACTGACCGCCCATCGGGCGCTCATGGATTCGGCCGCGGACGAGCGGCGGGCGGTGGTGACCGGTCCGGACGGCCCCGAGCGACTGGCCGCGGCGGGCATGACGTGGGAGGCCCTGGCGGGCTGGCTGCACGGACCGATGGACGCCGCCGTCTGGGAAGCCGTGATCCCCACGATGGGCCCGATGGCCCTCCTGCGGAATCTGCGGAACTTCGACGAGGCGGGTGTCTCGGACGACGCCGCTGCCCGGGTCGCCGCACGGCTTTCCGACGCCTCCGAGGTCGCCCGGTCCCGGCAGTTCCCCTTCCGCTACCTGGCCGCCCACCAGCACGCGCCGTCGGAGCGCTGGGCAGCAGCGCTGGAAGGGGCACTGGGCCACTCCCTGGCCAGCGTACCGCCCCTGCCGGGCCGGACCCTGATCCTGGTGGACCGGTCCGACTCCATGTTCTGGGACACCGTCTCCGAGCGGTCCAAGCTGACCCGGGCAGACGCGGCGGCCGTGTTCGGCACCGCGCTCGCCATGCGTGCCGAGCAGGCGGATCTGGTGGAGTTCGGGTGGAACAACAGAGTGGTGCCGTTCGAGCGGGACGAGCCGGTGCTCGACGTGCTGAAACGGTTCCACAGTCTCGGAGGCACGTACACCGCGAAGGCGGTGCGCACCCACTACCGGGAGCACGACCGGGTCCTGATCGTCACTGATGAGCAGGCCGCCCCCTACGGCGACCCACGCGGGCCGGCCGAATCGGTCCCGGCCGACATCCCTGTCTACACGTGGAACCTGGCGGGGTACCGGCCCGCCCACGGCCCCACGGGCCCTCACCGGCACACCTTCGGCGGACTCACGGACGCCGCGTTCCGGATGGTCGGCCTCATCGAGGCCGGCCGAGAGGCTGCCTGGCCGTGGACCGCTGAGCCGGCCTGATCCGAAAGGCACGGTCCATCGGCCGCCGTCCCCTTCCTGGCGTGCGGCGGAGTCATCAGCTCGTTCGCCGGTGCCGGTGATCGAGAACCAGGAAGACTGCGAACCCGGCGGCGAACAGGAGCGCGCCGACGACGAGGAAGGGCACCGGTGCGAACTCGTCGGTGCAGGTGCGCTCGCCTGCCGTCGCGTAACAGACGGTCCCGGGGCCGCCCCGGTTCAGGTAGCCGAGGTAGAAGAGGGGCAGGCCCAGGCCCGCGACGCCCCCGACGACGGCGTTCCTGTGCCCCTTGCGGAGCAGGAACACGCCGACGGCCGCGGCCAGGACGATCAGGACCACACCCACCGACAACAGGGCGGCCAGTCCCAGGGCGAGACACCCGCCGACCGCGATCCACGCGAGGAACCAGCCCCACTCCGAACCGTGTTGACCCTCGACCGCGGCTGTCCTGCGTCGCACCGTGCCTCCCATTGCGGCGTCCGTCCGTTTCCTGGCGGGCTCTACATGCCTTGCAACCCGCCAATCCTCCCACCGCGTTCGGACGGTGCGGATGGTGATCGGCCCGTCCGGGTTGTCATCCGCACGTCCATTTCTGACTACGCCTGGAGTCGTAGCGGAATTGCCCTTCGGATGGATTCGCCCGCTACCACCGCCACGAAATCGTCGTGCTGTCACGGAAGTTGATAGAAAGGTATGGCCATCGTGCGGATAGGACGCATGGCGCCCTTGGTCGCTGCGGGGATCACGGCAACTCTGATCCCCGCCCTCGCCCCGGCGCCGGCATCCGCGGCGGAACCGCCGCTGCAGAGATTCGAGAACCAGCAGCCCTCGTGGCACCGATGCGACGCGGCACTGCCTGCCGCATTCCAGTGCGCGACGATCAAGGTCCCGCTCGACTACAGCCACCCGGAAGCCAAGACGATCAAACTGGCCATCTCCCGCATGAGGACCAGTGTCGCCGGCAAGCGGCACGGCGCGCTCTTCCTCAACCCCGGTGGTCCGGGCGGCGAAGGCCTGGACATGCCGGCCATGATGAAGGACACGATCCCCAAGAAGGTCCGTGAGCAGTACGACCTCATCGGGTTCGATCCGCGCGGCGTGGGGACCAGCAGCCCGCTCACGTGCGGTCTCACCGCCGCGCAGGAGAACATCGAACACCCCTACAGGCCCGCAACGTTCAGCCGTGACGTCAAGTGGGCCCGTACCGTGGCCGACAAGTGCCGTGCCAAGTACGGCGACAAGCTGCCGTACTTCACCACCCGCAACACGGCCCGCGACATGGACGTCATTCGCGCTGTTCTGGGCGAGAAGAAGATCTCCTACCTTGGCTACTCCTACGGCACGTACCTTGGCGCCGTCTACGCGCAGATGTTCCCCGAGCGGACCGATCGCTTCGTGCTGGACAGCGCGGTCGACCCCGCACGCATCTGGCGCGGCATGATCCAGGTCTGGGCGGAGGGCACCGAACCGGCCTTCACCCGCTGGACGAAGTGGACCGCGGAGCGCCACCGCACCTACAAACTCGGCAACACGGCCGCCAAGGTGAAGAAGACGTTCTGGGACCTGATCGCCCGGGCCGACCGCACTCCCATCGACGTCGGTGGCGACAAGCTCACCGGGGACGACATCCGTGCCACCCTGCGCCAACAGTTCTTCAGCCCCCAGACTGCCGCCGAGTCGGTCGTCGACTTCAAGAGGGCCGCCGACGGTCACCGGATCTCCCACCGCTCCCTCACATCGGACAGCCGGCCGGTACCGCGCCGTTCCGTGGCTTCCGCCGCCCAGCCGCCCGCCGACAACGGCTCCGCCGCCTTCTGGACCGTCGTCTGCGGTGACACCGCCGCCTGGCCGCACGACGTCGAGCAGTACCGGCGTGACGCGATCCGGGACAAGGCCAAGTACCCGATCTACGGCGACTTCGGCTCCAACATCACGCCCTGCGCGTTCTGGGACAAGCCGGTCGAGCCGGTCACCAAGGTGGACAACAACGTCGGCCTGCTCACCGTCCAGAACCAGTGGGACTCCCAGACGCCCCTGACCAGCGGCCTGGGCATGCACCACGCCCTGAAGGGCTCGCGCATGGTGTACGTCAAGGGTGGCGAGGGCCACGGCGTCTACTCCGGAGACCCGCGCTTCTGCGCCAACCGCACCATCAACGCGTACCTGAGCAGCGGAAAGCTCCCGGCGCAGGACGTCACCTGCACGACGTCCGGTCGCCAGAGCCCCCGCGTGAACCAGGGCATCGTCCCGACACCGCAGCGCACTCCTGGAGCGCCCAGCTTCTGACACGCCTCCCCTCCGGCCTCGGCATCAGCATGGCAACCGCCATGCAACGAGCCGAGGCCGCCGGCAGCGCCCGCCATAAGGACCCGCCTCGCGGCGGTGGGTCAGGCCGCGAGAGCGATACGGGAGGCGAGGTCCTACGAGCGGCCCTGCAGGCAGGGGGAAAGGTGAGCTTCAGGTCCTGCTCCAGCCCTTGAACAGTGAGGACGTCTGCATTCCCAGACCCAGCAATGCCTTCCTCATCGGGGTGAGGGACATCAACTCGCGCGGCAGGGCCATGAGGAGCTTGCCAGGTCGGCCCGTCGCGGTCCTGGCGTCGACGAACAGCAGTCGACGGTCCGTGAGCGCCCAATACGTCGGGCGCGGTTGGACGGTGGCGATGACCGTCCCTGCGGTGAGGGCACCGACCAGCGCCGTGGTCAGCACCCGGCGCTTGACCGATGGTGGGTCGTGGAATCCATACGGCCCCTGCGTCCACGGGGCCGACTCGCGCAGGTCGGCGGGCTCCGCAATCGGCGGGTTCCGCATTCGGTCCGCGGATTGGCGCCGGCAGGGGCCCGGGGCAGTTCCAGGTTCGCGGGCAGGCGGCCACACTGGTCACGTGACGGAACCGGATCCCGAGTGGGATGCACGCATTCGGTATGCGCCGGAGAGCGACGATCATCTCCGGCGCATCAACTCGTGGGTGCCACCTGTCGAGGAGCTGCTCTGGCGGATGGCCAAGGCCAGCACGCTCGTGCGCTTCCTTCCCTTCTCCAGCCACAACTCCCTGCGCCTCGCAAGGGCCTTCGACTTCGCCGGCGGAGACGTCGACATCCTGGACCCATGCCTCCTGTACCGATACGACGACTACGAAAGCCCAGACCGCAGGCCGGAGTACTGGGTCTGGGACGTCTGGCCGCAGGACTGGCTGCGCAAGCCCGTCCTGCGGACATACGACGTCCGCGCCGCCGTACACGAGCTGGAGCGGCTGACCGCGGACTTCGGACCGGCAAAGACGCGCACGTCTGCACCTTGAGTCGCCTTGGGCTTGGCCGCGAAGGCTTCTGCTTGAGGTAGGTGCAGAACATCGCGATGTTCTGGGAGTGTGCCCCTTGTGCTGAGCGTCGGCATGAGCGAGGACACCCATCCGACCCTGCAGTACGAGTTGCCCCATTGCCTGCGCGTTGCTTGGCGTAGCCACCCGTAACCGTGCCGTGCGCAGGCAGAGGCTGTAAGAGGTCGACCAGGGTGCCCGGGACGCACTCAGCGGGCGCGCAGGGCGTCTCGCGCCCCGGCGTCCTGGCGCTCGCCGCGCATGAGCAAGCTGCCGGAACCCGCCAACCCCTCACCGGCCGGCGCCACCGCGCACGACGCCCGCGACAGCGAAGCCGGAGCCGACCGCGGACCGAGCCCGTCGCCTCTTCGGCGCGGGAGCTGCCGGGCCCGCTGCTGTCGCCGGCGTGGCAGCCGCGCCCGGGCCGGCAGAAGATGGAGAGCGGTGCTCTCGCGCCGCCGTGCCACCGTGCCGCTAAGGAGGCCCGGACATGCGCTGGTGGTCGTCGCTGATCACGATCGGACGGGACGGGCTGCGCATCCAGCGGGCATTCGCCGCCCCGTCGGCCATCGCGCGGGCCGTACTGGGCGTGCTGCTCGCGACGATCCTCGGCCTGCTGCTGGACGACCCGGTGGCCGGGGCCATGGCCAGCGTAGGTGCCTTCATCTGCGGCATCGGGACGCTGCTGAGCCCGCTGCGGCATCCTGTGGTGAACGCGCTCGCGATGGCCGCGGCCTTCAGTGCGATGGCGGTGCTCGGGGCCCTGGTGCACGGCACCACCTGGGTGTTCCTGCTGCTGCTCGCGGTCGCGGCGTTCGCCACCGGGCTGTGGCGGACGCTGGGCATCGCGCCCGGCATTCGGGCCTGCCTCGCGGTCATCGGGCTGATGATCACGGCTGACCTCGCTCCCGACGTGAGCACGGGCCTGATGATGGCCGGGTGGATCGCGGTCGGGACAGGACTCGTCGTCGTGGTGCAACTGCTCCCGCCGTACGGTCCGCGGTTCGCCGCCCAGCGCCGCGCCCTCGCGGCCCTGTACCGCTCGCTCGCCGAGGCTTCGGCGGCGGACTCCGCCGCGCTGGGCGGGTCCGCCCCGTTCACGGCGGCCCGGCAGGCCCTGGACCTGTTGCCGCAGTTCAGTCGGCCGGCGGCAGCGGCCCTGTTCGGACTGCTGGGCGAGGCAGAGCGCATCCGCCGCGCGCTGCACACCGTGCGGCTGACGGCACCAGCGGCGACAACGGCCGGGGACCAGGAGGCAGCGGCCGCCACCGCGCAGGTGCTGGGCAACATCTCCCGTACGGTCGCCTCCGGCCGCGAGGCCCGTACACCCGACGAGGTCTGGACCCTCCTGGAGTCGTGGGCGGCCGCCTCGTCGGTGCGCGGCCCGCATGACCTGGCCGCGCGCCTGCACTCGGCCCAGCAGCTGGCCCGGCGCTCGACCGACGACCGCCTCGGCGACGTACTGGAACCCCACACCGAGGTGCCGGGTCTGTACACGGGCACCCCCTCCGTGGCACGCACCGCCCGGCGTATCCGGGCGCAGCTGCATCCCCAGTCGCCGATCTTCCGCCATGCGGTGCGGCTCGCCGTGGGCGTGGTGGCCGCCGAGGTCATCGGCCGCTCGATCGGCGGGTGGGGCGGTCTGGGCATCTCCGCGCACGGCTTCTGGGTGGCCCTGACCACCATGCTGGTGCTCTTCCCCGAGTACGGACACACCCTCGCCCGCGCCTGGGGACGAGCGGCCGGGGCCGTACTGGGCGGCCTCTTCGCCTGGGTGCTTTCCCTGCCGGACTGGTCGCCCGCGGGCCTCGCGGTCCTGTCGGTGGTGCTCGCGGCGGCGGCGTTCGTGACCCTGCGGACCGGGCAGCTGATGCTCAACTTCTGGCTGACCACCTGGATCGTCTTCCTGATCCACCACATCGGCGGGCTGCCCGGGCCCACGGCATGGGCGCGCGCCGCCGACACGGTGGTCGGCGCCGCCATCGCCGTACTCATCTTCCTGCTCTGGCCGACCTGGTCCACCCGGCGGGTGCCCGGCCTGCTCGCGGAGTGGCTGCGGGTGCAGGACCGGCTGCTGCCCGAGCTGCTGACCGGCTATGCCGACGTCGGGGCCACCGACCAGGCGGCCGTCGACGCACTGCGGGCACGGTCACGGCAGGTCAGGGAGCACCTGGAGGCGGCGGTGGAACAGTCGCACGCCGAACCGGCAGAGCACCGCGGCCTTTGGTCGACCGCGCAGTTGGAGCAGATCAGGACTCAGGTGTCGACGGTCGCCGGATGCGCCACCCTGCTGGGCGAGCACTTGCCGCGTACCCCGCAGGACACCGTGCCGGAGCTGACCGAGCTGGTCGATCCGCTGCACGAACATCTCACCGCCCTGGCCCGCGCGGCCGCCGGAGCCGAGACCGTGGCCCCAGGGGCGTTGCGGTCGGTCTACGACTCCTTCACCGCCCGCTGCGGCCTGCTGGCCCAGACGTCCGACGGCGACGGCAGCGTCACGACCAGCCGCGCCGTCCGCCTGAGCACCGCGACCGTCGACGCCATCGAGGCCCTGACCGCAACCGTCGCCTCCCGCCATCGCCCGCGCCGCCACGCGGCAGCCTGAAGTGCGCTCACCTGCGGTGACATGGTCCGACGGATATGGGGTGGTCGGCGTGACAGGTGGACCTCCGGCCACCGCCGCCATCGGTTGCGCGTAGACGAAAGGGAGTGGAACCGCAGAGGTGGGAGGGAAGCCCGGCCTGGCGGCGTCGAGATGGCTGTCCAGGCTCAGCACGGCGGTGACGAGGGCAAGGTGGGTCAACGCCTGGGGGAAGTTGCCGAGTTGCTCGCTGGTCAGGCCGATTTCCTCGGAGTACAGGCCGAGATGGTCACGCGATCCTACGAGCAATCACCGGCTGGTCCGGATGCTGCGGTGCACACGCGGTGAGATCTCGTTCGACCCCTCGCCACGCACCGGCACAACCGATCCGCGTTCGGAAGCATCAAGGGGAGCACCACAACCTGCGATCAAACAACCGCAGGGTCTCCAGCCACAACCAACAGTTGTGAACATAGGGTGTCGGTATGGACCTAGACGCCGTCCGGACCTTCGTCGCCGCCGCCGACGCGGGGCAGTTCCAGGAGGCCGCCGTCGAGCTGGCGGTCACCCAGCAGGCCGTCTCCAAGCGCATCGCCGCGCTGGAGCGCAACCTCGGTGTGCGGCTGTTCACCCGCACCGCGCGTGGCGCCGAGCTCACCATCGACGGGCAGGCGTTCCTGCCCCACGCGCGCGAACTGCTGCGCGTCGCCGAGCGCGCGGTCGCGTCCGTGCGCACGGGCCACCGTCCGCTGCGCGTCGACATCATCGCCTCGCGCGGCGCGGCGTCGGGCCTGATGCGCGGCTTCCACCGTGCCCACCCCGAGATCGAGCTCGACGTGGTGATGCTGTTCGACATCGAGACGGCCGTCGCCGCCATCCGGTCCGGTGCCATCGACGCGTCCTTCCGCGCGGTCGCCGCGCCTGGCCGGCCCCTTCCCGAAGACATCGAGTCCGTCCGGGTGCTCGACGAGCCGCTCCAACTCCTCACCGGCCCCGCCCACGCGCTGGCGGGAGCCCGGGCAGTGACCGTCGCTCAGCTCGCCGGGCACCGGATCTGGATGCCCGGCATCGTCCCCGGTACCGAGTGGGCCGCCTACTACGACGACCTCGTCGCCGAGTTCGGCCTCACCATCGAGGCGACGGGCCCCAACTTCGGCTCCGACGCGCTCCTCGACACCGTCGCTGACACCCCGGCCCTGGCCACCTTCATGGGCGAGCACACCCGCCTCGTCTGGCCCGCCGCCCACGGCCTGCGCCGCATCCCGGTGACCGACCCGACGCCCGTCTACCCGCACTCGCTCCTCTGGCACCGCGACAACCCCCACCCAGCACTGGCCACCCTCCGTGCCCACCTCGCCGCCACAGCGACCGGCCACGACGCCGCCGGGACCTGGACGCCGGGTTGGGTACGTCCACGCTGAACGCGGCCGCGTCTGTGATCATCGTGGCAGGATCGCCGGACGGTGACTCGGGGGCAGGTACGCCCATGCCACGCAGCAACGCTTCGCCGACGCCTGCGCCTGCGCTTGCCGCAGCCGGCCGAAGAAGACGGGACTTGTGCAGGGTCGGCCCGGGCACGGTCAGAACCAGTGCAGGCAGTGCGGGGAGCGCTCGCCACGGAAGAGGGCGTCGGCGAGGGTAGCCGCGCCCGGGCGGTGGGCCCGGACGTGTCCGGCACGCACGAGCGTGCTCGGGGCGGTGCCGCCGAGGTAGACCGAGCCCAAGTCGCGCACGTCCAAGGACAGATCGGGCTCCCGATCCGTCGGGACGCACTCGGCCTTGCCGTCGCGGACGGTCAGCAGGTAGCGGCCGTGCTCGCCGAGGAACAGGTCGTCGACGTCGAGGACGAGCTCACCGTCCATGAACCAGCCGCGCGCGGTCAGCGCACGCGGGACGTCCAGCAACCGCACCCAGAGCCAGTCCGTGTCGTCACTCACCTGACCGGCGCGGAAGTCCGCAAACTGCCAGCGCAGCGGATGCTCGGGCGGGAAGTGCTTGAACACGACCTTGGCGACCAGGTCGTGTCCGAGTACGAACCGAGCCAAGGCCGTGAAGACGGCGTCGTCGACGGCGATGATCTCGTCGACCGTCAAGGTGTCGGGCTCGTCGAGGAAATAGCTGGCATACCCGTCCGGGACACCGTCGGCATCACGGTGTACGGCGACGTAGCGCGGCGCCGGAGAGACCGGAGGCCGCCCCGCGCCCGAGGCCCACCAGCGGTGCGGCCGGGACAGCGCGCCGGGTTGCGCGCGGCGGTATCGGTCGTACACCTCCTCCAGGATCTCGCCGCACTCGGCTCGCCGCAGTAGTTCGACCGAGCCGGTGTCCGTGCCGGCCGCCGGGGCGTCGGCTGTTCGGCGCGCCCGGGGGAGGGCGAGGGCGCCCTGGTGGCGCGGCACCGTGAGCCGCCGTGTGTAGGTCGCCGGTCCGTAGCCGAACCTGCCGTAGATCGGCGCCTCGGAGGCCAGCAGCACGGAGAGGAACTCCCCGCGGGCCCGCAGCTCGGTGAGCTGATGACGCATCATGGCGCTGAGCACGCCCTGGCGTCGGTGCGAGGGCAGGACGCCGACGGCGGTCACCCCGCTGGCCGGAACGACGATCTCACCAGGCAGGGTGAGCTCGAAGGAGTAAGCACCGGCGGTGCCGACGGGCCGCCCGTCCGCCGTCATGGCGAGCAGGTTGCGGTTCATTTCGAACGCCGCCCACCAGACCCCGCCGCCTTCGGTCGGGGTGTCCGCGAAGCGTCCGAACGCGGCATGGAGTGTGTCGACGAAGACGTCGAGGTCCTTGTCGGTCGTGGCACGTATCTCCATTGCTGCGGCCGCCTCCCCGGGATCTGGCACCACAAGTCGCGGTGCCCCGCCACCATGCAGGGTTGACTCGTGGCCAGGTCAAGCGAATTACGGCCGGTCCCGCGGCCGAGCACAGCACGGCCCGGTCCCAGCCGGGCATCGGACTTGTCGGCTGTCGGCCGCCAACCGCCAAAGGGAAGGGGATCGTACGATGACGGGCATGGCATGCCGTATCAGTGAGCTGGTCCTCGACTGCGCCGACCCCGAGCTGCTCGCCGCATTCTGGAGCGAGGTCCTCGGTTACGTCGAACTCGGCCGGGAGGACGACGGAAGCATCGAGATCGGGCCTCCGGGTGTCGGCTTCGGTGGCCCACAGCCCACCCTCGTGCTCAGCCCCAGCGGCGACCCGCGGCCCGGGAAGCTCACACTGCACATCGACGTCAACGCCACCGACCGCGACCAGGACGCCGAGCTGGAGCGGCTGCTCGCCCTCGGCGCCAGACCCGCCGACGTCGGCCAGACCGGCACCGAGAGCTGGCATGTCCTGGCCGACCCGGAAGGCAACGAATTCTGCCTCCTGCGCTCCCGGCTCCAGCCCCTCTGACGAGCAGCGATGACCGAGCGCGTCATTGAGGCGAAGGGCATCGAGCTGTGCACCGAGTCCTTCGGTGCCCCGTCGGATCCGCCCATCCTGCTCATCATGGGCACCGGGGCTTCAATGCTCTGGTGGGAGGAGGGCTTCTGCCGGATGCTCGCCGAGGGCGGGCGCCACGTGATCCGTTACGACCACCGCGACACCGGCCGATCGGTCAGCTACGAGCCGGGCCGTCCCCGTTACACCGGCGCGGACCTCGTCGATGATGCCGCCCGAGTGCTCGGCGCCTACGAGATCCCGGCAGCGCATGTCGTGGGTGTCTCGGCCGGAGGGGCACTCGCGCAGCTCCTCGCGCTCCGCCACGCCGACCGCGTTCTGTCACTCGTCCTGATCAGCACGTCCTCCGCCGTGCCAGGCGACAGCGAACTTCCCGCGCCGACTGAGGCGTTCATGCGGTTCGCCTCGGCCGCGCGCGTCGACTGGTCGAATGCCGACTCGGTGATCGACTACCAGGTGGCCTACGCGCGCGTGCTCGCGGGGGACAGGCGCCCGTTCGATGAGACCGCCGCTCGCAGACTCGTCCGTCGCGATGTCGAGCGCGCGCACGATTTCACCGCGGCCCGCAACCACGACTCACTTACGGACGGCGAGGTCTCACAGGCGCTCCTGTCCTCGATCGCCGTGCCCACGCTGGTGATCCACGGAACCGCCGATCCGATGTTCCCGCTCCGGCACGGTGAGGCACTGGCAGAAGAGATCCCCGGGGCAAGGCTGTTGACTCTCAAGGACGCCGGCCACGGCGTCGACCGAGCCGACTGGACGACGATCGTCTCCGCGATCCTGGAACACACCGCGGTGGAATGAACGCCGGCGGCCCGTCTCGCTGCGTAGTTCACGGACGGAAGCCTGCGGCTCGGGTGGGGCTGGCGTGTGTCGGGCGCGTGGGGCGACGCACCCGCGCACCCGTCTGGAACCGCCCGCACCCTGTGGTCGTCTTGTGCGCTGACTGTGTGCGAAGCGGGGATGTGGGGGGCGTTGTGATGCGGAACGTGACGAAGGCCGGTCTCGTGGCGGTGGCCATGGTGACGGTGCTCGGGGCCTCGGCCTGCGGCGGGGAAGCCGGCGCGGCGGCCGCAGGGAACGGCGGGAAGCTTCCCGGGCACGGGAAGGGCGAGTCCGTGGCGCGCTCTGGCGACGGCTCGGCGCCGGCGTCTGCCGAAGCCGTGGGGAAGCTGTCCGGGGTCGCGCAGGCCGGGGCGCTGTCCACCACCCGGCACGTGCCGTGGAACTTGGACATCCTGGACCAGCGGTCGCGGCCGCTGAACGGGAAACTCACCACCACCGCTACGGGCAAGGGCGTTCACGTCTACGTGATCGACACCGGGATGGACATCTCCCACAAGGAGTTCGGCGGACGCGCCCACCTCGGCGCCGACTTCGTGGGCCCGAAGGACTCCCGTGACTGCTTCAGCGAGGACGGCCTCGGCCACGGCACGTTCGTCGCGGGCATCATCGGCGGGGCGAAGTACGGGGTGGCGCCCAAGGCGGAGCTCGTACGGGTCCAGGGCATCCTGTGCGAGAGCGAGGGCGGTGGCTCCGAGGCGGCGGCCGAGGCGGCCGTGGTGAAGTCGGTCAAGTGGGTCACCGCGCACGCGCAGAAGCCTGCGGTGGTGAACATGTCGCTCAACTTCGGACACCGGTCGGCGGCCGTGGATTCCGCCGTGAAGAAGATGGTCGACGCCGGGATCCCGACGGTGGTGGCGGCCGGCAACTTCCATGACGACGCCTGCAAGCACTCCCCGGCCGGAGTCCCCGGCACGATCGTCGTGGCGGCCTCCACCTCGACCGACCGCGTGTGGAGCGACAGTGGCTCCTACGGATCGGACTACGGACGGTGCGTGGACCTGTACGCCCCCGGCCAGAAGGTGACCGCCGCCCTCGCCGGCGGCGGTACGACCACGGAGGACGGGGGCGCGACGTCCTGGGCCGCGCCCCATGCGACCGGCGTCATCGCGCTGTACCTGTCGGCACACCCCCACGCCACGGCCAACCAGGTCCACGTCTGGCTCGACCACACGGCCACCCGTGGTGTCGTGCGCGGCGTCCGCTCCGACACCCCCAACCGGCTGCTCAACACCGGCGGCATCTGACCTGCCCCGGGCACCGGTCCAGGCGGGTCCATTCATGGGGCGACACACGCACTCGGGCCCACAGCGACCGGCGGGCCCAGCAGACACTCCGTGCTGTACTGCCTAGCCCAGCACGGCGGGCCTGAGCACCTCCTCGCACCACTGGCGGAAGCCGGTGGGTGCGGACGCGGGAGTGCTCGGCTGGGCGGCGCCGTAGAAGCCCTGGTCCTTCAGGGCCTCCGTCATGTCGGTCAGACCCTGGGCCCAGGCGTCGCTCACGCCGAAGCGGAGCAACGTCGTCTTGTAGTCGGTGCTGCTGGTCCGCTGGAGGCGTACCGGACGGTCCAGGACCTTGGAGATGACGTGTGCCATGCCCTCGGCGGACAGCTCGTCGGGTCCCACGAGCGGGACGTCGTGCTGCTCGGTCCAGGAGTCGTCGAGCAGCAACTGGGCCGCGGTGGCGGCGATGTCCCGGGTGGCGCAGGTGCGCAGGACCCGGTTCTCCGCCACCGCCAGGAAGAACACGCCCGCGTCGCGGATCGATGCGGCCTGGCCGAGCAGGTTCTCCATCAGGAACGGCGGGCACAGCGCCCGGTAGTGCACGCCCGTGGCCATGATCGCCTCGTCCATGGCGAGCGATGCCGAGATCTGCCCGGCGTTCTTCGCCACTCCGCGGCCCAGGGTGGAGACGTTGACGACCCGTTCGACGCCGTGGCTCCCGATCAACTCGCGCAGAGGCTCGGTGAAGTCGCGGAAGTGGCCCTCGACACTGTCGGCTTGGGGAGTCGGGGGCACGAGCCAGAAGAGGCGGTCGGCGCCCGTGCATGCCTCCTTCAGGACGGCGGGATCGGCATGCGATCCCGGTACGACCTCGACGCGCTCGCGTACTCGCGCGGAAAGCCGGGCGGGGTCGCGGACGATCACGCGGATCCCCACCGAGCCTTCCGGCGCGTCCAGGAGGCGGTCGAGGACCTGTCGGCCGATCTGACCGGTGGGGGTGGTGACGACGATCATCAAGAACTCCAAGTTGAGGTGCTCGGTGGATGTCGTCGAGCCTGCTGGGTGGCGCGTCCGAACTGAAGGATCGGTCCGCTAGCGCTTGTTACCCTCAAAGCAATACCGAGCATCGCCGATCGACACCGGCCTCAGAGGGCCCAGAGAGGTAGAGCATGGAATCCCGCCCACTGCGCTACTTCGTCGCCGTCGCCGAGGAACTCAACTTCACCCGGGCCGCCGAGCGGCTGGGCATCTCACCGCCGCCCCTGTCCCGCGCGATCCGCCAGTTGGAGACGGAGATGGGCGTCGCCCTCTTCGAGCGAACCACCCACACCGTGGCACTGACCCCGGCCGGAACGGTACTCCTCGCGGAGGCGAGGATCGCCCTGGACGCTCTCCAGGCCGCCGAGCGGCGGTCCCAACGCGCAGCGGCCGTCGAGCCGAAGCTGATCCTGGCCGTCAAGGCCGATGGTGACGCGGGCTTGTTGGAGCCGATTCTGGCGCGCTTCGCGTCGGAACCGGCGGCACTACCGGTCGCCGTCCGGCTGTGCGGCTGGTCCGAACAGCCGCGCCTGCTGCGCCAAGGGGAAGCCGACGCGGCCCTGGTTCATGAGCCGTTCGACCGTACCGGCCTCGACTCCGAGAGGCTGATCGCCGAACCACGCGTCGCCGCTCTGGCCGCCGCCCACCCGCTCGCTGCCCGCGACCGCCTGGCACTCGTCGACTTGGGCCTGCGCCCTGACGGCGTGCACCAGTACATCGAGAAGAGCCGCAGCGAGGGTCGCGACCTTGCCCAACTGCTCACGCTCGTCGCACTGGGCGGTCCCACACCACTGCTGCCCGCCTCTGTCGCCTCTCGCTATCCACGTCCGGGTGTCGTCTACCGGGCGATCCCGGATGCGCCCCCGTCTGTCCTGGTCATCGCCTGGCCGCAGCAGTCCCGTTCGACGGCCACGGCGGCACTCATCCGCGCCGCGGCGTCCGTGGCCGACACCGTGCGGGGCCGACACGTGGCCTAGTGGCCTGGCCGGCAGTCGGGCCATGCCTGGATTGGGCGCCTTCGCGAGGGTCGCACGTCGGTGGCCTGCGCACCCAGCGTCGGAAGGCCGACGCTGGGGTCAGGGGGAGAGGACTGGCAGGGCTGTGCGCCACCTCCCAGCAGTCAACGGAACCGGATTGGCTTCCGCGACTGACGGCGAGGTGGCGCATTGGACGTCGAGGTGTCGAAACTGTGCCGACGGCTGACCGGTCGGGGTGGGCAGTGGTGTTCCCACAGTTCGTCCGGATGCACTGTGGGAGGCGATCCGGCCGGCCTGCCGGGGCCCGGGCTACAGATGGCCCGGGCCAGTCGCTCACCAGCCGTGATCGACGTCGGTGCTTGAGATGACCTCGCCGTTCCTTCCCTTTCTCCCTCGCTCCCCTCTCCTGCCTCTGCGGCCGTCGTCCCCGTCGTCCCCGTCCCTCCCGTTCCGCCCGTGCTTGCCTTCTCTGCCTGGCGGGCCGGAGGGGCCCCGCGGACCGGGTTCACCGGAGGGGCCTGGCGGACCGGATGGACCGGGCTCGACGTTGTAGCCCTGGAGGTTGAGGTTCTGCACTCGCATGTCGTCGATCTGCATTTGATGATCGACGACCGTGGCCCACTGTGCGACGAGTGCGGTGATCAGTGCCGCACCGAGCACCAGGGGGCGCCACGGTCTGCGCGGCTTTTCGTTTGTGTCGCTCACATTATCCCTCACGCTGTGTGACGGCCAAAGTGTGGATGGCGAGGCGTTGGAGAAGCTGGACCTTCTCGTGGAGTGTCTGTACGGAGGCCCTGGAGCACATCATTGGGGTGAAGTGCGAGCGGGCGCGTGAGACCGCCCCTGGTGCCCGAGTTCGCGGCGGCACGAGGGGCGGCCCGATCCGATGACCGCGCTGCGGAAGCCGGTGGTGGTGGGGCGACTGGCACCACCACAGCACCGGATCCAGGGGGAATCACGGTGAAGCAGGCTGAGCGCGCGGAAGCCGCGGAACCGCTGCTCGGCGGGGTCGCCCCGTCAACGCGCCCTTGAGATCGGAGGCTTTGGGGGCTGAGTGCTCAAGTTCCACGCGAGGCCGTGAGTCTGTGCCCCGCGGGGTCCCATGTCGGCGCGCCATCGGCTCCGGCGAACCGCCGCAGACCTCCGGTGCCCAATTGACCGGCCGGCAAGACAACCATGCCCCTCCGGCCGGGAGTTCGTGATGAGGAGTTAGCGGACCCGTTCCCGATGCGCGGCATGCGCGCCCGGTCACCGGTCCGGGGGGCACCCGTGTGGGTGCCGCGATTCGTCGGGTAGGGCCCTCTGCGACCGCGAATCCCCGCGTCCGGTCATACGCTGGTGGAACGTACCGGCATGACGCTGGAACGGCCCGAGGGGGCCTCGTCCTCGACGTTTGCATTGTGGCCCTGGGCTCAACCGTTGCTCTTGGTCTCGGCCGGTGCTGGAGGAGCGACGGCGTCTTTCCCGTTTGTGCCGTCCTTGCCGTCCTTGCCGTCTTTCCCTTGCCTCCCGTCGATACCGTTCGTTCCGTCTTGCCCGTCCGTGCCGTCCTTTCCGTCCTTTCCGGCCGGGCCTACGGGACCGGACGGGCCGACAGGGCCGGGTGGGCCGGATGGGCCAACTTCGATTTGGTGACCCTGGAGGTCGATGTGCTGTACTCGCAGATCATCGATCTCCGAGTCCTGGGCGACGAGCGCGACCGACTGCGCGACGAGCGCGGTGATCAAGGCGGCGCGGAGAACAAGGGGGCGGCGCGTTTTGCGCAGAATTTCGTTTACGCTTTTCACAATATCCCTCACGCTCTGTGACGGGCCAAAGTGTAAATCACGAAACGTCAGAGAAGGTGGATCTTCTCGTCGAGTGTCTGCCCTCGTCGTGCACGCTGGTCGTGCCGCCCGTACTAACCATCTTGTATTACTGAAGGAGTTGCGCTCTGCCGAGCGTCCAACGAATGGCGGCAGCTCATTGCTCGGCGGTGATTCCGGTCGGCTTGCCGCCGTCGTGCGATGGCGCCGACGAATGCCTCTGGCCTGGCCCTGGGGAGCGTGAGTTTTTCGTGATCTCGGTGCATGGATCGTGCTCTGGTGAGACGCGGCGGCGGCCGCCCCGACGTGAGGAATCTTGCCTGACGCGGGGCGGCCGTGCACCGAGGGCTCTCCTGTCCTCGGTGAGGAAGTGGTCTACTGCACTGTCACGTTGACGGTCGAAGAGTGAGTCTTACCCGAGGCGACACGGAATTGCTGAGTTCCTTTCATGTGTACTCGGGTAGCAAGGGCGTACGCGTTGCCCTTCTTCACCTTGGAGTTGACGTGAAGGGGAATCCACTTTCCGTTCTTGTCCATCTGCAGCATCACCGATGCTCCGGACCGAATTCCAGAAGTGCGACCAGCGAACCGGACCGTGTTCCCGGCCTTCACGGTAGTGGGGCTTGCCTTGACCGTGATCGAGGCAGGATGCGACGGGGGTGTTGCAGCCATTGCCGCACCCGCGCCGAAGGAGAGAAGCGTGGCGGACATCGCTCCTGCAACGAATGCGCGTGCATGCACGTACATGGCGGCCTCCATCGAAGAGAAGGACGACCCGTCAAAAGCTGTGATCGTACGGGGCGCTTCGTGCAATGACCATGCTAGTCCTCCAACTTGGGTGAAGAATCCAGGAGGGACTGCATAGGTAGTGAAAGCGTAATAGATCGGTAAGTGGCCGGGTTGGAATGGGCCGAGGCATCCCGTGTCGGCCCATTCGTGGCCATGTCGGGTCCAAAATGTGGACGGAATTATTGTCCGGGATTTACCTTCGTGCAGCCGCTCAGGATAGACCTGTCCCGTGAGTGATCTTTGAGGCGCTCCACTCCATGACCTGGTGATGTTGGTGGGGGATGACCAGGTGCCGACGTCCCGGTAGCCGCCATTCGCTGCGACCGTGCGGCCGACAGCGTCGCCCATGTTGAAATGGCCCGGCTCAAGTCGCGGGCTGGGCACCGGCCTTGGCAGGGCTTCGGCTTGGTCGGCGCGACAGCATGGGATGGCTGCGGTGGGGGACGTAGACCCGGCTGTCAGTGGATCCGCGCCGTGTTCTGCGCTCCCTCGTGCACCGCGCTCCTGCCTCCCACGATCAGGGAGTTTGACCACTGGTGCCCCTACCTGCGGCGATGGCTTACGGCACCGTTGCGTTCAGCGACGGGACACAAGGCGTCCCGCCTCAGCAGGAGGAAACACATGCGAGCAATGACGGCCCTCACCGCCGGAGCACTGGCACTCACCCTTGCTGCCGGAGCAGGCTGGGCCGCCCAGGCGTCCGCCGAGCACGTTCCCGCTCACAAGCCCGCACAGGCCCGCGCGGCCGTCGCGGGCTACCAGATCGTCACGCTTCCCAACGCGAACGTCCCGAACTTCCAGCGGCGGACCGTCTACTGCCCGTCGGGCAAGCGAGCCATCGGCGGCGGCGCGGAAGCCCAGGGCAACGGCGCGGTTCTGGTGGGTACCTTCCCCACCCCCGACGGCGCCGGTTGGATCGCGCTTGGTCGGCAGGACGGCTACAGCAGCGTCGGCATCAGCGTCTACGCCATCTGCGCCTCAGCCTGACGTGCCCTTTGGCCGCCTGAAGGCCGCATAGCCTCGCGCCCGGCCTCACGGCCCCGACAGCGCCCCGCCCCGGACATCCGGCGGCGGGGCGCCGCACATCCTCGTCCTCCGGGGGAGTACCAGCTCGCTGGGCGAGGGGCCGTGCGAAATGAGGACCGGTGTGGATGCGGTGTCAGGTGAGGTCGGCGGCGAGCAGGTCCATCAACAGGCCGTCGTGCCAACTCCCGTCCGTGCCACGCTCGTAGGCCCGCATGACGCCGACCGTCCGGAACCCCACCCGGCGGTAGCAGGCGATGGCCGACGTGTTGTCGGCCGCCGGGTCGATGACGAGGCGGTGGTGGCCGTGGTCCTCGATCAGGTGGTGGGCCAGGGTGCGGACGGCGTCCGTCCCGAGGCCCCGCCCGTGCACGGCCGGGTCGAGGTAGACGTCGATGCCCGCGTGCCGGTATTCCGGGTCCTGTTCGGCGTACCACTGGATCTGCCCGACCACCCGACCCTCGTACTCCACTGCAAAGACCTGGGTGTCCGCGTCGGCGAGGTCCGCGGTCACCTCGGCGGCCAGGTCGGGGCCGCCCCGCCACCACCGGCGTACCTCCGGCATGGCCCGGATCGCTGCCAGCGCCGCGACGTCCCGCTCCTCGGCGGGCCGCAGAACGACGCCCCGCCGTCCGTACAGGGTCGGCAAATCGGTGCTCATGGGCCCTGACGCTACCCGCTCCATGAACATGCGCCGCAAGGTCCGCGGCTACGTTGCTCAGTGCTCGTCGCCGACCGGCGTCTAGCGGGCGAGGAACTCGGCGAACGCCGCCAAGCGCTTCGGCCCCATGTACCCCTGTCGCCCGTACATCGCCTGCTTTTCCAGCCACGCCACCGTATCGGCGTCACGCAGCTCGGCCACGACAACCCGGCCCCGAGTGAGCGTCATCCCGCCGTGCGGGTGGCGGTAGCCGATGTAGGGTCCGAACGCCGTCGGCCCCGGCGGGTACTCGTCCGCCGGCTCCTCCTGCGGCCGCGCGCCCTTGTGGTGACGTGCGGCCCAGTACTCCAGTGCCGCCAGTTCGGCCGCCGGCAACAGCACTCCCGTCGGCTCGCCGTCCGCGGTGAGCCGGACGCGCTCGCCGGTCTCCTCGACCTGGGCGATCAGGCGCCCGAACTCAGGCGCACCTTCTATCAGTTCAACGTCCATACGCGCCGACGCTACCCGTATCCCGGAGCACGAGGCGGTGGACAGGCCCGCCCCCGGTCGGCGACGGGTGGTCAGGTGAGCGCTCTGGCCAGTAGTGCGGCGGTCTCGGCAATCAGGGGGCTGTCGGGTGCGGCGTCGGGCTGGTGTTTTGTGGTGAGGACCGTCATGACGATGGGGGCGTGTCCAGGGGGCCAGGTGATGCCCACGTCGTGGCTGGTCCCGTACTTGCCGCTTCCCGTTTTGTCCGCGACGGTCCAGTCGGCGGGCAGGCCGGCTCGCAGTTTCTCCCCGCCCGTGGTGTTGGCCAGCAGCCAGTCGGTGAGCCGCTCGCGGTCCTCGGGGACGAGTACGGTGCCGAGCGCCAGGCGCGCGTAGGTGTGCCCGATGGCGCTCGGGGTGGTCGTATCCGTCACGCGCCAGGGTTCGGCGGAGTTCAGATCGGGCTCCCACCGGTTGAGCCGCGTGGTCCTGTCCCCGATCGAGCGGCTGAACCGGGTGATCGCGGTCGGTCCTCCCAGTTCCCGGAGCAGGAGATTCGCCGCGGCATTGTCGCTGTAGCGGATTGCCGCGGCGCAGAGGTCGGCCACGGTCATGCCGTCGGCGAGGTTCTCCGGCTTGCCGGTGATCGGTGCGTAGCCCGAGTCCGTGACGTCCGCGTCGGTGTATCGGATGCGCCTGGCCAGGAACTCCCCGTTGCGGTCGAGGTCGCGCAGAACGGCTGCGACGGCCAGCGTCTTGAAGACCGAGCACATGGGGAAACGTTCGTGTGCGCGGTACTGCACCATCCGGCCGGTGGCGGTGTTGCGGGCGTAGACACCCAGTCGGGCCGAATGCCGCTGCTCAAGATCCTTCAGCCGGCGCACGGTCTCACTGTTGCCATCCGGCGTCGATGCGTAGGCGCTTCCGCTCGCAGGCAGGGTAGTAGCCAGTGCCGCGCCGGCTCCCCAAGTGAGCACCCAGCGCCGGGACATGGGGTTTCGTGCGGTGTCCAAGGTCATCCTCTCGTCCGGCCAGGATCTCAAAGGTGAAGAACGTCTTCGTGGATCATTTGGTTCCACTTGGGCGCCGGGGAGGCTTTTGTTCCCGAAGAATCGTTCGGTTCCGATGCAACCTCGCCCCGAGCCCATGCGTATAGGAGGCGATAACCGCACCTAACCAGGGGGATTTCATGTACTTGGACCGTTCGGCCGGTCGGACCGCCGGCCGTGTCGGTGCCGCTGTCGCGGCCTGCACCGCTCTGCTCTCGGCCGTCGGCTGCTCGGCGGACGGGGGTTTGGGCGTACGGGCGGCCGCCGACGCACCGGATGGCCGGGCCTCAGCCGCGGCGGGGGCGAAAGCCAAGGGCCGAAACGGCGATGGCACGGACAAGAAGTCCGAGCGTCCGGCTCCGTCCATGCCGGAGCCTGCCGAGCTCGCGCAGGCGCGGGTGAACATATCCGACCGGCAGACGGTCGGTGTGGGCATGCCGATATCGGTCACCTTCCCCCGGCCGGTTTCCGCCGCCGATCGCAAGGCCGTGGAGAGCTGGCTGCGCGTGCAGACCTCGTCCGGCACGAGCGGCGCGTGGAGCTGGGTGAAGGACCGCAACCTCCTGGACGGGCAGCGTGTCGACTTCCGCCCCAACTCCGCCTACTGGCAGCCCGGCACCAAGGTCACCCTCCGCGTCGGCTCGCACGGCGTGCGCCAGTTCACCATCGGCAGGTCGCTGGTCGCCACGGTCGACGCGAAGACGCACACGATGACCGTCCGCACCGGCGGGACGACGAAGAGCATCCCGGTGACCACCGGGGCGCCGGGGACGGACACCTGGAACGGGACGATGGTCGTCATGGACAAGGCGTCGAAGGTGCGCATGGACTCCCGTACCGTCGGCCTGGGCGACGCCTACAACGGCGACTACTACTGGGCCGTGCACCTGACGACGTCGGGGACCTACGTGCACCAGAACCCGCACGCGGACACGGCGGCCGGACACAGTAACGTCACCCACGGCTGTGTCGGCCTCGCCACCGACGGCACCGCCAAGCGTTTCTACGACCAGGTCATCGTCGGTGACGTCATCAAGGTCACCGGGTCGAACAAGGACCCCGTCGCCACCGGCAACGGCTACGGCGACTGGAACCTGACCTGGAAGCAGTGGATCGAGCAGAGCGCCGCCGGGGAGACCAAGACCGCATGACCCCCACCGCACCGACCGTACGCGGCGCGTCCCACGCCGTGAGAGAGAGCACGACACGGTGACCGAGGACGAGTTCGACCTCTTCTACGCGGCCGCCTACCCGCGTCTGGTCGGCCAGCTCTATGCCCTGACGGGCGACTACGCCGAATCCCAGGACGTGGTCCAGGAGGCGTTCGTACGCGCCTGGGACCGGCGTTCGTCCGTCCTGAACGGTGACCGGGCTCCCGAGGCATGGATCCGTACGGTGGCACACCGTCTGGCGATGAGCCGCTGGCGGCGGGCGCGCCACTGGTGGGAGCTGGTGAGGGGCGAGTCCGCACCTCGGTCTGTGCCCGAACCGAGCCCCGACCACGTGGCGCTGGTCACCGCTCTGCGGTGCCTGCCCGAAGCCCAGCGGACCGCGATAGTGCTGCATCACCTGTGCGATCTGAGCGTGGAGCAGATAGCCGCCGAGACCGGCGCGGCCGTCGGCACCGTCAAGGCACGACTGTCACGCGGCCGTACCGCACTGGCCGCTCACCTGGCGAGCGAGGAAACCCACCCGACGGAGGAAGCCTGTGTCTGACCAGCCGCCACCGCGACTTCTGACAGAGACGGAACTGTCCGCTCGGCTGATCGGCCTGGCCGCACACAGCGCGGCCCCGGCCCCGGCCACGGGCGCACAGGTGAGGAGCCAGGCGCGCCGCCGCCGCCGCGGCCGACGCGCTCTGCTCTCCACCTCCGCGCTGGCGGCAGCGGCCCTCATCGCCGTCACCTCCGGTGCGATCGCTTCCCCCAGCAAGCCGACCGCATCCCCTGCGACGTCCGTGCCCCACCCGTCCCCGGCGCCGGTCCAGCGGGTCACGGTCGACCTGGACGCCCACTCACTGACCATCGAAGGCAGGAAGTTCGCCATCGGCACACCGCGGGCAACGTGCCCGATCGGCGAGACGACGGTCACCGTCAGCGCCAAGTACGCCACCCTGACCATGCCCCCCGCCAAGGGCGGCAAGTTCGACGAGTACACGGACGACAGGCGGTGGGCCGTCACGTTCACGGACCGCAGTGACCACGAGCGACTCCTGTTCTTCGCGCTCAATCCCCCCGAGATCGACATCTCGGCCACGGCCAGCGTCCACGGCGCCATCGCTCTCTCACGCAAAGACGGGAAGCGGGTCTACGACGCCATCAAGCTCGGCGCGCGCGTGGACATCAGGGGCCGACAGGGCGCGAGCGCGGCCCCGGACTCCGTGTGCTACGACCGCCGGCCGATCACCGGTTACCGCTGACGCCCAAAGGCGGCGCGCCGCGTCCAGAAAGGAGGAACCTGTCGCGCACGAGGCGGCCGCTCAAACGCGCACAAGGTGGCCGCTCAAAGGAGTCGGCCACCCACCGGGGTGCGGGCGCGAACGCCTCGCAGGTCGCATGCGCCTGTCGGCGATCGTCGGCACGAAGGCCGGCATCAGATGGGTGAGGAGGAGTGGTTCGGCCCCTGCTCCGCCTCCTTCTTCAGGGCGTCGAGCCAGGCGCTGAGCGAGTCGTTCAGCGCGGCGGCGAGGTTGTCCCGGTCGGTGTCGACCGGCGCGCCCGCCCAGGATTCCCGGGTACGGAGCACAACGCTGTCGCAGTCCTCGGTGAAGGTCCACTCGTGGACGCCGGTGATGCCGTGCGCGGGTCCGCCCCACAGGATGCGGTGCGGAGCGTCGACCGCGTAGATGGTGGAGTCGATGGACAGGCCCGCGGTCACCCAGTGGAAGGTGGTACCGGGGGCGACGGGGCCGTCGAGCCGGGCCTCGGTGATGGCGGGCTGCCAACCGGGCCAGAAGCCGATCCCGGTGTGCAACTGCCAGACCCGCTCAAGAGGGGCGGCGATCCGGATGGTGTGGTCGGCGACGACGGGAGCGCTCTCGTCGATGGTCGTGGGGTAGGTCATGGCGGTTCCTCGGAGTCGTGGGCCCGGGCCGCCGTGGGGGAAACGGCGGCCCGGGCAGTTGGGGCGCGGCGGGCGGTTCGGAGTGCGGGTTCCCGTGGCCGTGAATGCCGGCCGCGTTGGGTGCCCGGGCCGCTGAGGGGGAATCAGCGGCCCGGGCGGCTTTGGTGGGTCAGGCCGGCTGTTCGGTGTCGGGGATCCAGTGGCCGTGGATGCCGGCCGGGACCCTGCGGGGGAGTTCGACGGCGGCCACGGTGCTCAGGTCGCTCGCGTCCAGGACGAGCAGCTCCGAGGCGTCGGCCTTGAGGTCGCTGACGATGGTGAGGAGGTAGCCGTCGTCCTCGGCGGTCCCGCCCGCGGCGGGCGCGAAGACGGCCTCGCCGGGCATTCGGCCCTCGCCGTGCGCGAGCAGTGTCTCCTGGCCGGTCTGAGTGTCGAACTTGACAGTGTGGTAGCCGGACAGACCCGCGCCGGGGAAGGCGATGGCGTAGCTGTAGCGGTAGACCGAGCCGGTGTGGGCGTCGTTGATCGACGGGAATTCGGTGGCCAGGTCGTTCAGGGACTCGGTGGCGACCTTGCCGGTGGCCGGGTCCATGATCCACCGGTGGAAGGTCGAGCCGGCGTCGGGGCTGGTGCCGTAGCCGGGGGCGCCGACCCACCACTTCCACGAGTTCTCCCAGGCGGAACGGTCGAAGCGCGGTGCTTCGAGGACGATCCGGCCCTGGGCGTCGGTGTAGGCGTTGCTGACGTGCAACAGCGCGGCCTGGTCGGCGACTTCGAACCAAGTGGTGTCGCCACCGGCTCGCGGCATCACGCCGATGCGCAGCGGGACGTCGTCGTGCCAGCGGTAGGGGATGCCTGAGTGCTCGGCGTGGTCGAAGACCACCGGCGAGTTGATGAAGACGACGTGCTCGCGGGTGATGGCGAAGTCGTGCATGAGCGAGGGGCCGGAGCCATCGATGACCTGCGAGGTGACAATGTCGCCGGTGGCGTCGGCCACGTAGTAGGTCAGGTACGGCGGGAAGGGGCTGTAGCTGAAGAAGTGCAGCTCGCCGGTCTGGGGGTCCTCCTTGGGGTGGGCGGTCATCGCGCTGGTGAGCTTGCCGCCGAAGTCGTACACGCCGATCGTGTCGAGGTCGGCGCTGACCTCCCAGGGCAGGTTGGCCTCCTGCAGGGCGAGGTAGCGGCCCCCGTGGAAGATGATGTTGGTGGCGGCGGCGCTGACTTCGAGCTCGGTTCCGGTGAACGGCACGCCGTCCAGGAAGGGGGTGCGCACCCAGCGGTTGCGGTACCACTCGGCCCGGCCACCGGTGAGGCGGACGCCGTGGATCATGCCCTCGCCGCGGAACCAGTGGCTGGGAGTGATGCCGGGCTTGGGATTGTGCCCGTTGCGGAAGTAACGGCCGTTCAGCTCGGGCGGGAGGGTGCCGCGCACCTTCAGTTCACGGCCGGTGATCTCGTCGGAGACAGGGGTGAAGTGGCCGGTGATGTAGGGCTTGTCCAGGGGCATGGTCATGCCTTTCGCGTCGAGAGAGCCGAGATGAGCAGGGTCAGGGCGGCGCAGGCCCCGAAGGCCGCGCCGAAGGAGGGGAGCAGCGTCAGGAAGGCCAGGCCGATGGCTCCGCCGATCTGCCGGGTGGCGTTGACCAGCCCGCCGGCCAGGCCGTTGTCGGCGGCCGGGACGCCCGTGGAGGACATCGCGGTGAGCCGGACGAAGGCCACCCCCAGCCCGATGCCGATGAGGAGCGTGGGGCCGAGCAGGTCCACGAGGAAGGTGCCGTCGGCCGGGGTTCGCGACAGCCAGGCCAGTCCGGCCGCGAGGACCAGCAGGCCCACGGGGAGCACGGGACGGCCGGAGACTTTCCCGGTGACCCACGACGAGAGGGTGATCATGAGGGCCAGGGGCAGCTGGGTCAGCCCGGCCTCCAAGGGCGAGTAGCCGAGGATGCGTTGCTGGTAGAGGGGCAGGAAGTAGAACAGGCCGAGCCAGACCGCGCCCAGCAGGGACATCAGCACGTTGGGCACCGCCACCACGCTCATGCGCGCCGGCAGCAGCGGGTCGGTGGCGCGGCGCTGGAGCGCCACGAACACGCCGAGCAGCGCCAGACCGATCATGGCGAGCGGCCAAGGCCCTGACAGGCCGTAAGTCAGCGCGACCAGCCCCGCCGTGACCGTCACCGTGCCCGGCACATCCAGGCTTCCGCCGCGTGGTCGGTCGGCTGCGACCAGCAGCCAGGTGGCCACCAGGACGGCCAGGGCCAGGGGCACCATCACGACGAACACCGCACGCCAGCCGAACAGGCTGGTGAGCAGCCCGCTCAGCAGCACGCCCGCCGCACCGCCGGCACCGGAGACCGCGCCCCACACGCCGAGCGCGGTGCCACGCCGGTTGCCGTCGGGATAGAGCGTCAGCACGAGGGCCAGCGCCGTGGGCGCCAGCAGCGCGGCGCCGATTCCCTGCACCGCCCTGCAGGCGATCAGCACGCTCGCCGTGGGCGCCAGTGCCGCGCCCAGGGCGGAGAGGGCGAACAGGCCGATGCCGAGCAGAAACACGCGGCGCAGACCGTAGACATCACCCGCGCGCCCGCCCGGCAGCAACAGCGCGCCGAAGACCAGTACGTAGGCGTTGACCGTCCAGGCCTGGCTCGTGTCGGACAGGTCGAGCCCGGCCCGGATCTGGGGCAGGGCGACATTCACGATCGACGTGCTCAGCACGACCAGGAACTGGGCCGTGGCCAACACCGCCAGCGGTATCCAGCCAGTGGTGGTCTGTAGCGGTGTGGTGCGGGTCATGGCTCGACACTCGCAGCGGGCGCCCGTCGCTCGCGTCGGTAGTCATCGCCTATATGACTGCCAGCGGGACGGCGCTGGGCGACGGGACGGCGCCCGCTGCCCGTGGTCCCGCCGGCGTTCACGACCGCAAGCGAGCCGACGGCAAACGTCACACCCAACTGCCCTCGGGACGGCCCTCGGGGCTCTCCGTGACCGCGTCTTGATCGTTGTCACGTTGGGTCGCTAGCACCTCCCGTTCATCTTCACTCCGTTCGGCCTTCGCTGGACCGTGTTCACAGACACCCCACAGACCGTGACTCTCAGGGGCGCTGAGGGACCTTTTGGTCAGCGGCGAGAAAGTGACGTGGAGGGGGGTCGGTCCACATGGTCCGTCCGCGCTTGTTGTATGTGCCGACCGAAGATCTTGGAATGAACCTGCTGGCGAGTCCGCAGGCGCAGCACAGATCGGATACACGACCAAGCAGACCGGATACGGAACTGAGACCCGTCGGATGGCGGCTGGTCGGTGCCAACAACCGTGAACTCGGCCGCTGTGCCCGGGCGTTCGAGAGCCTGCCCGCGTGCCAGGCCGCGGTGATGCGGTTCCGGGAGCGCATCGAGGACGTGCGGTCGGTCCTCGTCATGGCGGACATAGCGGGCGCTTGGACCTGGCGGGTGCAACTCGACGGGCGGGACGTCGCCATGGCGGGGCGGGCGTATCAGCGGCATCGGGAGTGCCAGTACAACCTGAACCAGTTCCTGGCCGCGGTGCCGGTGGCCCAGTTAAGCGACGGACTGGTCAGCCGGCCGCGGCTGCGCGGTCTGCATCTGCCCGGTCCGGGGTCCGCGCCGTCGGAGGGTCCGGGTGACGGAGACGATCCGCCTCGGTCCACGACCCGTGTGCGGATCCAGGCCGGGGCAGGGGCGTCGTGAGCGCTGCCGTCCCCGGCTTCGGACAGCCGGATTCCGCGGACCCGGAGATCCTGGACGTACCGCGTGCCGTGCGGTCCGAGGGAGAGCTGGTGGACCGCCTCTTCCGTGGCGCGGCGCGCGGCAGCGGTGCCGTGGTGCTGGTGATCATGCTGTTGGTCGGCATCTTCCTCGGCTACCGCGCGGCGGAGGCGCTCCGTGTGGCCAAGGGCTCGTTCCTGACCACGTCGGCCTGGGAACCCGACTCCCACCACTTCGGCATCGCCGCGGTGCTCACCGGCACCGTGCTCATCGGCCTCGTGGCGATCGCCATCGCCGTGCCGCTGGCGCTGGGCACGGCCCTGTACATCTCGGAGTACGCGCCGCGGCGGCTGAGGCGGACGCTGGTCAGCGTCGTGGACCTGATGGCCGCGGTGCCGAGCGTGGTGTACGGGCTGTGGGGGGCCTTCTTCCTCCAGGGCCAGGTGGTCGGGGTGTCCCGGTGGATCTCCACGTACTTCGGCTGGATTCCCTTCCTCAAGGTCGACGGGGCCGACCCGCACGACCCGCTGGCGACGACGACGGTCTACACCTCGTCCACGTTCATCGCCGGGATGGTGGTGGCCCTGATGGTGACGCCTATCGCCTGCTCGGTCATGCGTGAGGCGTTCTCCCAGGCGCCGGTCGGTGAGCGGGAGGGAGCGTTCGCGCTCGGGGCGACGAAGTGGGGCGTGATCCGTACGGTCGTCCTGCCCTTCGGCCTCGGCGGGGTGATCGGCGGCACCATGCTCGGCCTCGGCCGGGCACTGGGCGAGACGATCGCCGTCTACATGATCATCTCCCCGGTCTTCGCCGTCCAGTCGCACATCCTGCAGAACGGCGCCAATTCCGTGTCGGCGCTGATCGCCCTGCGCTACGGCTCCGCGAGCACGTTCGGCATGTCGGCCCTCATGGCCGCCGGACTCGCCCTCTTCCTGATGACCCTCGTCGTCAACTTCATCGCCTCCTCGATCGTGGCGCGCAGCCGCTCGGGCGCGGGGGCGGAGGCCTGACATGAGCGATCTTCTCAACAGCGGTCCCCTCAACAGTGGTCCCGTCAACAGCGGTTCCATCAGCGGCGGTCCCCTCGACAAGGCAGACAAGGAACAGGTGCGAGTGGACCGAACGCCCGACGAGGGACGCGAGGTACGCCGCAACACCTCGGCCGTCCACGCCACCGATGTGCTCGCACTGGTGGGTGCCGCGGTGGGCTCCGTCGCCCTGACGGCCCTGCTGTTCGTCCGGATCGCCCCGTTCGACTCGGTCCTGGGCTTCGTGGTGGTCGGCTACATGCTCTTCGTCGCCCTCTACGCGGTGCTGGTCTCCTTCGACGAGAAGGGCGTCGCCGTACGGGACCGGGTGACCGCGGTGATCTGGCACAGCCTCGCCGTCCTGGTGCTGGCCGCCCTGGTCTTCGTCATCGGCTTCACCCTGTGGCGCGGTCACCGGGCGCTGGTGCACCTCAATTTCTTCACCCAGGACATGGCGCGCACGGGCCCGCTGCAGCCGCTCACCGACGGCGGCGTGATGCACGCGATGCTCGGCACGCTGGAGCAGATCACCATCTCACTGGCCGTCACCGTTCCGCTCGGCCTCGCCTGTGCGGTGTTCCTCAACGAAGTGCCCGGACGCTACGCGCGTTTCGTGCGGACCATCGTCGAGGCCATGACGGCCCTGCCGTCGATCGTGGCCGGCCTGTTCATCTACGCCACGGTCATCCTGATCCTCGGCGTCGACAAGTCCGGGTTCGCCGCCGCGCTGGCGCTGAGCGTGATGATGCTGCCGATCATCATCCGCGCCGCCGACGTCGTCATCCGGCTGGTGCCGGGTTCGCTGCGCGAGGCGTCGTACGCGCTGGGCGCGAGCCAGTGGCGCACGGTGTGGACCGTGGTGCTGCCCACCGCGCGCTCCGGCCTCACCACCGCGGTGATCCTGGGCACCGCGCGCGGGATCGGCGAGACCTCGCCCGTGCTGCTCACCTCCGGAGTCAACGCCGGGCTGAACGCCGACCCGTTCAAGGACCCGCAGATCTCGCTGCCGCTGGCCACCTTCGACCTGGTGCGCTCGCCCCAACCCGCCTACATCGCCCGGGGATTCGGCTCCGCCGCCCTGCTGATGGGCCTCGTCCTGCTGCTGTTCGTGCTGGCCCGTTTGATCGGCGGACGCGGACCGGGCGAGCTGACCCGGGCCCAGCTGCACCGCAGGGTGCTGGCATCGCGCCGGGACGCGGAGCGCATGGCCAACCGCTCCGCACCGGCCACCGCCCGGACTCGCCCAGAGCATCGCTGACCAGGACCACGACCCAGGAGCCAGGAGTCAACCCGCCATGTCCGGATCACGCCCGGCAGCCCCCGCACGCGTCCGCACCAGGACCCTGACCGCCCTCGCCCTCGTGGCCGCCCTGCTGTACGCCGCCCTGATGCCCGCCGCCGCGGCGACGTACGTCCCGATCTCCGGCGCCGGGTCCACCTGGAGTCAGAACGCGCTCGACCAGTGGCGGGCCAACGTCAAGCAGTACGGCATGACGGTGAACTACAACGGCACCGGCTCCTCGGACGGCCGCAACCAGTTCCGCAACGGGACCGTCGACTACGCGGTGTCCGAGATCCCGTACGGCATCAAGGACTCGGGTGTGGTCGACCCGCCCCCGGCCCGCAAGTACGCGTACATGCCGATCGTGGCCGGTGGCACCTCGTTCATGTACAACCTCACGATCGCGGGCCGCAGGGTGACCAACCTCCGGTTGTCCGGGGACGTCATCGCCAAGATCTTCACCGGGGCCGTCAAGACCTGGAACGACCCGGCGATCCGGGCGGACAACCCGGCGCTCGCCTCGGCGCTGCCCGCCCGCCGGATCGTGCCGGTGGTGCGCTCGGACGGCTCGGGCACGACCGCGCAGTTCACGACCTGGATGAGCAAGCGGTACGGCTCTCTGTGGAACGGCTACTGCGGCCGGGCCGGACGCAGCACCCCCTGCGGGACCACCTCCAACTACCCGCTCGTGGCGGGCAGCGGCTTCGTCGCCCAGTCCGGTTCCAACGGTGTCTCCGGCTATGTCGCCCAGGCCGGCAACGTCGGCACGATCACCTACGTCGAGTACTCGTACGCCGTGTACACCACCGGCTTCCCGGTGGCCAAGGTGCTCAACGCCTCCGGGTACTACGTGGAGCCGACCGCCAGAAACGTCGCCGTGGCACTGCTCAAGGCGCGGATCAACGAGGACACCTCCTCGCCCAGCTATCTCACGCAGATCCTCGACGACGTCTACACCGACCCGGACCGGCGGGCCTATCCGCTGTCGAGCTACAGCTACATGATCCTGCCGACCAAGCTGGAGTCGAACTTCAACACCCAAAAGGGCAAGACCCTCGGCGCCTTCGCGTACTACTTCCTCTGCCAGGGGCAGCAGCACGTGGACGACCTCGGCTACTCCCCGCTGCCGATCAACCTCGTGAAGGCCGGCCTCAACCAGGTGCGCAGGATCCCCGGGGTCGACGTCGAGTCGATCAACATCAAGAGCTGCCACAACCCCACCTTCTCCAGCGACGGCAGCAACACCCTTGCCAAGACCGCCCCTTATCCGCCCGCCTGTGACAAGAAGGGCGCGACGCAGTGCGCCACCGGCACGGGCGGCGCCAAGACTCCGACCGTCGTGGGCGGCGGCTCCGGCTCCGGCGGTGCGGGCTCGGGCGGCAGCGGCGCCTCCGGTGGCACCGGCGGCGCGGGAGGGTCC
>NZ_JADDRL010000229.1 GCF_021538895.1 Streptomyces olivochromogenes | reverse complement strand
CCCGAGCCCGCTGGACGGCGACGTCTTCGGGACCTGCTCCTGCCCGCTCGTGTTCGTCCCTGACGACCTGGCCCGTGCCCCCCGAACCGGCGAGGTCGCTCTCGGCGTCGACCCGCGTCGGCGCGCGCCCGCGGCGATCCGGTTCGCCTTCGACAGTGCGCGGCTGCGGGGCGTGGGGCTGCGGGCCGTGCATGCCTGGACGCTGCCGCCGGCCGCCGCCGAGCTGCCCTTCGGCGTGCCGGAGGAGGACCGGGCGACCTGGGAGGACCACGAGGTGCAGCTGCTGGCGGACGCGCTGCGGCCCTGGCGCGCGAAGTATCCGGACGTACCGGTGATCGAGGACGTGCTGCTGTTCACCCCGGTCCACGCCCTGCTGCACCACGGCGCCGACACCGCCCTGGTCGTGGTGGGGCGCCGGTACGGCTCCGGGGCCGAGGACCTGGCGAGGGACCTCACACGGGACCTCGTACGAGACCTGGTACGGGAGGCGATGTGTCCGGTCGTCGTCGTGCCGTCGTGACGCCGCCGGTGCCTTTATCGCCGCGCGCGTTCGGCGCCTCCACACCCCGAGACGCACCCGCACGGCAGCGGAGCTGTCACGGACGGCACCGCGCGCGGGCAGGTTCGGCCGCGGTACGACCATTAGACGACATGTCCGCGCGAAGTGCCCGGAGTTGCGATGGGATGGCCCACTCATGGTGAGCCGCCGATCGGGGATGGACATGAGCGACTTGGCCGAAGTGGTGCCACCTGGTTGCGCCGATGTGGTGGAAGAGTTGTGCCAGTGCGCCGCGGGCGGCACGGCGAGCGGTTCCCGGGCCGCTGAGGAAAGGTTCCGGGGACTGCTGGAGGCGGCACCGGACGCCATGGTCATCGTGGACGACACCGGCACCATCAAGCTCGTCAACGCACAGACCGAAGCCCTCTTCGGCTACAAACGCGAGGAACTCCTCGGCCACCCCGTCGAACTCCTCGTCCCGGGCCGCTTCCGCACCCACCACACCGAACACCGCAACGCCTACGCCCACAACCAGCAAGTACGCCCCATGGGCGCCGGACTGGACCTGTACGGCCTGCGCAAGGACGGCACCGAGTTCCCCGTCGAGATCAGCCTCAGCCCCCTCGAAACCGCCGACGGCCTCCTCGTCTCCGCCGCCGTCCGCGACGTCAGCGAACGCAAGGCGGCAGAGGAACGCATCAACGAACTCGCCGCGCTCGTCGAGTCCTCCCAGGACGCGATCCTCGCCAAGACCCTCGACGGCCGGATCACGTACTGGAACGCCGCGGCCCACTCGCTGTACGGGTTCACGGCGGCGGAGGCGGTGGGGCAGCACGTGTCGATCCTGGCCCCGACCGACCGGCACGACGAGATCGGTGTGCTGCTGGACCGGCTGCGCCGGGGCGAGAAGGTCGAGCACTTCGAGACGCTGCGGCTCACCCGCAACGGCGGCCTGCTGGACGTGGACGTGACGCTGTGGCCGACCCGCGCCGCGGACGGCACGGTCATCGGGGCGTGCGCCATCGTCCGCGACATCAGCGACCGCAAGCGTGCCGAGGCCGAGCTGACGGAGCTGTACGAACAGCAGCGGCACATCGCCCTGACCCTGCAGCGCAGTCTCATGGGCACCCCGCCGGCCATCCCGGGCCTCGCCACCGCGAGTCGCTATCTGCCCGCCACCCAGGGCGCCGGCGTCGGCGGCGACTGGTTCGACCTGATCCCGCTGGGGGCCGGCCGGGTGGGGGTGCTGATCGGTGACGTGATGGGCCGCGGGCTGGAGGCGGCCGCCGTGATGGGCCAGCTCCGGTCCGCCGCGCACGCGCTGGCCAAGACCGGGATGCAGCCCCGTCAGCTGATGCAGGCCCTGGACACCGTGGTCGCCGACCTGGACGTCCCGGACCAGCTCGTCACCTGCTGCTACCTGGTCATAGCGGCCGACACCGGGGACGTGACGGTGTGCTCCGCCGGGCACCTGCCCGTCCTGGTCACCGACCCCGTCGAGAGCGTGCGTACCCTCCCCTCGCCGGTGAACGCGCCGCTGGGCGTCGGTGACGTCATCTACGAGCAGTGCCGCACCACCATCGCGCGCGGCGCCACGCTGGTGCTCTACACGGACGGGCTCGTCGAGACGCCGGGCAGCGACATCGAGGACCAGCTCACCCAACTCATCGGCACACTGGACAAACTCGCCGACAGCACACCCGACCTGGAGTACGTCGCCGACCATGTGCTGGCCAGCCTGCTGCCCGGCGCCGACGGCCACGACGACGACGTCACCCTGCTGCTGACCCGGCTGCCCGCGGCTCCGCTGGCCTCGGCCGCGACCGCCCTGCCCGCCCTGCCCGAGTCGGTGCCGGCCGGCCGCGAATTCCTCGCCGGGGTGCTGGACGCGTGGAAGCTCGCGCACCGGGCGGACGACGCCTGTCTGCTGGCGTCCGAGATCCTCACCAACTCCGTCCTGCACGCGCAGGGCCCGATCGGCGTGCACGTCTGCCGCACCGTCATCGAACTCACGGTCGAGATCACCGATCGCAGCCCCCATCTGCCCCAGCCGCGCGTGGCGGCCGAGGACGCCGAGTCCGGCCGGGGGCTGCTCCTCGTCCGCGCCCTCGCCGACGACTGGGGCGTGCGGCCGACGGACGAGGGCAAGACGACCTGGTTCAGCTTCAAGCACCCGCCGGCGCGCGGCGACGGGTGACGATCACCCGTTCAAGGTCGATACTTCCGAGAGTAGGCAACAGGTCGGCGTCGGCCCTGGGCACACGGGCCGGAGGCTTACCTACCGGGTCCACCAGGAGGTATCGATGAAGATGCTCATCAACGTTCCGGAGACCGTGGTGGCCGACGCGCTGCGGGGGCTGGCGGCCGCCCACCCCGAGCTGACCGTAGACGTCGAGAACCGGGTGATCGTACGGCGGGACGCCCCCGTGGCCGGGCAGGTGGCGCTGGTCTCGGGCGGCGGCTCGGGGCACGAACCGCTGCACGGCGGGTTCGTGGGTCACGGGATGTTGTCGGCCGCCTGCCCCGGCGAGGTGTTCACCTCACCGGTTCCGGACCAGATGGCCCGGGCGGCGGCGGCCGTGGACAGCGGGGCGGGTGTGCTGTTCGTCGTGAAGAACTACACCGGTGACGTACTGAACTTCGACATGGCGGCCGAGCTCGCGGAAGACGAGGGCATCCAGATCGCGAAGGTGCTCGTCAACGACGACGTGGCGGTCACCGACAGCCTCTACACGGCAGGCCGGCGCGGCACCGGCGCGACCCTCTTCGTCGAGAAGATCGCGGGCGCGGCGGCCGCCGAGGGCCGGCCCCTGGAGCAGGTCGAGTCCATCGGGCGCCGGGTCAACGAGAACTCCCGCAGCTTCGGCGTGGCGCTCAGCGCGTGCACCACGCCGGCCAAGGGCAGCCCCACCTTCGATCTGCCGCCCGGTGAACTGGAGTTGGGCATCGGCATCCACGGAGAGCCGGGCCGGGAGCGGCGAGCGATGATGACGTCCGGTGAGATCGCCGACTTCGCGGTGGGCGCGGTCCTGGAGGACCTCGAACCGCGCAACCCCGTGCTCGTCCTGGTCAACGGCATGGGCGCGACACCGCTGCTGGAGCTGTACGGCTTCAACGCCGAGGTGCAGCGGGTGCTCGGCGAGCGCAAGGTCACCGTGGCCCGCACGCTCGTGGGCAACTACGTCACCTCGCTGGACATGGCGGGCGCCTCGGTCACCCTGTGCCAGGTCGACGAGGAACTGCTGGGACTGTGGGACGCGCCGGTGCGGACGCCGGCCCTGCGCTGGGGCATGTGACACGGCGGCGGACGCGACCAACGTACCTACCACGCAAGGAGAACCAGTGCTCGACGCCGACTTCTTCCGCCGCTGGATGACCGTGACCGCCGCGTCCGTCGACCGCGAGGCGGAACGGCTCACCGCTCTCGACTCGGCCATCGGCGACGCCGACCACGGCACCAACATGCAGCGGGGGTTCCGGGCCGTGGCGGCCTCGCTGGAGAAGGAGGCGCCGGACACCCCGGGCGAGGTCCTGACCCACGCGGGCCGCCAGCTGATCTCGACGGTCGGCGGCGCGTCCGGGCCGTTGTACGGCACGCTGCTGCGCCGCACGGGCAAGGCGCTCGGGGACGCCACGGAGGTCAGCGAGGCGCAGCTGGCCGAGGCGCTGCGGGCGGGCGTGGACGGGGTGATGGCCCTCGGGGGTGCCGCGCCCGGCGACAAGACCATGCTCGACGCGCTGGTGCCGGCCGTGGACGCGATGCCCGACGGTTTCGCCGCGGCCCGGGCCGCCGCCGAGGAGGGCGCGCTGGCGACGGTGCCGTTGCAGGCCCGCAAGGGCCGGGCGAGTTATCTCGGGGAGCGCAGCATCGGGCACCAGGACCCGGGGGCCACCTCGTCCGCGTTGCTGATCGCCGCGCTGGTGGAGGCCGCCGGTGAGTGAGGGGAAGCCGGTCGGGATCGTGCTGGTGTCGCACAGCGCCGAGGTCGCGTCGTCGGTCGCCGAGTTGGCGAAGGGCCTCGCGGGCGGCGCCGAGGCGGTGCCCGTCGCCACGGCGGGCGGCACCGAGGCCGGCGTGCTCGGTACGAGCGCCGAGCTGATCTCCGCGGCGGCCGCGGCCGTGGACCGGGGAGCCGGGGTCGCCGTGCTCACGGATCTGGGCAGCGCCGTGCTCACGGTGAAGGCGCTGATCGCGGAGGGCGACGAACTGCCCGGCGGCACGCGCCTGGTGGACGCCCCGTTCGTCGAGGGCGCGGTGGCCGCGGTGGTCACGGCGGCCGCGGGAGGCGACCTGAACGCGGTGGAGGCGGCGGCCACCGAGGCGTACATGTACCGCAAGGTGTGAGGCCCGCGGTCGGAGAGGTCCCGGCGGCCGGGGGCGGCTCAGTGGTGTCGGACGAACCGGCCCGCCAGCCGCTCCCCGGTCGCGACGGCCGCCATGTGGTCCTGGATGCGCTTGACCCGGGAGTCCTTGAAGACGATGTACGTGACCCCGGAGGACACCCCGCCCCTGCGCGGATCGGGACTGATGCCCAGGGCCCGGGCGGTGGCGTAGGAGGCCTCGCCGATGATCTCGCGCGGGCCGGTGTCCCCGACGACGGCGTACCGCACACGGTCGTGGTAGACGACCGCGGCGACGGAACCGCCGCGCACGCCGCCCGCGCGGTGGTCCCAGCGGCGGCTCGGGGCGGGCACCACGATGTAGGGCAGGCGTTCGGCGTTGAGATGACGGCCGTCGGACTGCTGGAAGGCGGTGGCGGGCAGGAAACTCGGGTCGGTGCGGCCGTTGCAGCGCCTGGTGGACCGGCCGTCGCAGTCGATGTCCATGTCGGCCTTCCAGAACACGGCGTCGCGGGTGCCGCAGACCGAGACGGTCGCGGGCGCGGACTCGTCGGTGCGGTAGCGGCCACGGGAGACGGGGGCGCAGTGACGCACCCGGGCGAGCAGGTCGGCGGCGTC
>NZ_JADDRL010000228.1 GCF_021538895.1 Streptomyces olivochromogenes | reverse complement strand
GCGGGGGTGCAGGTGATGCCGACCGTTGCGGGCCGCGGGCCGTTGCCGGCCCGTCACGCCTTCTCCGTACGTGACGGGCCGACAACGGAGCGGGCCGGGCACCGGCCGGAAGCCTCGGGGGTAGACCTCCGGCCGGGCCGGGTGGGGGGCGGCCGGACATGGAACGAGGGGGAAAGCGACCGTGACCCGTGCCGCCCGGAGGCGGAGCGATGCGGGTGAAGGAGTGATGAAGGGCGGAAGAAGGCCGGGATCGCGGACGATGCCGCGGGCGGCGGATCCGGCGCCACGGATCCTTGGGAAACCAGGGAGAGTTGTAGACCTGAGCAACCGTCAACGTCAAGAAGTATCAACGGAGTTGGAGGTCAGAGCGGGTCGGCGCGGGCCGCGCGACACGACTGACCCACATTCAACACCCTTTTTTCACAACTCCCTTGACCCTTGGGTGTAACCCCCGGTAACTTCCTCCGCGGCTACTGTCGCGTAACCAGAAAGCCCTTGCACCCGCCGGGAGGTGCGAAGGGTGTGCGCGGCAGCCGCTGTCCGCGCCAGGACAACGCGCCACGGAAGCCCAACCCGCATTGCCTATGCCCCTGGGAGCAGACATGGCCTCGTCCGCCGAGCACATCCCCGAGAACCCGGAAAGCGATTCCGGGGACAGCACCGAAGGTGTCGTGAGACGCGGTCGCGTCCGCTGGCGCCGGGCTGCCGTGATGGCCGTGCCGGCCACCGCGATCGCCGCCGGTCTCGCGATCCTCACCGCCGAGGGCGCCCTGGGTGTGCAGTTCGCGATCTCCGGAATGCCGTTCACGGTCACCGCGACCGAGCTCAACGGCACCGGCTTCGAGCAGTTCGGCAACCTGGACAACATGGCGGAGGGCAGCCCCAACGCGGGCGACACCGGCGGTCAGGTGCTGGTGGTCACCTCCGCGATAAAGAACGCCACGCTCACCAAGCTGTGCCAGAGCGTCGACCTCGGCGGCACCAACCTGCTCATCACTGCGGGCAGCGGCGCGGACAAGGTGCAGGCGAGCGACCTGACCACCGACTCGACCGAGCTGACGGGCGACGCCGCGTTCAACAACATCGAGATCGGCAACGACGCCAGCACGCTCACCAAGGCCGGGGTGAAGGGCCCGATCGGCGTGTTCAGCCAGCAGGCCGACACGGTGCGCATCGGCAATCTGCGGCAGACCAACTACGCCACCACGGCTGGCGTGTTCAAGCTGCCCGGTCTCAAACTCCGCTTCAGCGACTCGGGTTGCTGATGTCGGACGGTCCTCGATCGGGGATGTGGCCCGCCTTCCGGCGCTGGCGGGCCCGCCGTCCGTTCTGGGGCGGGCTGTTGCTCACCCTGGGCGGGGCGGAGATCCTGCTCACCGAGAAGGCGTCGATGAAGGTCGTCATGCACATCGGCATGCAGGGCCTGGCCGGCTACCTGCTGCCCGGTCTGATGCTGCTGTGCGGACTGCTGACCCTCTTCAATCCGGCCCAGCGCCTCTTCTACTCCCTCACCGGCGTCCTGCTCTCCCTGGGCACCTGGATCACCTCGAACCTCGGCGGCTTCTTCATCGGCCTGCTGCTCGGCGTCACCGGCAGCTGCCTCGCCTTCGGCTGGCTCCCGGACCAGGAACCCCGGGTGAGCCGCCGCCGCAAGCGCGAGTCGGCCGCGCGGGCGAGGACGGAGCGGGCGGAGCCGGCCTGACCTCGCGGTGGCCGGCTCAGACACCCGGCAGCGGGCGGCGGCCCCACGCGGTGTCGTAGTGCGCGCCGTTGGCGTACGGCAGGAAGCCGGGCGCGTCGGTGAGCGGGCGCGGTTCGGGGCCGAAGGAGTCGGTCGTACCGCCCCGGAACCAGCACAGGGAGGATGGGAGTCCGGCGCACAGCGACGTCCAGCCGCGCGGGCGGAGTTCGACGACGTTCGTACCGATCAGCGGATGGACCACGAGGCCCGTGCCGGTCGCCGCGAGCAGCGTGCCCGTGACGTCGAGGGTGGGGCGGCGCGGGGCGCGGTTCTCCGGCAGTCTCGGGGCCAGGGCGAGGACGGCCACGGACACGGGGACGTTCACCAGGAACACCGCGCGCCAGGACGAGCCGAACAGGTCGGCGTGGGTCAGCACGCCGCCCAGGACCGGTCCGCAGACAGCGGCGAGGCCCATCACCGGCCCGATGCTGCCCAGGGCCCGGGACATCTCGTCGGCGGAGAACATGGCCTGTCGGTCACGGGTCAGCGTGGGAGGACGGGGCGGGAGGACTCCAACCAGGCGGCGTCAGTGGTGGATTTCTTCCATGGGACCGGCTCGCGCCGACGAAAACGCACGCGGGTGCCCCCGTTCTCCGGGGACACCCGCGTCGTGTCGTGCGCGTTCCTGCGGGACGCGCGGACGTCGTCAGCCGAGACCGGCCGACTTCAGCCATGCCTTGGCGACGTCCAACGGGTCCTTGTTCTGCGACTGCACCTGCGTGTCGAGGTCCAGCAGGGTCGCCGTGTCGAGCTTCGCCGAGACGGCGTTGAGCGCGTCGACGCCCTTCTGGGACAGCGCGCTCTTGTAGACCAGCGGCTGGACGTTCTCGTACCCGAACAGGCTCTGCGGGTCCTGAAGGACGACGAACTTCTCCTTGGAGATGGTCGGGTCCGTGGTGAAGAGGTCCGCGACCTGCACGGTGTCCTTCTTCAGTGCCGCCTGGGTGAGCGGACCGCCCGCGTCCAGCGCCTTGAAGGACTTGAACTCCAGGCCGTAGACGTCCTTGAGGCCGACCAGGCCCTGCTGCCGGGTCTGGAACTCCGGTGAGGCGCCGATGACCAGGTCCTTCGCGGCGTCCTTGAGGTCGGCGATGGTGGACTTCTCGGTGAGGTGGTACTTCTTCGCGGTCTCCGCGTTGACGGTGACCGAGTCCTTGTCCTCGGCCGGCGCCGGCTTCAGCAGCGTCAGCTTGGAGTCGAGCTTGGCCTCGATGGCCGACGTCGTCTCCTCGATGGTCTTCGGCTTGGCCTTCTGGTCGAGGTAGGCCAGCAACGCGCCGTTGTACTCCGGCAGAACCGAGATGGCGCCGTTCTTGAGCAGGCCGTAGGTGGTCTCGCGGCTGCCGATGTTCGGCCTGTATGTGACCTTGATTCCCTTGGCCTTCAGGGCCTCGCCGTAGATGTCGGCGAGCAGGATGCTCTCGGCGAAGTTGTTCGACCCGACGACCACGGTGTCGCCGCTCGCCTTGTCGCCCTTGAGTGGGTCGCCCGATGTGTCGGACGAGGAACAGCCCGTCAGCAGGGCCGTTGCCGCGGCGAGCGCGACGGCCGCCGCGCCTCGGTGTCTCCGGATGGACCTGCTGATGTGGGTGCTGGAAGTCACGATTCCCGTTCCGGGCTCAGGGGGTTGGTGGGGTGGACAGCGGTAGGAAGAGCTTCTTCCTGATCCAATCCAGCCTGTTCTCGGTCAGTCAAGTGGCTCCGGGTCACCGATTGGCCTCGATCCGTGCCCAGTTACGGAGGGAGAGCGGTCTCTTTGTAACGGATTCTTGATAAAAGGCGACCTGATTGACACTTCAAGGACGCTGTAGTCTCGCGGCAGTTGATATCGGTCACAGCGGTGTACGGGGCCCGCTCGGTGTCGTTACGCATCAGTTCGGGTGGAGACACCCCTACGAAGGAGGCCCTGTGTCCACGAACGCGGTGGACGCGCCCGCCCGGCCTGCCCCGGCGACGCGGGGCGGCATACGGGGCTTCGCCGACCGCTGGCCCTTCCGGCGCAAACTCAACCTGCTGGTCGGCGTGCCGCTCGCGGTGATCGCGGTCCTGCTGAGCTACCTGATCACCGACCTGCTGGAACAGTCCGACAGCGCGGAGCGGGCGGCCCGGGCCGTCCGGGACAGCGCCACGGTCGCCCGGCTGGTCGACCGGGTGGAGGCCGAGCACCAGCAGGCCATCCTGCTCTCCGCACGGTACGAATCCGGCCACGCCAAGCCCTCGCCGGCCCCCTACCGCAAGGCCCAGGCCGCGGTGGACGCCCAGGTCGAGAAGGTGCGCGACACCTACGGCGGCCGGCTGCCGGACACCGAGGCACAGGCCCTCAGGGAGGTCCAGAGCCTGTCCAGCCTGCGGCAGAGCGTCGAGCGCGGCTATCTGCCGGCCGACAACATCGACCCGACCTACTCGGACGCGGCCAAGGGCGTGATCGACGGCCTCGGCCTGGACCGCGACTCCACGCTCGCCGCCACCTTCACCGGCAACCTGGTGGACTCCCTGCTGCGCGCGGACGCCGCCCACGGCACCTTCGAGACCAGCGTGTTCTCGGCGACCACCGGCGACACCAACGCACTGATCGAGTTCACCAACGCGGTCGGCGCCTACGACCTCTACAGCCACCAGGCGGACCGTTTCACCCGCTTCGCCACCGAGGCGCAGGCGCGGGAGCTGGCCGGGGTCGACCACACCAACGCCCAGCAGCGCATCGCCGAGTCCTTCGCCGAGCTGCAGATCGACCCGACGGAACTGGAGGCCGGGTCGCAGGCGGAGATCCGCCGGGCGGTGCAGGACGCGCTGGCCGACTATCCCGCCTACCCGGAACAGGCCGCCGCCCGGCTGAAGATCACCACCTCGCTGATCAAGCAGATCGCCGGCCGGGCCGACGAGACCTCCGACGCGGCGCAGTGGCGCGCGGCGCTGCTGCTGAACGCGGCGCTGCTCGGCTTCGCGCTCTGGCTCGCCTTCGCGGTGCTGGTGCGCCGCTCGGTGATCCACCCGGTGCAGACGCTCACCAGCGCCGCGCGGAAGGTCGCCGAGGTGGCCAACCGGGAGTTGGCGCGGGTGGCCGACGACGACGCCGAGGACGACGGGCCGCCCCGGCTGCGGGACATGCCGGTCACCGCGCGCGACGAGATCGGCGACCTGGCCGAGGCCTTCAACCGGGTGCAGACGACCGCGGCCGCGCTGCTGGAGCGGCAGGTGCTCAGCCGCCGCAACGTCGCCGAGATGTTCGGCAACGTCGGCCGTCGCGTCAGCAACCTCACAACCCGCCAGCTGGCGCTGATCGACTCCGTGGAGCGGGGCGAGACCGACCCCGCCCTGCTGGAACGCCTCTACTCCATCGACCACATCGCCGTACGTCTGCGCCGCAACGCCGACAGCCTGATGCTGCTGGCCGGCATCCGGGAGACGGCCCTGGACGGGGGGCCGACGGCCCTCACCAACGTCGTACGGGCCGCGCTCGGGCAGATCGAGGGCTACCAGCGGGTGCGGCTGTACGCCGCGACGGACACCGTGGTCGAGCCCGACATCATCGGTGACCTCACGCTGATGATGGCCGAACTCCTGGAGAACGCGGTCTCCTTCTCGCCCGAGGGCAGCCCCGTCGAGGTGACCGTCCGCTCCACCCCCGAGGCCGCGTACGTCGTCATCACCGACCACGGCCTCGGCATGAGCGCCGAGCGCCTCGCCGAGGAGAACGGCCGCCTGATCCGCCGCGAACGCCTGGACGTCGTACCGACGAAGGTGCTCGGCCTGTTCGTGGTCGGTGCCCTGGCCCGCCGCTGGGAGATCGGGGTCGAGCTGACCCGCACCCCCGGTGGCGGCGTGACGGCGGAGGTGACGCTTCCGGGGACGCTGCTGCTGACGATGACCCCGGTGGACACCGAGGCGCCGAGCGCGAGTACGCCGGTGACGCCGGTGCCCGAGACCTCCGGCCCCGTGCCGTCCACCGTCGTACGGAAGGAGCCGGCGTCCGAGGAATCGGCCACCGGTGACCACGGTCCCCTCCCCCGTCGTGTGCCTCATCGAGAAGCCCCGGCGGGC
>NZ_JADDRL010000227.1 GCF_021538895.1 Streptomyces olivochromogenes | reverse complement strand
AGCTCTACGCCGAGCGCTGGATGTTCCACGGCCCGGCCTTCCAAGGTGTCACCGAACTCAGCGCCATCGGCGACGCCCACGTCCGCGGTGTGATCACGACACCGGCCGCCCCCGGGGCCCTGCTGGACAACGTGGGCCAGCTGCTCGGCTACTGGATCATGGCGACCCGGACCGAACGCACCGTCGTCTTCCCCGTGGGGATGCGGCGGATGCGCTTCCACGGACCCCACCCGGCCCCGGGGACCGAGGTCGAGTGCCTGGTACGGATCACCTCGCTCACCGACACCGTCCTGGAGGCGGACGTGGAGCTGACCGTCGCCGGCCGGGTGTGGGCCGAGCTCACCGGCTGGCAGGACCGCCGCTTCGACAACGACCCCTACACCCGCCCGGTCGAGCGCTTCCCGGAGCGCAACACCCTCTCCGAGGCCCGTCCCGGCGGCTGGTCGCTGCTCCACGAGCGCTGGCCGGATCTCGCCTCCCGCGAGCTGATCATGCGCAACTCGCTCGGCGGGACCGAGCGCGCGGAGTACGCCGCACACGCGCCGCGCGGCCGCCGGCAGTGGCTGCTCGGCCGGATCGCCGCCAAGGACGCCGTGCGCCGCTGGCTGTGGGAGCACGGCGAGGGACCGGTCTACCCGGCCGAACTCCGCGTCCACAACGACGACATGGGCCGCCCCTACGTCACCGGCGTGAACGGCAGGACCCTGCCCCCGCTGGACGTCTCGCTCGCCCACCGCGCCGAGGCCGCGGTGGCGATCGTACGGCCGCACACATCCGGCCCCGGCCCCGGGATCGACCTCGAAGAAGTCACCGCACGCGACCCCGCCGCCCTCGCCACCGCCCTCGGCGCCGACGAACTGCGGCTGCTGCGCGAGCGCCGCGCCGCGGACGGCGGCAGCGACCACGGCGCCGACGGCGACGGCAACGGCGAGGCCCTGTGGTTCACCCGGTTCTGGGCCGCCAAGGAGGCGGTCGCCAAGGCCGAGGGCACCGGATTCGGCGGCCGCCCACGGGACTTCGAAGTCCTCGACGTCACGCCGGACGGAAGCCGGCTGCTCGTCACCGGACGCCTGGAGCGCGCGTACCGCGTGCGCTGCGCACCCGTCCGCAATCCCCCCGCGCTGCCCGACCGGGACTACGTCGTGGCCTGGACGACGGGACCGGTGCCAGAAACGGAACCAGTGGAAGCAGCGGACGAAGCGGAAGACGACGGAGAGGAGCACGGCCGATGAACCCCACGCGCCCGACCACCGAGCATGCCGACGAGGAGGCCGTGCTCGCCGACATCAGAGCCATGCTCCTGACGCTCCTGGAGGAGTACGGCGAGGACGACGTCGAGATCGGCACGACCACCACCTTCAACCGTGACCTGGAGCTGGAGAGCATCGACCTGGTGACCCTCGCGGGCCTCCTGGAGCAGCGGTACGGCGACCGGGTCAACTTCGCCGAGTTCCTGGCCGGCATGGAGTTCGAGGAGATCATCGAACTCACCGTCGGCAGGCTCGTCGAGTACGTCGTGCACAGCCTGAAGGCCGCCGAGGCGGGCTGACGCATGGCGATCGTCGACACCGGCGAGATCCGACTGCACGTCCAGCGCCTGCGTCCCCGGGACGCCGGCACCCCCGTCGCCACGGTGGTGCTGGTGCACGGGCTGCTCACCGACAGCCTGGCCAGCTACTACTTCACCGTGGCCCCCCGCTTCGCCGTGGCGGGCCTCGACGTGGTCATGTACGACCTGCGCGGCCACGGCCGCAGCGAACGCCCCCCGAGCGGCTACTCCCTCGACCACAACATCGACGACCTGGAGGCTCTCCTCGACCGGCTGGACATCACCGGCCCCGTCCACCTGGTCGGCAACTCCTACGGCGGCACCATCGCCTTCGGCTGGGCCGCCCGCCACCCCGGCCGGACGGCGAGCCTCACCCTGATCGAGTCGGAGCCGGCGACCGCGACCTGGGCGGCGAAACTGGGCGGCATCCTGCGCCGCGTGGTCACCGAGCTGGCGCACAACGAGCCGGACGCGATCGCGTGGATCACCGCCCACCGCAGCCACAACACCGCCCGGCTGGCCAAGGGCGCGGCACGGCTCGCCCGCGAGACCACCCTCGGCGGGGACATCCCGGCCAGCCGGGTGCTCACCGAGGACGAGATCAAGGCCGTACGGTGCCCGGTCCTCGGCGTCTACGGCGGCGACTCGGACCTGGTGGAGCTGGTGTCCCTGAAGGAGACGCTGCTCGCCGACTTCCGGTCCGTCGTACTGCCCGGGCACGAGCACTCCGTGCTGGTGGAGGCCCCGGGGCCGGTGGGCACGCACATCCTCGGGCTGATCCGCGCCGCGATCGGGATCCGGCCGGTGGGGGCCGAGGCCCGGTGAGCGGGTTCCTGTTCGCCGTCCCGCCACTGGTCGGGCACATCAACCCGACGGTGGGCGTGGCCGCCCGGCTCGCCGCGCGCGGGCACCGGGTGGCCTGGGCCTGCCCGGATCCCGGGCTGGTACGGCGGCTCGCCGGAGCGCGGGCGGTCGTGTACCCGTGCGCGGGCGTCGCCGGTGTCGAGCGGCCGCCCGGGCTGCGCGGCCCCGAGGCGCTGAAGTTCCTCTGGGAGCGGTACCTGGTGCCGCTCGCCGACGCGATGGCCCCCGGGGTGCGGGCGGCGGTGGAGGAGTACCGGCCGGACGTGGTCGTGGCCGACCAACAGGCCTTCGCGGGCGCCCTGGTGGCCGAGCGCCTCGGCCTGCCCTGGGCCACCTCCGCCACCACCTCGGCCGAGTTCACCGACGTGTACGACGGCATGCCCAAGGTCGCGGCCTGGCTGGGTGCGCGCCTCGACGAGCTGCGCGGCCGGATCGGGGACCCGGCGGGCGGCGCCGACCCGCGGTTCTCGCCCCACCTGGTCCTCGCGTTCAGCACGCCCGAGCTCGTCGGGCCCACGGCCCGTACGGGGGAGCACATCCACTACGTCGGCCCCTCGATCGCCGACCGCCCCGCCGCGGCTGACTTCCCCTGGGCGTGGCTGGATCCCGGCCGGTCGAAGGTCCTGGTGACCCTCGGCACGGCCAACGCGGACGCGGGAGGCCGCTTTCTCGCCGAGTGCGTCACCGCGGTGCGCGAACGCGCCGACCGGGTGCAGGGGGTGCTCGTCGATCCCGGCGGCACCCTGGCGGAACGCGGCGACGACAAGGACGTACTGATCCTGCCGACCGTCCCGCAACTGCCGCTCCTGGAACGGGTCGACGCCGTGATCTGTCACGCCGGGCACAACACGGTCTGCGAGGCCCTGTGGCACGGCGTTCCGCTCGTCGTCGCTCCCATCCGGGACGACCAGCCCGTGGTTGCGGCCCAGGTCGTCGACGCGGGAGCGGGCCTGCGGGTCAGGTTCGGCCGCGTCACGTCCGCCCGCCTGGGCGAGGCCCTCGACACCCTCCTGAACGACCCGGCCCACCGCACCGCCGCCGCCCGCATCCGCACGGCGTTCCGCACGGCCGGAGGCGCCACGGCAGCGGCGAGCCACCTTGCGGGACTGGCGGCGGGGGAGGCATAGCCGGGCGCCGAGGCGGCGAGCCGAGGAAGCGGCGAGTGGAGCGACCGAGAGCCGGTGAGCCAAGAGCCGGGGGTGCCGAGTGCTGGCGGTGAGGGAACGGCGGGTGCCCGAGCGTCGCCGGTGGGGCAGGGGCCGGTGCCTGAGCGTCGCCGGTGGGGCAGGGGCCGGTGCCCGAGTGCCGGCGGTGTGCGAGGAGCCGGTGCCCGAGCGTCGCCGGTGAGCCAAGGACCGGTGTGCCGAGTGCCAGCGGTGAGGGAAGGGCCGGTGCCAGACGTCGCCGGTGAGCCAAGGGCCGGTGCCCGAGCGTCGCCGGTCAGCGAAGTGCCGGTGCCCCGCGTCGCCGGTGAGCGAAGAGCCGATGAGCCGAGAGCCGACGAGTGGAGACCCGATGAGTGACGAGATCCAGCCCACCGTCCCCGCCGACGACGCGGAGCCCGCCGACCGAGCCGCGCGGATCGCCGCCCTGCGGCCCTGCTACCGGGCGGACCTGGCCGACGGAGTGGAGCGGTTCTTCGAGCCCAGGCGCACCACCTGTCCCTGGTGCGGGTCGGACCAACTCGTCGCCCGGCTGCGGACCGGCGACCTGCTCCAGCACAAGCCGGGTGACTTCGGGCTCGACCGCTGCGCGGAGTGCGGGCACACGTTTCAGAACCCGCGGCTGAACGAGGCGGGCCTGGAGTTCTACTACCGAGACTTCTACGACGGCCTCGGCGAGCAGCGGATGGGCGGCACCTTCGGCGGCCGGACCAAGATGTACCGGGGCCGCGCCGAGGCGATGCTGCGCTACGACCCGACCCCCAAGAACTGGCTGGACGTCGGCACCGGCCACGGCCACTTCTGCGAGGCCGCCCGCGAGGTACTGCCGGGCACCGCGTTCGACGGCCTCGACTTCACCGACGGCGTGGCACTCGCCGAACGGGAGGGCCGGGTGGAGCACGGCTTCCGCGGCGCCTTCCCCGACCTGGCACCGGACCTCGCCGCCCACTACGACGTGGTGAGCATGTTCCACTACCTGGAGCACAGCACCGACCCGGACCGCGAACTGCGGGCCGCCCACGAGGTCGTACGCCCCGGCGGGCACCTGCTCATCGAGGTCCCGGACCCGGAGAGCCGCTACGCCCGCCTGCTGGGCCGCTGGTGGCTGCCCTGGCTCCAGCCGCAGCACCTGCACTTCGTGCCGGTCGCCAACCTGCGCCGCCGCCTGACCGAGGTGGGCTTCTCGGTGGTCGGGGAGCAGCACGCGCAGCCGCACGACCCGGTCGACCTGCTCGCCGCCGTCTGGCTCGCCCTCGACCACGCGGCCCCGCGCGAGGACGCCCCGTGGCTGGCCGAGCCCCCCGGCGCGTTCCGGCGCGCCCTGCGCTCCGGCGTCTTCCTGGCGGGCGTGCCCGCCCTGGTCGCGGGCACGCTCGTCGACCGGTTCGCCGTACGACCCCTGTCGCACTGGCTCCGCCTGTCGAACGCCTACCGCCTCGTGGCCCGCCGGGACTGAACCCGCCCTCGGAGAACCCGCCCTCGGAGAACCGGCCCTCAGAGCACCTTGGAGCGGATCAACGCGGAGAGCACCAGGGCGCCGGGCAGCAGCGGCAGCCAGTCCGTCAGGACCCGGAAGCCGATGACGGTGGCCGTGGCCACCGCCACCGGGGAGCCGAACGCGGCCAGCGTGAACACCAGCGCCGCGTCCACGGCAAGGCCGCCGGGCGCGGGGACCGCTCCGACGGCGGTGCCCGCGGCCAGAAACGCGACGACCACCTCCGGCCAGGGCACCGGCAGCCCCAGCGCGGCCCCGACCGACGCCACCGTGCACGCCTGCAGCAGCGGCATCGCGGCGGCCCCGCCCCACAGGGCGAGCACCCGGCAGGGCCGGGAGTGCAGCAGCCGGGCGTCGGCGAGGGCGGTGCGCAGCAGACCCGTCACGGGGCGGCGCAGCGGACGTACGACCGCGAGGACCAGGGCGGCGACGGTCAGGGCGATGGCCGCTACCAGCAGGATGCGCGCGTCCGGGATCAGTTCGCCGAGCCGCCTCCCGGCCGGGGAGACCGCGACGAACACCAGCAGCACCAGCGTCTTGGCGATGGGCTTCACCAGTGAGTACAGGGCGAGCGAGGCGGTGGCCCGGTCGAGCGGTACGCCGCGCCCGCGCAGGAAACGCAGGGTGACGGCGTGGGCGCCGATGCCGGCGGGCAGCGCGTGGTTCGCGGCACCGGCGGCGAACTGCGAGGCCAGCAGCAGGCCCGGCGGAAGCCGCTCCGGCAGGGCACCCTGCCGTACGCACGAGGCGGCGACCCAGCCGAGGCAGGTGAAGCCGAGCCCGGCCAGCAGCCACCAGGGGTCGGCGGTGGTCAGCCGGACCGCGCCCTCGTACATGACGCGCTGGTTGGTCAGCCCCCACACCGCGACGAGCAGGAGCGGGCAGAAGCACAGCGCCAGCCGGACGGAGCGGGCGGCCA
>NZ_JADDRL010000226.1 GCF_021538895.1 Streptomyces olivochromogenes | reverse complement strand
CCTACGGTACGTACCTATTCGGTACGCGTACGGGAGCCGGAATTCACCGACCTGGTCTCGACCCGGGTTCCTCAACGGTCGAATGGGACCCGGATTTTCCCCCGTACAGATGACTCACCCTTGCACAACTTCCTCACGGCCAACAAGGCACCCGTGGGACATCGACAGCTTTGAAAGAAAGTCAGAAACCGAGCTCACGCACGACATTCGCACCGGCATTCGAGAATGCGAGCGCCCCGTGTGAAGCGCGCGCACGCGTCGACCCGGCGCGCACGCTCCCGGCCCGCGCGCCGGGGTAGTCCACTGGGAACCGGCCCTTCTCCAAGGCCCCGCGCGGGACGGCGGCTCTTCCGTGCGAGAACCGGCCGCCGACCCCGTTCCTCCCGCCCTCGGTCGGCGGCCCCGGGGGCGGGGCGACTTCCCCATACGGCCCCGGCCCCGGGCGGGGACCGGGGCCGCGTGGGGTCAGATCTGCCAGGAGCGGAGCCGGTCGGCCGCGCCGTACACGTCCGTCTTGCCGGACATCAGGTCGCGGGCCAGGTCCACCAGGGCGCCGTAGGGCGGGTCGATGCCGACGCCACTGACGAACATGTAGGCCACGGCGGTCGCGCAGGCGAACCGGGCGTTGGCCGCGGGCAGCGGCTTGAGCAGGGTGAGGGTGTGCAACAGGGCGGCGGCCCGCCAGGCCGGGTCGGAGTTCACGCCGAGGCGGGGCGGGTCGACGCGGTGCCGGGCGACGGCGGCGACGAGCGCGGAGAAGTCGTCGACGGTGGGCTGGTCCGGCAGCACTTCCTCGTGGCGCTGGAGCAGCCAGGGCACGTCGATGTGAAGGACGGGCGGCATCACTCAGGCTGCCTCGCCCTTCGTGGGCGGTTCGTCGTCCGGGAACGCGGCCGCGAACTCGTCGGCGTGCGCCGTGAAGAAGCGGCGGAAGGCCTCCGCCCCCTCCTGCAGTGCCCGGTGCCGGGCGATGTCCGCCGCGGCGGCCTCGCGCACGAGGGCCTTCATCGACGTACCGCGCTCCTTGGCGATCTGTCGCAGGTCCTCTAGCTCACGCTCACTGAACTCCACATTGAGAGCTGGCATGCACCACACGGTACCGCGCGGGTACTCACGCGTAAATACCCGCAGGTCAACCCCCACTCGCTGCGGTACCCCCCGCGGTCCAGCGCCATGTCCGATTCCCGCCGGTGACGCGGCCGGCCGGGCAGCAGACTCGTAGGCACGCAAGCGGAAGGAACCTCCGATGACCGTGTACACCCGTCACGACAGCCCGCTCGGCGAACTCCTCCTGACCGGCGAGGAGTCGCCCGACGGCGTCACCCTTACCTCCCTGTCCGTGCCGGGGCAGCGCGGCGCCCCCGCCGTCCTGCCGCACTGGCGGCGCGACGACCGCGCGTTCGCCGGACCGGTCCGTCAGCTGGACGCCTACTTCGCGGGGCGGCTCACCCGGTTCGAACTGCCGCTCGCCGCCGCGGGCACCGACTTCCAGCGGCGGGTGTGGCAGGCGCTGGACGAGATCCCGTACGGCACCACGACCACCTACGGCGCGCTGGCCGAACGGCTGGGCGTGCCGCGGGCCGAGGTCCGGGCCGTCGGCGCGGCAGTGGGCGCCAACCCTCTGCTGCTGGTCCGCCCCTGCCACCGGGTGATCGGCGCGGACGGCTCGATGCGCGGCTACGCGGGCGGCGTCGAGCGCAAGGTGCGGCTGCTCACGCACGAGGGCGCGCTGCAGCCGGCCCTCCTGTGACGGAGGGAGCCGCCATGCCGCTCACCCCCGCCCTGGCCCGCCGCCGTGCCGCCGCCACCGACTGGGCCGCGCTGGCCGAGGAACTGGACGTGCACGGCAGCGCCCCCACGGCACCGCTGCTGACACCCGCCGAGTGCCACGAGCTGGCCGCCCTGTACGAGAAGCCGGACCTGTTCCGCACCACGGTCGACCTGGCCCGGCACCGGTTCGGCTCCGGCGAGTACCGCTACTTCACCCACGACCTGCCCGCCCCGGTGGCCGCGCTGCGCGCCGCGCTCTACCCGCGACTGCTGCCCGTCGCCCGCGACTGGGCGGCGCGCCTGGGCCGCCCGGCTCCCTGGCCGGACACTCTCGACGACTGGCTGACCCGCTGTCACGCGGCCGGCCAGGATCGCTCGGCGCAGATTCTGCTGAGCTACGGCCCCGGCGACTGGAACGCCCTGCACCGCGACGTGTTCGGCGACCTCGTCTTCCCGCTTCAGGTGGTCGTCGCCCTCGACGCGTACGGCACCGACTACACGGGCGGCGAGTTCCTGATGGTCGAGCAGCGGCCGCGGGCCCAGTCCCGGGGCACCGCGACCGCCCTGCGGCAGGGCCACGGTCTGGTCTTCACCACCCGCGACCGCCCGGTCCGCACCCGCCGGGGCTGGTCCGCCGGAGCGATGCGGCACGGCGTGAGCACCGTACGCTCCGGCCGGCGCCGGACGTTGGGCCTGGTGTTCCACGACGCGTCCTAGCGTTGGGAGAGGACCGCGAAGTCGATCTTCTCGTCCACGTCGGCGCGGAACTCGATGCGGAAGCGCCGGCCGGCTTCCATCGGGTCGAGGACCGTTTTCCACTGGGAGTAGACCAGTCGCGTCCATTCCCCGTCGCACGGCGGGTGGCCGCCGTCGTCGGTCTCGCCGCACACCCGCGCCTCCACGGGCGAGGAGGCGTCGCTGGTCTGCTCGATCGCCTCGTAGTCGCAGGTGGGGCTGCCGTAGTAGGGCCCGATCGCGTTGACACCCCCGCCGGGGATCTCGATCGAGGCGACCTCGATGTGCCGGAAGCAGGGGGACGGCCCCTGCGCCCGGGGCGACGGAGTGTGCGTCGGTGCGGGCGTGGACGGCGCGGGCACCGTCGCGCGGGACGACGGAGTCGAGCTCGGTTCGTCGGCTGCTCTGGTGGGAGCGGCCGTGGGTGTGGGGGTGGGTGTCGGTGTGGACGTGGGCGGGGGTGTGGGAGCCGGCCGGGTGTCGCCCGTGCACGGCGTTCCGCCCTTCAGGAGGGTCGCGATCCCCGGACCGGAGACGATCGAGATCTTCAGGACGCGGTCCCCCATGTGACTGATGTCGGTGTCCACCACCCTCGCGTCCTTGACGCACACATGCGGCCGGTCCCGGTCCGAGACGGTGTAGATGTCCCAGACCCGCTCCCCTCCCCGTGGGTGCTGGACCGCGACGGTGAGGCCGTGCGGCCCGTCCTTCGTCTCCTTTCTGTGCTTGGTCAGTCCGATGTCGAGCGAGAACTCTCCGACCGTGGTGACGATCGACGACTTCCGGGACACGGTGAAGTTCCCCTGGTCGTCGATCGAGAACGACACGGGCAGCCCGAGCGGCTGCCAGGAGACCTTGGCGCCGACGCCGACGCCGCTGCCTCTGCCGCAGGACGTCACCGTCACCCACACCAGCAGTGCCGCACCCAGCACCACCCAGAAACGGATACTCACGGTCCCCCCCAACCGCCACTCCCCCGTGGCTGTCAGCCCGCCCCACCGATCAACTCACCAGGCTGGACGCCCATCCCGACCGAAAAGTTCCGCCAAGACCGCTTTGGCGGTCAATCGATCGGGATCGGACAGAAAGCGGCTCACCCTGATCCGCCACGAACGACGCCATCCAGGCGAGGGCCGCGTTCCAGTTGACGGCCGTCTCGTTCGTCGACCAGGACTGGATGTCGTCGATGTAGCAGAACTGGCCGACACAGCCGTGCAGTTCGGCCTGTGCGTAGGGGTCCTGAATGCTGGAGTTGGCGCCCCCGGCGAGGGTTCCCGCGGGCGGGTTCGGCAGGTTCGGGTCGAGCTCGTGGGCGTACCAACGGCTGTGCTGGTTGTGGGAGGCGACCTCGCCGTAGCCGGTGACGTACGAGATGTTCAGGGCGTTGCGGCCGAGGAGGTAGTCCATGCTCTGGACCGCGCCGTCGCGGTACTCGGTGGCGCCGGTGAGGTCGTAGGCGGCGGCGATGACGTGCGCGTTGTTCAGGATCTGGGCGTTGGAGCCCCAGTCGTAGAGGTGGTCGGGGGGCGCGTACGGCATACCGTAGGGCTGTGAGCGCAGCGTGGACAGGTAGGTGTCGGCGGCCTCGATCACCGACCGGCGGACCTCGTCCCGGCCGGGCAGATGGTTCGGGACCAGGGCCAGGTCCAGCCGGCCGGCCGCCGCCGTGCGGCCCCAGTCGAAGCCGAGCGGGCCGAAGATGTCGGCCTTGTGTACCGGGGAGGCGAGGACGCTGTCGGCGAACTGCCGCTCCCCCGTGGTGAGATACAGCTCGGCCGCCGCCCAGTAGAACTCGTCCGTCGCGTCGGTGTCGGGGTAGGCGCCGCCGCCGGTGCCGTCGGCCGGGTCCGGGTACGTCGCGGGGTGGGCGCGGGCCGCCGCCCAGGCCTTGCGGGCGGCCGCGAGAGCCCGGTCCGCGAAGGCGCGGTCGTAGGGGCGGTAGAGGCGGGCCGCCTGCGCGGCCGTGGCCGCCAGGTTGAGGGTGGCCTGGGTGGTCGGGGCGTGCAGCTCACGTTGCTGCGGGTCGTCGCTGGGCAGCAGCGGCAGGCCGGTCCACTGCGCGTCGTGGATCTTGCCGTGCGCCATGCCGGCCAGCGGCCGCCCGTCCGGGACCTGCATCTTCAGCAGGAACTCCAGCTCCCAGCGGGCCTCGTCCAGGATGTCGGGCACCTTGTTGCCGCTCTCGGGGAGGGCGAGGGTGCGGTCGCCCAGCCGGGCCGGCCGCCCGGTGCGGGCCGGCAGGGAGCGTTCGTAGGTGCTCAGCAACTCCCAGGTGGAGATACCCCCGTTGACCACGTACTTGCCGTGGTCGCCGGCGTCGTACCAGCCGCCGGTGACGTCGAGGGTGTAGTCGCACGCGCCCGGTTGGCAGGGCACCTGCGTGTCGCCCTTGTTGGGAGCCACGCCCACGTGACCGGCGGGCCTGCCGTAGCCGGGCCGGAGCGCGTCGCGGATCTCGATGCCGCTGCGCTGTGTGTAGTAGTACTTCAGCGAGTCGAGGCGCAGCCGCTCGTAGGCGCGGGTTCCGATGGCGAAGGGGTGGCTCGTCTCGCCGTCGGCGACCAGCGTGAAGTCCTCGCCGCGCCCGCGGTACGCGCCGAAGTCGATGGAGTGGACGTTCTGCCCGGAGGAGGCGTCGGTGCCGCGCGGGTCCGTCCAGCCATGGGCGACCGTCGTGCCGTCGGCGTCCCTCAGCCGCCAGGGCAGCCTGGTCGTGGCCGCGGTGACCAGGGTGGCGTTCTTCGGCCCGGACGGCAGGTAGGCGACCTGGTTCACCCTGACCCGCGGCCCGGTGTCCGGCTCGTACACGTCCGGCGGCACCCCGCCGAGCAGCGACACGTCGTCCAGGCAGAACCGCCAGGCGTCGACGCCGCCCCCGACCTGGAAGGCGACCTGGGCCCGCGCGGTGTCGACGGGCGAGGTGAAGGTGGCGGTGTAGCGGTCACCCGCGGCGCTCAGCTGCGGGCCGACCTCGTACCAGGTGTCGTACGGCGCCACCTGCAGCCCGACGATCGCCCGCACCACATGTCCCTCGGGCGCGCCGGACGCCGTGAACGCGAACTTGTACGACTCCCCCTTGACCAGCGTGATGTCGTTCTGCCCGACGGCGGCGTCCCAGCGGTTCGTCGTGCCGCCCGGTACGTCGGCGCACAGTCGTCCGTCGCTCGGGCCCGCGGTGACGTTGCTCGTCGTCCACCAAGGGGCGGTGCCGGTGTCGAAGGTGCCGTTCTTGATCTGCTCGACCTCGTCGGCGCCGGCCGGGGCGGCCGGCAGGGCGGTGAACGCCGCCGCGAGGAGGGCCGTCACGGCGAGCAGGGCGATTCTGGGTCGGTGCATGTCGGTGCTCCTCGGAAGTCGGGCTCCCGGATCAGTGGGAGCGCTCCCATGCTCGGTCCAGGTCATGGTGTTCGAGACATGACATCCCGTCAACGGTCCGAACGGGACGGAATCGAGGAGCACCGCATTCCCGTCCGGACCGCTGACTCATTCCTTTCGGAGCGCTGACCCATTCCCGTCGGATCGCCGGCGCGCACCCGCGCCCTGGTCCGCCGGGCAGGACCTAGACCTCCAACCTGCTGATCCGCACCGCCCCCTGCGCCTCACCCGGGTGCGCGCTCGTCAGGGTCAGCCGGATCCGGGAGCCGCTCGCCGGGGCGAAGGTGATCAGCGTCGGGGCGTCCGAGGCCGTGGCCCAGTCCACGCTCGCGCCCCGCACCGGCACGTAGGTGTGCCCGTCCCCCACCGCGACCTCGACCGACGCGGGCAGCGTGTGCGTCGCGTCCACCGTGAAGGAGACCGCCACCCGGTCGAAGGAGCGGGTACGGCCGAAGTCGACCGAGACCCAGTCCTTCGGGCGGGCTCCGTCGAAGGCGGGCAGCAGGGCCGTCGCCGACTTGGCGAAGGCGTTGGACCAGCCGGTCGCCGTGTCGCCGTCCAGCATGGCGGCGGGCAGGGT
>NZ_JADDRL010000225.1 GCF_021538895.1 Streptomyces olivochromogenes | reverse complement strand
GACACTGCTGATCTCCCCCGCCAGCGGGCGCAGGGCCAGCGCTCCGACGGTGGCCACGGGAGTACCCGTGGGATCGGCCAGCTCCAGCCGATGGCCGGCACCCTCCTTCGTGATGCGCACCCGCAGGGCCGAGGCCCCGGACGCGTGCAGCGTGATGTCCGACCAGGAGAACGGCAGCTCCGCCTGGGAATCGTTCTCGCTGTCCAGCAGGCCGATGGCGTGCAGGGAGGCGTCGAGGAGGGCCGGGTGGACGCCGTAGCCGTCCGTGTCGGCGCCCTCGGGCAGGGCGACCTCGGCGTAGACGGTGTCGTCACCGGAACGCCAGGCAGCCGCAACGCCCTGGAAGAGGGGACCGTACTCCAGGCCCATCGCGGCCAGGTCGTCGTAGAGGGCGCTGGTGTCGACCGGTTCGGCGCCGGCCGGGGGCCAGGCGGTGAGGTCGGCGGCGGGCTCGACGCTGTCTGTCGACAGGACGCCTTCGGCGTGCAGGGTCCAGGCCCCGTCCTCACCCTCCGGGCGGGAGTGAACGGTGACGGCGGGCTCCTCGCCCTCGCCGACACGGACACGGACACGCAGAGCGACGGCGCCGGTCTCGGACAGGACCAGCGGGGCGTGCAGGGTCAGGTCACGGACGGTTCCCGCACCGACCTGGTCACCGGCACGCACGGCGATCTCGACCAGAGCGGCACCGGGCACGATGACCGTGCCGTTCACCGCGTGCTCCGCCAGCCACGGGTGGGTGGCCAAGGACAGCCGACCGGTGAACAACGCCCCTTCCGAATCGGGGAGTTCGACGGTCGCACCCAGCAGCGGGTGGCCGGCCGTGTCGATCCCCGCGGCCTGGACGTCACCCGCGTCGAGTGTCGAAGGCGCAGGCCAGTAGGTCTCGTGCTGGAAGGCATAGGTCGGCAGCTCGACAGCGTTCCAGCCGGGGCCGAAGTAGGCGGCCCAGTCCACGATCGGAAGTCGAGTGAACGCCTCGACCAGGGCCTGGGCCTCGGAGCGGTCCCGGCGCAGACCCGCGACGAGCGTCGCCTCCGTACCCGTGTCCGCCGCCATCGCCGTCAGCACGGCATCCGGCCCCAGCTCCAGGAACGTACCGATGCCCTGCCCGTCGAGGGTGGCGACGGCGTCGGCGAAGCGGACGGCCTGGCGGACATGCCGCACCCAGTAGGTGGGGTCGGACAGGTCCTCGTACGACACCTGCGCACCCGTGAGGGTGGAGACGATCGGTATCGCCATCTCGCTGTACGTCAGCTGGGCCGCGATCTGCTCGAACTCGGCGAGCATCGGCTCCATCAGCGGAGAGTGGAAGGCGTGGCTGACCGTGAGCCGCTTGGTCTTCCGGCCCGCTTCGGAGAAGTGCGCCACGACCTGCTCGACGCCGTCCACCGGTCCAGAGACGACCACCGACATCGGCCCGTTGACCGCGGCGATACCCGTGCCCTCAGGCAGCGCGGGCAGGACCTCCTCCTCCGTCGCCTGGATGGCGGCCATCGCGCCCCCGGCGGGCAACTGCTGCATCAGCCGGCCACGCGCCGACACGATCAGCGCCGCGTCGTCCAGCGACCACAGCCCGGCCACATGCGCTGCTGCCAGCTCACCGATCGAGTGCCCGGCCAGCACATCCGCCCGCACACCCCACGCCTCCAACAGCCGGAACAGGGCAACTTCCAGCGCGAACAGAGCAGGCTGCGTGTAACCCGTCTCGTCCAGCCCCTCCCCACCGAACATGACGTCCTTCAGCGGCCGTTCGAGATGCGCATCCAGGGCCGCGCACACCTCGTCCAGCGCAGCCGCGAACACAGGGAAGGACTCGTACAACTCCCGGCCCATCCCGGCCCGCTGGCTCCCCTGTCCCGTGAACAGGAACGCCAGCGACCCACCCACAGCCGACGGCGTCACGCTCCCGCCGGCAATGGCCTCCAGCCCAGCCAGCAACCCGTCCCGATCCCCGGCCACCACCGCTGCCCGGTACGCGAACGACGACCGCCGCGTGGTCAGCGAATGGGCGATGTCCACCGGGTCCGCGCCGGTCTCTCGACGGACGAGTTCGAGGAGGCGTACGGCCTGCTCGCGCGTGGCCTCGGCGGACTTGCCGGAGACGATCCACGGCACGACCGGCAGCCAGGGCGCAGCCACAGCTTCCGCGGGCTGCTCGGCCGGAGCCTCCTCCACGATCACATGCGCGTTGGTGCCGCTGATCCCGAAGGAGGAGACACCGGCACGCCGGGTCCGCTCCCCGGCGAGCCAGGGCCGGGCCTCGGTCAGCAGCTCCACCGCACCCGCCGACCAGTCCACGTGCGACGACGGCGCGTCCACGTGCAGGGTCTGCGGCAGTTCCTCGTGCCGCATGGCCAGCACCATCTTGATGATCCCGGCGACACCGGCGGCGGCCTGCGTGTGGCCCAGGTTCGACTTGATCGAGCCCAGCCATAGGGGCTCGTCCTCGGCACGGTCCTGGCCGTAGGTGGCGAGCAGGGCCTGCGCCTCGATCGGGTCGCCAAGCCGGGTGCCGGTGCCGTGCGCCTCCACCACGTCGACCTGCTGCGGAGTCAACTGGGCTGCCGCGAGGGCCTGTTTGATCACACGCTGCTGAGCCGGACCGTTGGGAGCGGTGAGACCGTTGCTCGCGCCGTCCTGGTTGACGGCCGAACCCCGTACCACCGCCAGCACCTGGTGGCCGTTGCGGCGTGCGTCCGAGAGCCGCTCCAGGACCAGGACGCCGACGCCCTCACCCCAACCGGTGCCGTCCGCGGCCTGGGCGAACGGCTTGCACCGGCCGTCCGCAGCGAGACCCCGCTGCCGGCTGAAGTCCACGAACGTGTCCGGCGTCGACATCACCGTCACACCACCGGCCAACGCCAGCGAGCACTCACCAGCGCGCAGCGCCTGCGCGGCCAGATGGACGGCCACCAGCGACGACGAGCACGCCGTGTCCACCGTCACCGCCGGACCCTCAAGACCCAGCGCGTACGACACACGGCCGGAGGCGATGCTGCCGCCGACGCCCATGAAGCCCTCGGTGTCGTGGTGGGCGGAGCGTTCCAGGACGGTGGCGTAGTCGTGGTACATGACGCCCGTGAAGACACCGGTGGCACTGCCGCGCGCGGTGGCCGGGTCGATGCCCGCACGCTCGAACGCCTCCCATGACGTCTCCAGCAGCAAGCGGTGCTGCGGGTCCATGGCCAGCGCCTCACGCGGGCTGATGCCGAAGAACCCGGGGTCGAACTCGGCGGCCTGGCCGAGGAATCCGCCGTGCCGGGTGTACGTCTTGCCGACGGCCTCCGGGTCCGGGTCGTACGACTCCTGCCACAGCGGGCCACGGTCGGACGGGAACTCGCAGACCGCGTCGCCACCGGCGGCCAGCAGACCCCACAGGTCCTCCGGCGAGGCCACCCCACCCGGGTACCGGCATGCCATGCCGACGATCACGACCGGGTCGTCCGTCACCGCCACGCCCCGCCGCTCGACCCGCGACTCGCCCTCCGACGGCTCCTCGGCGCCTACGAGTTCGGCCTGGAGGAAGTCGGCGACCGCACTCGGCGTCGGGTGGTCGAAGACGAGCGTGGCGGGCAGCCGCAGGCCGGCTTCGGCGCCGAGTCCGTTGCGGAACTCCACCGCCGTGAGGGAGTCGAAACCGAACTCCTTGAAGGGCTTTTCGGGCGCGACGTCACCCGCGCCGCCGAATCCGAGGACGGACGCGACATGGCGGCGTACGAGATCGAGCAGCACGCGGGCGCGCTCGCCGGCCGGCAGCCGCTCCAGCCGGGCCGCGAGGCCCCCGGCCGTGGCCTGCGCGCCGCTCGCGACGGCCCTGCGGACGGCCGCGGGCCGGACGAGGCCGTGCAGCACTCGGGGCAGTTCACCGCGCCTGGCCCGCTGTTCCATGGCTCGGGAGTCCATGACCACGGGGAGCAGATGCGCGGACGGGGCATACGTGCCGGAGAGCGCCGCGTCGAGCAGGGCGAGGCCCCGTTCCTCGTCGAGGGGCAGGACCCCGACCCGTGCCATCCGGTCCAGGTCGGCTGCGGTCAGCTCGGCGCCCATGCCGCCGACCTCCGGCGCCCACAGGCCCCAGGCGAGCGAGACGCCCGGCAGTCCCTGGGCCTGCCGCAGCGCGGCGAGGACGTCCAAGTACGAGTTGGCCGCGGCGTAATTGGCCTGTCCGGTGCCGTCGAAGGTGGCGGCGCTGGAGGAGTAGAGGACGAACGCGTCGAGGTCGCGGCCGGCCGTCAGCTCGTGCAGATGCCGGGCCGCGAGCGCCTTGGGCGCCCACACCGACTCCAGACGCTCCGGCGTCAGCGACTCGACCGTCGAGTCGTCGAGAACGCCCGCGGTGTGGACGACCGCCGTGATCTCGGGGTGGGCGTCGAACAGCCGCGCCAGCGCCGCGCGGTCGGAGACGTCACAGGCTTCGAGTCGCACGTCGTCCGCGCCCAACGCCCGCAGTTCGGCGGCGAGTTCCTGCGCCCCGGGGGCGTCGGCGCCGCGTCGGCTGGTGAGCAGGACGCTGCGGACGCCGTGGGCGGCGACGAGGTGGCGTGCGGTGAGCGCGCCGAGACCGCCGGTGCCGCCGGTCACCAGCACGGTGCCCGACGTGGACCATGCGGCGTCGGCCGGTGCTGCTGCCTCGCGAGCTCGTGCCAGGCGGGGAGCTCGGAACTCGCCATCTTCATAGGCAAGTTCGGGCTCGCCGGCCGGGATGTGCTCGGGGATGTCCAGGGCGTCGAGGAGGACGATCCGGTCCGGGTGCTCGGCCTGGGCGGCACGGGTCAGGCCGCGGACGGCGGACTGCTCCGGGTCGGTGACGGCCTCGTGCGTGTGGACGAGCAGGGGCCGCTCGCCGTCGAGGTGGGCCTGTAGCTGCGGGAGCAGCTCGGCGGCCGTGGCCGCGCGCAGGATCGTGTACGACTCCGACGGCTCGGTGGCCTGCGCCGTAACCGGGACCCAGTCGACGCGGTACAGGTCACGGACGGTGCCCGTCGCCGTCTCCGTCGCCGCGACCGGACGCAGCGCCAGCGCGCCGACGGTGGCCACCGGCGCCCCGGCCGGGTCCGCGAGGTCGAGCCGGTAGCCCGAGGCCGCCTCCGTGATGCGTACCCGCAGCGCCGAGGCGCCGGAGGCGTGCAGGGTGACGTCCGACCAGGAGAACGGCAGCTGGGCCGCCGAGTCGGCCTCCTGCGCCACGGTGATGGCGTGCAGCACGGCGTCGAGGAGAGCGGGATGGATACCGAAGCCGTCCGTGTCGGTGCCCTCGGGCAGGGCGACCTCGGCGTGGACGGCTCCGTCGCCGGAACGCCAGGCGGCCGAGACGCCCTGGAACAGCGGGCCGTACTCCAGGCCCACGGCGGCCAGGTCGTCGTACAGGTTGGTGACGTCCACGGCCTCGGCATCGGCCGGCGGCCAGGCCGTCAGGTCCGCGGCCGGCTCGGCGGGCTCGGCCGACAGGGAACCCTCGGCGTGCAGGGTCCAGGCCCCGTCCTCGCCCTCCGGGCGGGAGTGGACGGTGACGGCGGGCTCCTCGCCCTCACCGACGCGCACGCGCAGGGCCACCGCCCGGTCGGCGGGCAGCACGAGCGGGGCGTGCAGGGTCAGGTCACGGACGGTTCCGCAACCGACCTGGTCCCCGGCCCGCATGGCGATCTCCACCAGCGCGGCGCCGGGCACGATGACGGCCCCGTGCACCGCGTGCTCGGCCAGCCACGGCTGGGCGGCCGGCGACAGCCGACCCGTGAACAACACGCCCTCGGAGTCGGGTAGTTCCACCGCCGCGCTCAGCAACGCGTGCTCGGCATCCGTCTGACCGGCGCCCGCGACATCGCCCCGGGCCGCACCGGCGTAGGCGTCGAGCCAGTACGGCTGGTGCTGGAAGGCGTAGGTGGGCAGGTCGACGGGGAGCCGACCGGGCCCGAAGAAGGCCGTCCAGTCGACGACCGGAAGGCGGGTGAGCGCCTCGACCAGGGCCTGCGCCTCGGAACGGTCCCGGCGCAGACCCGCGACGAGCGTCGCCTCCGTACCCGTGTCCGCCGCCATCGCCGTCAGCACGGCATCCGGCCCCAGCTCCACGAACGTACGCACACCCCGTCCGCCGAGGGTGGCGACGGCGTCGGCGAAGCGGACGGCCTGGCGGACATGCCGCACCCAGTAGGTGGGGTCGGACAGGTCCTCGTAAGACACCTGCGCACCCGTGAGGGTGGAGACGATCGGTGTCGCCGTCTCGCTGTACGTCAGCTGGGCGGCGATCTGCTCGAACTCGGCGAGCATCGGTTCCATCAGCGGGGAGTGGAAGGCGTGGCTGACGGTGAGCTTCTTGGTCTTGCGGCCGGCCTCGGAGAAGTGCCGTACGACCTCGTCCACGCCCGCCTCGGGGCCGGAGACGACCACCGACATCGGGCCGTTGACGGCGGCGATACCGGTGCCCTCCGGCAGGACCGGCAGAACCTCGTCCTCGGTGCCCTGGATCGCGGCCATCGCGCCCCCGGCCGGCAGTTGCTGCATCAGCCGCCCGCGCGCCGACACGATCAGCGCGGCA
>NZ_JADDRL010000224.1 GCF_021538895.1 Streptomyces olivochromogenes | reverse complement strand
CCACCGGGCGGACAACTGCGAAGCCCTCGCCGACGCCGTACTCACCGACCTGCTCCCGCCCGGCGGCGCCACCGACGACACCGCCCTGGTCATCGTGCGCCTGTGAACCCGGCCACCGCTTCCGCGTACTCGGTCCGCCGGCACGGAACGGGAGGTCATCGGCCTGACGCGGCCGGTTGATCCGATGCCGACGAGCACGAGCCGCTCGCCGGAAGGTGGTCCTCCGCCCACACGCACAAGGCGGCCAGGGGGATGAGGAAGGCGTTGCCGTGCGGGGAGAGTGCGTAATGGGCTCTCGACGACGGCCCGGTCCGGACGTGTTGGGCGACGAGGTCGATCGCGGTCAGTTCCCTGAGGCGCTGGGCGAGCATCCGGTCGCTGATGCCGGGGACGCGCTCACGAATCTCTGCGAAGTCGGCCGGGCCTTTGGCCAGACCCATGAGGATCAGTCCGTTCCAGCGCCTGCTGAGCAGGGCGAAGGCCCGAGTGATGGCCGGAGCGGCACCGGTGGACTGCGGGTGTTCGGACCGGCGTACCGGCTGGGGGTGTCGTGGGGTGGTCATCGTGCGCGTCCGTTCCGGCACGGCGCGAGGCATCGCGGTTCAACACCTCGCGCGGTACGCCGTGGTCGTGGTCGTGTCGGGAGTCGGCCCGTCTGCCTGCCGGGCCGCGCCCTCGGTGCGCTGCCTGCGCGTTGACAGCCAAGGCCGGATCGCGCGCGTGAAGCGCCCGGTATCAGTCGTCGCCGTCATGGCGATGGGCGTGGGCGTGGGCGGGCGCGTGACGCCGAATCGGCGAAGCGGCGCCGGGCCCCGGCAAGGCCGGGAGCAACTCTCCGGAAGCCGGCGCACTGGTCTTCGTACCGCGGGCTTCCCCCTTGACCCGGTGGCCGAACAGGATCGCCGTGAGCCCGCAGACGCTCCACAGGGCGAGGACGGCCAGGTGGCCGGCGCCGTTGTTGCCGTCGAAGTACGTGGTGTCGCGGAGCAGGCCGGCTCCGGCACCGGGGGGCAGCCACTGGCCGACGTAGTCCACGCCTTTGGGGAGCATCTCCGGGGCGGAGGTGGCACCGGAGAAGGGGTTGCCGACGAAGACCATGAGCACGGCGCTGAGCCCGAGTCCCGGCGGCCCGACGAGTCGGATCAGCCCGGCGGCGGTGGCGCTGATGGAGATCAGGACGAGCGACAGGACCGCCCATGTGGCCACGTGATCGTGGGGCAACGCCCCGAGGAAACCCTGGGCCACGGTGTAGACACCGAGACCCGAGACGGCGCAGGCGACGAGAAGTGTCAGCACCCGCTGCCACGGGCGTCGCAGGCCGCCCGCCATCGCGACGAACGCTCCGATCAGGATGGCGCAGATCGTGAGCGGGAAGACCGCCGAGCTGAACACCACGCCCCTCGGGTCCTCCGTGGCGACGGGCACCACGTCGACCGCCTTCGCGTCGACCGTCGGGGTCTTCGGGGTCTTCGAGGTCTTCGGGGTCTTCGGGGTCTTCGCCGAGGAGTGCATACCGGTGGCAGCCCGCTCAGCGGCCTGCTGGGTGGCCCGATCGGCCAGTTGCTGTCCGACCTGCCCCAGCAGCTGAGCCACGGAGGTGCTGGCGGCGGAGGCCTGCAGCACGGTGATCTTGTGGCTCGAGATGACGAAGGCGCCGTAGACGTCCCGGTTCCTGATCGCCGATCGCGCAGCCTGCTGGTCGGGATAGAGGTGGAAGTCGAACGCGCCGGGCTTCTTGTGAACCAGCCCCTCCACCGCGTGCTGGCTGGCCGTCCCTGTGCCCACGATCCCGACCGGCAGGTCGCGCGGCGCGAGCCGCCCCGCCGGCCAGGCGAACGCCAGCACCGCCAGAGTGATCACTAGGGGCAGCGCCACGGCGGCAACGGCCACCTCGCGCCATGTCCGGTGTCCTGACAAGGGGCTCCTCACAGCCCGCCCTCCCACAAAAGAGAATGCTCGTTTTCTTGAACTCCAGTCTTGCCCGCCGCACGAGCGCACGTCAAGACGAATGTTCGTTTTCTTTGTTAGCCTGGCCGCATGCCCAAGGTCACCCAGCAGCACATGGACGCCCGCCGCAAGCAGATCCTGACCGCGGCGCGCCGCTGTTTCCTCCGTGACGGGTTCCACTCCACGTCCATGCAGGACCTGTTCGCCGAGGCGCGGCTGTCCGCGGGCGCGGTGTATCGGCACTTCACCAGCAAGGACGAGGTGATCCTCGCGATCGCCGAGGAGAACATGCGCGATGTCCTCGACATCACGCTCGCCGTCGCCACGAACCGGCCGGGCCGGTCCCTGGGGGCGGTCGTGGCGGAACTCCTCAACGTGATCCGGGCCAAGTCCGTTGAGGAAGACCTGGCCGGCCTCGCGGTCCTGGTCTGGGGAGAGGCCATGCGCAACCGCTCACTGGCGGGCAAGCTCGACCAGCTCATGGGCCGCATACACGCCAACCTGGTCATCCTGGTCCGCGACCACCAGGAAACCGGCGGCCTGCCCACGAACGTGACAGCCGAGGCGATCGCTTCGACGATGCTCGCCGTCCTCCCCGGCTACATCCTCCAAGTGGCCCTGCTCGATCCGGCCGCCGTGGCCGAAATGCCCTACGCGGTACGGGCGTTGTGGCCGGGGCCGGCCGGTGAACGCTGAACACCGAACGCCGAACACCGAACGAGAAGACCCCAGGCCGAATTGGATCCGACCTGGGGTTTCAAGGTGAGCCGCCTTCGGGATTCGAACCCGAGACCTACGCATTACGAGTGCGTTGCTCTGGCCATCTGAGCTAAGGCGGCGCGCCGTCCGCACTATGGTGCGATCGGCAACGTCGGTAAGTCTACACAGTTTCCGTGGTTGCTCTGACCACGCCCCGGGAGCATGGCCCCCAGGGCGGGTGACAGGGCTATGAGCAGCGCTTTCCCCGGGCTGGAGGGGTGCCGCGGAGGAGGTAGGTGTCGATCGCGGAGTCGATGCAGGAGCTGCCGCGGCCGTAGGCGGTGTGGCCGTCACCGACGTAGGTGAGCAGGCGCCCCGAGGCCAGCTGGCGGGAGAGGGACTGGGCCCAGGGGTACGGGGTCGCCGGGTCACGGGTGGTGCCGACGACCACGATCGGGGCCGCGCCCCTGGCCTCGATGCGGTGCGGTGCGCCGGTGGGCTTCACCGGCCAGTACGTGCAGTTCAGGGAGGCCCAGGCGAGGCCGTCGCCGAACACGGGCGACGCCTTCTCGAACGAGCGCAGGGACCTCTTCACCTGGTCCGGGCCGGTGAAGGCCGCGGGCAGGTCCAGGCAGTTCACGGCGGCGTTGGCGAACATCAGGTTCGTGTAGCGGCCCTTGCCGTCGCGCTCGTAGTAGCTGTCGGAGAGCGCCAGCAGCCCGGCGCCGTCGTTGTGCTTCATCGCCGCGGTCAGCGCCTCGCGCAGCTGCGGCCACTGCGACTCGTCGTACATCGCCGCGATCACCCCGGTGGTGGCGAGGGCCTCGCCGAGCTTGCGGCCGTCGGCGTCGCCGGTCGGGATGGGGTGGGCGTCGAGCTTGCGGAAGAAGGCCTTGAGGTTGGTGCCGACCTTCGCGGGCGTGGTGCCCTTGCGGCCGAGCGGGCAGTCGCTGTGCCGTACGCAGTCCTTCGCGAAGGCCTGGAAGGCCGTCTCGAAGCCCGCCGTCTGCTGCAGGTTCAGGTCGCGCGCGGACAGGGAGGGGTCGAGCGCGCCGTCCAGCACCAGTCGCCCCACCCGCTTGGGGAACAGGCCGGCGTACGTCGCCCCGAGGAACGTCCCGTACGACGCCCCCACGTAGTTCAGCTTCGGGTCGCCGAGCACCGCCCGCAGGATGTCCATGTCCCGGGCCGCCTCGACGGTGGAGACGTGCCGGAGCAGTCGCGCGGAGTGGGCCCCGCAGCCCTCCGCGAACTTCTTGTACTGCCCGACCAGAGCGTTCGTCTCCTTCTGGTCGTCGGGCGTGACATCGGTCTCCGTGTACGTGTCCATCTGCCGCCCGTCGAGGCACTTGATGGGCTCGCTGCGGGCGACACCGCGCGGGTCCATCGCGACCATGTCGTAGCGGGCGCGGACCCCGGCGGGGTACCCGATGCCGGCGTACTGCTGGAGGTAGGCGATGGCCGAACCGCCCGGCCCGCCCGGGTTGACCATGAGCGAACCGAGCGGCTTCGCCTTGCCGGTGGCCCGCTTGCGGGCGACGGCGAGCCGGATGTCGCCGGCGGAGGGCTTGTCGTAGTCCAGCGGGGCCTTCAGGGTCGCGCACTCGAAGCCGGAGACACCGCAGCTGCGCCAGGTGAGTTTCTGCCCGTAGTACGGCGACAGCGCGGACGGCGTCGCACGGGGCAGCGCGGCCAGCGCCGCCTCCGCCGCGTTGCCGGTGGACGTGGACGTGGTCGAGCTCCCGGAGGAGCAGCCGGACACGAGCAGGGCGGCGGCCGCGAGGAGGCCGACCGTGGCGCGGGACGCGGCCCGGGTCCGGCGGGGGGTTCGCCTGGTGTGCATCCAGCGAGCGTAACGTTGCGCGACGGCCCGAGTGCCGTGCGTGCGTGTCGCGGCTCGTACGGATGACCTGGTCAACCCGGGTGATCGGTTCACCCTGCCGAGGTCATTCCGGTTCATCGGCTTCACCGGCCTCATCGGCTTGAGCCCCGGGCGGTCTCAGCCCGCCCGCAGTGCCATGGTCATCGCCTCCACCGCGAGCAGCGGGGCCACATTGCGGTCGAGGGCCTCGCGGCAGGCGGAGATCGCCTCGATACGGCGGAGTGTGGACTCGGGCGAGCTGCCCCGGGCCAGCCGGTCCAGGGCGTCCTCGGCGTCCGCGTTGGCGATGGCCACGCGGGAGCCGAGCTGGAGGGCGAGGATGTCGCGGTAGAACGCGGTGAGGTCGGTCAGCGCGAGGTCGAGGCTGTCGCGCTGCGTACGCGTCCTGCGCCGCTTCTGCATGTCCTCCAGGTCCTTCATCACGCCCGCCGTGCCGCGCGGCATCCGGCCGCCCTGGGCCGCGCCCAGCGCCACCTTCAGCTCCTCGGTCTCCTTGCCGTCCATCTCCTCGGCGAGCTGCTTGGCGTCCTCCGCGGCCGCGTCGACCAGCTCCTGGGCGGCTCGGAGCGCGCCGCCGACCTCGTCCACACGCAGCGGCAGCTTGAGCACGGCGGCGCGGCGCTCGCGGGCGGCCGGGTCGGTGGTCAGGCGGCGGGCCCGGTCGACATGTCCCTGGGTGGCGCGGGCGGCGGCGAGGGCGACATCGGGCTCGATGCCGTCACGCCGTACGAGCATGTCGGCGACGGCGTCGACCGAGGGTGTGCGCAGGTTCAGGTGGCGGCAGCGGGAGCGGATGGTGGGCAGCACGTCCTCCAGGGAAGGGGCGCACAGCAGCCAGACCGTCCGCGGGGCGGGCTCCTCGACGGCCTTGAGGACGGCGTTGGCGGACTTCTCGTTCAGCCGCTCGGCGTCCTCGACGAGGATGATCTGCCAGCGGCCGTTCGCCGGGGACGTGAACGACTTGCGGACGGTGTCCCGCATGTCCTTGACGAGGATCTCGGCGCCGACCGCGGCGACCGTGGTGACATCCGCGTGGGTGCCGACCAGGGCCGTGTGACAGCCGTCGCAGAAGCCGCAGCCGGGGGATCCGCCGAGGGCGCGGTCCGGGCTCACGCACTGCAGGGCCGCGGCGAAGGCGCGCGCCGTCCGGTTGCGGCCCGCGCCGGGCGGGCCCGTGAACAGCCACGCGTGCGTCATCTTCGACGCCTCGGGCGGCGGGGCGTCGGCGGCGGCCGCGGTGACGAGCGCGTCGGCGTCCCGAGCGGCCGCGCCGAGCAACTCGCTCACCTTCTCCTGCCCGACGAGGTCGTCCCACACGCTCACGGGTCACGCCGCCCTTCCGTCACACTCCACGTCCCGGTTCCATTGTGGGGGCGGCCACTGACAACCGGGTTCACGGGCGTCCGGCCCCGAGGGGCCGAAGATCCCGTCAGCCCCGCCGGCCGCGCCCGCGGCCCCGGCCCTGGTCCTCGTCGTGCCCCTGTCCCTCGTCGTGCCCCTGTCCCTCGTCGTACGACCCGAGCAGCTCGTCCGCCAGCGTCGGCAGATGGTCCAGCGGCGTCTCCTCGGCCCAGTCGGACCTGGGCCTGCGCACGGGAGTGCCGTCGGCGTCGAGCTGGGGCAGCTCGCGCGTACGGTCCTCGGCGACCTCGGGCTCGGCGGCCGGCCGCTCGTCCCGGAAGAAGCCCTGCGGCACCCGGCCCGCCGGATCCCCACCGCGCACGGGAGGCAGTACGGCCGTCTCGTCGGCGGCACCCGGAACCACCGGAGGCAGTACGGCCGTCTCGTCGGCCGCTCCCGGAACCACCGGAGGCAGCACCGCCGTCTCGTCCGCGGCCCCCGGTACCGGCGGCTGCGGGAGCTCGGCCGTCACCTCGGACTCGGGCTGCCGGGAGGAACGGCCGGCGTTCCGCCCGGCGTTCTTGCCGCTCTCTGTGCTCGCAGTGCTCTCTGTGCTCTCTGTGCTCTCTGTGGGCTGCTGCGTCCGCACCGGCCGCAGCACCGCCGTCTCGTCCGCCCCCAACTTCACCACCGGCGTCGGCACGGTCGCGGC
>NZ_JADDRL010000223.1 GCF_021538895.1 Streptomyces olivochromogenes | reverse complement strand
TGCACATGCCCGTGGGGGCTGCCAGACTGAGGGCAACGCCGGCCATGGCCTGAGGGACGAGGGACGAGGGACGGTGGCGGTGAGTTCCGTGGTCAATGAGTACGGGGAGGGTTGTGGGGCGGTGGGCGTGCGTGCCGACGCCCGTGGGGGCCCCTTCCCCGGTACCCGGTTCGTCCCGCCCGAACGGCCGGCCACGTTCCTGCGCCGCGAGCGCCTCCTCGGACGCCTGGACCAGGGGCTCGCCACCCCGCTGACCCTGGTCGACGGACCGGCAGGGTCGGGCAAGACCGTGCTGGTCGCCGACTGGGCGGCGCGCCTCGGGCAGCCGGTCGCCTGGCTCACCGCCGAGTCGGGCGGCCATGCGCCCGGCGTGTTCTGGGCCTACCTGCTGCACGCCTTGCGCGTGGCCGGCACCCGGCTGTCGTCCGGCATCGGATTCCCGGCCCACGCGAGCCGTGTCGACCATGCCCTGCCGGCCCGCCTCGCCGCCGACCTCAGTGGCCGCGACATGCCCGCGATCCTGGTCCTCGACGAGTTCGAGCGCGTGACCGACCCGGAGATCGCCGAACAGCTGGAGTTCGTGCTCCACCACGCCGGCCCGGGCCTGCGGCTGATCCTGGTCACCCGCAGTGAGCCCCTCCTCCCGCTGCACCGTCATCGGGCCGCCGGCACCATCACCGAGATCCGGGGCGCGGAGTTGGCCTTCACCGAAGGGGAGGCGGCCGCCCTGCTGGAGACCCACGGCCTGCGGCTGCCACCGGACACGACGGACGCGCTGGTGCGCCGTACGCAGGGATGGGCCGCCGGACTGTGCCTGTGCGCGCTGGCCGCCCAGCGCAGCGCGGACCCCGAGCTCTGTCTGAAGGAGTGCGACGCGGACCGCAGCCCGGTGGCCGACTTCCTGCTGGCCGAGGTGCTCAAGCGGCAGCCGCCCGAGACCCAGGACCTGCTGCTGCGCGTGAGCGTGGTCGAGCGGTTCAGGCCCGGACTCGCGGACGCCCTGACCGGCCGGACCGACGCCGGACCCATCCTGGACCGGCTGCGCCGGGAGAACGCGTTCGTCGAACCCCTCGGGCACGCCTGGTACCGCCTGCACCCCCTGTTCGCCGAGATCCTGCGGGCCCATCTGCGGGTCCGCCACCCGGGGCTGGAGACCGAACTGCACCGCCGGGCCGCCCGCTGGCTCGCCGGCTCCGGCACGCTCGCCGAGGCGCTCGCCCACGGCGCGGCCGCGGGCGACTGGGAGTTCACCTCCGGCGCCCTCGTCGACGACCTGGCGATCGGCGAGTTGTTCACCGGCCTGCGCTCCGACGACCTGGCCGCGCTGTTCTCCCGTATGCCGCCGCGAGCCGACGGCCCGGCCGCGAACCTCGTCCTCGCGGCCCGCGAACTGGCCGACCTGGACCTCGACCACGGCCTGGCCCACCTCAGGCGCGCCGAGCACGAGCTGACCACGGACGGTGCCGACCCCGTCCCGGCCCAGCTGAGCTGCGCCTTCCTGCAAGCAGTCGCCGCCCGGCTCACCGGTGCCCCGGCACGGGCCGAGTGGGCGGCCGGCGTCGCCGACGACCTGCGCCGGGCCCTGCCCGCCGAACGCCTGGACCGGCACCCCGAACTCACCGCGCTGCTGCTGACCCACCTCGGCTCGACCCGCCTGTGGGCCGGACGCCTCGACGAGGCCCGGACCGTGCTGACCGAGGCGGTGAACAGCCCCGGCGGCGCCGCCACGGCGCTGCCCCGCCAGGAGTCCCTCGGCCTGCTCGCCCTGATCGACTGTCTGGACGGCTGGACGGGCCGGGCGGAGAAGAAGGCGCTCACCGCGCTGAAGGCGGCCGACCGGCACGGGGTGCCGCCGCCCTCGCGCTCCGACCTCGCGCGGCTCGTGCTGGCCGCCGTGGCCGTCGAACGCGACGAACTGGACGCGGCGCAGGCCCTGATCGACCAGACGACCGGTCCCCGCGACGGCGCGCAGGACCCGGTACTGGCGGCCTGCCGCGCCCTCGCGGAGTCGCGGCTGCTGCTGGCCCGCGGGCGCTTCCAGGCCGCCGTGGACGCCGCCGGACCGGACGTCGGCACGGTGGTCCCCTCGCCCTGGGCCGAGGACCAGGCGGCCCTGGTCACCTCCGCGGCCCACCTCGCCGAGGGCCGTCCGGACGCGGCCGCGAAGGTACTGGAACCCGCCGCGGAGCGGCACCCCGCCTGCGCTGTGGCGGCCGCGCGGGCCCGGGTCGAGGCCGGGGACGGCGCCAAGGCCCTGGACCTCCTCGACGGTCTGCCCGCCGGTGGCCGCTGTGGTCCCTCGCTCACCGTGCCGGCCACCCTGGTGCGTGCCCAGGCCGCCGCCCGCGCGGGCGACACCGCCGGCGCCCGACGGCTCGTCGTCCAGGCCCTGCACGACGGCCGGCGCGACCGCCTGCGCCGCCCCTTCCGCGCCGCCGGACCGTGGATCCGCCCGGTCCTCGCAGGCCCCCCGGTCCGGGAGGCGGCCGGCGAGTGGCTCACCGGTGCCACGCCCCGGGCGGCTGCCGCCACCGAGCCGTACGCGCCGGTGGTCGAGGAACTCAGCGCGCGCGAACGCGACGTCCTGCGCCGGCTGGCCCAGTTGATGTCCACCGAGGAGATCGCCGCGGACCTGTACGTGTCCGTCAACACGGTCAAGACTCACCTCAAGAGCGTCTACCGCAAGCTCTCGGTGAACCGGCGCGGCGACGCGGTACGCCGGGCCCGCGAACTCGGACTGCTGTGACGGACTCCCGCGCGATCCGCCCGGACGACCCCGCCGGTTCACCTGTGCCGGGTGAGGCCGCACGGCCCGCGACGACGGACGATCGTGGGGAGGGCACAGTTCGCCTGCGCACACGCCACCCGCGGAAAGAGCAGCTCATGCGGTACGAGTTCCGCATCGACGGACGCCTGTCGGAGACGCTCGCCGAAGCCTTTCCCGAGCTCGACCATGTGGTCGTGTCCGACGAGACCCTGTTGTTCGGCCCCGTCGTGGACGAGGCGCACCTGTACGGGCTGCTGGCCCGGCTCCAGTCGCTCGGCCTGCACGTCCTGGAGATGCGCCGGCTGCCGGAGTGAGCGCGTCGAACAGCGGCACTCACATCGACCTGGCGGTGACCCGGCCCGCCCGTACGGCCTCGCCCAGCGCCGCGAAGTCCCGCTCGTTCCGGTCGGCGTAGGCCTGGGCGAAGGAGATGAGCGCCCGGTCGAAGCGGTCGCTGCCGCCGAGGTAGGACGCGATGGCCACCGGATCCCCGGAACGCGCGTGCGCCCGGGCCAGGCCGGCCCCGCACAACTGGCCGAACAGGGCCAGCAGATCCGGGTCCATGGTCTCGGGACGCGCGATGCCCTTCCAGTCCCGCAGCTGACGCACGTAGAAGTCCCGGGCCTGTCCGTCGATGCCCGTCTCACGGGTCCAGCCCAGGAAGATGTCGCTGGCGGACTGGATGAGACGCTGCCCGGACACCACCCGGCGCCCCTGATTGTCGTACCCCTCGCCACCGGCGAAGGGGCCCAGCACCGAGTCCTGCGCCTCCTTGGCCTGCAGCACCAGCGGATCGTCGACGTCCCGGCCGAGCAGCAGCAGGATCCAGCACCGCGTGCCGACGCTGCCCACGCCCACCACCTTGCGTGCCATGTCCACCAGCCGGTAGTTCCGCAGCAGATGCCGGCGTTCGGACGACAGGCTGCGGGCGTAGTGCTCCAGCATCGCCTGCAGGTCCTTCTCCTCCAGGCCGTAGGACGTGTCGCCCGCCACCGCGCGCATGGGGGTGATCAGGGGTGGGTCCGCGGTGAACCGCCGGCCCTCGGCCGTGACCTGGGTCAGCTTGGCGAAGGCCTGCAGTTGCGTGTGGGTACGGGCCTGCGCCGAGGCCTCGGCGATGCGCCGCCTGGCCTCCTTGCTCGGCGGCGAGTCGAACAGCGACTGCATCCGGCGCGCGTCGTCCCGCGCGTACCAGACGTCCAGCGTGCGCATCCCGGCCAGCTCGCGCATCCGGCGCCGGTAGGACTGCACGCACTCCTGGACGAGAGCGTCCTGCACCCGCACCGGGAACCCGTTGGCGCGGCCGGCGATGGCGAAGCTGGCCGCCAGCCGTTTCACGTCCCACTCGAAGGGCCCCGGCAGGGTCTCGTCGAAGTCGTTGATGTCGAAGACGAGATGGCGCTCCGGGGAGGCCAGCAGCCGGAAGTTCAGCAGATGGGCGTCCCCGCACAGCTGGACCTTCAGGCCCGTGTCCGGGAGTGCCCCCAGATCCGTCGCCATGATGGCGGCGGCCCCGCGGTAGAAACGGAACGGCGACTCCAGCATGCGGCCGTAGCGGATCGGCACGAGCTCGGGCACGCGCAGCGCGGACTGCCGCTCGATCACGTCGACGGGGTCGGGCCGGCGCTCGTCCGGGGTGAACCCGGCGTGGGCCGTGCGCGGCACCCGCCCGCGGGCCTCCCGGCCGGCCTGTGCCCTCGCGGTGGCCGACAGGGGAGAGGGGAGGGTGCTGAGGGACGTCATGGCCCCACTGCACTCTCGGGAAGCCCCGGACGGCTCACCCGTGGCGGGTGATCCAGACCGGGGCGAGGCGGAGGAGGCTGAGCCCCGGAGCGGTCCCTCCACACCGTGGCGTCGGGGGTTCCGCACCGGCCGCACCGATCCGGCGAGGAGGAGCCATGACCGAACCGCCCCGTTCGCGTGTCGGCCCCGACCGGACCCCCGACGACACGGTCTTCGGACCGGAGGGCGAGCCGATGGCGGTGCTGGCCGCCGTCGGCGGCTCCTGGCTCTGGGCACTGGGCTCGGCACTCGTCACCCTGGTCCCCGGCATCCTGGTGCTGGTCTGGCCGGACGAGACCCTGCACGTCCTGGCGGTCATCATCGGCCTGTACCTGCTGCTGAGCGGTGTGTTCCGGTTCGTCTCGGTCTTCGCCCCGGCCTCGCACGGCGAGCGGTTCGCCCGCCTCCTGCTCGCGGCGCTGTTCGTCGTGGCCGGTGTGCTGTGCCTGCGTCACCCGCTGCAGACCATCGCCGCGCTGTCGCTGATCGTCGGCGCGACCTGGCTGGTGTCCGGCATGCTGACCCTCTACAGCGCGATCTCCGTCAAGGGCCTTCCGCACCGGGGCGTGCTGTTCGCCGCGGGCGCGCTCGGGGTCGCCGCCGGGATCGTGGTGCTCGCCCTGCCGACCGAGTCCGCCGTCGTCCTGACCCGGCTGCTCGGGCTGTGGCTGGTCCTGCTCGGAGTGGCGGAGCTGGTGCTGGCGTTCGCCCTGCGGTCCGCGCTCCGCAAGGAGGCCGAGGCCCGCTCGGCGGACCGTCCCGCCACCACGGGGTGAGCCGCCGGCGCACGCCCGTGACGATCACCCTTCCCGGGTGAGGCGCCGAAAGACCGTGACACGGACGCTGAGGTGGGCCGGACAGCCACCGGGGTGTCCACCCGCGACCGAGGAGGAGAGCAGTGGCCGTGCACACATACCTCGCCTACGACTATCCCCTGCTGAGCGCCTTCTGGACCATGCTCTGGTTCTTCCTGTGGATCATGTGGTTCATCCTGCTCTTCCGGGTCATCGTGGACATCTTCCGCGACGACTCGATCAGCGGGTGGGCCAAGGCGGGCTGGCTCCTCCTCGTGCTCGTGGTGCCCTTCCTGGGCGTCCTCGTCTACGTCATCGCACGGGGCAGGGGCATGGGAAGCCGCGACGTGGCCCAGGCCCGCGCGCAGAAGGCGGAGTTCGACCAGTACATCCGGGAGACCGCCGGCCCGCAGGCCGCGCCCACCAGCGTCGACCAGCTCGCCAAGCTGTCCGAGATCCGCGCCAGGGGCGACATCACGGACGAGGAGTTCCAGCGGGCGAAGGCCAAGGTCCTGGGCTGACCGCCGGGCACTCCGGCGGGCCGTACGGGGCCGCACGAAAGGAAATGAGGCAGAGCGATGACCGCTACACACCAACCGCCCGAGGGCCAGAAGGTGGCCTGGGCCGAAGGCATGGTGACCTTCGCCGCCGTCATGCTGACCATCGTCGGCGTGCTCGACGTCTTCCGCGGCATCATGGCGATCGCCCGGGACGACGTCTTCGTCAGCACCCCCAGCTATGTCTTCAGATTCGACCTGACGGGCTGGGGCTGGACCCATCTCATCCTCGGCGCGATCGCCGTCGTGGTCGGCATCGGCCTCTTCCAGGCACCGATGTGGGCACGGATCGGCGGCGTGGCCATCGCGAGCCTGATCATCATCGCCAACTTCCTCGACCTGCCGTACTCCCCGGTCTGGTCGATCGTGATGATCGCCTTCTCGGGCTTCGTCATCTGGGCCCTGTGCGCGGTGCGGCCCGAGAAGCCGGGCGGTACACCGATGGGCACCAGGTGAGTGCGGACGGCCAAGTGCGTTCTAGCGAACGCGACTTGACGGCTGCGCAAGCAGCGCCGGGGTCCCGAACCGTACGGCGACCCCGGGGGAGTAGAGCACACTCACCGGCGGGCCGGACAGGGCCGGCAGCCCGGCGGCGGTGACCAACCCGTCGTCGAGGGCCAGCAGTTCGGCCCGCCGCAGTGGCCACGGCGCATGCTCGTTGGGCAGATGAGCGGTACGGCCGTGCCACGCCACGTGCAGACCCCACCGGGCGGTCAGGAACCGTTCCAGCGGGGTCGGCTCGTCGATCGGC
>NZ_JADDRL010000222.1 GCF_021538895.1 Streptomyces olivochromogenes | reverse complement strand
CCCTGGGCCTCTCCCAAATGGCCGAGATGAGCCAGTGGCTGGGCGGGACCGAGCTGCGGGTCGCCCACACGTATCTGCCGGGCAATCACTGGAGCGACATCGAGGGGGAGCCCGGCTTCCTGGACCCCTGGGCGCAGTGGCGGCGCCAGAAGGACGACCGGATGCTCGTCCTCAACGTGCCGATGATGGAGCGCAACGAGGACGACCTCTCCGACGACGAGGTCCGCCAACTGCTGCGACAGGGCGCCGACGGGCAGTTCGACCAGCACTTCCGGACCCTGGCCGAACGGCTGGTGGAGCTGCGGGTGCCGGACACGATCGTCGTGCTCGGCTGGGAGATGAACGGCATCACCTACACCCACCGCTGCGGGCCGGACCCGGAGGCCTGGAAGGCGTACTGGAACAGGATCGTCACCGCCATGCGGTCGGTGCCCGGGCAGAAGTTCCGGTTCGACTTCGCGCCGAGCCGTGGCCGGGACGCCGTTCCCTGGACGGAGTGCTACCCCGGGGACGACACGGTCGACATCATCGGCATGGACTCCTACGACCAGCCGGCCGGGCTGTCGTTCGACGAGCAGGTCAGTGAGCCCTACGGCCTGCAGCATCAGGTGGACTTCGCGAAGGCCCACGGCAAGCCCATCTCGTATCCGGAATGGGGGCTCTTCCGCAACGGCGACAACGCCGAGTACGTACGGCGCATGCTCGCCTGGATGGACGAGCAGAGGCCGCTGTACAACACGGTGACCGACTACTGCCCGCACGGTGTGTGGCAGTGCCGGGCCAACCCCGAGTCGTCCGAGGTCTACCGGTCCGTCCTGTCCGGCAGCCGTACCGACGAGCCGACCCCGCAGTCCCCGGCCGAGTGCTCGCCGGTGGACCTCGGGGACTGGCTGGAGGACTGGCTCGGCGGGAAGCTGTGCGTCCCCGTCAATCGATGGTCCCACGACGGGTAGTGCCGCCGGGTGGCGGCGCCCGGGACAGGGACCGCAGTCCGGGTCAGGTACCGCCGCCCCCCAAGCGCTCCTTCCAGTGCCGCAGGACCGTCTTGCCCCGCTGCCGCGCGGCGGCGTCGCACAGCGCCGCCGACAGCAACGGGGCGGTGCGCCGCCGGGCCAGCAACAGCCGCTGGTTGGCGACCGGTTCGGGGCGCCAGTGCTGCTTGTACGGCTCGTTGCCGCGCAGCAGGCTCAGCGTGCCGTGGCCGCCCGTGCCGATGTGCTCGGCGCAGGCGTCCAGCAGCATCACCGCGACATCCGCCTTGCGTTCCCGCAGGCGCGGGTCGGCGCCGTACAGATAGCCGCCCGCCAGGCGCCGCGACAGCAGCGTGAGGTCGACGGCCACCACCTCGTCGTCGAGCCGGAACTCGGTGACCACCGCGTCCCCGGAGCGCACCATCGGCCCCACCGACCGCACCAGATGCTCGCGAAAGCGGTGGTGCAGGTGCTCGGACGTCACCTTCCGCCCCTGCCACTGCAGCCGGTGCAGCTCCAGCAGCCGGCGCAGCGCCGCGTCCACCCCGTCCGGGCGCACGACGTGCCGCTCCACGCCCAGCGCCCGCAGTTTGCGCAGCTTGGCCCGCACCCGCTGGGCCTTGCCCGGGGGCAGCCGGGAGACCAACTCGTCCATGGGGACGGCGGGCAGCTCCAGGCACACCGAGTCCCACACCCGGCGGCGCGGCCCGTTCCAGCGGTCGAAGACCCGCTCCACCGCGCCGCCCGGTCGTACCTCGCGGAAGTCGATCAGCGCGGTGCGGGCGGCCGCCGACAGCCCCTCGGTGAGCGTGGCCACGGCCTGCCAGCCGGCCGTGTCGTCGAGCAGCACGTCCGCGTAGTCGGAGATCGCCCCGCCGAGCGGCACCAGCGTGGGCAGGGGGCGGAGCACGAGCATCAGCGGTGCGGCGGCCACCAGTTCACCGCCGGACCGCACCAGCACCAGCCGGAGCCGTCCCGGTCTGCCGTACGACAGCCACCACGAGTACAGCCAGGCGTGGCTCTGGAACGGGGTCGCCGCCGCGCACCGCCGGTACAGCCGGTCCCAGGCCGGGGCCAGTGCGGCGAAGGCGCGGTCGTCGGTGACCAGCTCGATGGTGCGGGTCGCGGCGGGGGCGTGCGTCGTCACAGGTGTCGGTGCGCGTCGGCGGCGACGGCCGGGGCGGGCACGGTCACCGCGCGGGGAATCCCTTCCTCCGGGGCGCGCCGGGGCCGTACCAGGAGCACCAGGCCGCCCAGCAGCCCGCCCGCGCTCGCGCCCACCAGGCCGGTCACCTCCGGGGAGGCCGAGGTCGGCGTGGTGGGCTCGACGGCGCGGGAGAACTGCAGGAGTTCTACGTGCGTGCCGCTCTTGGTGGCGTCGGCGTGCCGGGTCAGGGAGCGGGCGACGGCGTTGGCCATGTCCCGGGCCCGGTCCGGGCGGGCGGAGGTCGCCGAGACCGAGACCATCGGCGCGTCCGGCGAGGTCTGCGTCCGCACGCTGCTCTGGAGCGTGCTCACCGGCACCCCCGCCCACCGCTGCGCGTCCCCGAGCACGGCGAGCTGCGTGGCGACCCGCCCGTAGGCCTGCGCGAAGCCCAGCGCGTCGGCGGGGTCGGACCTCTCGGTCGGTACGACGACGAGGTAGCTGGTGGCCGTGTACGTCGGCGTCCTGAGCATCCCGTACGCGCCGCCGAGCACGCCGCCGAGGACGGCACCGGCCGCGAGCAGTGACCAGGGCGGGACCGCACGCGGGAAGCGGGCGGCGCGGCGCTGTCTGCTGGTGTTCTCGGTCATGGGGAACTGACTCCCTGAGGGGATCGGGTCGGAGGGATCCCGCCGGCGACGGCCGCCGTGTAGACGTCCATGAGCCGGGCGGCGCTGCGGGTGGCGCAGTAGTGGCGGGCGGCGTCCGGGGCGGTACGGGGGCCGGGCCCGGCGGCGTGGGTCGCGGCGAGCGCGCGGGCGTACTCGTCGGGGCCGCCGCGGACCCGGCGGGCGTCCGGGGCGGCGGCGGGCGGCAGGTCCTCGACGGCCGGGCAGGAGGCGTAGCGCACCGGGAGTCCGGCGGCCAGCGCCTCGACGACCGCGAGTCCGAAGGCCTCCTCCGGGGAGGGGGAGGCGAGCACGTCCATGGCCGAGGTGAGGGACGGCAGGTCGGGGCCGGGGGAGCCGTCCGGGGCGTAGGGCCGCTCGCCGGTGAACAGCACCCGGTCGGCGACCCCCGCCTCGCGGGCGACGGCGCGCAGGGCGCTCTCCTCGGGGCCGCCGCCGACCAGCAGCAGCCGGCAGTCGGCGGGGAGCCGGGCGAGTGCCCGGATCAGCACGTCGAAGCGCTTGCCGGGGGTGAGGCGTCCGATGCCGCCGACGACGTACGCCTCGTCGGGCAGGCCGAGCCGGCGGCGGGTGTGCAGGCGGCGCACCGGGTCGAAGCGGAAGCGGGCCAGGTCGATGCCGTTGGGCACGATCTCGATGCGCCGGCCGGGCACGCCCCAGCGTTCCAGGCGGTCGGCGACCGTGGCGGAGACGGCGACGGTCGTCCGGCCCAGCCGCTCCCCGGCCAGGTACAGCGCGCGCACGCCCGCCGTCAGCCGTCGGCCCTCCATCTGCGAGTCGCCCAGGGAGTGTTCGGTGGCGACGACCGCGCGGACCCCGGCGAGCCGGGCGGCGATCCGGCCGTACAGGCAGGCCCGGTACAGGTGGGTGTGGACGAGGTCGTAGCGGCCCTGGCGGACCACCCGGACCAGGCGGGGCAGCGCGGTCAGGTCGCGATTGCCGGTCATGCCGAGGTGGACCACCCGCACGCCGTCGGCGGCCAGCCCTTCGGCGACCGGGCCCGGATTGGTGAGCGTCACGACGTCGCTCTGCACCGGCAGATGGCCGAGCAGCAGCCGCAGTTGCTGCTCGGCGCCGCCGGTGCCGAGGCCGGTGATGATGTGCAGGGCCCTCACCGCAGCCCCTCGACGGGACGGCGGCGCAGCCGGTGCAGCCGGTACTTGAGGAGGAGGCGTACGGCGGTGTCGTTCTGCCCGATGTGCACTCGGGGGAGGGCGTGGAGGCCGCTCAGGGGGCGCGGGTCGATGGCGCACGCGTAGGTGTATCCGGCGTCCCGTACGGCGTCGACGGCGCGCCGGTCGACCGTGCCGTACGGATAGCAGAAGCCCTCGATCGGCATGCCGGTCAGCTCCGCCAGGGCCGCCCGGCTCTCGACGGTCTCGGCCTTCAGCGTGAGGTCGTCCGCGCGCGTGAGGTCGACGTGGGTGAGGCCGTGCGAGCCGATCTCCACGCCCTCGGCGGCGGCCCGGCGGATGCCGTCCGCGGTCAGCAGCGGCTTGCGCGGGCCGAGTACGTCCCAGGCGTTGTCCCCGCCGAGCCTGCCCGGCAGGACGAACAGGGTGGCGTTGCAGTTCCGGCGACGCAGCACCGGAAGGGCGTGGTCGAGGAAGTCGGCGTACCCGTCGTCGAAGGTCAGCCCCACCAGGCCGCGCGCCTCGCCGCGGGCGCGGGCGGCGAGCAGCTCGGCCACCGAGACGCCCCGCAGGCCGCGCCGGCGCAGCCAGGCCAGCTGCTGGTCGAGGCGGTCGGGGGTGACCGTGATCCGGTACGGGTCGCAGGAGCGGTCGCCCACCGAGTGGTACATCGCCATCCAGGGGACCGGGCCCGGGCGCGGGGCGCCGCGGCGGGCGACGCGGGGGTGATCAGCGGAAGCGGCCATGGGCGACCCTTCGGATGACGGTACGGAGGAAACGGAGGGAACGCAGCGCGGGGGCGAAGCCCTGGGCGCCCAGGACCCGGCCGAGCAGGACGAACACGGCGGCCGTGGTCAGGGCGCCGGCGGCGAGACCGGCCGGCGGAGCGGGGAAGGCCGCGGCGGCGACCGCCCCGGCGGCCGTGGCGACGGCGGCGGCCCACAACGGGCGGCTCAGCTCGCGCAGCACGGTCCCGGTACGGATCGCGACGCCGCGCGGGGTGGCGTGTCCGGCGTCGCGTATGCCGGCCAGCAGGAGCGCGGCGGTGAGGGTGATGCCCAGGGCGTTGGCGGCGGCGATCCCGGTGACGCCCCAGGGGCCCACGGCCAGGGCGCCGGCCCAGGCGGTCACGGCGATGCCCGCGGCCATCGCGCCGACCGGGTACCAGGTGGCCCGGCCCGCCGAGAAGTAGGAGCGGACCAGCGCGCCGGTGAGGGTCTGGCCGAGCAGCCCGAGCGCGTACACGCGCATCACCTGTGCGGTCGCGGCCGTGTCCCGGGCCGTGAACGCGCCCCGCTGGAAGAGGAGTTCGACGATCTGCGGGGCGCAGGCCACGACGACCGCGGCGCCGCCGAGCACCAGGGTCGAGGCCAGCGCCAGATCGCGCTCCACCCGGGTGCGGGCCCGCTCGGTGTCGCCCTCGGCGAGCGCCCGCGACACCACCGGGAAGGTGACGGTAGACAGCATCAGCGAGAGCGTCATCGGGATCTGGGCCACCTTCTGGGCGTAGTTCAGGTGGGAGATGGCGCCCGGCGGGAGGGGGGAGGCGAGGAAGCGTTCGATCAACACCTGGGACTGGCGGCACAGGGCGAACAGCAGCACGGTGGCGATCAGGGCCACGCCCACGGGCTGTGCCCCGGCGGCCGTGTCACCGGCCGGGGCGGGTGTCGCGGTACGGCCCAGCCTCCGCCACAGGAAGGGAAGTTGTACGGCGATCATCAGGAGGCCGCCCATCGCGACGCCGAGCGCCGCCGCGCGCACCCCCCAGCGGCCGCCGAGGACGAACATCGTCGTGATGATGCCGGTGTTGTAGGCGACGTAGATCGCCGCCGGCGCGAGGAAGCGGCGGTGTGCGCGCAGGGCCGCGCTGCAGTAGCCGGCGAGCCCGAAGGTCAGCACGCAGGTCGCGGTGAGCCGGGTGCAGTCGACGGCGAGAGCGGGGTCGGGCAGGCCCGGCGCCAGCAGCGCGACCAGTTGCGGGGCGGCACCGATGAGCACCGCGGACACCGCGACGAAGGCCAGCGACAGCTTCGGGAGCGTGCCGGCGACCAGCGAGCGGACGGGGTTGCCGGGGGCGCCCTGGGCGCGGCGGGCCAGCGCCAGGCTGAACGCCGGGATCAGCGCGTACGCCAGTCCCTCCTCGATGAGCAGGGTGGCCGCGAACTCCGGCACGGTCCAGGCGACCAGAAAGGCGTCCGTGTCCCGCCCCGCCCCGAACAACCGGGCGAGCGACTGATCCCGAACCAGCCCGAGCAGCGCCCCCGCGACCGAGAGGGACGCGGTGATGAGGGTGGCCCGCGCCAGAAACCCACGCGAGACCGGGGCGGACGGGGCGACTTGGGCGGTGGCGGACCCGGCACCTTCGCCGGCCTCCACCCCGGCCTCGGCACCCGCCCCACCCCGGGTCGGCGGCACGCCCGCCGCGTCGTCGGCTTCCGGGTCGGGAGCGTGTGAGCTGTGCGAAGGGGACACCGTCATCGGACCACGGCCTCCCGGACACCACCGTCATCCCCGAAACCCCGGTCGCCACGGCCGAGTCCGCGCCCGCCGCCACCGAGCCCCGTCCCGCCGCCGCCCAGTCCGTTCCCGGCGTCGTCCCGTGCGGTTCCGGTGCCGCCGCGTCCCGTCCCGGCACGTCCCTCGGCGCCGTCCCCGGCCAGCGCCCACCACCCCGCCAGCCCGAAGCCCACGGCGGTCAGCACCGTCGACGGGCCGCCGATGTCGGCGTAGCCGAAGTCGATCAGCTGCCA
>NZ_JADDRL010000221.1 GCF_021538895.1 Streptomyces olivochromogenes | reverse complement strand
CAACCCTCCGCACAACCCGCCGCGTACCACCGCCCGTTCCGTGGCCGGGTCCGGGCGAACCGGTGGCCCGCCGCCGATGGACGCGCACCCCGAGATGGGCCCCCCGGCCTACACGGAAGTGCCGCGGGGCGCCTTCGACCCCCGGGCGCTGACCGACTTTCAGCTCGACGAGTTGACACATCGGCTGACCGGGCGGATCACCCGGCTGCTGCGGACCGAACTGCGGCTGGACCGGGAGCGGATCGGGCGGCTGCGCGATCCCCGGAACTGAACACCTGAACCGACTCCCAGAAAGGCCCCTCGATGTCCCGCGATCTCGACCCGGGCTCCACCATCTTCTTCACGCTGACGATCGACGGGGAGAGCCTCGGTTACTTCAACGGGTGCGAGGGACTGTCGTCCACGGTGGAGATCGAGCACCGCCAGGAGGGCGGCAACAACGGCTTCGTCTGGCAGCTCCCGTCCCGGGTCACCTTCTCCACGATCCGCCTGACCCGCCCGCTCACCCCGGACACGGCCAAGGTCGCCAAGTGGATCTCCTCCGTGACCACCGGCGTGACCCGGCCGACCGCGCAGATCGCGGCGCTGCGCGCCGACGGTTCGGAGGTCGCCCGGTGGGGGCTGATCGACGTGCTGCCGGTGAGCTGGCAGGGGCCGTCCCTGGACCCGGCCAGCCCGGGTGTCGCCACGGAGGTCCTGGAGATCACCCACCACGGCTTCACGGACTGACGAGGGCAGGGAAGGGAAGGGAGGACCGTCATGGCCAAGGGAGGCAGGGGCGGCGGCGCCGGCAAGAGTCTGGTCCGCGCCACCCTCGCGATCCACGAACCGCCCGTCGGGACGAGCACCACCCCGGGCGGACTGATCAAGTCGTTCGGGTTCGACTTCAACCCGGCGCAGCTGTCGCTGGGGCGGCGCGCGCAGTGGAAGGTGACGCCGACGGCCGCCGTGCGCGACGGCTCCGTACCGGAGTTCATGGGTCCCGAGCCGCGCGAGATGACGGTGGAGATCTTCCTGGACTCGTCCGACGAGCCCGGCAGCAACACCGTGCTGAAGAAGGTGGAGTCGCTGCTGGAGTGCTGCGAGGTGACGAGTAAGAGCATCGCGGCCAAGCAGCCTTCGCCGCCCTGGGTGGTCTTCCAGTGGGGGTCCTTCTCCACGGCCCGGTTCACCTCGTACGTCAGCAGTGTCGAGGCGAACTACTCCCTGTTCGGCACGACCGGCGTGCCCATCCGCGCCGTCTGCCAGGTGCGGCTGCACGAGATCCCCAGCAAGACCAAGGGGCAGAACCCGACGTCGGGCGCGCTGACCGCCCAGCGGGTGCACCGGGTGGTCGCCGGGGACTCGCTGCAGTCCCTCGCCTGGCGGGAGTACGGGGAGGCCTCCGCCTGGCGGGCGATCGCCGAGGCCAACGGCATCGACGACCCGGGCCGGCTGCCCTCCGGTGTCGAGCTGGTCCTGCCGGCCGCCGAGGAGGTGCGTTTCTGATGGTGGCGTCCGCCTTTTCGAGCGTCATCGAGGTCACCATCGGCGGCAGTCCACTGCCCTCGGACTTCGCCCCGCTGCTGGTGGAGGGCTGGGTGGACCAAGGGCTGGGGGTGCCCGCCGCCTTCCGGCTCACCTTCCGCGACCCGTACCGGCTGCTCCTCGGGAAGCTGAAGGTGAAGTTCGGCACGCCCGTGGTCCTCGCGCCCGTGGCCGACGGCAAGGGCGCCTCCGACCCGCTGCTGACCGGCGAGGTGTGCGGACTGGAGGCCGACTACGACGGCACCGGCACGTTCACCGTCATCCGGGGTTACGACCTCGGCCACCGGCTGATGCGCCGGCGCCGGGTGGCCGCCTACCGCAACCAGAGCGCCTCCGACATCGCCCGCAAGCTGGCCGCCCAGGACGGGGTGCCGGTCGGGCGGATCCAGTCGACGAAGACGGTGTACGAGTTCATCAGCCAGGCCAACGTCAGCGACTGGGACTTCCTCGCCCGGCTCGCCGACGAGAACGAGATGGTCATGTCGGTCGACGCGAAGGGGAAGTTCCAGTTCGTGCGGCCCGACCCCGCCTCGGGGGCGCCGCCGGTGAGCACGCCCGGCGAGAAGAGCCCCTTCGTGCTGGAGGCGGGCACCGACATCCTGCGGCTGCGCGCCGCGGTCACCTCCGCCGAACAGGTCGGCTCGGTCGAGACCCGCGGCTGGGACGTGACCACGAAGAAGAAGCTCACGGCCACCGCGCCGGCGATCTCCAACCCGGGCATCAGCATCGGCACCACACCCGGTGAGGTGGCGAAGAAGTTCGGTACGGCCAAGCTGCTCGACGCGCAGACGCCGTACGACCGGCAGTCGGAGGTGAAGTTCGCCGCCGAGGCCCTCGCCGACGACGTCACCTCCTCCTTCGCCGAGCTGGAGGTGGTCGCGCGCGGCACGCCGAAGCTGCGGCCGGGCCTGCCCGTCACCCTCGCCGACGTGGGCGCGCCCTTCGAGGGCAAGTACACCGCCACCTCCGTGCGGCACGTCTTCGGCGACGGCAAGCACTACGAGGCCTGGGTCACCGTCAGCGGACGGCAGTGGCGTTCGCTGTACGGGCTGGCCTCCGGCGGCGGGACGGGCAGCGGGCTGCGGCTGCCCGGAACCGTCAACGCGCTGGTCACCGATGTGCAGGATCCGCTCAAGCAGGGGCGGGTCAAGCTCCAGTTCCCCTGGCTGGACGACACCTACGTCAGCGACTGGACGCGGGTGGTGCAGTGGGGCGGCAAGGACGGCGGCTCCGTCTTCCCGCTCGACGTGGGCGACGAGGTGCTGGTCTCCTTCGACCGCGGTGCCCTCGACCATCCGTACGTCATCGGCGGCCTGTACAACGGCAAGGACGTCCCGACCCCGGTCAAGGACGTACCGCTGCACGACGGCGCCCGGCGCCGGGCGGCCCGGCACACGCTGTCCGACCGGGACGGCAACCGCATGGACCTGCTGAGCCAGAAGACCGGCGGCCGCAAGCAGGGCGTACGGGTGACCACCGGCGACGACAAACTCGTCATCAACCTCGACCGGACCCGGACCGAGATCACCGTCGACAGCAAGGGGACGGTCAGCATCAAGGGCAGCCGGTCGGTGTCGGTGGAGGCCGGCACGGACCTCACGCTCAGCGCGGCCCGCAAGCTGACCATCAAGAGCGGCGGGCTGCTCGACATCCAGGGCCGCGGCCTGGTCAACCTCAAGTCGCTGACCGGCGCGGTCACCGTCGACGCGATGGGCGCGCTCAACCTCAAGGCGGTGGGCGCCGCGATGATCAGCGCGGGCGGCACCCTCCAGGTCAACTCCGTGGCCAATGTCGGCATCCGGGCCGCCACCCTCCTGCTGCAGGGCGTGGTGCTGGTCAACAACAAGCCGTATCCGCTGCCGTGACGGCCCGGACAGGAAGAAGGCGGGTGAGCTGCTGATGGCCGAACAGTTCGTCGGGTCCGGGTGGGCGTTCCCCCTGCGCATCGGGCCGACCGGGGGCATCGCCCTGGTCAGCGGGGAGCGCGAGATCGAGGAGGCGATCCGGCTGATCCTGGCGACCGCGCCGGGCGAGCGGCCGATGCGCCCCGAGTACGGCTGCGCCATCCACGACCTGGTGTTCGCGCCCGTCAACGAGGCCACCGCGGGCCGCATCCAGCACGAGGTGCACACCAGCCTCGACCGCTGGGAGCCGCGCATCGAGGTCAACGACGTCGAGGTGACCGCGGGCGCCGAGCAGGGCGTGCTGTTCATCGACGTCCGCTACTCGATCCGCGGCACCAACAACCCGCGCTCCCTCGTCTTCCCCTTCTACGTCATTCCGTCCCACGACGAGCCGGGCGTCTCCGGTACGGCGTCCGGTACGGCTTCCGAAAGCGACCGCTGATGGCCCTGCCCTCCCCCAACCTCGACGACCGCCGCTTCCAGCAGTTCGTCGACGACGCCAAGCGCTACATCCAGCAGCGCGCGCCCGAGTGGACCGACCACAACGTCTCCGACCCGGGCGTCACCCTCGTCGAGACGGTCGCCCACATGGCCGACCAGATCGTGTACCGGCTCAACCGGGTGCCGGAGAAGAACCATCTGGCGTTCCTGGACCTGGTCGGCATCCGGCTCTTCCCGCCGTCGGCGGCCCGGACGGACGTCACGTTCTGGCTGTCCGCGCCGCAGGAGGAGGCGGTACTGCTGCCGGTGGGCACCGAGGTGGCGACCGTGCGCACCGAGAGCGAGGAGGCGGTGGTCTTCGCGACCGAGCGCGAACTCGCCGTCGTCCCCAGTTCGTTGCGGCATCTGGTGGTGCAGCACCGGGGCGAGCCGGTCACCGACCGGACCACCGACCTCGTCGAGGGCAAGGACGTGCTGTGCTTCGCCGAGGCTCCGCAGCCCGGCGACTGCATGCTGCTCGGGCTGAGCGCCGCCGTGCCGCACTGCGCGGTGGCGCTGGAGCTGGACAGCCGGGTGGACGGCGTCGGCGTCGACCCGCGCCAGCCGCCGCTGGTGTGGGAGGCGTGGACGGAGGACGGCTGGCAGGAGTGCGAGGTCGACCGGGACGGCACGGGCGGTCTCAACCGCCCCGGTGAGGTCGTCCTGCACATCCCCGGCGGCCATGTGCTCTCCCGCTCCGGCGGCCAGGAGGCGGGCTGGCTGCGCTGCCGCGTCACCGAGCCGCTGACCGGCCAGCCCTTCTACACCACCTCCCCGACCGTGCGCTCGGTGGAGGCGTTCACGGTGGGCGGCACCGCCCCGGCGGTCCACGCCGAGACGGTGTCCGACGAGCCGCTCGGCGAGTCGACCGGCCTGCCCGGCCAGCGGCTGCGCCTGGCGCACGCCCCCGTGGTCGGCGACGACCCGCCGCTCCTGCTGCAGACCGCCGAGCACGAGGGCTGGCAGGACTGGCAGGTGGTCCCGCACTTCGCCGCCTCCGGCCCCGACGACCGCCACCTCACCCTGGACGCCGCCACCGGCGAGCTCGCCTTCGGCCCGTCGGTGCGCGAACCCGACGGCGCCCTGCGCCAGTACGGCGCCGTCGCCCCCAAGGGCGCGATGATCCGCGCCCGCCGCTACCGCACCGGCGGAGGCCGCGCGGGCAATGTGGCCCGGGGCGCCGTCCAGGTGCTGCGCACCTCCGTCCCGTACGTCTCGGAGGTCGTCAACCGGGAGGCCGCGCGCGGCGGTGTGAACGGGGAGACGGTGGAGGAGGCGAAGGTCCGGGCCCCCATCACCCTCCGCGCCCAGGAACGCGCGGTGACCCTGCGCGACTACGAGGAACTCGCCCGCAGGGCCGCCCCCGAGACGGCGCGCATCACCTGCCTGGAGGGCGAGGAGGGCGAGCACGGGGCGTACGCGGTACGGGTGTTGGTGGTGCCGCAGGCGGTCCCGGACCCGGGCGGCCGACTGCGCTTCGAGCAACTGGTCCCGGGCGACGCCCTGTTGGACCGGATCACCCGCCACCTGGACGAACGGCGCCTGATCGGCACCCGGCTCGCGGTCGGGCCGCCGTACTACCAGGGCGTCACCGTGGTCGCGACCGTGCACGCGTTCCGGGGCGTCGACACCGACCGGGTGCGCCGCCAGGCGCACGACGCCCTCTACCGCCACCTCGATCCGCTGACCGGCGGCGCGGACGGCCGGGGCTGGCCGTTCGGGCGACCCGTCCAGTCGGGCGAGGTGTTCGCGGTGCTGCAACGGGTGCCCGGCGTGGAGCTGGTCGACCAGGTCACCCTGCACCCCGCCGACCCCCTGACGGGCAAGCGCGGCGAGGCGACGGACCGGATCGACCTGGCGGCGCCGTCGCTGGTGTTCTCGTACGACCACCGCGTCCGCGTGATCGGAGACGGAACGTGACGCTCTTCCTCGACGGGACGGGGGCCGAGGGATGAGGGGCTCGATCGACGGGCTCGGTTCCTCCGCGCCGATCGCCGACATGCTGCCCGCCGTGTTCGCCGACGACGATCTCGCGCAGCGCTTCGTCGCCGGGCTCGACGAGGTGATCGCGCCGATCCACAACGTCCTCGACTGCCTGCCCGCCTACTTCGACCCGGCCCTCGCGCCGGTCGACTTCACCCGCTGGCTGGCGGGCTGGGTCGGCGCGGAGACCGACGGCACCGAGCCGGATCCGCGGCTGCGGGCCGCCGTGGCCGCCGCCGCGTATCTGCACCGGGTACGGGGCACGCGGCGCGGTCTTGCCGAGGCGGTCCGGCTCGCCTTCGGCGTGGCGCCGGAGGTCTCCGAGAGCGGCGGCGCGGACTGGAGCGCGCGTCCGCTGGGCGCGTTCCCCGGTGAGCCCCGCCCCCATCTGTACGTCACGCTCCGCCTGCCCGACCCGAGCCCGGCGGACCACCACCGCCTGGACGCCCTCGTCTCGGCCGCCCGCCCCGCCCACATGCCGTACACGGTCAAGGTGACCGCCGCTGAAAGGACCCCGGAGAGATGACCACCCTGAACTGCGCCGAGTGCGGCACCCGGGCAGAGCCGGGCCAGTCCTTCTGCGACGCGTGCGGGGCCGTACTGAGCTGGACGGACCGCGCCGCCGGCCCGGCCTCGGGAGAGGCGGCGCGCGCCGGTGGCCCGGGGGCGGTTCGTGGTGCGGCGGAGGAAGAGGGCGAGGAGACGGCGGTCGTGCCGGGCGCTGCCGGTGGTTCCGCCGCGGCCGACGACCGGCCCGCTCGACCGGCCGCGTCGGCCGGTTCCGCGGACGGCGCCCGGTCGGCGTCGGCCCCGGCTCCCGGCGCGGCGGCCGGTGGCGACGGCACCGCTCAGGGCGCCGGCAACCCCGGTGGCACGGCGCCCAGCGGCTCCCCCGCCCACGCCCACGCCCACGCCGCTCAGGGCGCCGGAGCCCCGACCACCGACCCCGGTCCCACCCCTGCGGCGACGGCACCCGCCGCTGCCACCGCCACCGGCTCCGGCACGCGACCCGCGACCGCCCCGGCACCCTCGCCC